>NZ_JBIAJQ010000004.1:0-842185 GCF_042872045.1 Streptomyces sp. NPDC005496
GGGAGTCGAAGCGGAGCTTCGGCGACCGACGACAACGCCGCAGATGTGCGTGCCAGACCCCGCGACACCGACCTGATCCAAACGACAGGCCCTAGCCGCCACCCCCTTCGCTCGACCCAGCCCCGGCCTCAGCGCGCGGTCCGCACCCCGCGCCCGGCCCGCGGGCTCCGGTACCGGGCGCCGCAGCCGCCCGGCGTACGCGCACGTCCTTGCCCCCACCCGAACCCCCCGAGGAGTCACGATGCGCAGCACCGCCGCTCCACCCCCCGCGACCGCCTGGCTCAGACGCGGAGCGAGGCGGATCACCACCGCCCTGGCCACGCTCACACTGGTGTGCACGGCCGCGCTGACCGCCACGGCCCCGGCTCAGGCGGCACCCGCCGCGTGGACCCCCAAACCCGCCCCCATGACCACCCCGTGGACGAACCAGGTCCCGGTCGACAAGCCGCTGCCGGAGTACCCGCGCCCGCAGCTCACCCGCCCCGACTGGGCCAACCTCAACGGCATCTGGGACTTCGCCGTCACCTCTGCGGACGCCGGCCTGCCCTCGTCGTTCCCCGACCAGATCCGGGTGCCCTTCGTCGCCGAGTCGGCCCTGTCCGGCATCCAGCGCAAGATCACCCAGAACGACAAGCTCTGGTACAAGCGCACCTTCACCGTCCCGGCCGGCTGGAACGGCCGCCGCGTCCAGCTCAACTTCGGTGCCAGCGACTGGCGTACGACGGTCTGGGTCAACGGCACGCAGGTCGGCACCACGCACAGCGGGGGCTACGACTCCTTCTCGTACGACATCACCGACCGGCTCAACGGCGGCACCAACACCGTCGTCGTGTCCGTCTGGGACCCCACCCAGACGGGCGGCCAGGCGATCGGCAAGCAGCGCATCAACGACGTGACCCCGCACGCCGGGGGCGGGATCTTCTACACCGCCGCCTCGGGCATCTGGCAGACGGTGTGGCTGGAGCCCACGTCCGCCGCCCACATCACCCGGCTCGACATGGTGCCCGACCTGTCGAACAACACCCTGAAGGTCACCGTCAGGGGCGACGGCGTCTCGGGCCAGAGCGCCCGGGTGACCGTGTCCTCCGGCTCATCCACGGTGGGCAGCGCGACAGGCCCGGTCGGCAGCACGTTCACGGTGCCGGTACCCGGCCCGCACCTGTGGACGCCCGACGACCCCTTCCTCTACGACGTCAAGGCGGACCTGGTCTCCGGTTCCACCACGGTCGACTCCGTGGGCAGCTACACCGGGATGCGCTCCGTCGGCATCGCGAAGGTCGACGGAGTCCTGCGTCCCGTCCTCAACGGCAGGTTCGTGTTCCAGACCGGCACCCTCGACCAGGGCTACTGGCCGGACGGCATCTACACCGCGCCGACCGACGACGCCCTCAAGTACGACCTGCAGAAGCACAAAGACCTCGGCTTCAACATGGTGCGCAAGCACATCAAAGTCGAACCGCAGCGCTGGTTCTACTGGGCGGACAAGCTGGGACTGCTGGTCTGGCAGGACATGCCGGCGATGGACACCCGCACCCCGGACGGCGCCGCCCGGACGCAGTGGGAGGCCGAGTACGACCGCGTCATCGACCAGCACCGCAGCTCGCCGTCCGTGGTGATGTGGGTCGACCAGAACGAGGGCTGGGGCCAGTACGACCAGGCCCGCATCGCCGACCACGTGAAGGCGTACGACCCCTCGCGGCTGGTCGACAACATGAGCGGCGTCAACTGCTGCGGGGCGGTCGACGGCGGCAACGGCGACGTCCTGGACCACCACGTCTACGTCGGTCCCGGAACCACCGTGCCGAGCGCCACCCGCGCCGCCGTCCTCGGCGAGTACGGCGGCCTGGGCTTCAAGGTGACCGGCCACGAGTGGTATCCCGGCGGCGGCTTCAGCTACGAGGACCAGGCGGACCGTGCGCACCTCGACAACCGCTTCGTCGGGCTCCTGGACGCGCTACGCGAGGTGCGGATGCCCGCCGGACTCTCCGCGTCCGTCTACACGGAGATCACCGACGTGGAGAACGAGGCGAACGGCCTCCTCACCTATGACCGGCAGGTCGTCAAGGTGGACGCGGCCCGGGTCCAGGCCGCCAACCGGGCGCTCATCGACGCGTCCCGGTCCCCGGCCGCGCCCGTCACCCTGCCGGCGAACCAGTACAGGTCCCTGCGGGTGACCACCCCGGGCTACACGAACCGCTACCTGCGGCACCGGGACGGCGCCGCCTACACCGACGTCGTCGACGCGAACAGCACCGCCCTGCTGAAGAACGACGCCACCTGGAGGATCGTGCCGGGCCTCGCCAACAGTGCGTGCTACTCATTCGAGTCACGCAACTACCCCGGCCAGTACCTGCGTCACCGCGACTTCCGCGTCTACAAGGAGGCGGGCAGCGGGGACGTGTTCAAGGCCGACGCGACCTTCTGCGCGGTGCGGGGCGCGGGCGGGGCGGTGCGCCTGTCCGCGTCGAACTTCCCCGAGCAGTACCTGCGGCACTACAACGCCGAACTGTGGCTGGCCACTCCGGGCGGAACCCACACGTGGGACAACCCGACCTCGTTCACCGAGGACACCACCTGGGCCGTCGAGGCGCCCTGGGCGCCCTGACGGGGACGGGGAGCGGTACGGCCCACCGGGCCCGCCGCTCCCCGCTCACGGCCGTGCCGGAACGTCCGCTTCGGCGGGCTCCCGCGCCTGTCCGGCGCGGTCCCGCGAGGTGGCCGTCCGGTCACACCATCGCGTCGTCCGACGCTGGACGGCGGACGACCAGGCGCTCCACGGCGAACGACATCTCCCTGGTCCCCGGATCGGGAGGCGGGTGGTAACGCCCGCCGCACACCGAGATGTTGACGATGAGGTAGGCGTACCAGTCCTCCCCGACCCCGCGTCCGTCGGCGAAGACGCGTGCGCCGTTCACCCACCACACCACGGAGCCGGCGCCGAACTCCACGCGCAGTTCGACGTGCCCGCCGGGGCGGACGGCCTCGTCCCGGTGGTAGTGCTGGCCCCCTCGGACGTGGTTGGACAGTTCCAGCAGGTCGGGATTGTCGGGGTGGTACTCGAACACGTCGATCTCCTGGCCGCCGTCCCGCCAGGTCCAGACGGCGGGCCAGGCACCGATCTCCTCGGGCAGGCGGACCCGTGCCTCCAGCACGTCTCCCGTGCGCAGGGTGAACTCGTCCTCGCTCCCCTCGGTGGTCAGCAGGCCGGCGCTCCACAGCCCGTCGCGCCGTCGCCGCGCGCGGAAGGTGCCGGTGCGGCTGTAGGCGGGGTGCGAGACCAGGTAGTCGAGCTTGTCGTCCGACGGGTTGACGGGACCGCCACCGGGATAGGCCCACGACCGTCCGGCCACCCATTGGGCGCGCGAACTGAAGTCGGCCGTGAAGACGACGTCGGACATAGGCCGGCTCCTTCGGACGTGGACGGACGGGCCCTTTCGGCGGACGGTTCATCCCCAGCGGGCGGCACCTCATGCGCCCGGCTCGGCGCGCCGCCGCCGGAACAACCCGTTGGAGTGAACCGCCCGTGAGAGCCGGGGCCCGAGGGGCGGAAGCGGCGTCCCGCGAGGAAACCGGCCACCGGATGCGAGCGAGTGTCCGAAAGAGGAGCGTCCGGTCGAGTGATGGCGATTCGCACCGCCGGCGACGGCGCTGCGAAGATCACCGCGCACTTCGCCATCACGGCAGTCATCGACGCTGCCGCCTGCCCCTCGGAGGGTCAATGGGCTACGGGCTCGCACTGCGTGAAGCCATCACCGACGCGGAGACGACACCGCTGATCGGCATCTACGACATGTACTCGGCATCCCTCGCGGCGCGCCACTACGACGGCCTGTTCGTGTCGGGCTTCGGCTTCGCCGCCTCGCACTACGGACTGCCCGACATCGGGTTCATCGCCTGGCCCGACATCGTGGCCTTCGCGGAGCGGCTGCGGCTCGCGTTCCCCCGGCACCACCTGCTCGTGGACATCGACGACGGCTACGCGGACCCGGAGGTGGCCTGTCACGTCGTGCAGCGGCTGGAGCGGGCGGGGGCGTCCGGGGTCGTCCTGGAGGACCAGAAGCGCCCCCGCCGCTGCGGGCACGCGGACGGCAAGCAGATCCTGCCGCTGGAGGAGTACCTGGACAAGCTCCGCATGGTGCTCGACAGCCGCTCGGAGATGCTCGTGGTGGCCCGCACCGACGCCACGGACGACGCGGAGATCGAGCGTCGGGCGGTCGCGCTGGCGAAGAGCGGGGCGGACGTGGTCCTGGTCGACGGGGTGCGCACCGTCGAGTCCATCCGCCGGATCCGCGAGGTCACCGGCGGGGTGCCGCTGCTGTTCAACCAGATCGGCGGCGGCAGGTCCCCCCGGCTGTCCCTGTCCGAGCTGACGGAGCTGGGCGTCGACGTGGCGATCTACAGCACTCCCTGCCTGTTCGCCGCGCACGACGCCGTCGACGACGCCCTCCGGCGGCTCAAGGACGCGGACGGGCGCCTTCCGGAGCCCACGCCGGGCGGTGCGACCGTGGCCGCGTCCACCCGTCTTCTGGAGGGGAACATCAGCCGGCACCACGGCAGCCGTCACCTTCCGGTCTGACGGCCGGACCGAGCAGCCGGGGAATGCGCGCGGCAGCGGCCGGGGCGATCGGCCGGGGCGGCCGGCGGTGTGCTCAGGTCGCGTCCCACAGGCGGCGGTAGAAGTTCATGCGCCGCGGGTCGGGAGCGATGCCGTAGGCGTCCAGGAGGGCGTCCTCCCAGCCGGGGCCGTAGTTCCACCGGGTGTTCCAGGTCGCCACGGCGAGGTCGGCCCACCGGTCGGCGACGCCGAGCGCGCCCATGTCGACGTGGGCGGACCACGAACCGTCGTCGTGCAACAGCGTGTTGGGTGCGCACGGGTCGCCGTGGCAGACCACGAGACGGTCGACGGGCGGGGGCTCGGGCAGGTCGGCGGGCACCTCGATGCCCGCCCGCCGGGCCCGGGCCAGCCGCCGGCCCACCGACCAGTCGAACGGGCACTCCGCGACGGGCAGGCGCTCGTGCAGCGCCCGCAGCCCGGTGCCCAGCGCGCGGACGGCCCGCGCCGGTTCGGCCTTCCACCGGTCGCTGACGGCACTCTCGCCGGGCAGCGCGTGGGTGACGAGCCACTCCCCCGAGGCGTCCGCTCCGTGTTCGCGGACCCGGGGCACCGGCGTGTGGACGGCGGCCCAGCGCAGCCGTACGGCCTCGGCGGCCAGGTCGAGCCCCGACCCGGCCGGAGCCCATTTGGCGAAGAGCCCGTGAGGCCCGTCGCCGATGCGGAAGGTCAGTCCGCCCAGCTGGTTCTGCCACACAGGCAGGACCGGACGTCCCTCGGACAGGACGGCGATCGGCGCGGGAACCCGCACCGGCGAGAGCGGCGGTCCGGAGTAGAGCATGCGCCGATGATCCGCCGCGGACCGCTCCGCACGCCAACGGATTTCCGCCGGCGCGAGCGCTGCGACGGCCGCCCGCCTCAGCCGCGGTCCGGGACCTCGGCCGACGCGTCCGGCGCGACGCCCAGAGCGTCACGCATGTGCCGCAGACGACGCCGCTGCCGCCTTCCCTCGATCACGAGCCAGCCGAGGCCGGCCACCCCGAGCAGGGCGTAGCCGACGGTCTGCCGGAGGCCCGACGTCGCTGCCGTCAGGAGCACGAGGGTGACGACGAGGACGGCCAGGACGGAAGTGGCCACGGTGTGGTGGCGGGTGCGGTGCAGCCGCTGCGCGACCAGGTCCCGCATGGCCTGCCGCTCCGCCGGCTCCGTGGGCGCCTCGCCGTCGCGCAGCTTCTTGTCCAGGGCCACGAGGCCGGTCGCCGAACCGCCCGCCGCGCGCTTCTCCCTGCGCCGCAGGAGAACCAGCACGAGCACACCGCCGATCGAGGATCCCGCGACGCGCAGCAGCACCGCCACCGGGGACTCACCCGGGCTGATCAGCAGGATCGCCGCGGTGGCGCAGACGATGGACAGGGCGATCTGGAGCCAGAGGCGCTCGGCCAGAAAGGTGTTGATCTTCTCCACGGCGTCCCCGCTAGATCCGGGTCCTGCGCCGGATCGCGGCGACGCGCAGCCCGAGGGCCGCGGCGAGCAGCACCCACGCCACGGCGCAGTAGGCCCAGGCGGTCACACCGCGGGCCAGTCCGACGGCGGTCCAGATCCCCCAGAGCAGCAGGACGACGCACAGCGACGTCCAGGCGATGTCCGCGAGACGCGTGCGCAGTTGGGCCCTCTGCCGGGTCCCCGGTTCGAGGTCACCGAGCCCGGACACCTGGTCCGTCCCCCGTATCGACATGTCACCGCTCCCTCCGTTGTCGTGAGGGTTCCCGGATACCCCGCACCCCCGCCCGTAAGCGAGTCAAGTACGGCTCACGGTGGGGGTGTTGGGGCCTACGGGGCCGGTGCCCGGGTGTGTCCGTCAGGGGATGCGCGCCACGCCCGCGTAGATGCCGCTGCCCTCGGGCTCGGGGGCCGGTGCCGTGCGGAACCACTCCGGCGCCGTGACCAGGCCGGGCTCGACGAGCTCCAGGCCGTCGAAGAACCGGGTGACCTCGGCGTGGGTGCGGAAGCCGAGCTGGATGCCGGCCTTGGCGTACTCCGCGGTGACCTGCTCCGCCAGCTCTGGGTAGAGGTCGGAGGCGGCGTGCGACAGCACCAGGTAGCTGCCCGAGGGGAGTGTGGCGACCAGGTTGCGGACGATGCCGTGCGCGTCCTGCGCGTCGGGGATGAAGTGCATCAGGGCGATGAGGGACAGCGCGATCGGCCGGTCGAAGTCCAGGACGGCGCGGGCACGTTCGAGGATCGTCGCCGGTTCCCGCACGTCCGCCTGGATGTAGTCCGTGGCACCTTCGCGGTGGCTGATCAGCAGCGCCTCGGCGTGCCGCAGCACGATCGGGTCGTTGTCGGTGTAGACGACCCTGGCGGTCGGCACCAGGCGCTGGACGATCTGGTGCAGGTTGGGCTCGGTGGGGATGCCCGTACCGATGTCGAGGAACTGGTCGACACCCTCCCCGGCGAGCCAGGCGGCCGCGCGGTGCATGAACTGCCGGTTCTGCCGCGCCGCGTCGCGCGCCTCGGGCGGCAGCTTCTCACCGACGGCCTCGTCGACCGGGTAGTTGTCCTTGCCGCCCAGGAGCCAGTCGTAGACCCTCGCGGGATGCGCCCGGCTGGTGTCGATCCGCGGGGGGTGAGGTGTGTCGGTCGTCATGGCGGGCTCCGGCGCGCGAAGGGGGTCCAGTACTTCGATCACCGTAGTCTGGCACACCATCTCGAGCGCCTCACACGGCAGTTGGGAGCAGCCGCGTCTCCGCCGCGGGCAGCCCCTTGGCCCACCAGTGGTCGTAGCGCCGGTAGACGTGCGGCTCGCGGGAGGCGAGGAACGCGGTGAGCGACGCGGCCTCCGCGGCGAGTCCTTCCCAGGCCCGCTCGGTGAGGTGGTGGAAGGCGGTGGCCTCGACGCCGCCCTCGACGGTGCGCCAGACGCCGGCGACGTGACCGTCGACCAGCAGTGTGGGCAGCACGTCGCCGTTCACCCGGGTCACGAGCTTGCGGTAGGCGGGCGGGATCAGCCGGCTGCGGTCGGCGTAGGCCAGCAGGACGCTGTCCCACATCGCCATCAGCCTGGGCGGCGCGGGGACGTCCTCGGCCGGGCGGGGCGCCCCGGGGATGTCGTACACCGCCGTGCCGTCCGGGCCTTCCAGCACGTCGAGTTCATCGGCGAGCGCCTGCACCGCCACTCTGGCCCGGGACCGCTGGACCATGGCGAACTGCGCGATGTCGGCCACGGACGCCGGTCCGAAGCCCTCCAGGTAGCGGCGTACGAGGGTGCGCAGGCCGGCCGCGGCGGCATCGGGGTCCGCCGGTGCGGGCGTGCCGTCCGACGCGACGTACGAGGGGCGGTGGCCGTACGACCAGGGGCCGCCGGTGGGGGCGTGCCACAAGGGCACGTACTGGCGCAGCATGCGCTGCGCGCCCGGCTCCATCGGCGCTCCGAGGAGCTCCTCGATCCGCCCGCCCAGTTCGGCCACCGTGCGGGGGCGGTCGGCGTACTTCAGCAGTTCCACGACGAGGGTGTCGGCGTCGGCGGCGGTGAGTCCGGACGCGGTGAACCGGGGGTCGCCGAGCCGAGAGCCGCGCAGCGTCGGCTCCATGGCCGCGCGGAACGGCGCGTAGTCGTCGGCGTGGACCGCGTGCAGGGTGAGCCGCATCAGCGTGGCCTTCACCGTCCGCCGGTCGGCCACGGCCGCGTCGAGGTCGGCCGGGTCGAAGCCGCTCAGCCGGTTCCAGAGCGCCACGTACGGCGAGGCGGGCTGCTGCGCCTGCAGGGCGACCACCCGTCGCACCGCCTCCACGACGTCGAGCGGCTCGCGCCGCAGGAGCAACTGCCGGGCGAGCGTGGCACGGTTGAGCGCCCCCGCGGTCGTCTTCATGCCGGGATTCTCTCCTGTCCCGGCATGGCGCGGCATCCGTTCTCCCAGGTCCACCCCGCGCCCGGGGCCAGCAGCCACCGGCGCTCGTGCCCGGAGGACCACCGGCACGACGAAGCCGCCCTGCCCAGGTCCGGGGCGGGGGGCTCGTCTCCGGTCGTGGCTCCGGCGCGCCGCTACTTCGCGGACACCTTCACGTCGTCCGACGCGACATCGCTCGCGTACGCGATGGACAGGCCGGGGATCTCCTGGGCGACCCGCGCCACGACGGCGCGGTGCCAGGCGGCCGGGTATCCGGACTCGGGGTGCGCGGCCCGGTACTCCGCGTCGTCCCGGTAGGTGACGATCCCGGGCTCCGGGAGGCCGGCGAGATCCGCGACGGCCTTGCCGACGAACTCACCGGTCAGGCGCTCAAGGTCACCGAGGGCGGCCCGGACGACGCCGGGAATCCGCTCACCGCCCCGTTCCCACGCCTCGATCGTGGCGGTCGGGACGCCCACGTGCCCGGCCAGCCAGTCCTGGGCCAGGCCGAGGGACTCGCGTACGACCCTGAACTCCGCCGCCGTCATGGCTCTGCCCTCGGACAGGCCGTCGGCTTCGCGGTTCTCGCTCATGTTGTCCCTTCGGATGGTGGGGCCCGGCGGAGAGCCTGCTACCCGTAAGTCGACAGTGGCAGTCCCGGCCACGGCCGGCTCGCCGGTCCCGGCCGGGCCACGCCCGGCTCAGGTCACGGGGCGTACGGGCCTCCCGGCTGCGAGGCTGGTGGCGGCGGTCCGGTCTCACGCCGGGGCCGGGCGGCCACCGCTGGTCCCTCCACCGTCCCGATCGGAGCACGCACCCCGTGGCCACGATGACGTTGCACGCCGAAGGAACCGCGCCCGTGGACGAGGTGTGGCTGCGCTACGTCACCCCGTCGCGCTGGCCGTCGTGGTCGCCGCAGATCCGGGCCGTGCGGGTGGCCACGGACCGTATCGTCCCCGGCATGAGCGGCCAGGTCGTCTCCCTGGCCCGGATCACGGCGTCCTTCGTCATCGAGTCGGTCGACGAGGAGCGGCGGGAGTGGACCTGGCGGGTACGGCTCGGGCCCGTGCGGCTGCGCCTGCACCACGCGGTCCGGGAGCGCGGGGACGGCACGGCGACGACACTGCGCATGGAGGGCCCGGCGCCCGCGCTCGCCCTGTACGCCGGTCCGGCGCGGCTGGCGCTGCACCGGCTCGTACGGCGATGAGCGCCCCGGGCGCCGCCGGGCCGTACTCCCCGCCGGGCGACGGCGACACGCCGTGACCGCCGCCGGTCCGACCGGGGACGCGCGCGCCGGGGGGGGGCGGCGGGCGGCGCATGAACGGCGGACCAGCGGGCACGTGGAACACCCCGGAGGGGCACAGCACCGCTCCCTGACACCCCGGTCTCCCCTAAGCAGGAGAACGGGGCGGGCAGGCGGTGGCCCCCGTCGTAACGAGAACTGAGGTATGTCATGGTCGTCCTCGCCGTCGTCGCCGTGTGCGTCGTCCTGCTGGTCCTGGCCTTTCTGGTGCCGCGGCTCTCGCACGGTCCCGAGCGTGGGACACAGCGCACGCTCGGTGCCGGCTCGCAGGCCGCCGGCAAGGCCCCGGGCCGTCTGGGCCGCTGGCTGAGCAAGCCGTTCCGCAGCAGCTCCAAGGCCGTCGGCCGCAGCGGCTCCACGGGGCGCCGGGCGCGCGGTCACATGCCATTCTGAGCTGGTAGGGGTCCTTTCCCGCCGGGCGCCGACCCGTGGCGCCCGGCCCCGGCGACAGCAGCCGGTGAGTTCGTGAGCAGGAAGGAACCAAGTCCGTGGTTGATCCGGTGAGGCCGGAGGCGACAGCCGCGAACCGCTCGGGCACGTCCCCCGGGGCGGAACTCCTCGACGGGCTCCAGGTCGACGAGGAACGGCCGGAACAGCCCGTCCTTCTGGACCGTGACGGCAAGCCCCTCGACACCTGGCGTGAAAATTATCCGTACGACACGAAGCTCGGGCGCAAGTCCTACGAGCGGCAGAAGCGCATCCTGCAGATCGAGCTGCTCAAACTGCAGAAGTGGGTGCGCGAGACCGGCCAACGGGTCGTCGTGGTCTGCGAGGGCCGGGACGCGGCGGGCAAGGGCGGCACCATCAAGCGCTTCACGGAGCGCCTCAATCCTCGCGGGGCCCGCGTGGTCGCCCTGGACAAGCCCACGGAGCGCGAGTCCGGACAGTGGTACTTCCAGCGTTACGTGCCCCACCTGCCCGCCCCCGGAGAGATCGTCTTCTTCGACCGGTCCTGGTACAACCGGGCCGGGGTGGAGCGGGTCATGGGCTTCTGCACCCCCGCCGAGTACCGGCACTTCTACGCCCAGGCCCCCGTGTTCGAGCAGCTGCTCACCGACGACGGCATCGTGCTGGTCAAGTTCTGGTTCTCGGTCTCCCGCGGCGAGCAGCGCACGCGTTTCGCGATCCGCCAGGTCGACCCGGTACGGCAGTGGAAGCTGTCCCCGACAGACCTGGCCTCGCTGGACCTGTGGGACGCCTACACCCAGGCGAAGGTCGACATGTTTCGCGCCACGGACACCCCGTACGCGCCGTGGACGGTGGTGAAGACCAACGACAAGCGCCGGGGGCGGCTGGAGGCGATCCGCCATCTCCTGCTGCGCTGCGACTACACCGCCAAGGACGAGACGGCGATCGGGGACGCCGATCCGCTGATCATCGGGGCCGCCGACACCCTGCTGGAGCGCGGCGAGGAACCCACCGACCTCTCTCCCACTCCCCTGTCCCCCCACCGGGGCGGCCCCGGCCAGCATCCCGAGAGGACGGACTGAGGCAGGGGCCGCCGCAGAGCGGCTCCACGGACGCGAGACCAGGCCAGGGGCCGGACAGCGCGCGGGCGACGGCGAGTACGGCCGGCCTCCGCGACTGTCCGGCCCCTGGCCGTGTCGCGCCCCTCGCGAACTCCCGTACGTCGGCCTCGACCGGGTGGCGCCTGGTACGCACCCCGTCGCCCGCCTCCGCCGCCCCGACCTCCCGGTCGCTCGCGTCCGCAGCGCACTCAAACGATGCCCCCCGCCGACCTCCACCAGCGACCTCGCCAGGACCGCGCGGCTTCCGCAACCCCCGTGCCACGAACGCGACTTGCACCGGCCACTTCCGACGTCTCGGCGGCTCCTCGGCCTCATCCCGGCCCCCGGTGGACTGATACGGCGTCAACTCGTAGACGCAGCAAGCGATCACCGACCTCACCCGACGCGCTGAACTTCTCGATCATGGGCAGACGGCAGAAGTGATCTTCGTACTGTCCGTGAGAGGGGATGACCGCACATGGCCACACCCGTGCGCCGAATACAGCCCATGAACCGCCGGCGCGGCTTCGATCTGCGTTCCACGGCGCTGCTGTTCGGGCTCCTCGCCGCGGTCATCGGCATCCTGGGCGCTGCCGCCAAGGTCGCCGTCGGTGTCCTCGAACGGCGCCCGGAACTGGTCGTCGTGCTCTGCCTGGTGGGAGTTCCGGCCGCCCTGGCCCTCCGCAGCGGCCGACGCCGGTTCTCCGCGAGGCGGGCCGCGCGCCGGGCCGTCGCCGCCCTGGACGAGGGGACCGCCACCGCCCTGCACACCCTGGAGACCGAACCGCTCCCCTCCCCCGCTCCGGTGGCGGCCGAGACGCTCGCCCCCGTGGGTCAGGAGCCGACCCTCCCGCTCGGCACCGGACCGGCGGAGCCGACCGAGGTCCTCGCGGAGGCGGAGCCCGAGGCGGTCGACTACGAGGCCCTGGACGCCGACGAGTTCGAGCAGGCGATCGCCGCCCTGTGCGAGCGCGACGGCTGCTCGGACGTCGAAGTCGTCGGAGGAGCCGGAGACTTGGGCGCCGACGTGGTGGCCACGGCGCCGGACGGACGGCGCCTCATCATCCAGTGCAAACGCTACTGCGAGGCCAACAGGGTCGGCTCGCAGGACATGCAGCGCTTCGGCGGGACGTGCTACACCGTCCACGCCGCCGACGTCGCCGTGGTGGTGACCACCAGCGCGTTCACCGCGCCCGCGGTCGAGTACGCCGAGCAGTGCGGGATCCTGTGCGTCGACCGCGAGGCGCTGGAGGCGTGGAGCGACGGTACCGGCCCCGAGCCGTGGGCGGTCGCCGCCGACGGCGGCCCCGTCCTCTGACACGCCTGTCGTCCAAGGCCGCCGCGGAGACACGACAGCGCGTGGTCCGGGAACCCGGGGCCACACCGGGCCCGGCCGAGACGCTGCCGCTCGGTCACCTCACGTCCGGGCGGCGGTGACGTCACCGTTGACGGTGGTGAGCGTCATGGTGCGGTCCTCGGTGGCCCCCGAGGTGGGGACGGTGACCGAGGGCCGGCCGTTGTGGGTGGTCGCCGAGACCCGGTAGGCGGGGGCGTCGTGCGGGACCGTGACGCGGACGGAGCCGTTCGTGGTGGCCGCGGTGGCTCCGTCCGGGGAGCTGCCGCAGTCGAGCACCACGTCACCGTTCACCGTGTCGGCGTGCAACCGCTCCGCCCTCAGCGTCTGCGCGTGGATGGAGCCGTTGCGGGTCGTCAGCCGTACCGCCGCGCCGCGCCCGCCGGAACGCGCCACGCTCACATCGCCGTTGACGGTGGTGAGGTCCAGGCCGGCGGAGATCCCGGCGACGTCGATGCCGGCGTTGCGGGCGGAGACGCTGACGGCGGTGTCCGCCGGGACGTCGATCTCCGGCATGCGCGGGCAATCCTCATGGCGCTCGCCCTCGGCCGGGCACGACAGGTCCAGCACCCAGGTGTCGTCCCGGTGGGACCAGTGGCCGTCTACCCTGCGGTCGACGCCGACGGTGTCGCCGTCGGCGGGGCGCAGTCGTACGCCGTTGTCGGTGGTGATCACCAGGCTCGCCCCGCGGTTCAGCGCCGGACTGGTTCCGCCCGTCGGTGAGGCGCCGTCGTGCCCGTGGCCTCCACCGCAGGCGGCGACGAGCGGGATGACCGCGAACAGCGCGGCGACCCGCCGCAGTTGCGTCGTTGTCGTTGCGTCCATGCCCGTCCGGTTTCCCCGCCCCGGCCCTGCCATGGCACCCGCCGAGTGCTCCCGGACGCCCGCCCGGCCCGCCCTCAGGACGCCTTCCCACCCCCGCCGACCCGCGCCCGTACTCCGCTGCCTCGTCCGGCCGGACCCGTGCGGCGCCTGGGAACCGGCCCGCTTGCGCCACGTGATCCCTAACAAAACCGCACGCCTGGTTTCCACGACGGTCACACCGTGTGGTGCCCGATATTCACCCATGCGCCACCTGCCTGCCGCGGCAGCGGTAGCGGAGGGGGTTGCGTCACTTAAAACCGGGGGCAGCCCGTCCGATTCCCGCCGGGTGGAATTCCGCCAGATACCTTGAAAACAAAACCGGTGGGTCCGTATCTTATCGAGTCTGAACCTCAGGCACCGTCCCCATCCACTCCTGCGTAGACGCGGAAAGAGGCGGCACGAGATGACCCTTCTCACCATTCACCCGGCACACGACGCGACCTCGCCCATCGAACCGTCCGCGGCCGACATACAGGCGAGACCCTCCATACCGACCGGACGTACCGCGGAGACCGGACCGATGGGGCCCCTCGGCCTCACCACCACCGTTCCCCGCGAGTACGTCCACCGGGCAAGCCACGCCGAGGTCTTCCTCACCGGCTGCCGCAAGCACGACGACGCGCACTACACCCTGAGCGGGCAGTGGCCGCGCGCCCACACCTTCTTCACCACCCCGGACGGCACGCACCACGACTCGCTGCAGGCGGCGGAAACCATTCGCCAGACGGGTCTCTACCTCGCCCACGCCGAACTCGGCGTCCCCCTCGGAAACCACTTCCTCCTTCACGACCTGACCGTCACCACGCATCCGGACCAGATGGCCATCGGCGCCCTCCCGACCGACCTCGTCCTGCGCGCCACCTGCACCGACGTGGTCCGCAAGGGGAAGCGCCTGGCCGAGTTCCGCATGGACATCGCGGTGGTGGGTGACGACGAGCGCCCCTACGCCACGGGGGGCGGCCGCTTCACCTGCCTGACCCCCGCCACGTACCGCCGGCTCCGGGGCAGCGGCGACGCCACCGACACCCCCATTCCCGCGAACCCCTTCGACCGCCCCCACCCGGCCCCCCTCGTGGCACCCGCCGTCGTCGGCAAGCGCAACCCCTTCGACGTCGTCCTCTCCCCCACCGGCCGGCCCCACCACTGGCTCCTCAACCCCGACCCCCGCCACCCGGTCCTCTTCGACCACGGCGGCGACCACTACCCCGGCATGGTCCTCATCGAGGCCGCACGCCAGGCCGCGCACGCCCATCACAACCCGGTGGCCCCCCACACCACCACCCTCGTGACCCGCTTCCACAACTACGCCGAGCTGCGTGCCCCGCTCGTGATCGAGACGACGCTGCTGCCGAGCACCACCGACACGCCGACCGTCGACGTCACCGGCCGGCAGAACGACCGCACCGTCTTCACCACCCAGATCGTCACGCACACCAAGCGGTAACAGGGACGCAGCCCCGCTCCGCCCGGACCGGCGCACCCCGCGGTGCCGGACGTGATGCGAGCAGGTCCCGAACGGGCGAGCGCCCGGCCGGTGCCCGACGGCACCGCCCATCCCCCCTCCGCTCGGCTGCCACGCCGCAAGAGTCCTCCCACAAGGACCACCGAGCGTGCCGACACCCCCCCGCCGTCCTCGTCGACGGTCTGCACAGCCGCCACTCTCGGCGACGCACCAGCGCCGCCGATCCGAGAGGACGCTGTCCCGACCTTCGCCCCCCTCCTCGGACGCGTCGGCCCCCTTTCTTCCTCGCAGGACGCCGCAGAACCCGCGCATGTGCACGGACCCCCGACCCAGGACCGTGCCCCTGCCCCGGCGCCCCGAACGCGACAGCGCCATCGTCCGGGCCGCGCCCGGCTCCTTCCGCCTCGCCCCGTCGGGACACGACCGGAATGAGCCGCACCGGTTCGCTGGGCCACATGGGAAAGGACTCCCCGGCGAGCACCCCTCCCGCGTGGCCGAGAGCAAGCACGCGGCAGGCACCGTGCCGGGTGAGCCTCCTCGTCACCGGGTGTCGGCGGCACCAACCGGGGCCCCTGGCCTGCGCACACGTCGAGCCGGAGGGTGACGGGGCGCCCGGGACGACGTCTCCCGCCGTCCCTGTCACGCCCGTTCACGTCCGTCGCCCGGTGGGGACGAGACGGTCCGGGGCCGGAAAGCGGCCCCGGACCGTACGCCCGTCCAGCCGCGCCGGCCTGCGGAATCAGCGGACACGGTCGTAGACGAGAGACAGCGTCCCGTGCTCGCCGGCGGCCTGACCTGCGAGACTCCAGCGGCCCGCGGGCAGCCCGTCGTCGAAGAGGCGCGGCCCGTCTCCGAGGAGGACGGGGAAGACCGTCAGCGCCAGCCGGTCGACCCGGTCCGCCGCCAGTAGCGCCTTGATGACGCTCGCGCTGGACAGCACGAGGATGTCGCCGCCCTCGGTCGCCGTGAGTTCCGCGACCACGTCGGCGGTCGGTTTGTCGACCACGGTCGTCCGCTCCCACGGTGCATCGGTGAGGGTGGACGAGAGGACGACCTTGTCGGTGCCGACGAGCCACTCCGCGAACGACTCGTCACGCGGATCGACTCCCTCCGCGCCGATGACGGTCGGCCAGAAGCCGAGGAAGCCCTCGGCGTTGACCCGGCCCAGGAGGGCGGTCGTCGCCGTCTCCTGGAG
The DNA here is from genome assembly GCF_042872045.1 of Streptomyces sp. NPDC005496. Lineage (NCBI taxonomy): Bacteria > Bacillati > Actinomycetota > Actinomycetes > Kitasatosporales > Streptomycetaceae > Streptomyces > Streptomyces sp. NPDC005496. The sequence continues at coordinate 16,126 of NZ_JBIAJQ010000004.1, forward strand.
GGCGGCCAGGTGGTCACGGGCGACATCGGTGTGGGCGTACGGCATCACCCAGCTCATGTCGAGCGGGTCGCGGCCGGCGTAACGGCCGTCGAGGGACAGGCTCATGTTGGTGACGACCCTGCGGCCGCCGGTCTGCTCGGTCATGTCGTGCTCCCTGAATCGGTGTGGTCGTCGGTGCCGTGCGCGTCGGCCGCGAGGTGCGCCGCGAGTGTGTCGAGGCTCTGTCCAAAGCCGATCTCGATGCCCGCGACGAAGTCCGCGGCGTCGATGGCGCTGTCGCGGATCTGCCAGCGCACGTCGAGTTCGGTGCCGGAACCGGCGGGCCTCAGACCCAGGTCGACCCGGGCGGTGAACGCGATCCCGCCGTCCGGGAGAAGCGGGGAGAGCCGGTAGGTGAGGCGCTCACCGGGGCGCACGTCGTCCACGACTCCCTCCGCCCGTCCCACGACCTGGTCGGAGCCGTCGGCGTCCTCCGCGTCGCGGTACTCCTGCACGATCCGTCCGCCGGGGCGTGCCTCGAAGAGGAGCTCGGAGACACGGAGGTCCTCGGGCGTCCACCACCGGGCGAGGAGCGGGGCCTCGGTCAGGTGGCGCCAGACCAGCGCGGGACTGCCGCTCAGCGTCCGGAGGAAGCTGAACGAGCGGCCGTCGGCCCATCCTGGCTCCCCGGCCGCGAGCCGCTCCGCCTGGAGGCCGAGTCCGTAGCGGTCGTGGGTGGCGTGGGGGCCGTCGGCCTGTTCCACGGTGTCCGCGAGCGCGACGAGCGCGGCGGCCAGTTCGCGCAGAGGGGTGGCGCGGAGCGCGTAGACGCGGCGCTGGCCCGTGCGTTGCGAGGTGACGATCCCGGCGCGTTCCAGGGTCTGCAGGTGTTTGGTGGTCTGCGGCTGGCGTGCCTCGGCCAGCTGGGCGAGGACGCCGACCGAGCGGGGCCGCTCGGCCAGCAGGTTCACCAGCCGCCAGCGTGCGGGGTCGGCCAGTGCGGCGAGGAGTGCGTCCATGAAGGCTAGTATTCACTGTAACGAATATTCGTGTCAAGGAATATAACGAGCTGACCCGCGAAACGGGTATGCCTGGGGTGCGGTGCATGCTGGTTGCCGGACGCGGCAGCGGCGCCTGGCCTGCCGCGTCCCCCGCGAACGGAGGTCTCTCGATGAATTCCGGCGCCGCTCACAGCCCTCCCCATGTCGGCGTCGCGGGACCGGCCGAGGCCGGCGTCCGGGAGACGGCGCTGGCGCGCGAGGTCGGCGCACTGCTGGGCCGACGCGGGGCGGTCGTGTTCTGCGGCGGGTTGGGCGGAGTCATGTAAGCGTGCGCCGAGGGTGCCGCGGCGGCGGGCGGAACGGTGGTGGGCCTGCTGCCCGGCCTCGACCGGGCCTCCGGCAACCGGTATCTGACGGTCGCCGTGGCCACCGGTCTCGGCGAACTGCGCAACGGCCTTCTCGTCAACTCCTGCGACGCGCTGATCGCGGTGGGAGGCAGCTGGGGGACGCTGAGCGAGGTGGCCCTCGCGCTCCGCGCGGGCAAGCGCGTCGCCGTCCTGGCGGGTTGGAGCGTCCCGACGGAGGCTCTCGCCTCGCCCGGTACGGCACTGCTGGCGGAGGTCGCCACTCCGGCGGAAGCGGTCGCCCACGTGTTGACGCGCTGACCGACACCGCGGCACGTTATCGGCCGCGACCCGCGTGCCCGGTAGCGCACGATCGTGAGCGGGGACAGCCCTCGCCCGTCCGGGGGCGCGCGGAAGGTGGACGGAAATGGCGCTTTTTAGTCACCTGTGAATTTGGGCTTTGCCCCTACTTGCCGTTGTTTGACCGGCAGTTCGTGTTCTTCGTCCCTGATTGCCCTGGTGCGCGTGGTGTCCGTGAGCTGGTGGCGCGGGCCCGGCGCCTCTGTGTCTTGATGTCGTCCCCGTGCAGACTGACGACTTACGTCGAAAGGCGAGCGCAGTCCGTGAGTCGCGGCTGCCGTCCCGTCCCCTGGGGGATCCGCATGAAGAGCCGCGCAGGCCGTCGCCGTACGCCCACGCACAGACCCGGAGGGGCGGCGTCCCCCGGGCTCTCGGAGGCCGTGCGGTGGGCGGGCAGGCTCCTGTGCTGGACGTTGGGCGCCGCCATGCTGGGCGCAGCGGCGGAAGCCGTTGTTCAGCCGACGTCCGGCTGGTGGGGAGTGGTCTGGCGGATGCCGTGGTGCCTCACGCCGGTGTGGGCCCTCACCTGGGCGGTCCTGCGGAAGCGGGAGAAGTCGGCGGCCGGACGGGACCGGGACGAGGAGGTCCCGGAGGAGTTCGGCGAAGCCGCCTGACCACGGCGCGCCCGGCCTGCGTGCGCGGTCGGCCGACAGTCGGGACGCCGGACGGCCCCTCGCTCACCGCGGTCGGGTCGTGGTCCGCCGGAGAGCCGTCACTGCCGGGCGGAGGGTCACCCGGCGCGGTGCGGACACCCTTCGTCGCGTGGATCGCGCACCGCCTCCGCCTGGGCTCAGGCGTTGGGCAGCCGGCCGCCCGGCTCCGCCACTCCGAAGTCCAGTACGTCCTCCGCGGTGCGGGCGGTTTCGTGCGCGGCCTGGCGGACGCTCGCGAGGACATCGCCCTGCTCGTCGACGAGGCGGTCGTAGATCGGCGCCGGTGCGGTGGGGAGAGCGGGCACGGGACTGGACTCCTGAGGGTCGGTTGCATGACAGGGCCGACCGCCGAGCCGGGGCCGACCAATGAAGGACCCTACGCCACCACGATCGATCATGGGCGACCGGGGAGAGTCCCACCTCAGAGACGTATGACACACGTCCTGGGAGGTTTCACGCTCCGGATTCCGCCGCACTCTCCGTCCCCTCGGACGGTGCCCGAAGCGACGTGCCGTTCGCTGCGCCGTGCGCTTCCGTCGCGGCATGGGCGGCCGACGGTCGGGCCTCCGCTCTTCCGGGACCGGTCCCCCGCCTGCCAGACTCCGGAGGGTGCCCGACTTCGACATGCTTGTCATCGGATCCGGCCCCGGCGGCCAGAAGGCTGCCATCGCGGCCGCCAAACTCGGCCGCCGCGTCGCCGTCATCGACCGCCCCGACATGGTCGGCGGGGTCTCCATCCACACCGGGACCATCCCCTCCAAGACCCTGCGGGAGGCGGTCCTCTACCTCACCGGCCTGACCCAGCGCGATCTCTACGGCCAGAGCTACCGGCTCAAGGAGGACATCACCGTCTCCGACCTGACCGCCCGCACCCAGCACGTGGTCGGGCGCGAAGTCGACGTCATCCGCAGCCAGTTGTCCCGCAACCACGTCGCCCTGTTCGGCGGCACCGGCCGCTTCGTGGACGACCACACCATCGCGCTGCGCGAAGTGAACGGCCACGACAGGCTGTTGAGCGCCGAGCACATCGTCATCGCGACCGGCACGCGGCCCGCCAGGCCCGCCGCCGTGGAGTTCGACGAGCGCACGATCATGGACTCGGACAACGTGCTGCACCTGGAGCGGGTGCCGCGTTCCATGGTCATCGTCGGCGCCGGCGTGATCGGCATGGAGTACGCCTCCATGTTCGCCGCCCTGGGCAGCAAGGTCACGGTGGTCGAGAAGCGGCCCGGCATGCTCAACTTCTGCGACGTCGAGGTCGTCGAGTCGCTGAAGTACCACCTGCGCGACCTCGCCGTCACCTTCCGCTTCGGCGAGACCGTCGCGGCGGTCGAACGTCATCCCCGCGGCACACTCACGGTCCTGGAGAGCGGAAAGAAGATCCCCGCGGACGCCGTCATGTACTCCGCGGGACGGCAGGGCCTCACCGACGAACTCGACCTCGACAAGGCCGGGTTGTCCGCCGACCGGCGCGGCCGGATCACCGTGGACGAGCACTACCGCACCGAGGTGCCGCACATCTACGCCGTGGGCGACGTCATCGGCTTCCCCGCCCTGGCCGCCACCTCCATGGAACAGGGCCGGACGGCCGCGTACCACGCGTGCGGTGAACCGGTGAACCGGATGCACGACCTCCAGCCGATCGGCATCTACACCATTCCCGAGATCAGCTTCATCGGAAAGACCGAGGACCAACTGACCGAGGCCCGCGTGCCGTTCGAGGTCGGCATCTCCCGCTACCGCGAACTAGCCCGCGGCCAGATCATCGGCGACTCGCACGGCATGCTCAAGCTGCTGGTCTCCCCCGACGACCGCACGCTGCTCGGCGTGCACTGCTTCGGCACCGGCGCCACCGAACTCATCCACATCGGCCAGTCCGTGATGGGGTGCGGCGGCACCGTCGACTACCTGGTCGACGCCGTCTTCAACTACCCGACACTCGCCGAGTCCTACAAGGTGGCCGCCCTCGACGCCACCAACAAGATCAGGCAGATCGACCGGCTCAAGGACTGACGCGGCGGCTCTCCGGCGTCCGGGTCACCCCGGACGCCGGATGCGCGCCGCCCGCCGCCCGACGGCAGGACTCGGCGCCGGGGCTGCGCCGGGCGAGGCGGCGGAGAGCATAAGCTCGGCGGATGGCGAAGTACTTCGACGTGCACCCGGACAACCCTCAGCAGCGCACCATCTCCCAGGTGGCGGACAGCATCCGCTCCGGTGCGCTCGTCGTCTATCCGACCGACTCCTGTTTCGCGTTGGGATGCCAACTCGGAAGCCGGGACGGCATCGACCGGATCCGTACGATCCGGCAGCTCGACGACCGCCACCACTTCACCCTGGCGTGCCAGAACTTCGCCCAACTCGGCCAGTTCGTAAGGGTCGACAAGGACGTCTTCCGCGCCATCAAGGCGTCGACGCCCGGCCGCTACACCTTCATCCTGCCCGCGACGAAGGAAGTGCCGCGCAAGCTGCTCCACCCGAAGAAGCACACCGTGGGCGTCCGCATCCCCGACCACGTGGTCGCGCAGGCGCTGCTCGCCGAGCTCGGTGAGCCGCTCCTCTCCAGCACGCTGCTGCTGCCCGACGAGGAGGAACCGCTGACCCAGGGCTGGGAGATCAAGGAGCGGCTCGACCACGTGGTGGACGCGGTCGTGGACTCCGGGGACTGCGGGACCGAACCGACGACCGTCATCGACTTCTCCAGCGGCGAGGCCGAGATCGTACGGCGCGGAGCGGGTGACCCCACGCGGTTCGAGTGATCCGCGCTCTCACCGGCCCCTCGCGGTCTCCCGCCGCTTCCCGCTGACGTGGGAACAGGACACCAGGCCGTGTCCGGTTCCCGCGCAGCGGGCGCACCGGGCCGCCCACCCCTCCTTACCGTCGAGTAATATCGCGCGGCAGGCCCCCCGAGGAGGAACCGTGCCCAGGTCGGAACGCTCACCCCTGCTGCTCGCCGGCCTGCTGGCCTCGGCGGGCGTCGCCCATTTCGCCGCGCCGCGGTCCTTCGACGCGACCATCCCCCGCGCGCTGCCGGGGACACCCCGGACGTGGACGTACGCGAGCGGTGTCGTCGAGCTGGCGCTCGCCGCCGGTGTGGCCGTGCCCCGTACGCGGCGCGCCGCCGCCCTGGCCACGGCCGCGTTCTTCGTCGGCGTGTTCCCCGCCAATGTGCAGATGGCGGTGGACTGGCGGCACCGTCCCGCCCCCCTCAAGGCCGCGGCCCTGGCCCGGCTACCCCTCCAGGTGCCGCTCGTGCTGTGGGCGCGCGGTGTCGCAAAGAACCAGAAAGGCCTGTCATGACGAGTCGCGTGGACGTGGGCGACAAGGTCGAGGACTTCGCCCTGCCGGACGAGACGGGCACGCCCCGGCACCTGTCCGAGCTGCTCGGCGACGGACCCGTCGTGCTGTTCTTCTACCCCGCCGCCCTCACGCCCGGCTGCACCGCCGAGGCCTGCCACTTCCGCGACCTCTCGGCCGAGTTCGCCGCCGCCGGAGCGCGGCCGGTGGGCATAAGCGGCGACCCCGTCGACCGGCAGCAGGAGTTCGCCGGGCGCCACACGCTCGGGTTCCCGCTGCTGTCCGACGTCGACGGGACGGTCCGGGAGCGGTTCGGAGTCAAGCGGGGCTTCTCCATCGCCCCCACGAAGCGGATCACCTTCGTGATCGCACAGGACCGCACCGTCCTGGAGGTGGTCCGCAGCGAACTGCGGATGAGCGTCCACGCGGACCGCGCCCTCGCCGCCCTGAGCGCGCACCGCGGCTGAGCCGACGCGCACCGCGGACGGACGGCAAAGGCCCGGGGCATCGCCCCGGGCCTTTGCCGTCACGGGTTCGCCGGGCCGCCGGACGTCACCGAACGGCCCGGGTCACCCGCGATCAGTCGTTCACACACTTGTTGCCGAACGCCGGGTTCAGCAGACCGACCACGTTGACGGTGTTGCCGCACACGTTGACCGGAATGTGGACCGGAACCTGGATGACATTGCCCGAGAGCACGCCAGGGCTGTTCACCGCGACCCCGGTGGCATCGGAGTCCGCGGCGGCTGCACCGGCGGTCCCCAGGACGGACACGGTGGCCAGGGCGGCCGCAGTCATCAGGCGGATACGCATTACAAGCTCCCATCAGTCGCACGGTTGCGGTCTCTTCACCATGACCTCGGGAACCGGCGACCGACATTGATGTACGGCCGAACGGGTCCGGCGGCCGTCGGGGGCCTCTCCGGACGGGCATCCCCGCAGGGCCCGGACAGCCCGCCCGGAATGCAGGGTTCGACCGTTACGGGAACAATACGAGGTACATCCATCGATTGTGCGTCTCCAGATGCCGGCACCAGGTGACTCCCGAACCGGGAGTGCACCAGAGCGGGCCAGGGGTACCCGTGAGACAGAACAGGTCGACCAGGGAGAACACCATGTCAAAGACTCAGCCCGGTTCGTCTTCCCCGTCCGACGACGCGACCACCCCGGACGCCCTTCTGCACACCGGCGCGGGGGGCGAGGTCTCCGCCGAGGACCTGGTGCTCGCCGCCGGCCGTGACGTCAACCCGAAGAACCTCGCCTGGGCCGAGCGCAGGCTGGCGGAGGACGGCCAGGCGGCCATGGACAAGCTGCTGCCGTAAGAAACCGAGAACCGAGCGGCCGGGCGGTGCACACCGCCCGGCCGCTCCGTATGCCCGCACACGCCCGCCCGAGGCCGCGCCCCCACACCCCCTGCCCTTGCACCAGCACCAGCACCAGCACCAGCACATCGGACCATCTCGTGCATTGGCATGGACCTGCCCATGATCCGCCGCTAATCTCGTTCGCGCACGTCCTTGAGAGCGCTCTCTCCGCCCTTCCGCTCCTCCCCCACGTCCGGAACGACGAAAGGCAACTCCCTTGAGACGCACCACAGTTCTGCGCGCGGGCCTGTCGGCGGCCCTGCTTCTGAGCACCGTGGCGGCCGGTCTGACCACGCAGGCGTCCGCGGCCCCCTCCCCCACCGTCTCCGAGGCTCCCGCGTCTGACGCGCTGATCACCGCCATGCAGCGCGACCTCGGCCTGTCGAAGACCCAGGCGACCGCCCGGCTGAAGGCCGAGACGAAGGCGCGCGGCGTCGACCGTGCTGCCCGCCGCGCCGCGGGCAGCTCCTACGCCGGCTCGTGGTTCGAGGCGAAGAACGGGAAACTCACCGTCGCCGTCACCGACCCCGCGGACCGGGACGCCGTCGAGGCGACCGGCGCCCGGGTGACCCTCGTCGAGCACAGCGGGCGGCAGCTGGACGCCACCCTGAAGCGGCTCGACAAGCTCGACGCCCCGGCCGGGGTCAGCAGCTGGCACGTCGACCCGAGGAGCAACTCGGTCGTCGTGGGCGTGGTCACCTCCCAGAAGGATGACAACGATGTCCAGGCGTTCCTGGACCGCGCCCGGGAAGCCGGCCCCGTGACCGTGCGCGAGACACGGCAGTCGCCGCGCACCTTCGCCGCGGGCACCGTGGGCGGCGACCCCTACTACACGGGCAACGTCCGCTGTTCCATCGGCTTCTCCGTGTACGGCGGCTTCGTGACCGCCGGCCACTGCGGGCAGGCCGGCGCCGGCGTCAGCGGCTGGGACCGCAGCTACATCGGCAACTTCCAGGGCTCCTCCTTCCCCGACAACGACTACGCCTGGGTGAACGTCGGCAGCGGCTGGTGGACCGTGCCGGTCGTCCTCGGCTGGGGCACCGTCTCCGACCAGCTCGTGCGCGGTTCGGGTGAGGCTCCCGTCGGCGCCTCCATCTGCCGGTCCGGATCCACCTCCCACTGGCACTGCGGCACCGTCCTCGCCAAGAACGAGACGGTCAACTACAGCCAGGGCGCCGTGCACCAGATGACGAAGACGAGCGTGTGCGCCGAGCCCGGCGACTCCGGCGGCTCCTTCATCAGCGGCGACCAGGCACAGGGCGTCACCTCGGGCGGCTGGGGCAACTGCGGCAGCGGCGGCGAGACCTGGTACCAGCCCGTCAACGAGATCCTGAACCGCTACGGACTCACCCTCCACACCGCCTGACCCTCCCCGCAGCCGGCCCGCGCCCGGGCCGGCTGCACCGGCACTTCGTCCCTCTCCCGGGCGGCCCGGACGCGGTCGGGCCGGGCCCGAGCCATGGACCGCCCCCGATCGGGGTAGTCGGTGCGCTGTGGCTGAAGTGATGCAAGCGGGTCTGTGGGGTCTGGTGGCCGGGTCGGCGCTCCTGGTGGGTGCCGCGCTGGGATACGGGCTGCGGGTGCCGCCGAAGGTGATCGCCTCCGTGATGGCCTTCGGCTCCGGTGTGCTCATCTCGGCGGTGGCCTACGAGCTGATGGGCGAGGCCTACGACCAGGCCGGTCTGGCGCCCGCCGCGATCGGAGCCCTCGGCGGGGCCCTCGCGTACACGGGCGGGAACATGTGGCTCGCGCGTCGAGGCGCCCGCCACCGCAAGCGTTCCGGCAACGCGGAGCGGCACGCGCAGCCGAGCGAGACGGAGCAGTCCGGCTCCGGCACGGCGCTCGCGCTGGGTGCCCTGCTCGACGGGGTGCCTGAGTCCGCGGTGATCGGCGTCAGCCTGCTGCACGGCGGCGCGGTCAGCATGGTCACGGTGGCCGCCGTGTTCATCAGCAATGTCCCCGAAGGGCTCTCCAGCTCCGCCGGCATGAAGAAGGCGGGGCGCGGCAAGGGCTACGTCTTCGGGGTGTGGTCGGCGATCGCCGCGGCGAGCACGGTCGCCGCGGTGCTCGGCTACAGCATCGTGGGCGGCATGTCCGACTCGGTCGTGGCCGGTGTGACGGCCGTGGCCGCGGGGGCCATCCTGGCGATGATCGCCGACACGATGATCCCCGAGGCGTTCGACGAGGCGCATCTGGCCATCGGCCTGATCACCGTCGCGGGGTTCCTGGTCTCCTTCGCCCTGTCGCACTGACCCCGGCGGGAGCGCGTGCCGCGCGGGCTCAGCTCAGCAGGATCTGCGGCGAGGACTCCTTCAGCTTCCCGTTCGCCCAGCGCATCTGGCGCAGGGCGTCGGGGTGGCAGCGCCGCACGGTCTTCAGGAGCGCGTTGTCCTTGAGTGCCTGGGCGGCCTGGCCGAGCATCTCCCAGTCGACGCTGACGCCGGAGGCCTTGAGGTACACCTCGCGCAGGTCGCGCAGGAGCAGCAGGCCGCTCTCGGGGCGCCGCCCGAGGAGTTCGCCGGCCTTCTCCCGCAGGCGTTCGGCGCCGGTGAGGTCGTCCACCGGGTCGGGGTCGAGCGTCACGTCGAAGCGCTCGCCGAGTGCGGCGAGGATCCGCACGTGCTCCTGGGACCAGCGGGCCAGGTCGCGGCCGACGTGGTGGACCTCGTGGTCGGACCGGTGCCGTTCGCAGACTCGGAGCAGTTCGTGCGCGAGGTCGTTCTCGTCGCGGTGCAGTTCCTGAAGGAGCAGGCCGACCTTCATCGGGCATCCGCCTCCAGCGGTCGGGTGAGTTCCTCGTCGGCCTGCGCGTCCGGTCCGCCGCGCGTCGGTGCGAGGTCCCCGGTGACGGGGGCCGAGGCCGTGTTCGTCGGCGCGGCCGAAGGCCGCGGGTCCGCCTCGACGCGGCGCAGGGCAGCGGCGGCGGTCTTGAAGATCGGCTGCTTGGACGCCGGATCCCAGTCGGTCAGGGTGAGTTCGTTGGCGGCGCGGCCGTGGTCCCCCGGTTCGTATCCGGTGTCCGTGTCCCAGTACCCGTAGTGGAAGGGGAGAAAGAGGACCCCGTCGCGGATGCCGCTGACGCGCAGCCTGGCTCGGACGCTGCCCCGCGGGGTGGTCACCTCCACCAGGTCGCCCTCGGCCAGTTCGCGGGCGGCGGCGTCGCGGGCGGAGCACTCCACCCACACCTCCGGTGCGGCTGCCTGGAGTTGGGGGGCGCGCGCGGTCTTGGTGCGGGTGTGGAAGTGGAAGAGCGTGCGGCCCGTGGTCAGGGCGAAGGGGTGGTCACGGCTGGGCTTCTCGTGCGGCGGCACGTAGGCGGCGGCCTTGACGACGGCCTTGCCGGAGGGGTTCATCGCCCGGTACTCGGCCGGTTCGAGCGGCGCGCCGGTGATCAGGTCACGTCCGTAGCTCTCGCAGTACGAGGGGTCGCTCAGGAACGCGCCGCCGGTGTAGAGGCGTTCGGTGCCGTCGGGGTGTTCGTCGTCGCAGGGCCACTGGATGCCGCCGCGTTCGCGCAGTTTCGCGTAGGTGATGCCCGTGTAGTCGCAGGGCCGGCCGCGGCTGCACTCCTTCCATGCCTCGAACGCGGACTCCGGGTCGTCCCACTTCACCAAGGGCTCGCCGTCCTTGTCGCACAGGTCGAGCCGACGGGCGTAGTCCAGGAAGATGTCCAGGTCGGGCCGGGCGTCGCCGGGCGGCTCGACGGCCTTCTCCGACAGGTGGACGGTGCGGTCCGCGTTGGTGAACGTGCCGGTCTTCTCGCCCCAGGTGGCGGCCGGCAGGACGACGTCGGCCAGTTGCGCGGTCTCCGTGAGGAAGATGTCCTGGACGACGAGGAAGAGGCGGTCCTGGGACAGGAGCGCGCGGGTGCGCCGCAGTTCGGGCAGGGAGACGGCCGGGTTCGTGCCGCTCACCCACAGCATGCGGATCGACCCGTCCTCGACGTAGCGCATCATCTGCATGGCGTGCGTGGGCGGCCCGTAGTGCGGGATCTGGAGCGGGTCGACGTTCCAGAGCCGGGCGAGTTCCTCGACGTGCGCGTCGTTGGCCCAGTTGCGGAAGCCGGGCAGGTCCCCGTCGGCCCCGCACTCGCGGGTGTTCTGCGCGGTGGGCTGGCCGTTCATCTGGAGCACGCCGCAGCCGGGTTCGCCGAGCATGCCCCGTACCAGGTGCAGGTTGTTGACCTGGACCGCGGCAGCGGTGGCCTGGTGGGACTGGTAGAACCCCTGGAGCACGGTGGACAGCAGCCGCCGGGCGCCGCCGAGGACGCGCGCCGCTTCCCGGATCTGCGCCGCCGGCACGCCGCAGATCTCCGCGGTACGTTCGGGCGGGTACTCGCCGACCCGCCGGCTGAGCTCCTCGAAGCCGACGACGTGCGCGTCGACATAGTCGCGGTCGATCCAGCCGTTGGCGAGGATCTCGTGCAGCAGGCCGTTCATCAGGGCCACGTTCGTGCCGGGCAGCGGCGCGAGATGGACGGTGGCGGCGCGGGCGACCGGTGTCATCCGGGGGTCGACGCAGATCACCGCGGGTGGCCGGGGACCGGCGAGCCGGTCCAGGATCCGGGTCCACAGCACGCTCTGCGTCTCCGCCATGTTGTGGCCGAACAGCGCGATGACGTCGGCGTGGTCGATGTCGGTGTACGAGCCGGGCTGCCCGTCGCAGCCGAACGACTCCTTGAGCGCGGCCGCCGCCGTCGCCGTGCACAGCCGGGTGTTGCCGTCCACGTGGTTCGTGCCGATGCCACCCCGGGCGATCACACCGAGCGTGTAGTACTCCTCCGCGAACAGCTGCCCGGTGGTGTAGAAGCCGATGGCGCTCGGTCCCTGTTCGTCCAGCAACTCCTGGGTGCGGCCGGTGATCCTGCTCATCGCGGTGTCCCAGTCGCATGCGACGAGCCGGCCGTCCTGCCGGATCAGCGGGCGGGTCAGCCGGTCGGCCGACGCGTTCGCCTGCCAGCCGAACAGGTCCTTGGGGCCCAGCCGCCCGTGGTTGACCCGGTCGTCCGCCCGGCCGCGCACACCGACGATGCGGCCGTCCTTGACGGCGATGTCCATGGCGTCGCCGTTGGAGTGCAGGAGGGAGGCCGAGCGCACCCAGCGGTCCACCTCGTCGGGGGTGACGCCGTCCGCCAGGTGGGTGTCGACCCGCACGGGCCAGGTCTCGCCGGGCCCGTACGGGGTGCGCGTGCCCCAGGGTTCGGCAATCCGGTCCTTGCGCCCCACGAAGACCACCTTCTCCGTTCGCTGCGGGAGCCGGCCGTAGTCCGGCGGAGGTTGAACCAGGTTCCCGTTTGCCGACGTGGTAGACGTCCCCGAGCCCGAGGGACGTGCCGCGTCCGGTCCCGTCGCCCCGGGCGGTACCGGTGAGGGCTTCACAGCTCGACGCCAGAAGCGGAACGGGAGGCGCCCACCGGCTCGGACCCGCTCGCCGCGGCGGAGGCGTCAGCACGGCGTCCCCTCTCGGTGGCGGGGCGGCGGAGAGCGGGCACGAGCAGGGGCAGGAGCCGCGTCCCGCCGAATCGGCACCCTGCGCTCACTCCGCCTCCGCACGCCGGCTCATATCTGACGGCCCATCATGCACAGCGGCCCGCGCGCCCCCGCGCCGAACACGCAGAAGGGCGCCGGCGCTCCCCCGCGTCGACCACGTCGGGTCGTCTCACACGGATCCCGGGCTCGGCGCCGGGGCCGGGAGCCCGGCGGTGAGCCGGATGTCGGCGGTGGGCCGGTTTCTTGGCAGGCGGCGGACGGGTCCGCAGGCGACGAGGGCGACGGCGCAGCACAGCGCGATCAGGGCGCCCGCGAACAGGAGGCGGTGGACGCCGACGAGCGCGCTGGCGGGACCGGCGATCGCCTGTCCGAACGGGACGGCCAGGATGGAGCCGGCGATCTCGTAGGCGGTCACCCGGTTGAGCCGGTCCTCGGGGATGTGGGTCTGCACGGCTGTGGCCCACTGGACTCCCCAGAACGCCCAGCCGATACCGCTCACCGCGTAGCCGAGCATGAGCAGCGGCAGTGCGGGGACCAGGGCCGCGGCGAGCGGCATCATCGGGAAGAGGAACATCGCGAGGCCGCCCGCGAGGAGCGGGCGCGGCGGCCGTACGCGGATCGCCGCCAGACCGCCGAGGACGCAGCCGGCCCCGAAGGCGCTCTCGGCGTAGCCGAACGCCGCCTTGCCGTGGGCCTCGATGACCGACACGGCCCCGACCGGGGTGATCGGGCCCCAGACGAAGACGCCGAGCACCCACCAGATCAGGATGACTCCCCACATCCACGACCGGGAGCGGAACTCGTCCCAGCCGGTGCGCAGGTTGGCGAGCGTGGAGGCCGTCCGGTCCACCGCGTACCGGGGCAGCCGCAGGGCCACCAGGCAGATCCCGCTGACCGCAAAGGTGGCGGCGTCGACCAGGAAGACCGTCGCCGCCGAGGTGGTGGCGACGAGCAGCCCGGCCAGCGCGGGCCCGGCCATCGTGGAGATCCCCTGGCTCACCCGCAGGACTCCGTTGGCCCGGTGCAGGTCGGTGGCGACGTGCGGCACCAGTCCGGAGACACCCGGCTGGAACATCGCGGTCGCGATGCCGCCGAGCAGCGACCCCACGACGATGAACCACAGCGGCGGGTGCCCCAGGAAGAGACAGGCCGCGAGGGACAGTTGGATGACACAGCGGACGGCGTCGGCGCCGATCATCTGGGGCCGCGGGTGGAAGCGGTCCGCGAACACCCCGCCGAACACGACGAAGAGGGCGAACGCGCCCATCCACGCGGCGAGCGCGAAACCGACGCCGCTGGCTCCGTATCCCAGTGACAGCATCGCGACCGCCATGGCCACCGGGATCATCGTGTCGCCCAGCACCGACATGGTGCGGGCCGTGAAGTAGAGGTTGAAGTTCCAGGTCCACAGGCGGGCCGGGGCGGCGGCGGACATGACCATTCAGGCATCCTTCGGGACGTCCGCTCTCCGGACACCGTTCATGTGCGACTACGGGTCGCGGTGCCGGCCGAAGGTCGCTGGGCCGTGGTCACTTCGATTCGCGACTCCGTCAGGTCCGTACCTTAGAACGCCGGACGCGGTCGTCGCCGCTCTTTTCCGGCAGCCGTTCCGTCGGCCGGTCCGCCACCGGCCGGACGGCACCCTGCTCCGGGGCGCGTTCGGCGAAGGCGTCACGTCTTCTCGCCGGACTCGGCCGCCTCCGGCAGGTGGAAGCAGGCGGTCACCGTCTTGCCGTTGGGGCAGCGCCGCGCCTGCCAGGTGTCCGCCAGCGCGTCGACCAGGAACATGCCGCGTCCGCCGAGGCTCTCCGGGTCCGCCGCCCGTGGTTCGGGCAGCTTGGTCGAGGCGTCGTGCACGCTCACGTGCAGGCACTCGGTGTCCCAGGTCAGCAGCAGCTGCGCACTGCTGTGCGCGTGCACATGAGCGTTGGTCACCAGCTCCGAGACCGTCAGCAGGACCGCGTCCGTGGTCTCGGGTGCGGTCGTGGTCCACCCGAGAGCCTCCAGGTGCTCGCGGGCCCACTGCCTGGCCTCGTTGACACCGCGGGAGAGGGGCATGGAACGTGCCCAGCCCACAGCCTTCATCGACGATCCGCTCATGGTCATCCTTTCGCACTCGCTGCACCCCGTTTCGCTGCGTGTACCCCCGTCAGGGGCTTCATTGCGCGGATGCCGCCGGGAAACAGCGCCGGGGGACGGAACAGGGGCGCTTGCGCGTCGTGCCGGCCCGGCGCCGGCGAACAGTATGAACACAACGATCAAGGGCATGGCCCTCGTTCATGCGTCTCCCTAGCATCGGCCCGCGGCGCGACGGTGCGCCCATGGGACGAGGAGCCGCGCCTTGATCAGGTCGAGAACGTTCGCACGCACCCCCCGACGGCCGTGGACCGCAGGACGGCCGGCCGCGTTTCTGGCCGCCACGGCCACCGCCGCGGCCCTGCTCGGCGCCCCCGCCGCGCACGCGGACGCCGCCCGCCCGCAGGCCGTCGCCTGTCCGCCGAGCCTCACCGGCAAGGCGACCTGCTACACCGGCCGGGACGTGAACGGCGCGCACTACGCGATCGCCGTCCCCGCCTCGTGGAACGGCTCGCTGGTAGTGCACGCCCACGGCGGCCCAGACCTCGGGGAGGAGTCCGACCCCGCGCGCAGCGCCGAGGACCTGGACCGCTGGTCGGTGATGGTGGACGAGGGCTACGCCTGGGCCGGCTCGTCCTACCGGCGCGGCGGCTACGGAACACGCATGGCCGCCGCCGACACCGAGAACGTACGGCGCCTGTTCGTCCGGGAGTTCGGCCGGCCGCTGCGGACCTATGTGCACGGCCAGTCCTGGGGCGGGAACGTCGCGGCCAAGGTCGTCGAGACCTACGGCGCGAAGCACGGCCGCTACGACGGGGCACTGCTCACCAGCGGTGTCCTCGCCGGCGGCTCGCGCGGCTACGACTACCGCGTCGACCTGCGGGTCGTCTACCAGTACTACTGCCGGAACCACCCGCGTCCCGAGGAAGCGCAGTACCCGCTGTGGGAGGGACTGCGGGCCGGTTCGACGATGACGGCCGCCGGGCTGCGCTCCCGGCTCCAGGAGTGCACGGGGTACGCCTCCGCCCCCGGGGACCGGACCGCCGTACAGCAGCGGAACCTGGACGACATCCTCGCCGTGACGGGGATCCCGGAACGCGCCCTGGAGTCGCACCTGCGCTTCGCGACCTTCACCTTCCGCGACATCGTGCACAACCGGCTCGGCGGCCGCAATCCGTTCGGCAACCGGGGCGTGCGATACGCGGGATCGCACGACGACGCCGCGCTGAACTCCGGGGTGGAGCGCTTCGCCGCCGATCCGGAGGCCGTGCGCGACCTGTCGTACGACAGCGACCTCACCGGCGGGGTCGACGTCCCCGTCCTCACCCTGCACGCGATCGGCGACCCCACGGCGTTCGTCGAGCACGAGTCCGCCTACCGGGCCACGCTGGAGGGCGCGCACCGGGAGAGGCACCTGGTGCAGACGTTCACCACCGAGAGCGAGCACAGTGCGCTGAGCGACTCCGAGTACGCGAACGCCCTGTCCGCCCTCGACGCGTGGACGCGCACCGGCCGGAAGCCGACGCCGCGGTCGGTCGCGGCGTCCTGCGCGGCGTTCGACCGCACGTACGGCACCGGTTGCTTCCTCAGCCCGGAGTACCGTCCCGGCTCGTACGCCTCACGGGTCGGGCCCCGGCCGGGTGGACTCCACTGGCCCGCCATGACCGCCGTACAGGAGAAGGCGTGGAGCCGTGTGGACGGTGTCGGGATCGCTCCCTGAGCCGCCGCCGGCCGAGGTGATGCCCGGACACCGGTCCACCGTGCCGGGGCGTGTACCGGAGGGAGCATGCGGAAGGTGAACCGGACGGGCGTCTGCGAGGATGTAGGGCATGGACGTGCGGATCGGAGACCACGTGCGGGTGAGCGGCGAGTGCCGCGGTCCGGCGCGTCCGCGGTCCGTCCGCGAGCGCGGTGTCCGGCGTGGCGTGACCGTCTTCCGCCGCCCCTCCCGGACGTCCGCGACCTGCCACCGCCCGCTGTCCGGTTCCCTTGGAGGCGTCGCCGCCGTCCGTGACCGCGCCGGCGTCCTGCGGTGATGTGCGAGGAGGACGGCCGGGATCCGGAGCAGGACCGGGCGCGGAACGAGGAGGCGCTGTTCTCGGCCCTGCTCGAGGACAGCATCGAGGACCTCTACGAGAACGCCCCGTGCGGCTACCTCTCCACTCTCCTGGACGGGCAGATCGCCAAGGTCAACGGGACCCTGCTCAAGTGGCTGGGCTACGAACGGGGCGACCTCGTGGGCCGCATGCGGTTCTCCGACCTGCTCACCGTGGGCGGCCGGCTCTACCACGAGACGCATTTCGCCCCGCTGCTGCGCATGCAGGGCGAGATCAGCGGCATCGCGCTGGAGCTGAAAGCCGCGGACGGCAGCCGTCTTCCGGTCCTGGTCACCTCGCACGTGAAACTGGGCGGCGACGGGCAACCGGTCCTGATCCGCACCACCGTCTTCGACGCCCGTGACCGTCGCGCCTACGAGACCGAACTGCTGCGCGCCCGGCAGGAGTCCGAGGAGGAACGGCAGCGCCTCAAGCGGCTGAACGACGCCCTCCAGCGGACCCTGCTGCCGCCGACGCTCGCGGACGTGCCCGGACTGGACGTCGCCGCGTACTACCACATCGCCTCCACGGACGAGGTGGGCGGCGACTTCTACGACCTGTTCCCGCTCGGCTCCGGGACCTGGGGGATGTTCCTCGGGGACGTGTGCGGCAAGGGCGCCGCCGCGGCGGCCGTGACCTCGCTCGCCCGCTACACACTGCGCGCAGCCGCGGTCTACGACCCGGACCCGGCCGCGGTGCTCGGCAACCTCAACACCGTCCTGAACCACGAGTACCAGGGACCCGACCCGCGCTTCTGCACGGTCATCCTCGGACTGCTGACCCCGGACGGCGACGAGGGCGGCTTCCGCATCACGCTGGCGAGCGGCGGGCACCCGCCGGCCCTGCTGATGCGCGCCGACGGCAGCACCGACTACCTGCCCACGCCCGGAGGCCAGCTGATCGGCGTGCTGCCCGACGCGCACATCGCCACCACCTCGCTGCGCCTGGACCCGGGCGACACCCTCCTGCTCTACACCGACGGACTCACCGAGGCGCACACGGCCGCCGCCGGCGACCGCTACGGCGACGAGGCACTGCTGGAGTTCGCCCGCGAACTGGCACCGACCACGGCAGCGGACTCCGTCGCGGCGATCCGGGAACTGCTCGACACGTTCGGCACGGGCGTGGACGACGACACCGCCGTACTGGCGATCAACGTGCCCCGACAGATCAGTGAAGAGCGTCCATGAACCGTCTGCAGGTCCACACACGGAACACCCCGGCGGGTCCCGTGATCGAACTCGTGGGCGCCTTCGACCACCTGAGCGCGCCCGGCGTCCAGGCGCTGCTGCCCGGCCTGGGCCTGCTGGCGGGACAGCAACTGGTCATCGACCTCACCGGGGTCACGTTCTGCGACTCCAGCGGCATCACTACGCTGATCGCCGCCCGCAACCACGCCTTGGCGGCGCGCGCGGGCATGGCCCTGAGCGCCGTGCCCGACCGCGTCGACCGGACCTTCCGTGTCATCGGCCTGGACCAGGTGTTCACCACGCACCCCACCGCGCAAGCCGCCGAGCTCGCCTGGCGGCCGCCCGTCGGCTGAGGCGGGGGCGACGTCACCAGGTGACGGGCAGCGTCCGGGGACCGCGGATCATGGTCTTCCGGCGCCACGGCACCTGATCGGCGGGGACCGACAGACGCAGTCCGGGCAGCCGGTCCAGCAAGGTGTCGATCAGCAGCTCGGTCTGCATACGGGCCAGCACGACGCCCGTGCAGTGGTGCGGCCCGTTGCCGAAGGCGAGGTGGCCGCCGCTCTCCCGGTCGAAGTCGATCCGGTCGGGCACGGGGAAGACGTCCGGGTCGCGGTTGGCGGCGAGGTAGGAGACGTAGACGGCGTCCCCGGCGCCGATCCGCACGCCCCGCACGTCGACGTCCTCCAGCGCGATCCTGGCCAGGCCCACGGAGGTGCGGTGCGGGATGTGGCGCAGGAGTTCGTCGATGGCCGCGGGCCGCAGCTCGGGCGCTCCGCGCAGCCGGTCGAGCAGGTCGGGGCGGGTCAGCAGGACGAAGAGCATCTGTCCGCAGTTGTGGGTGACGGCCTCGCCGCCGATCTGGAGCGGGCCGGCCAGCCCGATCGCCTCCTCCTCGCTCAGGTCTCCGCGTCCGACGGCGGCGCCCAGCAGGGACAGGACGTCCTCGCCGTCGCTGTCGCGGCGCTCGCGGACGGCTTCGGCGATCCATCCGTACATGCCGTTCTTGGCGCGCTCGCCGGCCTCCGCGCCGCCCGCCGTGGAGATGATCTGCCGGGTCCACGCGTGCATCTGCTCGCGGTCGGCCGCGGGTACGCCCATGACCTCGCAGACCACGGCGATCGGGAACGGTTCGAGGACGCGCTCGACGAGGTCGGCGGGCGGCCCGTCGCGCACCACGGTGTGGACCAGGCCGTCGAGCATCTCCTGCGCCCGGGGCCGCAGCCGCTTCATCGCGCTCACCGTGAAGGCGCCCGCGACCGCCCGGCGGAGGCGGTTGTGGTCGGGCTGGTCGGCGAACGCGAGGGAGCCGGGCTTCGGCTTGAAGTGCGGTGCGAGGCGGGTGACCTCACGACCGACGACCTCCGCGCGGCTGAAGCGTGGGTCGTTGGTGATCATCTTGACGTCGTCGTACCGGGTCGCCAGCCAGGCCCAGCCCTCACCGTGGGGAAGGCTGATCCGGGTGAGCGGCCCTTCTCGCATCAGCTCCGCGAGCACCGGGTCGAATTCCGTCCCGTCCAGGTCGAGCGCGGGCCAGTCGCGGACCGGCGGCGGGGCCTGACCGGTCAGTACGGTGCTCTCCTCAGTCATGCCCTCCACCCTGTCGGGCGGCCCGCCGGGTGTCGCGCGGGCGTACTCCAGGCGGAGCAGCGCCGGCGGGGCCGGCTGACCCGCGTCGCGGGTCAGCCGGCCAGCACGCCGAGTCCCGTCTTGACCTGGCGGGTCAGCTCGTCGGCCAGCACCTCGTGAGCGCCCTTCTCCAGGCCGTCCAGCGCGAGGCCGGCGACGGTCGCGGGGCTGATCTTCTGCGCCGGGTCGACGTCCGCGGCCATGTCGGTGTCCATGTACCCGACGTGCAGTGCGGTGACCTGGATGCCGCGCGGGGCCAGCTCCTCGCGCACCGAGTTCGTCTGGGCCCAGGCCGCGGCCTTTGCCGCGCTGTAGGCGCCGAGGCCCGCCGGGTGCAGCCACGACAGGACGGAGAGCACGTTCAGGATCGCGCCGCCTCCGTTGGCCTCCAGGACGGGGGCGAAGGCGCGGGTGGTCTGCAGGGTGCCGAAGTAGTGGGTCTCCATCTCCAGCCGCACGTTGTCCCAGTCGCCGGTGACGAGCTGGGTGTGGGTGGAGATGCCGGCGTTGTTCACCAGGACGGTCGCGTCGGACGCCGTGCGGGCCGCCGCCAGCACCGACTCCGGGTCGGTGATGTCCAGGCGGAGCGGGACGGCGCCGGGCAGGTCGACCGTCTCGGGGCGGCGGGCGGCGGCGTAGACCTTGGCGCCGCGTGCGAGCAGCTGCTCGGCGACGTGGCGCCCCAGGCCGCGGTTGGCTCCGGTGACGACCGCGACGGCGTTGTTCAGGTCCATGGTGCTGTCCCTTCGAGACGGATCGGAGGCGGCCCGGTCGGCCGCACCCGCCTCTTTAGATTACATCCATAATCTAAAAAGGGAAGGGAAAGCCGTAGGATAGATGTCACTGAGCATCCAAAACGGGGAGCCGATCATGGGCCGTGTATCGAAGGACCAGGCGCGGGAGAACCGCGAGCGCGTCGTCGCCAGCGCCTCGCGCCTGTTCCGGGAGCAGGGCACCGACGGGGTCAGCGTCGCCGATCTCATGAAGGCGGCGGGCCTGACGCACGGAGGCTTCTACAAGCAGTTCGCCTCCAAGGAGGCCTTGGTCGACGAGGCCACCGCCCACGCCTTCACCACCCTGGAGGAGTGGCGGACCGACGCGGTCCGGGCCCACGAGGGCGATCCGGCGGCGGCCCGGGAGCACCTGATCGACTACTACCTCTCCCCCGAGCACCGCGACGACGCGGCGGGCGGCTGCCCCACGGCGGCCCTCGCGGCGGACATGTCCCGTGGCGCCCAGGACAGCACCGCGCAGGAGACCTACACCGAGGGCGTACGCCGGTTCGCCGCGTGGCTCGCGACCGCCGACGACGACGGGCTCGCGAACCTCAGCACCCTGGTCGGCGCCCTCGTGCTCGCGCGCGCCGTGAAGGGCGACCCGCTGCTGTCCGACGAGATCCTCGAAGCCGCCCGCGCCCGGGTGAAGTCCTGAGGGCACCGGCGGCGGCCACCCGAGTCGGCCGTCTGGACTCAGCCCGCGCGCGGTACGGATGAGGCGTGCAGACCTTTCTTCCCTACCCCGACTTCACCCGGTCCGCCGAGGTCCTCGACCCCCGCCGGCTGGGCAAGCAGCGCGTCGAGGCCGTCCAGGTGCTGCGCGGCCTGACCGTGCCCGGGTACGGCTGGCGCCATCACCCCGCGGTCCGCATGTGGCACGGCTACGAAGAGGCGCTCGTGCGCTACGGCCTGGAGATCTGCGGGGTGTGGACGGCACTGGGCCGTGGTGACACCTGTGCCGCCACGCTCGTCACCGACCTGTCCGCACACCGCCCCGGTCTCCCCGTGCGCACGCAGGACCAGTTGGCGAAGGACGGTGAACTGCCGCCCTGGCTGGGCGATCCCGCGTTCCACCGAAGCCACCGGTCGGCCCTCGTGCGCAAGGATCCGGAGTTCTACACCGCCCGCTTCCCGGACGTCCCGGACGACCTGCCGTACCTGTGGCCCGACTCGGACCGGCCGTCCCTCACTTCTGCGGATCGTGGCCCCAGTTCATGAGGGAGTAGCGCCACCTCGTGTCGGCGACGTCCCCCTTCGGGCGCTGCTCCAGGTGCCGGTGCACATAGCCGACCACCTTGCGCATGTGCGCGATGTCGTCCTCCGTCAGGTCCGACTTCCTCGCCCGCAGCAGGCCGACGATCCGGCGCCCCGAGGCGTGACCGACGCTCTCCCCGCCGTCCTTCTGCCCGACGCTCCGGGACTCGTCGGTCTCCAGCCACTTCTCCAGCTCGCCCGGCGTCATGTTCACGGCCTCGCCGAACCGGGTGAGCGTCTCCTCGCGGTCCCCGTCCCCCTGCCCGCTCACGCCTTGCCGCCCTTCTTGCGCAGCGAACCGGGCTTGTGGACGGCCGACCGCCCCGACTTGTCGCTCTCCACCTCGTACTGCGGGTCCTCGGGTGAGGCGTCGACGGTCCGGCCGGCCGCCTCGGTGCGCCGGGTGATCTTCTTCTTCACCTTGCCGGGCACGGTCTGGCCGTGACTGCTCCACGACACCTCGTCACCCTTGGAGAGCTTCTTGTCCTTCGCCATGGCCGTCCTTCGTCTGGTCGGGGCTGTGCCTCCCAGCATCGAAGCCAGGGCGCCGCGCCGCATCCCGGGCATCGGGAGGCCGCCGAAGGCCGACCGCAAGTTACCTATAGGTATGTAGTGACTTGACGCGCAAGTGACAGTAGAACCTGTTCTCACTCATCGAGAGTGAGGAACCTCACATGAGCCAAACTACCGTGCAGGACAACGATCCCAGGAGTGTCTCGCGTCGTAGATTCATCGCTGGAACAAGTTCTATTTTTGGCGTCGTGGCGCTCGCCGGCCACGCCGCGGCGGCCGCTTCGCCCACCGCGGCGGCGGCCGACGTCATCACTCCGGGAGCCCATGTCCCGGCGCTGGTGATCGGTACCGGATACGGCGGCTCCGTCGCCGCCCTGCGGCTCGCCGAGGCCGGCATCGACGTCCACATGATCGAGATGGGCATGGCCTGGGACACCCCCGGCCCGGACGGCAAGATCTTCGCCAACACCACCAGCCCCGATCAGCGCTCCTACTGGCTGCGGACCAGGACCAAGCAGCCCCTGAGCAACTTCCTGGGCTTCCCGATCGACAGGGACATCCCCCGCTACACCGGGATCCTGGACGCCGAGGAGATGGGCGGCATCATCGTGTACCAGGGCCGCGGCGTCGGGGGCGGCTCCCTGGTCAACGGCGGCATGGCGGTCACACCGAGGCGCGAGAACTTCGGCGCCGTCCTCCCGTCGGTCGACCCCGCCGAGATGTACGCCACCTACTACCCCCGCGCCAACCAGGGCCTCGGGGTGGCCACCGTGAACCCGACGTGGTTCGAGACCGCCGAGTGCTACCAGTACGCACGGGTCGGCCGCAAGCACGCCCAGCGGTCCGGCTTCCCCTTCGTCTTCGTGCCGGACGTGTACGACTGGGGCTACATGGAGCAGGAGGCGGCCGGCACCGTCCCCAGGTCGGCGCTCGCGGGCGAGATCCTCTACGGCAACAACTACGGGAAGAAGTCACTCCAGAAGACGTACATCGCCCGGGCCCGAGCCACCGGGAAGGTCACCATCTCCCCGCTACACAAGGTCACTTCGGTCGCCCCGGCCACCGGCGGCGGCTACACGGTCGTCATCGACCAGATCGACACCGGCGGCGCCACGACGGCCACCAAGACGGTGACCGCGGACCGGGTGTTCTTCGCGGCGGGCAGCGTCGGCACCAGCAAGCTGCTCGTCAGGCTGAAGGCCACCGGCGCCCTGCCCGCCCTGAACGACGAGGTCGGCAAAGGGTGGGGCGACAACGGCAACGTCATGTGCGGCCGCGCCAACCACATGTGGGACCCGACCGGCAAACTCCAGTCGAGCATCCCCTGCGGCGGGATCGACAACTGGGCCGCGGGCGGCGCGTTCGCCGAGGTCGCACCCCTGCCCACGGGAATCGAGACCTACGCCTCGTTCTACCTGTCCATCACCAAGAACCCGAACCGCGCTCAGTTCACGTGGAACCCCGCCTCGGGCAAGGCGGAGCTGAACTGGCAGACCGCCTGGAAGCAGCCGTCCATCGACATGGCCAAGACGATCTTCGACAAGATCAACGCGAAGGAGGGCACGATCTACCGCACCGACCTCTTCGGCACCTACAAGATCTGGGGCGACCACCTCACGTACCACCCGCTCGGCGGCGCCGTGCTCGACAAGGCCACCGACAACTACGGCCGGCTGCACGGGTACCGGGGCCTGTACGTCATCGACGGCGCCCTGATCCCCGGCAACACCAGCGTCAACCCGTTCGTCACCATCACGGCCCTCGCCGAACGGAACATCGAGCGGATCATCGCCACCGATCTGTAGCGGAACCGGCCCCGCTCGGCGGCCCTTACGGGTTCAGTGGCCCGGCAGGACGCACACGGCGTCGAGGCCCAGCACGTGGTTGAGCCGTCCGAACGCCAGCCAGGAGCCGATGCTCATACTGAGCTCCACGATCTCGCGCTGGCTGTAGTGGGCGGTCATCCGGGCCCAGAACCCGTCGTCGAGACCGTGATGATCCAGGGCGTACCGCTCGGCGTACTCCGCGGCCAGCCGCGTGCGGTCGTCGAACGCGTCGGTGGTACGCCACTGGGTGACCGCGAGGGCGAACTCCTCCTCGACCTTCCGCCCGTCCCGTTCCGTGCGCCAGTCCAGGCAGAACAGGCACCCGTTGATCTGGGCGACCCGCAGCCTCGCCGCCTCGAACTCCCGCAGCCCCAGCGTCGTGTGCTCGTACACCGACAGCGAGAAGTTCGCGGCGGCCTGGCCGATGCCGGGGACCATCTCGCCCCACACGTAGCCGATCGGCTCCTGGCCGTCGGGGATGTCGATCCGCATGGTCATTTCCTTCCGAGTCGGCCGGTAGCGGGACGCAGCGGGACGTCGAGCGCGTCGTACAGGCCCGGCTCCGCGTCCACGAGCCAGTCGATGGCCCCCACGAGCCGGCCCACCGCGGTGGCGTTCCCGCCGGCGGACCGGTTCTCGCCCTCGTCGGTCGCCTCCACTGTGACCACGATCCGGGGGCGGCCCTCGATGATCACCCGGTGTGCGCCGTCGCCGCCGTCGGGCGGGGCGGGCCAGTCGGGGGCGCAGGAGGCGTGGATGCGGGTGACGTGCTCGATGACGATACGCGGGCTGCCGTCGACGACGCCCCGCACCTCGAACCGCACGGCGCCCTGGGTGCCGGCCTCGAAGACGCCCATCGTGCGGGTGGTGACCGTGGCGTCGAGGGCGCGCCGGTCCAGGGTCTCGCGGATGTCGTCCAGTTCGACGCCCAGCGCCCTCGCCATCAGCCGGATCTGGCCGCCCCAGACCATGGTGGGTATCGAGGGCGCGAGCATCAGCGGTTCGTAGTCCATCGGGTGGCCCATGCCGATCAGGTGCCTGACGGACTCCTCCTGCTCGTACGTGGAGTAGTCGAAGATCTCCTGGCAGCGGACCGCCTCGACGACGGTACCGAGTCCGCTGACCAGCAGGGGCAGCACGTCGTTGCCCCATCCCGGGTCGACGCCCGAGACGAACAGGGAGCCGCCGCCCTCGGCGACGGCCGCCAGCACCGGGTCCCGGAACTCCGGCGGCGCGCCGCGCTGGTCGTAGAGCGGGTACAGCGCGGGAGTGACCACCACGGCCCCCGCAGCGACGGCCCTGACGACGTCGGCGAGCGCCTCGTCCGGCCGGAGGTCACCGGAGGCCGCGTACACCACCGCGCCCGGTCGGGCGTCCAGCACGGCGCCGACGCGGTCGGTCGCCGAGACCCCGAGGCGCCGGTCCAGGCCGCCGAGTTCACCCGCGTCACGCCCGACCCTCGCGGGGTCGTGCACGAGTACTGCCGTCAGTTCCAGCGCCGGGTGGGCGTCGACGGCGCGGATGGCCGCGCGGCCCACGTTGCCGGTACCCCATACGACCGTGGGAATCATGCGGCGGAGGGTAGCGAGAGGACCCGAAGGTTCATAGGCCCATGAGCGATCCGGCTGCCTGAATTCGCCAACTCACTTACCAGGCTGGGTAACTGATGGGCTGTCAGCTATCTTCCGGAGCGCTCACACCGATGCGTCGAGGCAGAGGACCGGCACCCGCTGGACGAGGTTGTTCGCGAACCCGCCACGGTTCCAGGGCTGTTGCAGGGGCTGGACGTGACCCTCGGCGTCGGTGGCACGGGCGCTCAGCACGTGACTGCCCGGTACGGCCGTCCAGTCGAGGTGCCAGTGACGCCACGCCCACCCGTGACCGGCGTCGGGAGCGAGTTCGGCCTCGTGCCAGGAGTGGCCCTCGTCCCAGCTCACCTCCACGGAGGTCACCGGGGCGCGGCCCGACCAGGCGCGCCCCTCCAGCGGCACGACGCCGGGCCGCACGACCCGCGACCGCGACATGAAGTCCGGGAACCCCGGCGGGATCAGCAGGGCGCGGGGCGCGATGCGGGTCACCGGCTCCCCGGGGTCGTCCGCGTCCTGCCTGAGCCGGTAGGCCACCGCCTGCTGGAATCCCGTGAACGCGGTGTCGGTCACGGTGATGTCCCGCAGCCACTTCACATGAGCCATGCCGTACCAGCCCGGCACCACCAGCCGCACCGGGTACCCGTGCTGGGGCGGCAGCGGTGCGCCGTTCATCGCGTACGCGACGAGGACGTCGGGATCGCGGCCCGTCGCCGTCTCCAGCGGCAGCGCACGCTGGTAGTCCTGCTCCACGCCTCGCTCGATCCCGTGGTCGGCACCGGTGAAGACGACGTCCACCCCGGCCGGGTCGACGCCGGCCTCGGCGAGCAGCAGCCGCAGCGGCACCCCGGTCCACTCCGCGGTGCCGGCCGCCTCGACCAGCCACGGCTGGCTCACCGGCCGGGGCGTCAGCAGGGCCCGGCCGTTGCCCGCGCACTCCATGGTCACCCGCTCGGTGACCGCGGGGAACGACCGCAGGTCCGCCGGCGTGAGGCGCAGCGGCCGGTCGACCAGGCCGCCGACCGTCAGCTCCCACGTGCTCTCGTCCGCGTACGGGATGTCGTAGTGGGTCAGCACGTAGTGCAGCCCCGGCGGGGTGACGTCGTAGCGCAGCGCCTCCAGGGGCAGCCCGTGGTTGCGGGCGGCGAGGGCCAGCTCCTCCTGGCTGATGCCCTCCTCCGGTCCGGCCAGCCGGGCGGGACCACTGACATCACTCACGAGTCGGCTCATGCCTGCATTGTCCGCCCCGCACCCGCGGGGGCACCGGCGCCACCGCGGACCACGGCGGGCCCGGAAGCCCGCAGCGTGGGTGCTCACGTGACCGCGTGCCCGCGGACGACGGCCACGCCGGACGGCGCGGACGCCCGAAGTCCCGCTCGGCGAGCGGGACTTCGGGCCGCGAGAGGTGATCTCGCGGTGCGTGCGGGATCAGCCGCCGACGTTCGAGTCCTGTGCAGCGGCCACGATCGCGGTCGCGTCCTCCGGCAGGAGGAAGCCGGCCGTCACGGAGTTCTGCGCGGCCGTCCGGACCCGGCTCACGTATCCCTCGTGCGTCGGGTACAGCCGGCTCAGCACCGGTTCCGCCCGGTCCGGGAAGGACGGGTCGGAGGGATCGCCGTCGTCGTGCCGGTCCCACGGGTCGGTGTCGCCGTTCCACGGGTCCCGCGCGCCGTAGAGGCCGCAGAAGAGCCCGCTGCCGCTGGTGTCCCGCTCGCCGGTGAGCGTACGGGTCGGCACCGCGACGTCGGGCAGCCGGATGCCGCCGAGGGCCAGTCCGGTGGCCGGATCACGCAGCTCGCTCAGCTGTGCCCCGCTCGCGGGCCGGGGACCGCCCCTTGCCCAGTCGGCCAGCCGGCGCAGCGCGGCGTTCATCGACCAGTGGCCCGGGCCGTCGTTGAACGGCGCCGACCCGGCGGCGCAACCGGGCGCCGGGGCGGCGGAGCCCGCCGACCTGATCACCGTCGGCTGTCCGGTGTCGTAGGCCCACTGGTCGCCGTGGGCGGTACCCGCCAGCTCCCAGTGCACGACGCGGTCGGTGTCCGGCTGCCGTGCGGCGGCGGCGCCGGGCACGTCGGTCTCGGTGAGCACGACGAAGGTCGGCACCGTCAGGTCGGTGCGGACGCGGGACGGGTACGGCATCAGGAGCGTGTCCCCCAGCTGCCCGCTGATCGGCGCAGCGATGGCACTGTTGCTGTGCACCATGAACCCGTCGTAGACGCGTGCCACCGGATGGACGGCGTTGGCGTACGTCGTCATGAAGCCGGCCGACTGCGACTCGCCGTCCGCGAGCAGCGTCCTGACCTGCAGCCCGCCGAGCGGATCGGGACCGTTCGGGGTACGCAGCGCCTGCCCCGCCTGGGAGAAGATGTCGTAGGCGTAGGCGTCACCGGGGTGGATCAGGCTGCCGTAGCGGTCCGGGTCCCAGCCCTTGAGGCCGTGGATCTCGCCGCTGCCGCCGTTGACGCCGACGGACTGTGCCGAGACGCCGACCCAGGCGTACCCCTTGCGCAGGAGCTCCTCCCGGGCGAACCAGTAGTCCGGGGACAGCTCGATCTGGCCGCTGACGTTCAGCCACTCGACGACGACGGTGCCGTTGAACTTCGCGGCGTCGACGGGGCGGCGGACCAGCAGCCGGGTCCGGTACTCGGCGCGGGTGTTCGCGCGGACGGTCCAGCGGCCGTCCGAGCCCCAGATGCCGGACTTCGCGTACGACGTGGCGGTGCCGGTCGTGAAGTACTCGCTCTCGGTGTAGCCGAGGGAACCGAGATCCTCCGCCGCGGCGAGGAAGGGGAACCCGCGGCTGCCCTCGGGCGGGACGGTGATCACGGGGTTGACGGCCTCGGCGCGCGAGGGCGCGGCCTCGGCGGGGGAAGGACCGAGGAGCGTGGCGAGGAGCACCGCGCCCAGGGTCGTGGCGGTGGCCCACCGCCGGAGTAACCGGTCGGGACTGCGCATGCGTTGCCTCCATCGGGCCGAGGGATACGGATCGGGGAAACGCAGCCTCGCGCCTGCGGGCGGGCCGGCCATCGGCCGAATCACCGGCCTCGGCATGTGAGGGTCGCCACCTCCCGGCCGTCCGCCCGGCGGCGGCTGGCACACTGCTCGCCATGGCCTCGTTCACCCCCGCCCGCGCGCTCCTCCTCCTCACCGGCGGGCTGACCTGCCTCCTCGCGGCCACGGGCGGGCTCCTCGGCGCTCTTGTCGGGGGCACGGTCGTGGGCCTCCTCGCGGCGCTCGCCGCGGCCACGGCCGGCGCCACCGCCTCGGTCCTCGTCCGGCGGCGTGCCCTGGCGGACTTCGGCGCGGCGCAGCAACGGGCCGGGGCCCGCGGATACGCGGAGGGCATCGCGCACGGCGTGCTGGTCCAGGTCGCCGCTTACGAGGCCGCCGTCTTCCCGCGTTCCGGACCCTCGGGCGTCACCCCGGAGGAACGGGCGGCGCGCCGCTCCCTGGCGTACCGGATGGCGGCCGTCGACGAGGTCCCGGAGACCGTCAGGAAGGCCGCGGCGGACGCGCTCGCGCTCCTCGACCGCGCCGACCGGACGGCTGCCGAGGAGGCACTGACGGAACTCGCGGCGATGGTGCGCAGGGAATACGTACGCGTCTGACAGAGAGCCCGGCGCGTTCCCGCCCGGTCGTCCGGGCCCTTTCGTCCGCCTCGCCCCGGCATACGTGTATCGGGAAAGAACCGGGGCACGTGAGGGCTTGGAGGTTGATGACAATGGTTCCGCTTCTTCTGGTTCTCCTGCTCGCCCTGCTCCTTTTCGGAGCCGGCTTCGCCCTCAAGGCGCTCTGGTGGATCGCGGTCATCGTGCTCGTCGTCTGGCTGCTGGGCTTCGTGATGCGTTCCGGAGCGTCCGGCGGGCGGCGCGGACGCTGGTACCGCTGGTAGAAGACACGGCGAATCGCACCGCAATCAGCCCCACACGAAGGGAGAGAATTGATGTCGACGTCCACGACCCCGAACTACACGGTCCCCGGACTCAGCACGCACGACGGCGGAAAGGTCATCGATCTGCTGCGTATGCGTCTGCACGCCCTGAACGACCTTTCCCTGACGCTGAAGCACGTCCACTGGAATGTCGTCGGGCCGCATTTCATCGCCGTGCACGAAATGCTCGATCCGCAGGTGGACCGGGTGCGCGAGATGGCCGACGACACCGCCGAGCGCATCTCCGCCCTCGGCGGCGTGCCGCACGGCACCCCGGGCGCCCTGGTCGCCGAGCGCACCTGGGACGACTACGACGTCGGTCGCGCCGACGCCATCGCCCACCTCGGCGCCCTCGACCTGGTCTACACCGGCATCATCGAGGACCATCGCGCGGCGATGACCGAGGTGGGCAAGACCGACCCGGTGACGGAGGACATCCTCATCGAGCAGCTGCGGGCTCTGGAGCAGTTCCAGTGGTTCGTACGGGCGCACCTGGAGAGCTCCGGCGGCACCCTGTCCACGGCCGGCGCGCAGACCGAGCGCCAGGCGGCACAGGACGCCGAGCAGGGCGGGACGCGCTAGGGCCTGTCGTTTGGATCAGGCCGGTGTCGCGGGGTCTGGCACGCACATCTGCGGCGTTGTCGTCGGTCGCCGACTCCCCCACTCTCGGCTCCGCTCGAGCGGGGGGACCCCCATCGCTTCGACTCCCTCCGCCGCCTTGCAGCTGCACGCACCAGACCCCGCTCGGGTCGGCCGGGACGAACCGTCTGTCACGGCCGACCTGATCCAAACGACAGGCCCTAGCCGTCCGCCCGTTCACCGGCGAAGGCCCGGCCCCTCGGGGGTCCGGGCCTTTCGTGCGTCACGGGGTCGGGGTCCCGCCGGCCCCAAAAGGGTGTGGGGTCAGGCGCGGGGGAGGTAGCTGCGCACCGTCGTGCCCACCGCTCCGCTGTGCACGCGGACCAGGTCGGACAGGTAGTGCACGAGGAGCAGACCGCGGCCGCCGAGCTGCTGCGGGGGCGCGGGGCGCCGGCCCGCCAGCAGGTCGGTCAGCTTCCCGTCGTCCTGCACCTCGCAGACGATCTGGTCGTTCTCGGCCCAGATCCGCACCGTGCCGGAGCCGCCCCCGTGCACGACGCTGTTGGTGGTCAGCTCCGCGACGACGAGCGCCAGGTCCTGGAGCCGGGGAGCGCTCATCCCGAGCTCCCGGGCCTCGGCGAGCGCGAAGTCGCGGGTGACCGGCAGGGCTTCCGCGTCGAAGGCGGCCGTCGCCGCTCCGGGCGGGTGGCGAAGCGTTTCGTTGAAGCGTGCGAGCACGCTGTCGACCGCGTAGGCGGTGCTGACCTGCTCCTCGCCCCCGTCGATGAGCACGGGGTGCGTGGCCCGCGCGTCGTCGATCACGTCGGCGGGCAGCGCTTCGGCGTCGTAGGGACACAGGATCGTCACGTCCCGGCCGCTGAACGCCACGTTGATCAGGGCCTCGTGCTGGACGCAGGCCGGATACTCCACGGCGGTCCGGCCGGCCCAGATCGGCTCGCCGATGATACGGACGTGGCTGCCGGAGTGTCGGTCGGCGAACGCACGCAGGACCGCTGGGATGATGCGGCCGGGATTGCGGCCCGCCTGCGTCATGTCCACGAAGTGCACCTCGGCCGCCGACTCCCCCAGCGCCGATCTGATCAGGTCCAGCTGCCGGACGGGCGCCGCCACCGCCACCGGCTGGGCCGCCTCCAGGCCGCCCAGCAGGAAGGGCACGGTCCCCTCCACGTAGTCCTGGTCGCCGCGGTAGAAGAGCGCGGGGTGGACGAAGGGGTCGGGTCGGGTGGCCGTACTCGTCATGCCGCCACCTCAATCGTCCGAAGGTCTGGCCAGAACATATGCAGGATCCGCTCGAGTTCGGGCGGAGGCTGTTCCAGTACCAGACGCCGCTTCCCATGCAGGCTTTGTGCGGTGCGCGCCAGATCGGCGGCCCCGGCGACGTCGACGAACGTGATCGCCGACATCTCCAGGAAGCAGACGTGGTCGGACCGGCGCGCCAGCCGGCCCAGGGCGTCCCGCCAGACTGGACGGGTGGGCGGGCTGATCTCGCCGATCATACGTATACCCGGTCGCTCCGCGAGTGCGTATGCCTGAAGCACGGCTCCACCGAGCTGCCGAGACACGGGGGCCATCTCCGGCCCCCCACCGCCGTACGCCATCTGCACCGCCTCACCTGAGAGGCCCAAGCGTACTCGGCCGTACCGACGGCCCGCCGCCTTCCCCGAGGCTCCGGCACCGGGACGGGGTCACCCGTCCGGGCCGCGGCGCCGCCCCACCGCGGCCGGCCCGGGGCGGACGGCCGTCACTCCAGTCACTCTGGTATGCATGTTTTCGTCAGTTCGGGTGGATTAGATCTCTCGAACCCGGGCAGGCGCGCTCTGTCATTCAAGATCTTCGACGATTGGGGTGGACGGCATGGCAGCCGTGACGGCGGTGCAGGCAACGGGCACGGCGCGCGAGGCGGCCGAGGTCTCCGAGACGGACCTCCCCTTCATCGACGACCCCTCGAAGGTCAAGCCGAAGGACGCCCGCGACCTCTCGCGCCAGTTCTTCGACCGGCTCGCGGTGCTGGAGGAGGGCACGCACGAGTACCAGTACGTGCGCAACACCCTGATCGAGATGAACCTCTCCCTGGTGCGCTACGCCGCCTCGCGCTTCCGCAGCCGCGGCGACTCCATGGAGGACATCGTCCAGGTCGGCACCATCGGCCTGATCAAGGCGATCGACCGGTTCGAGCTGACGCGCGAGGTCGAGTTCACCTCCTTCGCCGTCCCCTACATCGTCGGCGAGATCAAGCGCTTCTTCCGTGACACCAGCTGGGCCGTCCACGTGCCCCGCCGGCTCCAGGAGGCCCGCGTCGAGCTCGCCAAGGCCACCGAGGAACTGCAGACCCGCCTCGGCCGCAACCCCACCACGCGCGAGCTGTCGGAACTGATGTCCCTCCCCGAGGAGGACGTCATCGAGGCCCGCAAGGCCGCCAACGCCTACAGCCCGACGTCCCTGGACGCGGCGCTCGTCGGCAACGGCGGGGCGGACGGCGAGAGCGTGCTGGCCGACTTCATCGGTGAGGACGACCCCTCCCTCCAGCTCGTCGAGGACTTCCACTCCCTGGCCCCGCTGATCGCCGAGCTCGACGACCGCGAGCGGCAGATCGTCCACCTGCGGTTCGTTGAGGAGCGCACCCAGGCCCAGATCGGTGAGGAGCTCGGCATCTCCCAGATGCACGTCTCGCGGCTGATCACCCGCATCCTGAAGCGCCTGCGCAAGGGCCTGCTGGACCCGGCCGTCGCCTGACACCCCTGACCCCCGCGAGGCCCCCGGTCCCGCCGTCCCGGTCGTCACCGTCCCCTCGGTGCACCAGGGCGGCGGGATCTTCGCGTCCGCCCACGTACGCCGTCCCCCGCACCTCGGCGGCACCGGCGGGGACTCGGGACGCAGCGGTTTTCGCGGCGGCCCGGAGGGGGACAGACCGAGAGGGTTCTGTGTATCCCCACTTCGCGAAGTCATGCCTCGTCCCGGCAACTTTCTCGGCCGTACCGTTGGTTACGCCCACCGCTTTGTTCAGCACGTGCCTTCTGGGTTAGCCTGCGGCGTATTTTCTCATCGGCAGATCCGTGATCTGCGGGAATACCGTGTACGGCATGTGAGACCGTCCGCGGGTGCGGCGTGGTTCCGAGTCCTTCTCCCGGGGACTCTTGGGGAGCGGAACGAGGGGTACGCATGACCGTCACAACGACCGAGCCTTCGAGCCGGACGCCGGGCGAGCAGGAGCTGCGGCAACTGCTGGCCGGCCTGACAGCCGTGCGCGACGGAGACTTCGGCACACGTCTGCCGGACGAGGCCGGTGGCCTTCTGGGCGACATCGCCACCGTGTTCAACGGCATGGTGGACCAGCTGTCGGTGTTCACCTCCGAGGTGACCCGGGTGGCCCGCGAGGTGGGCACCGAGGGAACCCTGGGCGGCCAGGCCGAGGTCCCGGGAGTCTCCGGCACCTGGGCGGATCTGACCGACTCGGTCAACGCCATGGCCGGAAACCTGACCACCCAGGTCCGCGACATCGCCCAGGTCGCCACGGCCGTCGCCAAGGGCGACCTCTCCCAGAAGATCGACGTCCCCGCGCGCGGCGAGATCCTCCAGCTGAAGGAGACCGTCAACACGATGGTCGACCAGCTGTCCGCCTTCGCCGACGAGGTCACCCGCGTCGCCCGCGAGGTGGGCAGCGAGGGGCGCCTCGGCGGCCAGGCCCAGGTGCCGGGCGTCGGCGGTGTGTGGCGGGACCTCACCGACTCGGTGAACCTCATGGCGGGCAACCTCACCGCCCAGGTCCGCAACGTGGCGCAGGTGACCACGGCGGTGGCCAAGGGCGACCTCTCCCAGAAGATCACCGTGGACGCCCGCGGCGAGATCCTGGAACTGAAGTCCACCATCAACACGATGGTCGACCAGTTGTCCGCCTTCGCCGACGAGGTCACCCGAGTCGCCCGGGAGGTCGGTACCGAGGGACGCCTCGGCGGCCAGGCCGACGTCAAGGGCGTCAAGGGCACCTGGCGCGACCTCACCGACTCCGTGAACTTCATGGCGGGGAACCTGACCTCGCAGGTCCGGTCCATCGCCCAGGTGGCCACGGCGGTGGCCAAGGGCGACCTCTCCCAGAAGATCACCGTGGACGCCCGCGGCGAGATCCTGGAGCTCAAGGACACCATCAACACGATGGTCGACCAGCTGTCCGCCTTCGCCGACGAGGTCACCCGAGTCGCCCGCGAGGTGGGCACCGCCGGCAACCTGGGCGGCCAGGCCACCGTGCGCGGTGTCTCCGGCACCTGGAAGGACCTGACCGACAACGTCAACGTGATGGCGTCGAACCTGACCGGTCAGGTGCGGTCCATCGCGCAGGTCGCCACGGCCGTGGCGCGCGGCGACCTCTCCCAGAAGATCACCGTCGAGGCCAAGGGCGAGGTGGCGGCGCTCGCGGACGTCATCAACACGATGGTCGACACCCTGTCCGCGTTCGCCGACGAGGTCACCCGCGTGGCCCGCGAGGTGGGCACCGAGGGCCGTCTCGGCGGCCAGGCGCACGTGCCGAACGTGGCGGGCACCTGGAAGGACCTCACCGACAACGTCAACTCGATGGCCAACAACCTCACCGGCCAGGTGCGCAACATCGCGCTGGTGACCACCGCGGTGGCCAAGGGCGACCTGTCGAAGAAGATCGACGTCGACGCCCGCGGCGAGATCCTGGAACTCAAGACGACCATCAACACGATGGTCGACCAGCTCTCCGCCTTCGCCGCCGAGGTGACCCGAGTGGCGCGCGAGGTGGGCAGCGAGGGCCGCCTGGGTGGCCAGGCCGAGGTCGAGGGCGTCTCCGGTACGTGGAAGCGGCTGACGGAGAACGTGAACGAGCTGGCGGGGAACCTGACCCGCCAGGTGCGGGCCATCGCCGAGGTCGCGAGCGCCGTGGCCGAGGGCGACCTGACCCGCTCCATCACCGTGGAGGCCTCGGGCGAGGTCGCCGAGCTGAAGGACAACATCAACTCCATGGTGGAGTCCCTGCGTGAGACCACGCGGGCCAACCAGGAGCAGGACTGGCTCAAGACCAACCTGGCGCGCATCTCGGGTCTCATGCAGGGCTACCGGGACCTGGACGTCGTCGCCGAGCTGATCATGGACGAGCTCACACCGCTGGTGTCCGCCCAGTTCGGCGCCTTCTACCTCGCCGAGGACACCCCCCGCGGCACCGAGCTGCGGCTCGTCGGCTCGTACGGGTACCCCGACGACAACGACCGACCGGCCCGTATCCCGATGGGACGCTCGCTGGTCGGACAGGCGGCCCGCAGCCGCCGCGCCATCACCGTGGACCAGTTGCCGCCGGGCTACGTCACCATCTCTTCGGGCCTCGGCCAGACGGTGCCCACCGCACTCGTCGTCCTGCCCATCGTGGTCGAGGAGCAGGTGCTCGGCGTCATCGAGCTGGCCTCGGTGGCCCGCTTCACGCCGGTCCACCAGACCTTCCTCGAGCAGCTGATGGAGACCATCGGCGTCAACGTCAGCACCATCGTGGCCAACGCCCGCACCGACGAGCTGCTCGGCGAGTCCCAGCGGCTCACCGCCGAGCTCCAGGCCCGCTCGGAGGAACTGCAGGTCCAGCAGGACGAGCTGCAGCGCTCCAACGCCGAACTGGAGGACAAGGCCTCGCTGCTCGCCACGCAGAACCGCGACATCGAGGCCAAGAACCTGCAGATCGAGCAGGCCCGCCAGGAGCTGGAGGCCCGCGCCCAGCAGCTGTCGCTGGCGTCGAAGTACAAGTCGGAGTTCCTGGCGAACATGAGCCACGAGCTGCGGACGCCGCTCAACAGCCTCCTCATCCTCGCCCAGCTGCTCGCGCAGAACCCCTCGCGCAACCTCACCCCCAAGCAGGTCGAGTACGCGGGCATCATCCACTCCGCGGGCTCCGACCTGCTGCAGCTGATCAACGACATCCTCGACCTGTCCAAGGTCGAGGCCGGAAAGATGGACGTCACCCCGGAGCGGGTCCCGCTGCGGCAGCTCCTGGAGTACGTCGAGGCCACGTTCCGGCCGATGACGTCGCAGAAGAGCCTGGAGTTCACCATCAGCACGGCGCCCGGCGCCCCCGGTGATCTGCTCACCGACGACTCCCGGCTGCGCCAGGTCCTGCGCAACCTGCTTTCGAACGCGGTCAAGTTCACCGAGCAGGGCAGCGTCGAACTGCGCATCGAACCGGCGGCCGGCGACGAGGTGCCCAAGGGCGTGCTGCGTGAGGGCACGATCGTCGCCTTCCGCGTGAAGGACACCGGTATCGGCATCCCGGAGCAGCAGCTGGAGACGATCTTCGGGGCCTTCCAGCAGGCGGACGGCACCACGAGCCGCAAGTACGGCGGCACCGGTCTCGGCCTGTCGATCACCCGTGAGATCGCCCACCTGCTCGGCGGCGCGGTCACCGTGGACAGCACGCCCGGCCAGGGCAGCACGTTCACGCTGTTCCTGCCGGTCGCCCGCCCCGACTTCGAGGAGCTGCTCAGCGGCACCCGCCAGCTGGAGCCGGCGCCGGCCGAGCCGACCGCCGAGGTCGTGTCCGTCCGGCGTACGGTGCCGGCCGCGCCCGGCGCCGCCAGGCAGGCCCGGCGGCGGCTGCTGGTCGTCGAGGAACGCCCCCGCGGACTGCTGACCCTCGTCGCCGAGAGCGCGGTCGGGGACGTCAGCCGCAGCCGCGAGGAGGTCGAGGGCCGCGAGACGGTCGACGTGATCACGGTCGTGGGAGCGCAGGAGGCGGCGAGCGCGCTGGCCGCTGAGCCCTGCCACTGCGTGGTCCTGGAACTCGGCATGCCGGAGGGCGAGGCGGCCCACTTCCTCCAGGCGGTCGAGGGCGACTCGGCGCTGGCCAGCGTGCCCGTGCTGATCCACAACGGCAACCGGCTGGACCTGGCGCAGGAGCGGACGCTGCGGTCCCTGTGCGGGGACCGGCCGCTGGAGTTCCTCTCCAGCCTGGACGAGCTGCGGGAGCGGATCGCCCTGCACCTCTCCGCGGAGGAGCCCGGTGACGTGCTGCCGCTGGTGCGCGGCGCCGAGGAGGCCCAGCAGCAGGACGCGCAGCTCGTCGGGGAGGCGTTCCAGGGGGCGACCGTGCTCGTGGTCGACGACGACGCGCGCAACCTCTTCGCGCTCAGCGGGATCCTGGAGCTGCACGGCTTCCAGGTGCTGCACGCGGAGAACGGCAGAAAGGGCATCGAGACGCTGGTCAACCACCCCGACGTCGCCCTGATCCTGATGGACGTGATGATGCCGGAGATGGACGGCTACACGGCCACGGCGGAGATCCGCAAGATGCCGCAGTACGCCGACCTGCCGATCATCGCGGTCACGGCGAAGGCGATGCCCGGCGACCGGGAGAAGAGTCTCCTGTCGGGTGCCAGCGACTACGTGACCAAGCCGGTCGACACGAACGACCTCATCGCCTGCGTCCGGCGCTGGCTGAGCGTGTGACACCGGATGGCCCCGGCCGGTTCGCCGAGCCGGCCGGGCGCCGTCCCGCACCCCACCTTCCCCCCGCCGTCCGGCGTCCCAGCCGAGGAGCAACCGCACAGTGAGCATTCCTGAGGAGTCCGGCGAGTCCGGCCCCGGCGAACAGCCCGTCGGATCCACAGCTCCCTCCCTTCCGCCTGCCGCTTCGAGCGAGCTCGACGAGGTCGCCGGTCCCGGCTCGGAGGCCGCCGTGCCCGCCGACGACCTTCCGGACGCCCCGTCCACGTCCCCGGTGGGCAGGCTGGCCGCCACCGTGGAGCGGCTGCGGCGCGAGGTCCAGGCCGCCCAGGCCGAGGCCGACGGGCGTGCGCTGATCGAACTCGCGAAGGGCATCCTGGTCGAGCGGCTGGGCTGCGGCCCGGCGCAGGCGGCCCGGCAGCTGGCCGAGCTGACCGAGCAGGCCAAGGTGCCCATGCTCGAACTGGCCGTCGACGTCATCAACCAGGCGGCACGCGACCGGCTGTCCGAGGTGACGAGCACCTTCCTCGCCACCGCGACGGATCCCGGGTCCGCCCCCGACGCCTCCTCCGCCGTACGGCTGCGGGAGGCGGAGAGCGGGGCGCTGGCCGCCGACGACACGCAGGCGGTCGCCGACTCGCTGCTGCAGCACGCCCTGGCTCCGCTGGGTGCGGCTGCCGTGGCCATCTGGGCGGCGGGCGCCGACGGTTCGCTGACGCTGGCGGGCTGCGCCGGTTTCTCCACGGCGGAGGCGGCCCGCTGGCGCTACGTGCCGCCGGGTGTGGCGACGGTGGCACGCCGTGCCCTGTCGCACCGTACGACCCAGTGGACCGGTTCGCTGGCCGAGGAGGGCCTGCCGACCATCGGCAACGGGCACTTCCCGGGTGGTGGGCGGGTCGCCGCGCCGGCCGGGGCGGGCGGCCGCATCCACGGCGTCCTCGAGATCGCCTGGCCGTCCCCGCTGGAGCCGCAGTCACCTCAGGTCGTCCGTCAGGTCGAGGCCCTGGCGGAGCTGTGCGCCCACACGCTGGAGACGCAGCCGCTGCTGATCGACGGCCCCGAGGCCCGCGGCCCGCTGACGGCCGACGTCTCCGAGCTGATGGACCTGGTCGACGGGCTGCACGACCCCGCGCTCGTCCTCGTGCCCCACCTCGGTGACGACGGACACCTCTCGGACTTCCGCATCCGGCACGTGAACAGCCGCTTCCTCGATCCCGCGGGCCGGCCGCGCGGCGTCGTCAACGGCGCGCTGCTGCTGGAGGCGTATCCGATGGCGGCCGGCGAGAGCGAGCTCTTCCAGCGCGTCGAGCGGGTCTACGCCACGGGCGAGCCGTTCCGTGCCCGGCGGATGGACCTCACGGCCCTGGTCGACCAGGTGCCGCTGGCGGCCGTCGCCGACATCAGCGTGAGCCGGCACGGCGACAGCGTGCTGCTCATCTGGCGGATCGAGGACGAGACCGCGCGGCTCGCCAGTCTGCTCCAGCACGCGCAGCGGCTCGGCCGGATCGGCGGCTTCGAGGAGAACCTCCTCACCGGCGAGATCACCTGGAACGGCACGCTCTTCGACCTCTACGGGCGGTCCACGTCCAGCTCCCCCGTGCCGCTGGAGGAGCTGGCCGCCCACGCGCACCCCGACGACGCCGTCACCATCGGCCGCTTCCTGCGTACGCTGCTGCACCACCGGCGGCCGGCCACGGCGGCGTTCCGGCTCCAGCGTCCCGGCGGGGTGACCCGGCACATCCGGGTGGTGGCCGAACCGGTGCTCGACGTCGACGACCGCCCCCTCGTCGTACGCGGCGCGTACCAGGACATCTCGGCCCAGCACTGGACGGAGGTGGCGCTGGCGGCCACCCGCGACCAGCTGGCGCACAGCGAGCAGCAGGCCCACGAGCGGGCCCGGCTGACCCTCCAGCTCCAGCACGCGATCATGCCCCCGACCCAGGCCCCCCTGAAGGCGCCCGGTATCCAGGCGGCCGTGCGCTACCGCCCCGCGGAGACCGAACAGCTGGTCGGCGGCGACTGGTACGACGCCGTGGTGCTGCCCTCGGGGCTGGTCCTGTTGTGCGTGGGCGACGTGGCGGGCCACGGCATAGAGGCCGCGACCAGCATGGTGGTGCTGCGCAACGCGCTGCGCGGGCTCGCCGTGACGGGCGCGGGTCCCGGTCAGCTCCTGTCGTGGCTCAACATCGTGGCCCACCACCTGACGGGTGCCGTCACGGCGACGGCGGTCTGCGGCCTCTACGACCCGGACACCCGGGTGCTGCGGTGGGCGCGGGCCGGTCATCTGCCACCGGTGCTCATCCGGGACACGGAGGCGACTCCGCTCCCCCTTCTCAAGGGCATACTGCTCGGCGCCGTGCCGGAGGCCGCCTTCGAGGAGTCCGAGGTGCAGCTCGCGGTGGACGACACGCTGCTGATGTACACGGACGGTCTGATCGAACGGCGTGACCGGTCGGTGGAGGAGTCGCTGAAGCAGCTGCTGACCACCGCACGGGCGACCGCTCCCTCGCTGGACCACCAGCTGGACCGGCTGCTGACGTACAGCAGGTCGGACACGGACGACGACACCTGCATCGTCGGGATCCGGG
Source organism: Streptomyces sp. NPDC005496 (assembly GCF_042872045.1). Classification (NCBI taxonomy): domain Bacteria; kingdom Bacillati; phylum Actinomycetota; class Actinomycetes; order Kitasatosporales; family Streptomycetaceae; genus Streptomyces; species Streptomyces sp. NPDC005496. The sequence continues at coordinate 56,112 of NZ_JBIAJQ010000004.1, forward strand.
TGGCGTAGGCCCGGGCACGGCCTACGGGCGGTACGCCGCACGCCTCCATGTGTGCGTACCGCCTGGAGGGGTAGGCGTGGACGTGCTCCCCGCGTCCGGCACCGGACGGATCGCCCGGCGGACCTGCCGGCCCGGCAGACCGTCTCCGGCGCATCGAGCCCTGCTCAGCAGTGGGGAAGCCCGACTGCGGTGTCTAGTGGAGGTAACTGTGTCGACCGAGCGAGTTCCGGTGTCCGTCGACGTGACACTCCCTCGGGACGGTGTCGCCCTGCTCACCGTCGAGGGCTTCCTGGACGTCGACACGGTGCCTGAGCTGCGCCGTCACCTGTCCGACCAGGTGAGCCGCGGCCGCCACCACCTGCTGCTGGACCTGGCCGCGGTCTCCTTCATGGACTCGTCCGGGATAAACGCGCTTCTGCAGGCCCGCGAACAGACCCGGTCGGTCGGCGGCAGCGTCCGGCTCATCTCCCCCACTCCGACCGTCCGGCGCATCCTGGATCTCACCGGGGTGAACATGGCGGTGCCGTCGTCGGAGAGCGTGGACGCCGCTCTTGCCCAGGTGAGCGAAGTCACCGGTCGGCAGTAGGGCCTGTCGGGGCAGAAGACCGCCGACGGCCCGACCGGCCGGACGAACGGAAAAATCCGAACAACAGTTGTCATTTGACAACTATGGCCGCCGGGCAACAATGTGATGACGCGTCGGACGCACGGAGAGGACCAAGGATGTCGCGCTGGGTGAGGCCGGCGGCCGGCGCGGGCCGGATCCCGCCCGCGAGCACACGCGCCGCGGCACCGGCGGCGGACCGGTGCGCCGGTCAGGCCGTGCGCACGTCCAGGTCGGCGTCGACCTGCATCTCGGCCGCCGCGACGGCGCAGAAGGCCTCCAGCCCCTGCAGCAGCGCCGTGCGCTTCGCGGCGGGCATCTGGGCCAGCACCGACTCCAGGGCGCTCTCGCGGCGCACCCTCAGCTCCCGCAGGAACGACCGGCCCTGGTGGCTCAGGAACAGGCACAGCTCGCGGCGGCTGGTGGCGCTGGGCACCCGCTCGACGTACCCGACGGCCTGGAGCCGGTCGCAGAGCCTGCTGGTGGAGGGCGGCGTCGAGCCGAGCCCGTCGGCGAGTGTGCGCAGGTTGATCCCCTCGTTGTGCTCGAGGATGAAGAGCACCCGAAGCTGGGAGGCGGAGACCGGCGCCGTGGAGGCCCGTCCCCAGAGGATCTCCAGCAGCTCGGCCGCCTCTGAGGTCACGCGAGCCACCTCACCGGGCTGCGGACGCGGGCCGGAGGAAGTCACCGTCTCACTCTCCCAGTCTTCTCGGGCACTGTCAGCTCGCCGGAACGACGTCAGACACAAAAGAATAGACACCGGTGGCCGTGGGCGGACGGGCGACCTCTTCCCAGCGTGGACCCGGAATCGTACTAGTCGAAGAATGGCGTACCCGACATCGTGAACAGATTCGTGGCTGCGGAGCGCGCTCTGCGCACCGCGGCTCCCCACCAACTGCTGGACGCCGTCCGCGACGTCCTGGGCAGGAACTACGCGGCCGAGTCAGTCGACCTCTTCATGGCCGACTACGGACTCACCGTGCTCCAGCCGGTCTCCGACCTTCCGCACACCACGGAACCGGTGCCGGTGCACAACAGCACCGTGGGCCGGGCCTTCGGCTCCCAGGAGCCCTTCACCGAGGACCTCGGCGGGGAAAGGCGGCGCGTGCACCTCCCCGTGGCGGTGCGCGGCGACCGGCTCGGCGTGCTGAGCGTGACGCTGCCCGCCGACCACCTCACCGAGGACACGCTGACGGAGCTCGCCGACATTGCCGAGGTGCTCGGCCACGAGGTGCTCGTGGCCGAACGCGACACCGACCTGTACCTCCAGGCACGCCGCAAGGACCGGCTGACGCTGGCGGCCGAGATGCAGTGGCAGCTGCTGCCCGGCCGCTCCTGCTCCCGCCCGGAGTACGACCTCGGCGCCCAGTTGGAGCCCGCCTACGCGATCTTCGGCGACAACTTCGACTGGTCGGCCAGCGCGGACCGCCTGGTGCTCTACATAACCAACGGCATGGGCGAGGGCATCGAGGCCGCGCTGCTCACCCACCTGGGCATCAACGCGCTGCGCAACGCCCGCCGGGCGGGGATCCCCATCGAGGACCAGGCGGCCCTCGCCGACCAGGCGATCTACGCGCAGTACCGCGGGTCCTCGCACCTTTCGGTGCTCATGGTGGACTTCGAGCTGTCCACCGGCCTGATGCGGGTGGTGGACGCCGGTTCGCCCCAGATGCTCCGGCTGCGGGACAAGCAGGTGGAGTGCGTCGAGTTCGAGGCGCAGCTGCCCCTCGGCATGTTCGACGAGACCGACTACGTCGTACAGGAGTTCCAGTGCGAACCGGGCGACCGGCTGGTGTTCGTCAGCGACGGCGTGCACGCCGTGGCCGCGCCGGGCGGCGAGACGTACGGCGAGAAGGCACTGGAGCGGGCCATCACGTCCACGCGGCTGCTGCCCGCGGCGGAGGTGCCCCGCGCGGTCCTGCGGGAACTGACCGGTCACCGCGGCGGACCGAAGCCGCAGGACGACGCCCTCGTGGTGTGCCTGGACTGGCACGGCCGGCCCGCCCACGAACCCTAGGCGCCACCCGGCGGGGCGATCTTCCGCCGACGCGGTGACGGGCCCGCGCGCGGCGTGACTACAGTTGTCGCACGACAACAGACCGCGCCCTCCGGCATGCTCCCCGGGCCGGTCACCGTACGACGAAGGAGACGAGCACGTGGCGGACCACGAGGCGGCACACCGAGGTGCACCGGCGCAGGACGTCGGGGACTTCCTGCATCGCCGTCGCGAGCAGATCGCGCAGCGCTGGGCCGACGAGTCCCTGTTCCGCACCGTGTTCACGGTCTCCCGGGACGAGGCGGTGGAAGCGGGCAGGGCCGTGGTCGAGGCCTTGGCGGCGGTCGCCCTCGCGGACCAGGTCGAGGACTTGGCGGCCGCCGGTTTCAGCACGGTGCGCGAACAGCTGAGGCGCATGGCCGCCTCCCGCGCGCGTTCGGGTGCCACGTCCGCCCAGATCGCCCAGGAGGTCGCCGCCCTGCGGCCCTCCGTGACCGAACTGCTCAGAGCGGAGCCCGTCGGTGCCGGCGAGGGGCACGCCGAGGAGTGCGCGGTCACCCTCACCGCGCTGCTCGGAACCCTGCGGCTGGTCGTCCTGGAGACCACGCTCACCGCCGGCCAGGAGCTGATCGACCGTCAGCGGCTCCAGCTCCTCGAGGTCGCCACCCCCGTCATCAAGCTCTGGAACGGCGTCGTCGCCGTCCCTCTGATCGGCACCCTCGACAGCGCCCGCAGCCAGGTGGTGATGGAGAGCCTGCTCGAAGCCGTCGTCACCCAGCAGGCCCGCTTCGCGATCCTGGACATCACCGGCGTGCCGACCGTCGACTCGCTGGTGGCCCAGCACCTGATGAAGACCGTGGCGGCCGCACGCCTGATGGGAGCGGAATGCGTCGTCTCCGGCATCCGGCCCGCCATCGCCCAGACCATCGTCCACCTCGGCATCGACCTGGGGTCGGTGGTCACCCGCGCGAGCCTCGCCGACGCCCTGGAGTACGCCCTGCACCAGCAGGGCATCGTCGTCGTCGACCAGGAACGCACCGTTGCGAGCGCCCGGTGAGGGGCGGACCCATCGGCCTCTCCAGCGCCGCCGTGCCGGTCCTGAAGCTCGGTGACGTCCTGCTCGTCACGCTCCAGGGCGACCTGCAGGACTCGGCCGCCGAGCAGCTGAAGCACGACATCGGCGAGGCCGTCGTCAGCAGCTCCGTCAGCGGCGTCGTGATCGACATCTCCGGCGTCGAGATGGTCGACTCCTTCCTCGGCCGGGTGCTCGCGGAGATCGCGGCCACCGCCAGGCTGCTGGCCGCGCGGACGGTGGTGGCCGGGATGCGGCCCGCCGTCGCGATCACGCTGGTCGAACTCGGCCTGACCCTGCCCGGCCTGCGCACCGCGCTGGACGCCGAGGAGGCCATGCGGATGCTGACCTCGCCGCCCCCTCCCCCGCACAGCCCCGGACGCCAGGAGACCCCGTGACGGAAACCTCCGGCTGCGTCACCGCCCGTCTGCCGATCCGCTCGGACATGGACCTCGCGTGGGTGCGCCAGCACGTGCGCCAGTCGGCGGCCGAGCTCGGTTTCGGACTGGTGGAGCAGACGAAGCTGGTCACGGCGGCGAGCGAGCTCGCCCGCAACACCCTGGTGCACGGCGGGGGCGGCGAGGTCGAGTCCACCGTCCTGGAGAACGGTCTCGCGCGCGGCCTGCGCCTCGCCTTCCGCGACGAGGGGCCCGGCATCGCCGACGTCGAGCGCGCGCTGAGAGACGGCTACACCTCCGGCGGCGGGCTGGGCCTCGGACTCGGCGGCGCACGGCGGCTGGTGCACGAGTTCACCATCGACAGCCGCCCGGGCGCGGGCACCGCCGTCACCGTGATCAGCTGGTCGGCCGTCCCGCCGCATCAGCGTGAGGAGAGTCCATGACGCGCGTCTGGGATGTGCCGGTCCACGACTCCACGCGGGTACGGGACGCCCGGGTGGCCGCCGAGAGAGCCGCGGACCACGCGGGGCTCGACAAGGACCGTACGGCCGCGGCCGCGCTCGTCGCGACCGAACTCGCCACCAACCTGCTCAAGCACGCCGGGGGCGGACAGGTCCTGATCGACACCGTGGACGCCGGACTCACGCCCGACGGCGGGGGCCGGGCCGTGCAGATCCTGGCGATCGACCACGGCCCGGGCATCACGGACCTCCCCTCCGCCCTGAGCGACGGTTACTCCACGGCCTCTTCGCTCGGGGCCGGACTGGGCACCTGCCGGCGCGTCGCCGACGACTTCGACCTCCAGAGCACGCCCGGCCGCGGCACCGTCGCCCTGGCCCGGATCCGCGCCGTCCGCGGGGACCGGAGCGGGCGGGACGCCCAGGGCGCGGACGAGCGGGTGCGGGCGGGCGGCGTCAACATCCCCCTGGCCGCCGCCGAGCACTCCGGTGACGCGTGGGCCTGCGTCAGCGACGGTGACCACGTCACGCTCCTGCTGGCCGACGGCCTGGGACACGGCGAGGCCGCGGCCGAGGCGTCCGGCGCCGCCCTGGAGGAACTGCGCCACCGGCCGCACCTGCCCCCGGTGGAACTGCTCGGCCGGCTGCACACCGCGCTCCGCCGCACCCGGGGAGCCGCCGTCGCCGTGGCCCGGCTCGACCTCGACGCGCGCACCCTGGACTTCGCCGGGGTCGGCAACGTCGGGGCACGGCTGCGCTCCGGCGGCGGCTGGCAGCCGCTGCTGTCCCACCCCGGCATAGTCGGCGCCCACCACCCGGCCCGGCTGCCCGGCCAGCGGCTGCCCTGGACGGCCGACGGTCTGCTCATCCTGCACAGCGACGGCCTGCCCAGCCGCTGGACTCCCCCGCCCGCCGTCCCCCTCGACTCCCTCGACCCCGCCGTCACGGCCGCCGTCATCGTGCGTGACTCCAGCAGTGCCGCGAGGCCCGTGCGGGACGACACGGCCGTGGCGGTACTGACGCCCGTCCCGCCGGATCGCGAACCATGACCCATACCTGGCAGATCACCACGGTCGCCGACGCCGCCCGGGCGCGCATCGACACCGCCCGCATCGTGGCCGCCCACGGCGTCTCCGCCCTGGAACGCACCCGGCTGGTCACCGCCCTCAGCGCGCAGCTGCGCCAGTGCCTCACCAAGGGCGGGACCTGGCGGCTCGACGTACGCACCGGCGCGCCCGGGCACGACGGCCGGCACGGCCGGATCACTGCGAGCGTCCGCTCCCACGAGAGCGCCGGCCTCGTCCCGCGGCAGCCGGCCTGGCAGGCGAGCGCGGAACTGCCCGGCGGGCCCCAACCGTCCGCGGACCAGACACCGTTCGAGGGGACCAGCCTCGCCGACGCGCTGCTCAGCGCCGACGAGGACACCTCGATCGTCCTGGAGAACCTAGCCGAGCAGGAGGAGCTGGTCGCCTTCCACCGGGAGGAGCTGCACCAGACGAACCAGGGCGTCCTCGCCCTGCACGCCGAACTCGACGCGGCCGGACGCACCCAGCGCGAGCTGTTCACCGCCGAGCGCGAGGCCCGCAGGGAGGCCGAGCACGCACGCCGCAGGCTGACATTCCTCGCCGACGCGAGCGCCGCCCTCACCGCGTCCCTCAACCACGAGGAGATCCTGCGGCGTCTGCCCCAGCTGCTGGTGCCCGCCTACGCCCGCAGCGTCGACGTCTGGCTCTTCAGCGACCAGGACGAAGCCGGCAGACCGAGCCCCCGCCCGGCGGCCGCCGTGGCCGCCGCCCGCACGGGACGCCCTCAGTACGCCGCCGACCACCCGGGGGGCCTGTCCGGCGTCGACGACCACCCGCCGTCGGCCCTGCACCCCACGCAGCCGCTGCTGTGCATCCCGCTGCCCACGCGCCACTCCCCGCTCGGCGTGGTCACGCTCACGCCTCCCGAAGCGCGGTGGGACGCCGACGACACCGTCATGCTCGTCGAACTGGCCCGCCGGGCGAGCATCGCGATCGACAACGCCCAGCGCTTCGAGCACAACCGCGACATCGCCGAGACCCTCCAGCGCGCCCTGCTCACCGAGCTGCCGAGCACACCGGGCCTGAGCCTGGCCGCGCGCTACCTGCCGGCCACCCACGGCCTGAACATCGGCGGCGACTGGTACGACGCCTTCCGCCAGCCAGACGGCAGCCTGGTCACCGTCGTCGGCGACGTCACCGGGCACGGTCTGCACGCCGCCGTCATGATGAGCCAACTGCGCACCGCGCTGCGGGCCTACGCCGTCGACGGCGGCTCCCCCGGCCGGCTCCTGACCCGGCTGCACATGTTCCTGCACCACCTCCAGCCCGACCTGTACGCGACCGCGGTCATCGCCCGCTTCCGGCCGGACGAGCCCACCGTCACCTGGGCCGCCGCCGGCCACCCGCCCCCCGTCCTGCGCACCCCCGAGGGCGAGGTGCGGATACTGGACGCCAGGCCCGGCGCCATGCTCGGCATCCCGCTCGACCAGGACATCCGCGACCACACGACACGGCTCGCTCCCGGATCGACACTCGCGCTCTACACCGACGGGCTGGTCGAACGGCGGGCCCAGGGCATCGACCCCGGGATCGAGCGGCTGGCGCGGGCCCTCGCCACCCAGCGCGTCCGGGACCTCGACCGGGATCTGGAAGGCACGGCCGACCGGATCCTGGACCCGATGCTGTACGACTCCGAGCGGGACGACGACGTCTGTCTCCTGCTCTGCCACCTCACCACCTGAGGACCCCATCGGACGCGACGAGGAGGGGCCCCACCGGATCGATTCCGGTGGGGCCCCTCCGTGACGTCCGTCGTCGGCCGGTCAGCCGCCCACGTACCAGGTGAAGCCGCCGTTCGAGGCGGCCACCGCAAGAAGAACCGCGAAGATGACCAGGTCCACGATTCCGAGAACCACACCGGCCTTCGCCATTCCGCCGCCGCCCTTGACCCCGGCCTGACGCATTCCGATCACACCGAACACAATGGCAAGGGGACCGAGAACGATGTTCAGGAAGAAGAGTCCCACGATTCCGCAGACAAGGCTCGCGATGGCCAGACCATTCGTGCGCGATCCGGAGGACGCGGCAGAGGAACTGCCATAACTCGTCATCAGATTCTCCCGCTGTCGGTGCAGTTGGCGACAGCACCCGAGGAAATTCAGGCGCTCCTTCGTTTACCGACCGTTCGAGTGCCCGGCAGAACTCCGCCTATTCCAACGGGCTGTCAGGTTTGTCGCCGGTCTCGCAGATCTGCCGGGCGACCTCACGGAGTTTGATGTTGTGGTCCTGGGAGGCTTTCTTCAGGACCTTGAACGCGGTCTCCTCGCTCAGACCGTAGCGCCCCATCAGGATGCCCATGGCCTCGCCGATCTCGTGCCGCGTCTCCAGAGCGTGACTGAGCTGCGCGTGCGTCCGGGCCGCCGAGAACGCCACCGCCGCGTGCGAGGCGAGGATCCAGCCCGCGCGCTGCGCCGTCTCGTCGAAGGTGTAGGACCGCCGCGAGTAGAGGTTGAGAGCGCCGAGGGAGTCGTCCTCGGTGAACAGGAGGAAGCCCATCATGCTGCCCATGCCCAGCTTCCTCAGCTGGGGGGCGAAGCGGGACCAGCGCTCGTGCGGCTGACGCAGGTCCTCGATGGCGTAGACCGGCTGGCGGTCGGCCACCGCGTCGAAGCAGGGCCCCTCCCGCAGGTCCTGCTGGATCCGGTCCGCGAGGCGCACCACGTCGTCCGTCGCCGCCAGGGCGAGGACCTCTCCCCGCCGCACGGTGAGGATGCCCGCCTCGTCGCATCCCCTGATCAGCACGGTCGCATGCTCGACCACCCGGTCCAGCGTGTCCTGGACCGACTCCTGCGCCAACAGGTCACGGGCCATGTCCGCCAAGCCGACGGCGAACTGCTCCCAGACCTCGCCGGGTTCCTGCGACATGTCCACCTGCCTCACCGATGGGGAACTGGCGCACACCTGGCGTTTCCATCTTGCCACCATCGGGGCGCCCTCGCGCCGGGTCGGAACCCCCCGGTCTGCGTGCCGGCAGCGGCGACAGTACGCCGTCCGCCGGGCACGTCGCGCGTCCGCGGAACCGAACCCGCGGGGCTCCGTCCGTTTCACATGGGCGATCAGGGGTGACCCGGACGGCGACCCAAGCACCGATCCGACCGACGACCACGATGGCAGGAGGCCCTCATGGACGACTGGCGCGAGTCCGCGGCATGCCGCACCGCCGACCCCGATCTGTTTTTCCCCATTGGCAACACCGGCCCTGCCCTGCTGCAGATCCAGGAGGCCAAGGCCGTCTGCCGGGGCTGCCCGGTCCAGGACGCGTGCCTGGAGTGGGCGCTGGACTCCGAGCAGACCCAGGGCGTGTGGGGCGGCACGAGCGAGGACGAGCGGCGCGCGCTGCGCAGGCGTACTGCGACCCGCCGGGCCAGGGCGGCCGCGGCCTGATCAGCCACGCCGGGCACGTCCGTGCGCGGAGCGGTCCGGCGAGGAGTGGAGGGCACGTGACGCAGCCCGAGAGCCCGGGACCGTCGCCCGCCGGCGCGGACGACCCCGCGCTCCGACCCGCCGGAAGAAGCAGGAGTCCCGGTGCCGATTTCCGGGAAGGCGACATGGCAAGAAGACCGAGTGGGGACGAGAACCTGTCACGCGAGCACATCGACATCCTCAGCAGCTCCTTCGCCGGACAGTTGCGCAACGTCACCGACGCGCGCCTGACGGCGGAGGGCTTCCTGACCGCGCTCGCCCGCACGGCACCGCCCAGCACTCCTGAGCACTGGGACGACATCCTCCTCGTGGTGACGGAGCTCGCGGCGAACTCGATCCAGTACGCTCCGGGCCCCTTCGAGCTGCGGATGCGCCGGACGTTCGACGGCGTCCACGTCACCCTGCGCGACACCAGCACGACGAAGCCGGCCCCGCGCCCCTTCCACCCTCGCGAGGGCGGCGGCGGCATCGGCTGGCACCTCGTCCACGCGCTCTCGGACCAGGTCAGCGTGGTGGTGCGCCCCGACGGCAAGGACGTGCACGCCTTCCTGCCCTGGTGAGCGGACGGGCCCGGGTGCCGTCGTGCGCGAGGCGGCCGGGGTAGGTGTGGAACCCGGGAAAGTGAGCATCCGGCTGACAGGCAGAGTTCCGCAGCCCTGCCCTGCCCGCGTTGTCAGTGGTCTCCGCAACAATGCCGGGCAGCGAGAACGTCACCGCTCCGGCGGTACGCGATCGAACCACGTCCGTCGAAAGGCTGCCTCCACATGACGCTCGCCCTCCACCGTTCTCCCGGGTCCGTGGGCCGTGACCAGGGCCGGGTGACGCCGCTCCGGGCCGTCCCCCGCCCTCACACCCCGCTCAGTGCGGGCGGTGCCGAGGTGTTGCGTCTGATCACGGAGCAGCGGCTCTCCGTCTGCCTCACCGTGCACGCCAACGGCCGCCGCCGCTACGGCTACTGGCAGCCCGTCTCCTCGGCCGCCCGGCGCGGCGGCTGCTACGTCGCGCTCCCGACGGACGAGTGCGACGCGCTGCACGCCGCCGGCCGGCTGGTGCTCGGCGACCCGGTGGTGGACCCCTCGAAGACGACGTATCCCGTCAGAGCCGCGGAGCGGAGCACACCGTCCGTGACGAGTGCCCCGCAGCACGCCCTCACCGCCTGACCCCGGCGTACGGGCAGGCGGTGAGGGCGTCGGCCGCGCGGACGGCCGTCAGTGACCGGAGCCGTAGTGCCCGCCCAGCTGGTCGCGGTAGGCGGGGTCGCCCAGGTGCTTCTCCTTGTCGAACTCGGGAGACGCCTTGATCTCGTCCTTGGTGCGGGACACGAGGATCTTCCGGGCCTTGTGGTCGATGTCCTTGATCGTGCCGGCGGGCAGCATCACCTGCTTGCCGAAGATCCACACGCCGGTGTCGACCACGATGTACTGGGCGACGACGTCGTTGGAGTGCTTGTCGACCTTGCCGATGTGGCCGTCCTCGGCCTCGACCGCGTACCCCGTCAGGTCGTCGTCGGGCGTGTGGCCGCTGGTGGGCGTGTAGTTCCACAGGGAGTCGTCCACCCTGTACTCCTCTCGAAAGGTCCGGTCGGCCGACCGGATCGGACCAGTCGCCGCGCCTGGGATCGGCGGGCGCTCGTGGTCCAGTGCCCCGTCGGCGGCGTTGAACGCGCGATACGGCCGGATCGGTCCGGCCCGAGGGCGGGAACCTACCGGGCCGGCGTGTCCCGGTTTGCCGGGAGGGCGGCCGTGTGGTGGTGACGTGCCCACACCGGCAGGACGAACCAGCAGAACAGGTACCAGGCGACGATCCCGGCGACCAGCCAGGGCACGTAGCTGTCGTGCGTGGCCACCCGCAGGATCAGCAGGAGCGAGGACGTCATGGTCGCGAGCAGCAGGATCAGCCCGGCGAAGGTCAGCCGGGAGGCCCACTGGACCATCTGCGGCTTCACCCGGCTCCCGGAGACGAGCCGGTGCAGGGACACCGGGCCGATCAGCGCGCCGGTGGCGGCGGCGCCCAGCACGACGGTGACGATGTAGATCGTCTGGTCGGTGTCACGCAGCTGTGCGTAGCGCGGAGTGAAGACGACGGTGAGCAGAAAGCCGAAGAGGATCTGCACGCCGGTCTGGGCGACCCGGATCTCCTGGATGAGCTCGCCCCATTTCCGGTCGGCCCTCTCCTCCTCCGTCTCGTCGCGCCCGCTCCCCGCGGCGCCCACGTCTTTTCCTAGGCCCGGCAACGTTCCTCCTGGTGCGCGGCTGTCCTCGCGGAAACGCTTTTTTCACTCCGGCGCCGCAAAATCACCGTGGTGGTCGGGGCGTACCGGGGTATGCGCCTGAGTGGACCGATCTCTTTCAAGGAAAGGCGTGTACCGCCGTGTCTGCAACGCAGGATGTCGTCGAACTCATTCTCGAGGATCACCGGAGGATGGAGGATCTCTTCCGTGCCATGCGCAGTGTCGAGGCCGACAGGGCGAGCGCGCTCAAGGAATTCTCCGGGCTGCTGATCGCGCACGCCGTCGCGGAGGAGCGCGAGGTCTATCCGGCCCTCAAGCGCTACAAGAACATCGACGACGAAGAGGTCGAGCACGGCGAGTCGGAGCACGAGGAGGGCAACGAGGCGCTGCTCGCGCTCCTGGAGGTCGACGAGGTCGGCTCCGACGAGTGGGACGAGAAGCTGGAGAAGCTCGTCGAGGCCGTCACGCACCACGCCGACGAGGAGGAGCGGACCATCCTCAACGGCGCCCGCGAGAACGTCGCCATGGAGCGCCGGGAGGAACTGGGCGCGGCCTTCCTCAAGGAGCGGGAGCGTCAACTCGAGGCGGACTGCGGGTCCCTGGAGCACGTCCGGGGCATCGTCGAGAGCTGACGGGCCGGCGCGGGCACCCCGGTGTCCGCGCCGCCGGGTCCCACACGCCACTGACCGGCCGCACCCCTCGGGGTGCGGCCGGTCAGCCGTTGTGCGCTCCTCGCCCGGTGTCAGTCGCTCATGACCGGTGTCTCGGCGTCCGGGACACCGACGCCGAGGCCGAGCGGCCTGCCGTTCGTGATGACGCGGCGGCCGACCGTCGTACGGCCGAGGGTGCCCTGCGGGGCGGGCGACACCGGGGTGGCGGTCGCCGCGAGCTGCTGCCGGGCCGCGGCGAGGGCCCGCCGCACGTCACGGGTACCGGTGGACACGCACAGGGTGTAGGCCAGGTCCTGGGCGCGCTGGCCGGGCCTTCCCACGGCGTCCGCGGCTTCCTGGTCGGCGAGCGCCTCGTACTCCTCCACGAGCTTGCGCAGCGTCTCAGGGTGGGGCATCAGCATGGTCGTACTCCTTGGTCACAGGGCGGCGGGTCCGGCCTGTCGCGGCCGGGCTGGGCGGGAGCGCACGTGCGGAGAGGGTGGTGGAGCGGTCACGCGGTAGCGGACGGTCCCGCGGGGCGGGGGCGCTGCGTCTCGTCCGCGAGCGCCTCGGCCCGGACGCGGGCACAACTGCTGCTGATGAGCCGGGAGACGTGCATCTGCGAGATGCCGAGCCGGTCCGCGATGCGGTTCTGGGTCATGTCCTCGAAGAACCGCATGTAGAGGATGGCGCGTTCGCGTTCGGGCAGACGGCTCAGACCCTTCTTCGCGGCCTCGCGGTCCACCACGGTGTCGAAGGAGGAGTCGGCGGCGCCGAGGGTGTCGGCGAGGCTGTACCCGTCGTCCCCGGAGGGCATCTCGGCGTCGAGGGAGAGCGTGCTGTAGCTCTCCAGCGCCTCCATGCCGTCAGCGGTCTCTTCCTCGGTCAGACCGCAGTGGGCGGCGATGTCGGCGATCGAGGGCTCGGGGGAGCCCGGGTTCTGGGTGAGTTCGCGTCGTGCGACCCGCACCTTGTTCCGCAGTTCCTGCACGCGGCGCGGAACCCTCAACGCCCACATGCGGTCGCGGAAGTGACGCTTGATCTCACCGGTGATGGTCGGCACGGCGTAGCTCTCGAAGGCGCCGCGCGAGGGGTCGAAGCGGTCGATGGCCTTGACCAGGCCGAGGGCCGCGACCTGCCGCAGGTCCTCGATCGACTCCCCCCGGTCGCGGAAGCGGCCGGCGATGCGATGCGCCATCGGCAGCCAGGCCTCGACGAGTTCGTCCCGGATGATGTCGCGCTCGTGCCCCTCACTCAGCTCGGCCAGCCGGGCGAAAGCCGACGCCGTGTCCGGGGCATCGTCATGCGACCGCCTGGCGGCAGAGCCGCTGCGGGCGGGGTCGGCGGAACGGCAGGTGGATACATCGGTGAGCATGCGGTATCGCTCCTCCACGGTGCTGTCTGGTGATGACCGCGGGAGTACGGCGCCGCCGGTCCCCGAGGGACGGCCGAGGCGGCATACCACTCCCGCTGGCGCGCCTCCGGTCCGAAGCACGAAATTCGGTTGCCCTGCCATCCTGCGATCAAACAGGCGTGTTCGCACCTTCAGTGCCCCGTGATCCCGGGGCACCCGGCCTCGGCCGAAAATGCGCGTATACGCAGAGTCACTTCCGCGAATTCACGGAAACGGGTGTGTGAGGCGCTCCGCCGGGCAGGCGAGTTGGGCGCAGAACACTCCGGAGCGAACTGCTTGAGGCCCGGACTATTCCCGTACCCGTCGGCTCGGGCGAGGGGCTCCGCATTCCCCCGGGTTCATCCGCGCATACGCCGAGGACCGCCACCGAATGACGGTCCAGGCAGGTCGAGTCGGGAACGGCGCTCCGCGGACCGCGGATTTCACCGCATCCGGCGATCGGCCCCGTCCGGCGATTTCCGGACGGGGCGGGGTCCCGCGCTCAGGCGAAGGCGAGCGGCACGATCGCGGTGATGCGTTTGCCGCTCGGGCGCAGACTGGAGACGACGATGTCGCGGGCGAGCCGGCAGATGATCGGCCATCCATGGCCCCCGACGCGCATCCGGCCCTGTTCGTCCACGCGTTGCTTCGTCTCGGGCACCTGGTCGCTGCCGTCGCTCACGGACACCTGTACGGCGTGGTCGACCAGCGTCACTTCGAAGTCGGTGACGCCGCCGCCGTGCAGGATGGCGTTGCTGGTGAGTTCCGAGGCCACGAGCAGCGCGTCACCGACGGCGTCGTCGTCACCTCGGGGGTCTTGGCCCTGGAAACGTCCTTCGAGGGCGTCCCTGACGGCCTGGCGTGCCTCGGCCGGACTGCTCGGTCCGCACGAGCGCGGTCGGCCGGCAACGGCCGCCGTGTCGGTGGAGTGCGTCCCGTGTTCCCCGCACATCCTTCGCTCCTCAAGCCTCGTGGTCTGAACTCTGTTTCTGGCCCTGCCCGCTGGAAACGGCCCCGTTCGGTCGGCCGGCGCGCGAGGGCGGGAATTCCTTCGAGTACGGTGCGGCCGGGCGTCGAGTCGACCGCCGGCCTGCGCATTTCCCCCGGAAAAAGGCGGGCCCGCCACAAGAACGTGCGGCGGGCCCGAAGGATGCAGTGATCCTCAGTGCCGGAATGCGTCCTTGGCCTTTTCCTTGGCCTGCCGGGCATCGCCCTTGGTCTGGTCCGCCTTGCCCTCGGCGACCATCCGCTCGTTGCCCGTCACGCGCCCGACGGCCTCCTTGGCCTTGCCCTTGGCCTGCTCGGTCTTGGCTTCGGCCTTCTGGTTCTCGGACACCGCAGTTCACATCCTTACTGCTTCGACAATGCGATCTACCACTACGGCTCACCACGGAATGCGGCTCCAAACCCGGACGGACTCGGAATCCGGATCCGTTCCCTCCAAGAGAGGAATCCCGGGGAGCGGTATTCGGCCGGTCCGGGGCCGCGCGTCCACCGGCTCCGGTGCGCGGGAGCCGGTGGACGGCGGGGGTCACCTGCCGGGACACTCCTTCCAGGCCAGGTGGTAGACGGTGCTGATGTCGCCGTCGGTGGAGTCCATGGTCATGAAGCTGGTGCTGCCGGGCGCGGACGTGCCCGCGTTGACGCGGAGTTCAGTGTTGATGTTGAAGTTCCGCTGCACTCCGCAGGGTGCCCAGACCAGTTGGGCCCAGTCCGTGGTGTCGGTGGCCTGCCAGTTGTCGTTGTAGGGGCCGCGGAAGGGATGGGTGATCGCTGCCGTGTTGGACGACCCCTGGAAGTAGTAGGACGCCTTCTCGGTGCTGGTGGCACCCGACTGGAGTGCGGCGAAGCCGCGGTAGTCCGCGCTGGCGACGGCGTAGGTGAAGCCCTGCGGCACGTGGACGATCAGGTTGAGCTGGCAGTTCTTGCGGAACGCGGTGGGGTCGGAGCTGCCCCCGACCTGGGCGAGGTAGTCGCTGTAGGTCACGGTGAAGGCGGTGTTGTCCGGGGAGACGGCGACGGCCGCGGTGCCCTGCGGACAGCCGGAGCCGTTCACCGTGGCGACCTTGATGACGATCTTGTCCGGGGGCGGGTCGGTGAACCCGGAGGACGGGTCGGTGACGGGGATCGCGGTGGCGAAGAGAGCGGCGATCGCGCCGCTCAGGAACAGCCCACCAGCCATATCGGTCCAATCCGTTGCGTCGGTTCTCCGGCGGCACGGGATGTGTGCCGCCGCGAATCAGGGGGGTGCGGCGCTCCGCCTGCGCGGAGGCCGTCGCGGGACCAGGTGCGGGATCGGGTGGAACGACACGTGCGTCATGCACATGCCAAAGACGTGCCTGTGCATCACTCCGCCCTTGTGAAGGAGCTGTGAAGGCGGGGCGTCCGTATCGTATGGACGCCCGCCCCGGGCAGCCAGAGCGATCTCCGGCCAATCACACGGGCCCTGCTTTTCGGCCGTGCCGGCGCCGGGCTGGTCGCCCGCCTAACGTCAGGCGTCTCCCGGGCCCCACTGCGTCGGACCGGCCCGGTACGCCTTCGACAAGATGTTCAGCTGTGCCAACCATCTCGGTCTCTTCGCCGAGGAGATCGGCGCCACCGGTGGACAACTGAGCGACTTCCCTGGGGCGTTCACGCCGAACAGCTCGACGTGGCACACCACCCGGACGGGACCGGCCCGCCCCCTCACGCGGGCTCCGGATCGGTCGGCTGCTACGCGTCGTCCTCGTCGGAGGCGGGCGACTCCGCTCCCGGGATGCCCAGGCCCGCGTACAGGAGCGAGGCGAGCTCCTCGGCGAACAGGGCCGGCTCCGTCAGCGCCTGTTCGACGACGGCCGCGTCGGCCGTCAGTCCGGCCGCGGCCGACCAGGCCAGCGCGCCCTCCACCGCCCGCTCGACGGGGAACTCCTCCAGCGGTATCTCGTAGCTCTCCGCCGTCTCGCGGTCCAGCAGGCCCTCCCAGCCGTGCCCCTCCGGGGTGACCCCCTTCACCAGACCTACGTCACTGTCCATGAAGGACACCATCAGCACCGGTGTCCCGGTCCTGCCGACGAGGGCGGCCAGCGCCCGCTCCGGAGCGTCGGCGAAGTCGGCCACCTGCCAGCCGTCCTCCAGGACCTCCGCGTCCTCCACCTCGTCGAAACCCGCCGCCTCCATGAGATCGCGCAGGTCACCATCCGTACGGGCCGCCACGGACCCTCCCCAGTTCCCCATGCGCCGAAAGGCAGCGGACGGCACTGACAACCCCCGTCCGGCGGCGGCGCGGGGCCGGGATAGCGTGCGGGAGCGCCCTCGCACTCCGGGAGAGACATGCCGACCGCCCAGCACCGCGTCCTGTTCGTCACCGACCTCGCCTACCAGGCCGGCGGGCGGCGGTACTGCGACGAGGACATCTTCCTCACCTCCCGGTTGCGCGAGGACTTCGACGTCGCCCTGTGCCACCCTCTCGACACGGTCACGCTGATGGACGCCTTCGACCTGGTCGTGGTCCGCAACAGCGGGCCCGTGCTGCACCACCAGGAGGCCTACGACGCCTTCCGTGCCGCGGCCGCCGAGCGCGGGACGCTCGTCTACAACCAGCTGACGGGCCGGGCCGACGTGGCCGGCAAGCAGTACCTCCTGGACCTCACCGCGCAGGGCCTTCCCGTCATCCCCACCGTCGACCGGCTGCGGGACCTCGGCCGGCTGCCCGAGGTCGACGAGTACGTCGTCAAGCCGAAGGCCGGCGCGGACTCCATCGGCCTGCGGTTCGTGCCCCGCGACCGGCTGGCGGACCTCTCCTACGACGGTGTCCTCGTCCAGCCCCGCGTCCCGTTCCGGTACGAGGTGTCGTTCTACTTCGTCGACGGCTCGTTCCAGTACGCCCTGTACGCGCCCCGGCCCGACCGGCGCTGGGAACTCGAGAGGTACGAACCCACCCCCGCCGACCTGGAGTTCGCCCGCCTCTTCGTCGAGTGGAACACCCTCGACCACGGCATCCAGCGCGTCGACGCCTGCCGTGCCCCGGACGGGGAGCTCCTCCTGGTCGAGCTGGAGGACCTCAACCCGTACCTGTCCCTCGGCCTCCTCGACGACCGGACCCGCGACGCGTTCGTGGCCGACCTGAAGACCGCCCTGCACCGCGTCCTCGCAACCAAGACGGGCTGACCCGCGGCCGGGACGGGCCGACCGTCACGGCGTCGTCCGGCGATCAGTGCGGCACCGGTCCGTCATTCCCAGCACAGTGGTCGTCGCTGTGGGCTACATTCGAGATCCTCGACCCAGCGCCTCTCGGTGAGGTCACGTCGCGGAGAATTGCGGAGCGGCGCATGCACGAGTTCGAACACCCCCCTGCGGTCACGGCACCCATGCAGGGAGGACTGGCCGACAGCCTCTTCGACACGGCGCTCCGTGATCCCGGGCTCCGGCAGGCCGCACGCCGCACGAACTCCTCCTCGGCGTCCTGGACACCGGTCACCGCCGCTCAACTGCGGGACGAGGTCGTCGGCGTGGCCCGGGGACTCATCGCCTCCGGCATCTCCCCCGGCGACCGCGTGGCCATCATGGCGCGCACCCGCTACGAGTGGACCGTGCTCAGCCACGCCCTGTGGTGCCTGGGCGCCGAGATCGTGCCGATCTACCCCACGTCGTCGCACGACCAGGTCTCGTGGATCCTCGGGGACGCGCAGTGCGTCGCGGTGGTCGTCGAGGACGAGGAGGGCGTGATGACGGTCGGCTCGGCGTGCGCCTCACTCCCCCGGCTGCGCCACGTATGGCAGTTGGACGCCGGGGCGCTGGCCGATCTCACCGAGCGGGGACGTTCCATACCGCCGATGGCCGTGGACGCCTTGCGGCGGATCGTGCCGCCCGACTCGACCGCGGTCGTCGCCTACACCTCCGGCACGACGGGGCAGCCCAAGGGGTGCGCGCTGACCCACCGCGGCCTGGCGAGCCCCTGCGACACGCTGCTGGCGGGCTGGGGCCACACCGCGGCGCCGCCGGGAGAGCAGCCGGCCGTGCTCGCCTTCCTGCCCTTCTCCCACGTGTACGGCCTGATGATCCAGGGGCTGTGCATACGCGGCGGACTGCTGCTGGGTCACGAACCCGACCTGAGCGAGGACGCGCTCTCCGCCGCGCTGCGGTCCTTCCAGCCCACCTACCTGTACGCCGTGCCGTTCGTCTTCGAGAAGATCTACAAGAACTTCCTGCGGACGGCTCAACAGGCGGGCCACGGAGCCCTGTTCGAGCGGGCGGTGCGCACCGCGAAGGACTTCGCCATGGTCGCCGAGCGGCACCGGCTGGGGACAGGTCCCGCGCCCGGCTTCGATCTGCGCCTGCAACACGCCTTCTACGAGAAGGCCGTGTACCGGAAACTGCGCGCGGCGCTCGGCGGCCGGGTCTGCGGCGCCGTGTCGGGCGGTTCCCCCCTCAACCGCGAACTCGCCCTGTTCTACGCGGGAATCGGGATCTTCGTCCACGACGGGTACGGCCTCACCGAGACCAGCGGCGGGATCACGGCGCAGCCCGTGGGCCGGGAGAAGTCCGGCACGGTGGGGCGCCCGCTGCCGGGCACGGACATCCATGTCGCCGACGACGGGGAGATCTTCGTCCGGGGGCCCTCGGTGTTCCAGGGGTACGTCAACGACCCGCAGGCCACGGCCGCCTCCTTCCTGGACGACTGGCTCGCGACCGGGGACATCGGCAGACTCGACTCCGAGGGATATCTGACCATCACGGGCCGCAAGAAGGACATCGTCATCACGAGCGGCGGCAAGAGCGTGGCGCCCGCGCTCCTCGAAGAGCGGCTGCGCGTCCACCCGTTGATCCACCAGGCCGTGGTCGTGGGCGACAACCGCCCCTGCGTGGGCGCCCTGATCACCCTCGACCCCGCCTTCCTCGCGCACTGGCGCACGGCCCGCTCCCTTCAGGGGGAGACGCCGGGCCGGGAGGTGCGCGAGGAGAACGAGCTGCGGGAGGAGGTCAGACGTGCCGTCGCCGCGGCCAACAGCACGGTGTCCCGCTCGGAGTCCATCCGCGTCTTCCGGGTCCTGCCGGAGCCCTTCGACCTGGCCAACGGCCTGCTCACGCCGTCGATGAAGCTGCGCCGAGACGCGATCGTCAACCGCTTCGCCGCGGAGATCGACGCGATGTATCAGACGTCGTCGAGGACCCCGCGGGAGTACATGCGGGGCGATCCCTCGATCTGGGAGGAGTCGGACAACGTGTTCCGGTGAGCCGGGCGTCGGCGGCGCGCGCGGTCGGCGCGGGGGACGTAGGTGCCTCCCAGCAGTGTCCGCAGGGGTGTCACGCGGCTCCTGACCGGTGCGGGTGTGGTGGTGGTGTTCATGAAGCCACACTGCGCCCGTGCGGGCCCGGCAGCCAGGTCCCGGCGGGAAGCAGGACCGCCGGTCCTGGTGTGAACGCCACCCCTGTCGCCGGGAATAGACCCCGGCCCGTCAGCCGTCGTCCGCCGTGGGCGGCGACGAGCCGGCGGACGATGGGCAGGGCCCGGTCGGTCAGGGGTGTCGTCCGGGGCACCGCGGACCCGGGGTGCCCCGGACGGCCCCTCTAGGCGGGACGGATGTTCTGGTTGACGCGGAACAGGTTGTACGGGTCACGGTCGGCCTTGATGCGCGCCAGCCGGGCGTAGTTGTCCCGGTAGCCGGCGCGGACCCGGTCCTGGCCCTCGTCCATCATCATGTTGACGTACGCCCCGCCGGCGGAGAACGGGTGCAGCGCCTCGAAGTAGTCCACCGTCCACTGCCGGATGGGGCCGGCGTTGGCGGGGTCGGGGTCGACGCCCGCGTAGACGGAGGCCCAGCGCACGTCGCGATAGCTCCAGGCGGTGTCGGTCGGGGCGTGGTCGTGGACGGCGCCGTCGACCGGGTACAGGTGCATCGTCGATTTCCAGCTGGGCAGTTCGGCACCGAACTTGGCGTGCAGGTCGATCGCCTCGGCGGGGATGTCGTCGACGAAGTCGGCCCGCCAGTACCACTGGTCCCCGGGCGGGTAGATCCCGTCGAAGGCGGACTGGATCGCGGGATGGGGCATGGGCGCGACGCCGTGGACCAAGGGCTCGGGGAGCGCGTCCAGGAGGGGTGCCATCGCCCCTGCGGCCGCGTCCGTGTCGTCCCCGGCGAAGCACCACACCACGCCGCAGACCTTGCGCAGGTGGATCTCCTCGGGGAACGGCGGCCCCGGCGGGACCGAGCCGTAGAGGAAGAAGCCGTTCAGGTCGCGGGGCGCGTGCGGGATGAAGTCGCGGTAGGCGGCGAGGACTTCGGCGCCGAGCTCGACCGGCCAGAACGTGGGTCCCGCGACGACCGTGCTCACCTCGTGCAGCCGGAAGAGGAACGAGGTGACGACGCCGAAGTTGCCGCCACCTCCGCGGATCGCCCAGTACAGGTCGGAATTCTCCTCGGCACTGGCGCGCACCCGCTCCCCGCTCGCCAGCACCAGGTCGGCCGCGAGCAGGTTGTCCACGGTCAGCCCGCACTTGCGGGTGAGGTGGCCGAGCCCTCCGCCCAGGGTGAGTCCGCCGACGCCGGTCGTGGAGATGATGCCGCTGGGCGTGGCGAGGCCGTGCTCGTGGGTGGCGCGGTCGACCTCGCCCCACAGGCAGCCGCCGCCGACGCGCACGGTGCGGGCTTCGGGGTCCACGTGGATGTCCTTGAGCGGGGAGAGGTCGACGACCAGGCCGCCGTCGCAGGTGCCCAGTCCGGCCCCGTGGTGTCCGCCGCCGCGGACCGCGAGCGGCAGCCGTCGTTCGCGGGCGAAGCCGATGGCCAGGGCCACGTCCTCGGGGCCTGTGCAGCGCGCCACCAGGGCGGGGCGCTTGTCGATCATGGCGTTGTAGACGGTCCGGGCGTCCTCGTAGCCGGAGTCCTCCGGTCCGATCAACTGCCCTTGGAAGGCTGTCAGTTGTGCGCGCGCCGTCTGTGCGGGCGTCCTGTCCATGAGATCCCCCGTGTCTGGGGCCGTGTTCGAGGACCCTCCCGTGTCCGGGTTCCTCGCGACCCGCTCTCGCTTACGGTTCAACTTTCTAGTCCCGTGTCCGTCCCGTGGACATGCGTGCCGGTCACTCAGCTCGACGCGGCGGCTACCTACGTTTCGCGCGCGGGCAGCACGCCCAGTTCCCGCGCGCGTTCCGCCGCCTGGCGCCGGGTGTGCACACCGAGTTTGTCGAGCACCGCGGCGACGTGGTTGTCGACGGTCCGCACGGACAGCACCAACCGATCGGCGATCTCCGGGTTGGTCAGCCCGCGGGCGAGCAGTCGCATCACCTGGAGCTGGCGCTCGGTGAGACCGGCCGGGTTCCCCCGGGTCGTGGTGAGCGGCCCTCGCGGGATGCGCCGGATGCCGAGGTCCCGCAGCTGTGCACGGATCAAGCGGGCCAACGGCCGGCCGCCCAGCGCGTCCAGGGCGGCGAGCGCGGTGAGCTTGTCGTCGGGTTCGGGGCTCTCGGCGAGCGCCGCCGCCCGCTCGTACGGGCAGCCGGCCTCCTGCCAGGCCGTGGCCGCGGCCTGCCACTGGCCGGCTGCCTGGAGCGCGTACGGGTGCTCCGAGCCGTCCGCGGGGACCGGGCACCCCGCCCGGGTGAGCCAGTAGCCGAGTTCGGCGCGGTGGGACACCGCGTCCAGGCGGCGGGCCTGCGCGAACACCGGGCCCGCCACCGCCGCCACCGCGCCGTGGTCGCCGTCGAGCCAGGCCGCCTCGGCGAGGGCGGCGGCGACCGGTCCGGTGCGCTGGAGCTCGCTGCTGCGCACCGCGATCTCCCAGGCCCGGCCGAGTAGTTCGCGCGCACCGGCGCGGCCGCTGCGGACCCGTACGCGGCCCAGCACGGTCAGGGCGGGACTGCGGGCGGGGACGAACTCCCGCACACCGAGTTCGGCGTACCGTTCGGCGTCCTCCCAGTCCCCGGCGGCGAACCGCCGCATGGCCATCTCCACTTGGAGGTAGCTCAGGAAGCCCAGGTGCTCCGCCCGGTCGGCCAGCTCCATGGCGGGTGCCAGGAAGCGGTCCGCCTCGCGGTGTTCGAGGTTTTCGAGCAGGGTCCAGATGATGTTGGCGTAGGCCCGGCAGGCGTGCTCGACCTCGCCCGCCGCCAGAGCCACCTTCAGACTCTCCTCCAACTGCGCCCGTCCCAGCGGGTCTCCGCCCCGCCAGCGCGCGGAACCCACGTTGTTGAGAGCGTGCGTGAGGATCTCCCTGTCCCCGGTCCCGCGCGCCAGTCCGACGGCCCGCTCGCCGAAGGCGACGGCCTGGGCGTTGCGGTCGGAGAGCATGAGGAGCTGGGAGATGTTGCTGAGGGCGAGGGCGAGCAGCCGCTCGTCTCCCGCGCCCTCCAGTACGGCGATAGCCTCCTGCGCGGCCTCCCGCGCCTCCTCGGCGTGCCCCGCCCACCAGCGGATCCGCGAGAGCCACCGCAGTGCCGCGCCGAGCGCGCGGGCGTCCCCCAGCGACCGCCGCAGCTCGACCGCCTCCCGCTGAGCGCGGACGGCGGAGCGGGAGTCCGCGACGGTGTAGCTCTCGACGGCGTACCGCTCCAGCAGTTCGGCGCGTTCGGCCGGGGCGAACCGCTCGCCGTGCCGCAGGACGAGCCTCAGCAGGGCCGCCGCCTCCCGGTGCGCGCCGGCCAGCGCGGCGTCGCGGGCGGCGCCGGGCCCGTAGCGGGCGATCGCCTCCAGGTCTCCGGCCTGCGCCGCGTGGTGGACGATCCGTGAGGAGTCGGTGCCCGGCAGGGCGGTGAGAGCGCTCAGCACGTCGCGGTTGAGCGCGATGCGGCGTGTCGCGGGCAGCGAGTCCGCGACGGCGCAGCGGATCAACTCGTGCCGGAAGCCGACCCGTTCGGGGGTCACGACGAGCAGTCCGCGCCGCTCGGCCGCGGCCAGCGCGGAGACGCCGTCGGACAGCAGGACCTCCGCGAGCCTGTGCTCCACGGCGGAGGGCACCACGGCCAGCTGCTCCAGGGCGTCCCGGGTGGACCCGTCCAGAGCCCGCAGCCGGGCCAGTACGGCGTCCACCACCGTCGGGGGCACCTCGCCGAGGGCGCCGGCGGCCATCACCTCGGCGACGAAGAACGGGTTGCCGGACGTCACCTCGTACACCTGCGCGGGATCGAGACCGCCACCCGCGCTCAGCCGTCGTACGGCGTCCAGGGACAGCGGGGACAACGGCAGCCGCAGCACCCGCTCCGCCCGGGACACCTGGCCGAGCAGGGGGCGCAGCGGGTGCTCCCGGTCCAGCTCGTCGTCCCGGTAGGTCATCACGAGGACCGCCGGGAGCCGTTCGACCCGGCGGACGAGGAACCGCAGGGCGTCGAGCGACGCCTCGTCGGCCCAGTGCACGTCCTCGACGACGAGCACGGTCGGGCGGGGCGGCCCGGTCAGTTCCGTGCGCAGGGCGTCGTGGACGCGGTGCCGGTCGCCGCCTCCGTTGAGCGCGTCGGCCAGTGGGGCGCCGACGCTGCCGAGGAGATCGCGGAAGGGGCCGAGGGGACGTCGGGTCGCCAGGTCGTCGCACTCCCCCAGCAGCACGCGTGCCTGGGCGGGAAGCACCTCGGGCAGCGCCCGCACGAGGCTCGACTTGCCGATTCCGGCCTCGCCGAGGACGAGCGCCACCGAACCCGCGCCGTCGGCTGCTTCCCGTACGGCCGCGGCCAGTTGGCCGAGTTCCTTCTCGCGTTCGAGGATCCCCCCATCCACGGTTGCGATTCTGGCACGCGACGCGTCGGCCGGTGGGCGACCGCGGCCGGTCGGGACGGGGGCGCACGGATGAGGCGGCTGCGCGGGCGCGGCGGGCGGACCGGCCGGTGTCGGCATGCCGCGTCCGGCGGGACGCGCGCACCCCGGTGGCCTCCGTGCTCTAGCGTGTCGGACGGCATCTCCCGGCGCGGGCCGCGCCGTTGAACCGTTCCGGGCGGGGCCGCGTACCAAGGGAGGGCGGAAGGGTGGGGCCGTGAGGTCGTCGTGCGTGGCGGACAGAGGAAGTGGCGGCATGGCCGGAACGCTCGCCGGGGTGCCCGCGTGACGGCACAGGACGCGGCGCCGGTGCTCGGCCCCGGCGCCGGGCGGACCGGCCCGGCCGGGGTGCGGGACTCCCCCTCGGCCGGACGGGTCGGGCCGCGACGGCAGCGGCGATGGCTGCTGCCGCTGGTGGTGGTCGCCCTGCTGGCCCAGATGGCGTTCGCGATGGTCTCGACGGCCGTACGGCAGACGCCGACCATCGACGAGCCGGTGTACGCGGGCACCGCCGTGGTCTACGCGCAGCAGCACAGCCTGCGCTACAACCCGGAGCACCCGCCGCTGGGCAAGCTGATCATCGCCTCGGGGCTGGTGTTCGCCCGTCCGCACCTCGACCCCGGTTTCACCGGTGACCAGACGGCACTGGGCCGGCATCTGCTGTACGAGTCGGGCAACGATCCCGGGCGGCTGCTGCTGTGGGCGCGGCTGCCGGTGATCGTCCTGACGCTGCTGTTCGGGCTGGTGGTGTTCGCCTTCGCCCGTGATCTCACCGGTCCCTGGGGCGGATCTGCGGCACTGACGCTGTACGCGTTCTCGCCCGACCTCATCGCTCACGGATCGCTGGCCACCCTGGACGTGCCGGCCGCCGGTTTCCTGCTGACCTCGGTCTGGCTGGTGTGGCGGGCGCGGCGGCGTCCGGCGCTGTACCTGCCGTTCGCCGGCGCGGCACTGGGCGCGGCCGTGGCCACGAGGATGAGCATGCTCGCGGCCGTGCCGGTGGTGCTGTGCCTGGTGGGCTGGTCGGTGTGCGTCGCGTACCGGGACCGCAGGTCCGGCGTAAGGCCGCGGGCCCGGCTGCTGGGGCGGGGGGTCGTGGCGGCGGCCGGTGTGGTGCTGGTCGTCGTGGCCGTGGTGTGGGCCGCCTACCTCGCCGTCGATCCGCGGCTGCGGTGGTCGGCGCCGGCCGGTGTACCGGACATCCGCGGGACCCGGGGGCTGGTCACGGACCTGCTGCCGTTCCCGCGGCCGTACCGGGACGGCCTGCGCGTCCAGTTCGGCTTCGAGTACGCGGCCTGGGAGGGCTTCCTGCTCGGCCGGCACTACCGTGGGTCCCTCTGGTACTACCTGCCGGTGGCACTGCTGATCAAGACGCCGCTGGGCGCGCTCGCCCTCTGGTCGGCCGGTGCCGTCGCCCTCCTGGCCGTACCGCGGATGCGGGCCGCGGCCCCGTACGTGCTCGCCTGTCCGGCGGTCCTGCTCGCGGCGGCCATGCTCGGCTCCCGTGACCTGGGCGTCCGGTACGCGATCTTCGTGCCGGTGTTCCTCGCGGTCGCGGCCGCCTCCGTGACCCTCTGGCGCGGGCGACGGGCGCGCCTGGTGACGGGGGCCCTCGTGGCGTTCGCCGCCGTGAGCTCGCTGCTGACGTACCCGTACTACCTGCCGTACTCCAACGAGGCGTTCGGCGGGCCCTCCGCGACCCATCTGCGGCTGCACGACTCGAACGTCGACTGGGGCCAGGACCTGGGACGGCTCGCCGACCGGCTCCGCGACCGGCACGCGGGCGAGCGGGTCTGGCTGGTCTACAAGGGCAGCGGAGTACCCTCCCACTACGGGATCCGGGCGTCCGACCCGCGCAAGGTGCCCACGGCCTCCGTGCACGGTCTGCTCGTGGTCTCCGACTCCGCGGCGGCGAAGGCGAAGGGCCGGCTCGCCGAGCTGATCGCCACCAGCAGGCCCGTGGAGGAGGTCGGCCACTCCATCACCCTGTACCGCCGCCCCTGAGGCCTGCCCTCGCCGCGCGTCGCCGACCCGCGGTGGTCCGGACGGCGTGCCCCCGGCGGCGCCGAGGTGCGGGGGCGGGTCCGGGGAGCGCATTCTGGCTGTGTTACCGACCAGGTGCGTGCTGCGCGGACGAGGACAGACCGATGACTGGGAGCGCCGACCGTACGGAGCGGGCGCAGGAACGGCTGGCCGCGCTGCTCCACCGCGCCGTGGCCGATTCGATCCAGGCGGTCGGCGGCTACGCGGGCGGCGTGTACCTGCGCTCGCGCACCCCCGGGCTGCTCAAGCTGGCCGTGCTCGCCGGACTGCCGGGATCGCTGTTCCGCCCCTGGTGGCGCATCCACGTGGACCGGCCCTTCCCGGCGGCCGATGCCCACCGGCTCGGCACCGACGTCCTGCTCGCGGACGCCACGGAGACCATGCGGCGCTACCCGCAGCTCGCCGCGGGCCTGCCGTTCCAGTTCGGCTCGGCGTACGTGCCCGTGGTGGGCGCGTCGACGTGCTTCGGGGTACTGACCGTGCTGCACCCTTCCGTCCCGGACCCGCCCGAGGCGGTGCTGGACCTCGACCGGATGACCGCGGTGGCGGAAGGGCTGGGGACCGCGCTGCTGTCGCTGGAGGACGAGCATCCCGGGCTGACCTGGGACAGCGAGCCGCTGTGCGTGCGGCCGCCCGCCCTCGGCGCGTCCCCGGCCCGCTTCGGCCGGTTCACCTGGGATCCGGCGAACGCCATGGTGACCGGGGACGACGCGCTGTGGGACCTGCTGCGCGTCGACCCCGAGGACTTCCCCGGAACGCCGGAGGCGCTGGCGCGGGCGCTGACGCCCGACGACGCGGGCCGGCTGCTGGCCGCCCTGCGCGAGACGGCCACCGGGCGTCCCCCGGCGCTCCCGCTGACGGTGCGCGGGGTGGCGGGGGGCCGGCGCCTGCTGGAGCTGTGGACGCCCGGCGGGACCCCCGGCAAGGCGTCGCGCGCGCACCGCGTGAACGGGCTCGTCATCGACCCCGGGCCGGGCCCGGCCGCCGCCGAGGCCGCCGACCTGCTCACGGAGGGCGTGTTCGCGCTCGACCGGCTCGGGATGATCACGTACGTCAATCCGCGCGCCGCCCAGCTGCTCGGCAGGCCGCGGACGGAGCTGCTCGGGCGGTCGCTGTGGGAGGCCGTTCCGTGGCTCGACCGCCCCCGGTACGAGGATCATCTGCGCGGCGCGCTGCTGTCGCCGGGGGCGGTGCACTTCCAGGTCAGACGCCCCTCGGGGGACCCCGGCCGGCGTCCTGCGGCGCCGGACGAGGGCGAGTGGCTCACCCTGTCGGTCCATCCGGGCCCGGACAGCCTCGCCTGCAAGGTGGTGCCGGTGGGGGGCGCCTCCGCCGCGCAGTCCGCGCCGGTGGACGCCCGCCAGCTCACCGCCGACGAGATCACCGGCGACGGGACCACGGAGGGGATCACCTCGACCGCGCCGCTGTACCGTCCGATCGTCCTCGCCATCGCGCTGACCGAGGCGGTGACCGCGCGCCAGGTGTCCGAGGTCGTGATGCGCGAGCTGCTGCCCGCCTTCGGCGGCCGGCGCCTGGCCATCTACCTGCTGCAGGAGCGCCATCTCTACCTCGCGTGGGAGACGGGCTTCCCGAAGGGCTTCCTCGCGCCCTTCGACGGTGTCGGTCTCGACACCCACCTGCCGGGGGTCGACACGCTCACCAGTGGACGTCCGCTGTTCTTCGAGTCCATGCCGCAGCTGGCGGAGGCGTACCCGGACATCCCCCTGGACGCCACGGAGGGAGCCCGGGCGTTCCTGCCGCTGATCGCCTCGGGCCGGCCGGTCGGCTCCTGCATCCTGGGCTTCGACCGCCCCCGCCCCTTCAGCACCGAGGAACGGGCGGTACTGACCGCCCTGGCCGGACTGATCGCCCAGGCCCTGGAGCGGGCCCGGCGCTACGACACGGAGGCGGCCCTCGCCCGGGGGCTGCAGGAGGCGCTGCTGCCGCACCGGCTGCCCGCGCACCCCCTGGTGGAGACGGCGGGCCGCTATCTGCCGGGCACCAAGGGGATGGACGTGGGCGGCGACTGGTACGACGTCGTGGAGGCGGGCGACGGGCTCGCCCTGGTCATCGGCGACGTGCAGGGACACGGAGTGCAGGCAGCGGCCACCATGGGCCAACTGCGCAGCGCCGTGCGGGCGTTCGCGCTCGGCGACCAGCCCCCGGACGAGGTGATGAGCGGCACCAACCGGCTGCTCATCGACCTGGACCCCGGACAGTTCGCGAGCTGCTGCTACGTGAGGCTGGATCCGGGCACCGGGCGTGCCCGGGCCGCCCGGGCGGGTCACCCGCAGCCCCTGCTGCGTCACCCCGACGGCCGTACAGAGGTGCTGGACCTGCCCGGCGGGGTGGTGCTCGGGGTGGACCCCGGTGCCGTCTACCCGGTGACGGACCTGCTCCTGGAACCGGACGCCGTGCTGGCGCTGTACACCGACGGACTGGTCGAGAGGCCGGGCCACGACATCGACGACGGCATCGCGAACCTGCGGACCGCCCTCTCCCAGGCGGGCGGCCCGCGCTCGCGGCCCGGCGCCCCCTCGCTCGCGGGCACCGCCAACCGGCTCACCGAGGAGGCCCGGCACGCCACGGAGCGGCCGGACGACATCGCTCTGCTGCTCACCACGTGCCGCACCGGACGGACCAGGAAGCGCTGAGGGCGCCGCGCCGGGCGTGCGTGCCGTCTCCCCGACACGCTCCCGTCGGCGCCCCGGCCGGTCAGTGCGCCGCGTCCAGCCGGGCGCGCTGCTCCGGTGTCAGTTCCAGGTCGACGGCGGCCAGGTTCTCCTCCAGCTGGGCCACCGAGGAGGCACCGGCGAGCGGGATCACGGGCAGCGTGCCGCCGATCTGCCAGGCGAGGACGACCTGGTTGACCGTCGCCCCGGTCTCCTTCGCGACGTCCCGCAGCACCGCGAGGCGGGCGGGCGTGCCGGGGTGGTCGTAGTCGGACGGCAGGGGCTTGTCGTCCCGCGTGTAGGCACCGCCCAGCAGGGGTGAGTAGGCCACGAGGGTCAGGCCGGGCTCGGCACGCAGGTAGCTGAGGAGGTCCGGGGTGGCACCGCCGAGGCTTCCCTCGGGGAAGAGCCCGTCGGGCACGTCGGTGCGCGGCCGGAGCAGGCTGTGCTGGTACTGCAGCACCTCGTAGCCGGGCAGTCCCGCCGCGGCGGCGATCGCCCGCGCCCGCTCCACCCGCCAGGCGGCGTGGTTGCTCACCCCGAGCAGCCCGACGGTCCCCTCGGCCACCAGCCCGGCGAAGCCCTCGACGGTCTCCCGCAGCGAGACGGTCCGGTCCTCGATGTGCGCGTACAGCAGGTCGAGGCGGTCCGTGCCGAGCCGTTCCCTGCTCCGTTCGGCCGCTTCCCTGATCACCTTCGCGGACAGTCCCTCCGGGTTGTCGACGAAGCCGGTGCCGGGGGCGAGCGGGCGGGCGCCGAGTTTGGTCGCGATGACGATCTCGTCCCCGACTCCGCGGCTGCGCCGCCACCGCCCGAGCAGGGTCTCGCTCTGGCCGCCCTGGCCGCCGTCCACCCAGTAGGCGTAGTTGTCGGAGGTGTCGATGAAGTTTCCGCCGGCCTCGACGTAGCGGTCCAGGACGGCGAACGAGGTCTTCTCGTCCGTCATCGAGCCGAACAGCATCGCGCCGAGCGCCAGCACGCTCACCTCGCGGCGGGTCGCCGGGTCGGTGCCGATCGTGCGGTACCTCATGGGTGTGCCCTCCCTGCCGGCCCGGCGTTCGCGGACCTGACGGGGAGTCTGGATCCTGGAGCGCACTTCAAGTCAAGTACCCGCTGCCCGGGGAGACTTCAGGGTGCGCCGATCCTTGGAGCCGGGCCGGTTCCGGACGCCACCCGGCCGCGGCTGCCGGAGCAGGCCGCGGCCCGGTGGGGCACCGAAAGGGCGCGGGGAGAACGTGTGTCACGGGGAGATCCGGCACACGTGCGCGCGTCACACGGGAACTCGCGGACGGTGCGCCGGCCGGTGCTCGGCCTCGTCCGGCGCCGGGCCGTCGGCGCGCTCGGTCTCCGCTTCGAGCGGGATCTCGCTCGTCGGGCCGACCAGGGCCGGCACCGGCATCTCGCGGGGGGCCTGAAGCGCCTCCAGAAGGGCGGGCGAAGGCGCGGCGGGCACCAGCGGTGCGCGTTCGGACGCCTGCACGCGCCGGGCGAACCAGATGATCTTGCCGCCGACACCGGTGGCGCAGCAGCCCCAGCCGTCGCTCAGCGCGGCGATCCGGGCCAGGCACCCCTGCGGCGCGTAGTGCGGGCGGATGTCCTGGTTGTTGTCCGAGATGGCGGTGATCAGGTGCTGACCGTTCCACCACATCTCGATGGAGGTGTTCTTGTCCGTCGCGTGGCGGTCGATCGTGTGCAGCAGAGCTTCCGCGCACTGACAGACGGACTCGACGAGAATCTCCAGGTTCCAGTACCGGAGATGGGCGGCCAGGATACGCCTGACCTGCCCGACCTTTTCCGGGCTGACCTCCACGTCGAGGTGGTAGTAGCAGGGCACTACAGCGTTCATCGTCGTTGGCTCCTCACCGGCGAAGCTCTCGCTTCTCCCACCGCCCTGACGGGCCGAGCCCCGAACACGAAGCGTGAGCAGTGATCGCTCCTGAGTCACTCTCAGGGTGGGAGCGCTAGCCCGTTCGTGCAACTCGAGAACCGGCCCCGGTTTTTTCGTTGAAGAGCCAACAAGACGCTCGCGGGTGTCCCGTGCACCATGGGGGAGGGCTCCGGTGCTGTGACGAACCGGTTCCTCTCCGTGCACGACCCTTCGGGCAAACCCTGGACGAGCCGTGCGCAGTCGACAAGTGGGAAGGTGACCAGCGAGATGTTGCTACCCGCAAAAGCCGAGGTCGCCCTGCATCTTGAGCGATACCGGGCGTGGGAACGCCTGCTGCTCGCGGCCCCCGCCGACCACACGGTGCGGGGGAAGTTCGAGAACACGGCGTACACCCTGTGCGTGCTGATGGGCGAGCGTTGCGCCCGTGAGGCCGCCGACGCCGCCGAACGCTACCTGCGCCCCCACACGGCGGCCAAGGCCCTCCACCACATGAGCGGCCGGCCCCACGGTGGCGCGAGCAAGCAGAGCCGCGGCGTCAGCCCGGCACTCGGTGGATGACGACAACGACAGAACCCCGCTGCACGGCCGGGCTTTCCGATGCAGCTCTCAACCGCAGGCGTGTGCTTGAGGACGGCGGAGGCGAACCCCATGGACCTGGAAGGCAACCCGGCCACCGGCCGCATCCCGATCGTGGATGTGCGGCCCGTCGTCGACCGCGGCACCCGGCCGGCGAAAGCCGTCGTGGACGAGACCTTCCAGGTCACCGCCACCCTCTTCGGTGAGGGCCACGACGCGGTCGGGGCCAACGTCGTGCTGAGCGGACCGGACGGCCGGGAGGGCCCCTGGACCCCGATGCGCGAACTCGCCCCGGGCTCCGACCGATGGGGAGCCGAGGTCACCCCCGAGGCGGCCGGCGCGTGGACGTACCGCGTGGAGGCGTGGAGCGATCCCATCGCCGCCTGGCGGCACGCCGCGGGGATAAAGGTCCCCGCCGGCATCGACATCCCGCTGATCCTGGACGAAGGTGCCGCGCTGTTCGAGCGGGCCGCCGCCGGGGCCCCGCGGGGCGCCGCCCGCCGGACGCTCAAGGTCGCCGCGCGGACGCTGCGCGACGACTCCAGGCCGGCGGAAGCACGCCTGTCGGACGCGCTGACCCCCGAGGTGGACGCCGTCCTCGCCGCCCACCCCCTGCGCGACCGGCTCACCCGTACGGAGCCCATGCCCCTGCTCGTGGAGCGCGAACGGGCCCTGTACGGCGCCTGGTACGAGTTCTTCCCGCGCTCCGAGGGCGCCGTGGTCCGGCCGGGCGAGCCGCCGGTCAGCGGGACGTTCCGCACGGCCGCCGAGCGGCTGCCCGCGATCGCGGAGATGGGCTTCGACGTCGTCTACCTGCCGCCGATCCACCCGATCGGCACCACCTTCCGCAAGGGCCCGAACAACACCCTCTCGGCCAGCCGGCAGGACGTGGGCGTGCCGTGGGCGATCGGCTCGCCGGAGGGCGGCCACGACGCCGTCCACCCGGACCTGGGCACGATCGAGGACTTCGACGCCTTCGTACGGCGGGCCTCGGGCCTCGGTCTGGAGGTGGCCCTGGACTTCGCGCTCCAGTGCTCCCCCGACCACCCGTGGGTCGAGAAGCACCCCGAGTGGTTCCAGCACCGTCCGGACGGGACCATCGCGTACGCGGAGAACCCGCCGAAGAAGTACCAGGACATCTACCCGATCGCCTTCGACCGGGACATGCCGGGCCTGGTCGAGGAGACCGTGCGCGTCCTGCGGCACTGGATGGACCACGGCGTGCGGATCTTCCGGGTGGACAACCCGCACACCAAGCCGGTGGTGTTCTGGGAGCAGGTCATCGCGGACGTCAACCGCGCCGACCCCGACGTGATCTTCCTGGCCGAGGCGTTCACCCGGCCCGCGGTCATGAACCGGCTGGCCGCGGTGGGCTTCCAGCAGTCGTACACCTACTTCACCTGGCGCAACACCCGCCAGGAACTCACGGAGTACCTGACCGAGCTGTCGGGCGAGTCGGCCGCGTACATGCGGCCCAACCTCTTCGTGAACACCCCCGACATCCTCCCGGCCTACCTCCAGCACGGCGGGCGCCCCGCCTTCGAGGTGCGGGCGGTGCTCGCCGCGACCCTCTCCCCCGCGTGGGGTGTCTACGCCGGCTACGAGCTGTGCGAGAACACCCCCGTCCGCGCGGGCAGCGAGGAGTACCTGGACTCCGAGAAGTACCAGCTCCGGCCCCGCGACTGGGAGTCCGCCGAGCGGGACGGCCGGACGATCGCCCCGCTGATCGCCCGGCTGAACCGGATCAGGCGCTCGCACGGCGCCCTGCGCCGGCTGCGCAACCTGCGCTTCCACCGGGCGGACAACGACGCGCTGATCGCGTACAGCAAGCGCGACGGCTCGGACACGGTTCTCGTGGTGGCGAACCTCGACCCTCACCACACCCAGGAGGCCACGGTCTCGTTGGACATGCCGCAACTCGGCCTGGACTGGCACGAGACGGTGCCCGTGCACGACGAGCTCACCGGCGAGACCTACCACTGGGGCAGCACGAACTACGTGCGGCTGGCCCCCGGCGGTGCGCATGTCCTCGCCGTGGGCCGGGAGGCTGAGAACCACGACTCCCCGGATGAGCACGGCACCGCCCTGCGCCCGTCCTCATCGCAGATCGGAGGGTCGGTCACCACATGATCGTCAACGAACCCGTCCCGGACACCTTCGAGGACACCCCCGCCAAGGACCGCGACCCCGAATGGTTCAAACGAGCCGTCTTCTACGAGGTCCTAGTCCGCTCCTTCCAGGACAGCAACGGCGACGGCGTAGGTGACCTCAAGGGCCTCACGAGCAAACTCGACTACCTCCAGTGGCTCGGCGTCGACTGCCTCTGGCTGCCGCCCTTCTTCAAGTCACCGCTGCGCGACGGCGGTTACGACGTCAGCGACTACACCGCCGTACTGCCCGAGTTCGGCGACCTCGCCGACTTCGTGGAGTTCGTCGACGCCGCCCACCAGCGCGGCATGCGCGTCATCATCGACTTCGTCATGAACCACACCAGCGACCAGCACCCGTGGTTCCAGGAGTCCCGCAACAACCCCGACGGCCCCTACGGCGACTACTACGTCTGGGCCGACGACGACAAGCAGTACCAGGACGCCCGCATCATCTTCGTCGACACCGAAGCATCCAACTGGACCTTCGACCCCGTCCGCAAGCAGTACTTCTGGCACCGCTTCTTCTCCCACCAGCCCGACCTCAACTACGAGAACCCACGGGTCCAGGAGGAGATCCTGGCGGCCCTGCGGTTCTGGCTGGACCTCGGCATCGACGGGTTCCGGCTGGACGCGGTCCCCTACCTCTTCACGGAGGAGGGCACGAACTGCGAGAACCTGGCCGCGACCCACGAGTTCCTCAAGCGGGTCCGCACCGAGATCGACGCCCACTACCCGGACACCGTGCTGCTGGCCGAGGCCAACCAGTGGCCGGAGGACGTCGTCGACTACTTCGGCGACTACGCCGCCGGCGGCGACGAGTGCCACATGGCCTTCCACTTCCCGGTGATGCCCCGCATCTTCATGGCCGTCCGCCGCGAGTCGCGCTACCCCGTCTCCGAAATCCTCGCCAAGACCCCCGCCATCCCCTCGAACTGCCAGTGGGGCATCTTCCTGCGCAACCACGACGAGCTGACCCTGGAGATGGTCACCGACGAGGAACGCGACTACATGTACGCGGAGTACGCCAAGGACCCGCGCATGCGCGCCAACATCGGCATCCGGCGGCGCCTCGCCCCGCTGCTGGACAACGACCGCAACCAGATCGAACTGTTCACCGCGCTGCTGCTGTCCCTGCCCGGCTCGCCGATCCTCTACTACGGCGACGAGATCGGCATGGGCGACAACATCTGGCTCGGCGACCGCGACGCCGTCCGCACCCCCATGCAGTGGACCCCGGACCGCAACGCGGGCTTCTCCACCTGTGACCCCGGCCGCCTCTCCCTGCCGACGATCATGGACCCGGTCTACGGCTACCAGGTCACCAACGTCGAAGCGTCCATGAGCAGCCCCTCCAGCCTGCTCCACTGGACCCGGCGCATGATCGAGATCCGCAAGCAGAACAAGGCGTTCGGCCTCGGTTCCTACACCGAACTCCCCTCCACCAACCCGGCCGTCATCGCGTTCCTGCGCGAGTACAAGGACGACCTCGTCCTGTGCGTGCACAACTTCTCCCGCTTCGCACAGCCGACCGAGCTGGACCTGCGGGAGTTCGACGGGCGGCACCCGGTCGAGCTGATCGGCGGGGTGCGCTTCCCGGCCATCGGCGAGCTGCCGTACCTGCTGACGCTGGCGGGCCACGGCTTCTACTGGTTCCGGCTCCGGGCCCTCTCCTCCCGCGTCATCCGGCGTTCTTGATCGTGTACATCTGAAAGGACGCGTCGCCATGCCGAAGATTGCACTGCAAAGACCGAGCAGCCTCGATCGCGCCCCGCTGCTCAGCTCGCTCGCCGAGCTGCTGCACGCATGGCTGCCGCGGCAGCGCTGGTTCGCGGGGAAGGGCCGGACCATCACGGACCTGACCCTGCTGTCGGTGACCGAGTTGCACCCGGGCTGTCTGCATCTTCTGGTACGGGCCGAGCACGAGGGCCCGCCGGCCGGTCGCGGACCCGGCACCTCTCCCCCGCCCGACGACTGCTACCAGCTGCTCCTGGGCGTGCGGGAGTTCCTGCCGCCCAAGCTGGCGCACGCCGTCATCGGGCGGGCCGACGAGGGTCCGCTGGCCGGCCTCATGGTGTACGACGCGCTCCAGGACTCCGAGGCCGCGGGGCTGCTGCTGGAGCGGCTGCGCCACCCGGGGACGGCGGGCCCGCTGCGCTTCGAACGGGACACCCGGGTGCCGCTGCCCCACGGGCTGGCCCCGCGCCTGCTGGACGCCGAGCAGTCCAACACCTCACTGGTGTACGGCGACTCCTTCATCCTGAAGGTGTTCCGCCGCATCCAGCCGGGCGTCAACCCGGACCTGGAGGTGCCCGCGTCGCTGGCCCGGCAGGGCTGCACGCGGGTGCCCGCGCCGGCCGCCTGGTTCCAGACCTCGCACCCCGAGCAGGCGACGCTGGGTGTCCTCCAGCCGTACCTGCGCGACGCCACCGACGGCTGGGCACTGGCGCTGGAGACGCTCAGCTCGGAACGGGACTTCACCCAGGAGGCGTACGCGCTCGGACGGGCCACGGCCGAGGTGCACCTGGCGCTCGCCAAGGCCTTCCCCCTCGACACCCCGACCCGGCGCCACAACAGGCGCTTGGCGGAGGCGATGACCGAACGCCTGCACGCCACCGCCCGTTCCGTCCCCGCGCTGCTGCCGTACGTGCCCGGGCTGCAGAGCGCGTACGACGCGCTCGCGCGCCTCGACACCGCCCGTCCCGCCCAGCGGATCCACGGCGACCTCCACCTCGGCCAGGTGCTGCGGACCGGGCGGCGGTGGTTCGTGATCGACTTCGAGGGCGAACCGGCCCGTCCGCTCGCCGAGCGCCGGCGCGCCCAGTCCCCCGCCCGCGACGTCGCGGGCATGCTGCGCTCCTTCGACTACGCGGCCCGCTCCCGGCGCCCGTGGCGGCCGGAATGGGCCCAGCGCTGCCGCGAGGCGTACTGCGCGGGCTATGCCGCCGAGGCACGCTGGGACCCCCGGGAGGAACCCGAGGTGCTGCGGGCGTACGAGACGGACCGGGCGGTCTACGAGGTGCTGTACGAGGCCCGGCACCGGCCCGACTGGCTGCCCGTGCCGATGGCGGCGATCACCCGGCTCGCCGAGACGCCGCTCAACCCCCGGCGGCAGTAGCGCGCGCCCCTTTTTCGTTCCCGCTTTCTCTCTGCTCAAGGAGGCCCAAGAGCCGTGGCACCCCACACCACAGTCGTTCCCGATCCGTCCGCTCCCGTCCTGTCGGCCGGGACCCCGGAGCCCGCCGCCATGACATCCCGGGCGGGACCGC
Organism: Streptomyces sp. NPDC005496; assembly: GCF_042872045.1. Lineage (NCBI taxonomy): Bacteria > Bacillati > Actinomycetota > Actinomycetes > Kitasatosporales > Streptomycetaceae > Streptomyces > Streptomyces sp. NPDC005496. The sequence continues at coordinate 92,734 of NZ_JBIAJQ010000004.1, forward strand.
CGCGACCCGGGCACGGCACCCCGGGCGTCCGCCCGGCCGAGGCCATGGACGCGACGGACCGCGCGCGGCTGCTGTCGGGTGCCCACCACGACCCGCACGCCCTGCTGGGCGCCCACCCCGTCCCGGGCGGCGTCAGGTTCCGCGTCCTGCGCCCGTACGCCCGGACGGTGGCCGTCCGGGTCGACGGGGAGCGCACGGAGCTGCGCGACGAGGGCGACGGCCTGTTCTCCGGCGTCCTGCCTCTCGACGCCGTCCCCGCGTACACGCTGCTCGTGGCCTACGACGGCGACGAGTCCGAGGTGGCGGACCCCTACCGCTTCCTGCCCGCCCTCGGTGAACTCGACCTGCACCTGATCGCCGAGGGGCGCCACGAGGAGCTGTGGCGGGCCCTGGGCGCGCAGCCGATGGTCCACGAGGGGGTCGTCGGCACCCGCTTCACGGTCTGGGCGCCGAACGCCCGGGGCGTCAGGGTGTGCGGGGACTTCTGCCACTGGGACGGCGCCGCGTACCCGATGCGCTCGCTCGGCTCCACCGGAGTGTGGGAGCTGTTCCTTCCCGGCATCGGGGCGGGAACGGCGTACAAGTTCGACATCACCCGCCCGGACGGCACGCACACGATGCGCGCCGACCCGATGGCCCGGCGTGCCGAGGTGCCCCCGGCGACCGCGTCGATCGTGACGGAGTCGGCGTACGAGTGGGGTGACCAGGACTGGATGGCGCACCGCGGCGACGTCCCGGTGCACGAGGCCCCGTTCTCGGTGTACGAGGTGCATCTGGCCTCCTGGCGGCCCGGCCTGAGCTACCGCGAGCTGGCGGAGGAGCTTCCGCGGTACGTCTCCGAACTCGGGTTCACGCACGTCGAGTTGATGCCGGTCGCCGAGCACCCCTTCGGCGGTTCCTGGGGCTACCAGATCACCGGGTTCTACGCCCCGACCTCCCGGCTCGGCACCCCGGACGACTTCAAGTACCTGGTCGACGCCCTGCACCGGGCCGGGATCGGCGTGCTCATGGACTGGGTGCCCGCGCACTTCCCGCGCGACGACTGGGCACTGGCCCAGTTCGACGGCACCCCGCTGTACGAGCACGGCGACCCCCACCGGGCCGCGCACCCCGACTGGGGCACGCTGGAATTCGACTACGGACGCCGCGAGGTGCGGAACTTCCTCGTCGCCAACGCCGTGTACTGGTGCGAGGAGTTCCACATCGACGGCCTGCGCGTGGACGCCGTCGCCTCCATGCTCTACCTCGACTACTCGCGCGAGCCCGGACAGTGGACGCCGAACATGTACGGCGGCAACGAGGACCCGCACGCCGTCTCCTTCCTCCAGGAGATGAACGCCACCGTGTACCGGCGGAACCCGGGCGTGGTCACCATCGCCGAGGAGTCGACCGCCTGGAACGGTGTCACCCGGCCGACCTCCGACGGGGGCCTCGGCTTCGGGCTGAAGTGGAACATGGGCTGGATGCACGACTCGCTGGTCTACATCTCGAAGGACCCGGTGCACCGTAAGTACCACCACAACGAGATGACCTTCTCGATGGTGTACGCGTACAGCGAGAACTACGTGCTGCCCATCTCCCACGACGAGGTCGTGCACGGCAAGCAGGCGCTCGTGGCCAAGATGCCCGGCGACTGGTGGCAGCAGCGGGCCAACGAACGCGCCTACCTGGGCTACATGTGGGCCCACCCGGGCAAGCAACTCCTGTTCATGGGGCAGGAGTTCGCTCAGGGCGGGGAGTGGTCGGAGGCCCAGGGGCCCGACTGGTGGCTGCTGGACCCGGGGTACGAGGCCGAGCCCGACCACCGCGGGGTCCGCGACCTGGTCCGCGACCTCAACGCCCGCTACAAGGGCGAGCCGGCGCTGTGGCAGCGCGACACCGACCCCTCGGGCTTCTCCTGGGTGGTGGGCGACGCGGCCGAGGACAACGTGTTCGCCTTCCTCCGCCACGCCGCCGACGGCTCCCCGCTGCTCGCCGTCAGCAACTTCTCCCCGGTCGTGCGGCACGACTTCCGGCTCGGGGTGCCGGACGACGTGCCCGCCTGGCACGAGGTCCTCAACACCGACCTCGCCCGGTACGGCGGCAGCGACGTCACCAACTCCGGTGTGCTGAAGCCCGATCCGGAGCCGAGCCACGGCCGTCCGGCGTCGCTGCGGCTGACGCTGCCCCCGCTGGCGACGCTCTGGCTGCGACCCGTCTGACGGCGGGCCGCGGCCGGGCGGTCCCTCAGGGCCGCTGCGGCTTGCCCGCCGTGCCGATCCAGGTGCGGAACAGCGCGTCGAGGTCCTTGCCGGACAGCCGCTCGGCGAGACGCGTGAACTGCGCCGTGGTGCCGTGGCCGTCCCGGTGGTCGGCGGCCCAGGTACGCAGGACGCGGAAGAAGACCGGGTCGCCGACGGCGGTGCGCAGTTTGTGCAGGGCCATGGCTCCGCGGGCGTAGACGGGGGTCGCGAAGATGTGGGCTCCGTCGCCGGGGTCGGCGGGGGCGAACGCCCACAGGTCGTCGGCCGCCGGGCGCGCGTACAGGTCGTCGAAGGCCTTCTGGGCGCTCTCGCCGCCGTGCTGCTCGGCGTAGAGCCACTCGGCGTAGGTCGCGAAGCCCTCGTTGAGCCAGATGTCCTTCCAGCTGGTCAGGGAGACCGAGTCGCCGAACCACTGGTGCGCGCTCTCGTGGACGAGGGTGCCGAGGTCAGGTGCGCGGTCGTAGACGGGGCGGGTCTGGGTCTCCAGCGCGTATCCGACCCGCGGGGCGTGGTCGACCACGGCGCCGGCGGCGCGGAAGGGGTACGGGCCGAACAGCTTGCTCTCCCAGGCCAGTACCGACGGCAGCTTCTTGAGGACGGGTGCCGCCTCGGCCGCCTCGCGCGGGTCGACGGCGTTGTAGACCTCGATCCCGTCCGCGGTCCTGTACCGCTCGACCTCGAACGTGCCCACCGTCGCGGTGGCCAGGTACGCGGCCATCGGCTCGGCCTGCCGCCAGCGGAAGGTGGTGCGGCCGTGGGCGGTCCGCCGGCCGAGCAGGACGCCGTTGGAGACCGCGGTGCGCCCCTCGGGCACGGTGAGGGTGATGTCGTAGGACGCCTTGTCCTTGGGGTGGTTGTTGCCCGGGAACCAGGTCATGGCCCCCTGCGGTTCGCCCGCCACGAACGCCCCGTCGTCCGTGGGGATCCAGCCGTCCAGTGAGCCGTCGGGGTCGGTCACCGGGCCGGGCGTGCCGGCGTAGGTGACGGTGACACGGAACTCCCGGCCCTCGCGCAGCGCGTGCTTCGGGGTGATCACCAGTTCCTGGCCGTCCCGGCGGAAGGCGGCCTTGTCGTGGCCGACCGTCACGCCGGTGACCTTCAGTCCCTTGAGGTCGAGGTCGAAGCGGGTGAGCCGCTGGGTGGCGCGGGCGGTGACGACCGCCTTGCCGTCGAGGTGGCGGCTGCCGGGGTCGTAGCCGAGGGTCAGGGCGTAGTGGCGGACGTCGTAGCCGCCGTTGCCCGCGAGGGTGAAGTAGGGGTCGCCCACGCCGGGCGCTCCCCCGGCGGCAGCGGCGGGCGAGGCCGCGGCCAGCAGGGCCGCGACGGCGACGGGGACGACCGCGGCGACGGCTTCCCGGCGGAGGACGGCCGGGCGCCCGAAGGCCCGCTGACGGGGCAGAGTCACGTTCGCTCCTGGGGGTGGCGGTGATCAACGCCGATCAGCCTAGGGGTCTCGGGGCGGCGGGAAACCCTCGATCAGGTCAAGTTCCGCCGGAGCGGGGGCTGGTGCTCCGGCGGATCGGCCGTGGGGCCCGTGTTCACGCCCAGGGCGGCGGGCCGTCGGGGATGAGCTGGTGGACGTCGAAGAGGACCGCCGACTCGACGCCGAGGGCCTGGCCGGCCGTCCGGCCGACCCAGGTCAGGAACGCGCCCGGTTCGAAGGCCTGGTCCCCCAGTCCCTTGGTGTACTCGGCGTGGGCCTCCAGGGAGGCGATGCCCCGGCGCAGGGGTTCACCGGTGACGTCCACGCCGTGGGTGGGCCGTTCGGCGCCCGCGACGCACACCATGCGGACGCCGTTCCACGGCTGGAGGCCCTCGTCCTCCAGCTCCGGGAAGATCCAGCGGTTGCCCGCGTCCCGTGCCGCGTCGAGAGCGGCCAGGCCCACGGCGCGGTGGTCCGCCTGGTTGGTCATGCCGCCGATCATCCGGACGGAGAACGCGCCGGTGACCACGACCTCGGGGCGGTGGCGCCGCAGCGACCGCACGATGTCGCGCCGCAGGTCGAGTCCGTACTCGACGACACCGTCGCGGTGGTCGAGGAACTCGACGGTGCCGACGCCGACTTCGAGCGCGCCGGCCCGCTCCTCGGCCTCGCGCAGCGGCTTCGCCCGGTCGGGGTGCAGCGCGTCGATTCCTGCCTCGCCGCGCGTCGCGAGGAGGTAGGTGACCTGCTTGCCCTGGGCCGTCCAGCGGGCGACCGCGCACGCCGCGCCGTACTCCAGGTCGTCGGGGTGCGCCGCGACCGCGAGACATCGCTGCCAGTCCTCGGCCAGTGCGGGGAGCGAGGGGGCGTCCGCGACGCCGTCTTTGTCGTGAGTGGGGTCCATGACCGAATGATGACGCCGTGCGCCTGTTGTGCGACAGAGGCGCGAGGTGCGGATCCCCGGCGTGCGCGGCTCCGCGGCGGACGGGCTTCCCGGCCCTGGTCAGGACGCGGCATCTCGTGATGGAGTTCCGTCACCCGCGCCCCACGACAGAACGGACTCCCCGTGAACGGCACTCCGCCCGCCTGATCCTTCCCGCCGGTGGGGGTCGGGCTCGTCGGCGCGGGCCCCTGGGCGCGGGCCGTGCACGCGCGCGTGCTCGCCGCCGGGCCCGAGACGCTGCTGACCGGCGTGTGGGCGCGCCGCGCCGAGGCGGCCCGGGAGACCGCCGCACCGTACGGGGCCGCCGTCGCGGCGAGCTTCGAGGAACTGCTCGACGGCTGTGAGGCGGTCGCCTTCGCCGTGCCCCCGGCCGTCCAGGCGGACCTCGCCCTCCGTGCCGCGCGGGCGGGCAGGGCGCTGCTGCTGGAGAAGCCCCTCGGCGTCGACCTGCCCTCGGCCCGGCGGCTCGCCGACGCGGTCGAGGAGGCCAGGGTCGTCTCCCAGCTCGTGCTGTCCAACCGCTATCACCCCGCCGTCCGGGAGTTCATCGGCGCCGCACGCGGCCTGGACGTGGCGGGGCCCGCTCCTGCCTGGTGCACGGCGCCTTCCTCGGCGGTGACTTCGCGACCTCCTGGCGGCTGGAACACGGTGCGCTGCTTGACCTCGGCCCGCATCTGCTGGACCTGCTCGACGCGGCGGTCGGGCCGATCACCGGCATCCGGGGCACCGGTGACCCGCGCCACTGGATCGAGCTCACCTGCGAGCACGAGAACGGCGCGGTCAGCCAGGCCTCGCTCTCCGGGGCGGTGAACGTCTCGCAAGGCATCACCCGCGTCGAACTGTTCGGGGCGCAGCCGCCGCTCGTGTACGACAGCACAGGTCTCGACAGCGAGGAGGGCCGGCCGGTGCTGCGCCGGGAGTTCGCCACCGCCGTACGCACCGGGGTGCCGGGCGAGCTGGACGTCCGGCGCGGCCTTCGGCCGCAGACGCTGATGGCACGGGCCGTCAAGGGCTGACGGCGGCCCCGTTCAGGGGAAAGACCGGCGTGAAGGGCGTGGAACCGCGCTCGGGCGGTCGACAACTGAAGGGTGAGACTCCCGCGCATCGCCCCCATGCTCGCCACTCCAGGTGTGCTGCCCCCCACCGCACAGGACCCGCGCTGGGCCTACGAGACGAAGCAGGACGGGCAGCGCGTGGTGGTCTACCTGCCCGGGGACGGGAGCGTGCTGCTGCGCGCCCGGTCCGGGGACGACATCACCGCCGCTTACCCGGAACTGGGGGCGCTGGGCGGGGCTCTCGGGAGTACGCCGGCGGTCCTGGACGGGGAGATCCTGGTGCTGGACGAGCGGGGGCGTGGTGACTTCCAGCGGCTCCAGTCGCGGATGGGTCTCGCGCACGCCCCGGCCATGGCGGCACGTCGGGCCGCGGAGGCGCCCGCCCACCTGATGCTGTTCGACGTGATGCACCTGCGCGGCGACGACCTGACGCACCTCACCTACGCCCGCCGGCGCGGGGAGCTGGAGTCGCTCGACCTCGACGGGCCCGCCTGGTCCACGCCGTCCGCGATCGTGGGCCACGGGGAGGCGGCACTGCAGCTCACCCGCGACAACGGCCTGGAGGGGCTGGTCTGCAAGCGGCTGGACTCGGTCTACGAGCCCGGGGTCCGCTCCCGGGCCTGGATCAAGATCCGGAACCTGCTGACCGCGGACGTGATCATCGGCGGCTGGTCGCCGGGCCGCGGCAGGCTGACCGGACTGCCCGGTGCCGTTCTGGTGGGACAGCGCGAGGGCGGGCGGCTGCGCTACGTCGGCAGCGTGGGCACCGGCTGGAGCGAGGACGAGCGGGCGGCGCTCGCCCGGCTCCTGCATGCGGCGGCGAGCGACACCTGCCCCTTCGACCCGGTGCCGCACGCGCCGGGAGCGCGCTGGGTGCTGCCGCTGCTGGTCGGCGAGGTGCGCTACAGCACCCGTACGCGCGCCGGGCTGCTGCGGCAGCCGTCGTGGCACCGGCTCCGTCCGGACCTCGCTCCCGAGGACTCGGCCGCCGACCTCCCGTGAGGCGGCCGGGGCGCCCCGCTCCGCCGGGCTCACATCTCGTAGCGGCGCAGCGCCGGTGTCACGAAGGCCAGGAGCAGCGTGGTGGCCACGACCAGCAGTCCGCCGGCGACGACGGCCGTGCGTGCCCCGAGCAGTGAACCGGCCGTCCCGTGCAGGACGTCGGCGAGGCGGGGTCCGCCCGCGACCACGACGGTGAAGACGCCCTGCATCCGCCCGCGCATCTCGTCCGTCGCCGCCGACAGGAGGATGGCGCCGCGGAAGACCATGGAGACCATGTCGGCGACGCCGGCCGCGGCGAGGAACGCGACGGCCACCCAGAGGCTGGTGCTCAGTCCGAAGCCGGTGATCGCCACGCCCCAGGCCACCACGGCGGCGATGACCATGAAGCCGTGCCGGCGGGCCCGCGAGAACGTGCCGGACAGGAGTCCGCCGGCCATGGCGCCGACGGGGATCGCCGCGAACAGCAGGCCGAGGGCGAGTCCTTCGCCGTAGGGCGCGTACGTCTCGGAGGCGAGCTGCGGGAAGAGGGCCCGGGGCATGCCGAAGACCATGGCGACGATGTCGGCGAGGAAGGACAGCAGCAGCACCTTGTGCAGCGAGATGTAGCGGAAGCCCGCGACGACCTCGCGCAGTCCGGCGCGGCGGGCCGCCGAGGCGGCGAGTGGCGGCAGCGCGGGGAGCCGGTGCACGGCCCACACGGTGACGCACAGGGCGAGGGCGTCGATGAGGTACAGCTCGGCCAGGCCGATCACGGGGATCAGGGCGCCGGCGAGCAGCGGGCCCGCCACCAGGCCGACCTGCATGACGGTCGAGCCGAGCGCGTTCGCCGCGGGCAGTTCCTCCGGCGGGACCAGGCGGGCGATGGAGGCGGTACGGGCGGGGGCGTTGAGGCCGAAGAACGCCTGCTGGAGGGCGAGCAGCACCATCAGGACGAGCACCGAGCCGAGTCCGGTGGCCGCCTGTATCCAGAACAGCAGCGAGGTGACGGCGACGCCGGTGTTGGTGACGAGGAGCAGTTTGCGGCGGTCCATGCTGTCGGCGACCGCGCCGCCCCACAGCGCGAAGACGACCAGCGGCAGGAGGCCGGCGAGGCTCGCGTAGCCGACCCAGGCGGAGGAGCCGGTGATGTCGTAGATCTGCTTGGGGACGGCGACGGCGGTGAGCTGGCTGCCCACGGCGGTGACGACGGTCGACGACCAGAGCCGCCGGTAGGCCGGACGGCGCAGCGGCCGGGTGTCCATGGCCCAGCGGCGCCATCCGGTCTGCCGGGCGGCGGGCTCGGCCGGTCGCGGCTTCGCGTCGTGGGGTTCCGCGTCGTTGTCGGTGGTGTTGCTGCTGGTGTCCACGGCCGTCCTGGATGCTCGATACATCTTTCGGTGTCAGCCCTCACTATCGTCGACCGCGGCAACCACTCGCACCGGGGGCCCGCATGGAGGACGAGGCGTCAGCCCTCCCGTCCTTGGGCGGCGGCCCGTGCCACCACCCGGCAGGCCTCGGTGCGGGCGTGGTCGACCGCTCCGGGGAAGACGTTCATGCCGTGGGCGACGAGGGCGCCTTCGTGCAGCAGCATCAGGGTGCGCCCGGCGGACTCGGCCGCCTCCGGGACGAGCGGTCGTACGAGGTCGGTGAAGAGGGTGAGCATCCACTGCTTCTGGCCGTCGATGATCGCGGACGCCGGGTGGGCCGGGTCGTCGATCTCCGCGTGCGCGTTGACCATGCCGCACCCCCGGGGGCCGTGCACCCGTGTCCAGTCCCGTGAGGCGTCGAAGACGGCGGCGACCTTCTCCTCGGGGGTGCGTGCGGCTTCGAGCCGGGGGGCGAGGAAGGCCCGCCAGCGCTCGTCCCGGCCGGCCAGGTACTCGACGACGATCTGCTCCTTGGAGCCGAAGCGGTCGTACAGGGTCTTCTTGGTGACCCCCGCCTCGGCCGCGATCAGGTCGACGCCGACCGCGTGGATGCCGCGCTCGTAGAACAGCCTGCCCGCCGCCTCCAGGACGCGGCGGGCCGCCGGGGTGAGGGTCACCCGGCGGGGGGCGGCCCCGGCCTCGCGGGGGGATCCGGTCGCACTCGTCATGCCACCACAGTAAACCGATCCGTATACTCGACAGCGAAGTAAACAGATCGGTCTACTCGACACGCGGCCGGTCCGGACCTCGGCCCGGGAGGTGTCTCCGCAGTGAACCCGCTGCTCTCCATCGCATTCGTCGTCGCCTGGAGCTCCGGCTTCATCGGCGCCGGGCTCGGGGCGGGAAGCGCGCCCGCGGTCACGCTGCTGCTGTGGCGGTTCCTGCCCCTGGCCGCCGTCCTGGGCATGGCCTCCCTGACGGTCACGCGGCGCGCGTGGCGCGGGGCGACACGCAGGGAGCTCGCCCGGCAGGTCCTCGTGGGGGCCCTGTCGCAGAGCGGCTACCTCCTGACCGTGTACTACGCCATCCAGCTCGGCGTCTCCACCGGCACGACGGCCCTCATCGACGGCACGCAGCCCCTGGTGACCGGGGCGCTCGCGGGCCCTCTCCTCGGCACCCGCGTCACCCGGACGCAGTGGGCCGGGCTGGCCCTGGGCGTCACCGGCGTCGCCGTGGTCACGTCGGCCGACGCGGGAGCCGCCGAGGGGGTCCCCGGGTGGGCGTACCTCGTGCCGTTCCTCGGCATGCTCTGCCTGGTGGCGGCCACGATCCTGGACCGGCGCTCCCCCTCCCAGGTCCCTCCGTCCGTGGCCATGACGGTCCACGTCGGGACCAGCGCCGTCGTCTTCGGCGCGTTCGCCGCCGCGACCGGGACGGCGGCCCCGCCCTCCGCCACGCCCTTCTGGGTCGCCGTCGCCTGGCTCGTCGTACTGCCCACGTTCGGCGGCTACGGCCTGTACTGGCTCCTCCTGCGGCGCTGCGGAGTGACCCGGGTCAACACCCTCATGTTCCTGATGGCGCCGGTGACCGCCGTGTGGGGAGCGCTGATGTTCGGCGAACCGTTCGGAGTGCAGACGGGTGCGGGGCTGGCGCTGGGCCTGACGGCCGTCGCCGTGGTGCACCGGGGCGAGCGCAGGCGGCCACAGCCTCACGGACAGGGCGGATCAGGCTCCGGCGATGAGCGAGGCGCCCAGGCCGATCATCGTCGCGGCGACGAGACCGTCCAGCACGCGCCACGACGAGGGCCGGGCCAGGAAGCGGCTCAGCAGACGGGCGCCGAAGCCCAGCGCGGTGAACCAGCACAGGCTCGCGAGGACGGCACCGAGCCCGAAGGTCCACCGCAGCGGGCCCCGGTCGGCGGCCACGGACCCGAGGAGGAAGACCGTGTCCAGGTAGACGTGCGGGTTGAGCCAGGTCATCGCCAGACAGGTCAGCACCGCCCGCCGCCGCGACCCGGCCGCCTCCCCCTCCACCCGCAGGGCGGCCGGCCGGAACACCCGACGGGCGGCCAGCACGCCGTAGACGACCAGGAAGGCCCCGCCGACCACGCCCACCGCGGTCAGCACCTCGGGCCAGGCCACGACCACCGCGCCCACCCCGCCGACCCCGAGCGCGATCAGCACGGCGTCGGACACCGCACAGATGCCCACCACCGCGAGGACCGCGTCGCGGCGGACGCCCTGGCGCAGCACGAAGGCGTTCTGGGCGCCGATCGCGACGATGAGTGAGAGCCCGGTGCCGAATCCGGCCGCCGCGGCGCTGAAGGCGTTGGTCATGCGACCGACGCTAGGAAGAGCTCGCCCGAAAGTACAGCTAAAGATTCTCACCTATCATTAGCTCCCGTGATGACAGAGTTGCCGCTCGACCAGGTCCGCACCCTGCTCGCGGTCGTCGACGAGGGCACCTTCGACGCCGCGGCCCGCGCCCTGCACGTGACCCCCTCCGCGGTCAGCCAGCGCGTCAAGGCACTCGAACAGCGCACCGGGCGCGTCCTGCTGACCCGGACGAAACCGGTGCGGCCGACCGAGTCCGGCGAGGTCGTGGTGCGCTTCGCCCGTCAGCTGGCCCGGCTGGAGCGCGACGCGCACGCGGAGCTGGGCATGACGGACTCCGGCGAGCCCACACGGCTGTCGATCGCCGTGAACTCCGACTCCCTCGCCACCTGGTTCCTGCCGGCGCTCACCCGCGTACCGCAAGACCTGCGCCTCTCCTTCGAGCTGCGCCGCGAGGACCAGGACCACACCGCCGCCCTGCTCCGGGAGGGCCGGGTGATGGCGGCCGTGACCTCCTCGCCCGATCCCGTGACCGGCTGTTCCGTGCGCCCGCTCGGACGCATGCCCTACCTCCCGGTGGCGAGCCCCGCCTGGGCCGGGAGGTGGCTCGGCGGACAGCCGGACACCCCGCTGCACGAAGTGCTCGCGCAGGCGCCCGTCGTCGCCTTCGACCGGCGCGACGACCTCCAGGACGCCTTCGTCCGCGCGCTCCGCGGCCCGGGGCACCGCGCCGCCGCCCTGCGCCACTTCGTGCCCACCTCGGAGGGCTTCGTCGACGCCGTCGTGGCCGGGATGGGCTGGGGCATGGTGCCGGTCGTACAGGCGGCAGCGCTGCTGGACGACGGACGGCTCGTCCCGCTCGACCCGGAGCGCGGTGTCGACGTGCCGCTGTACTGGCAGCAGTGGAAACTCGACTCGCCGGCGCTCACCGCGGTGGCCGACGCGGTGGCGGCCACCGCGAGAGAGGCACTCACGGCCTGACGAGGGCCGACTCCCGTACAGCTCCGAACCCACCCCTGCGGGGGACGCCACTCACACGGGTGCCGCATCCGGGTGGCGGGGCGGTGGAGGGCCCCATAGGAATGGTCAGCATCCGCTTGCCGTCGCACATCGGGGAGTGACGGCAGCCGCACCCTCTTCATGGAGCCGACCATGACCACCCGCTCTTTCTCTTTCTCGCCCAGCCCGGACCAGCCGGAGATACCCGCGCACGACGCGGCCGGTCCCCCGGCGCCGCCCATGCCGCCCCTGCCGCCCGTCGGCGCGGAACCCACGGCAGAAGCCCCGCCCGCGCGCCCGGCACAAGAGGGACCCGTGCGGGCCGGACCAGCACCTCAGGAGCAGTACGCCGACCCCGTGCACGGACTCGTGCACGCCGCCGTCGCCGACCGTCCGCTGGAAGAAGTGGTGCAGCTCATCACGCTTCTGGAGCAGTCGCCCGAGTACGCGCGAGCCACCGTCGACGCCCTGCGGGCGGTCGGCGTGGACCGTTCCGTCGAGGACGTCACCCGGCTCGTGGCGCTGCTCACCCGGCCGCCGCGCCACCCCGACTCCGCCGACGAGGCGATCCGCGCCGCGGCGGAGTCCCGCCCGGTGGAGGACGTCACCCGCCTGATGGCGCTGCTGCACCGGCCGCCCGTGGAGCAGCACTGCGCCGAGGAGGCGGTACGGGCCGCCGCGAGCCGCCCCGTCGAGGAGCTCGTGCAGCTCATCGGAAAGCTGGCCCAGGAGCAGAACGTGCCCACGCACGGCACCGGTCTGCTGGCGGGGCACTCCGTGCTCCCGTCGTCCCAGCCGGGCTCCGCGGCCCAGCCGGGCTCCGCGGACCTGCCGGCGCTCGCCCACGAGGCACCGGAGGACCACGGACGCGCTCGGCGTCCGCGCCGACCCCGCCCGCCGCGCCGGGACGGCGCGCCTCCCGCCTGGCCGGCCCGGGTCGCCGCCGCGGCCCTCCTGATGTGCGCGCTGGCCTACTTCCCGTTGCACCGGGACGGCGCTTCGGCGAACGCGTACGGCTTCGCCCTCGGCGCCTCGGCACTGTGTCTGCTGCTCGCCCTGGCGCTGGTCCTCAAGAACGCCCTGCCCCTGCTCGCGACCGCCGTGGTCGTGCCGACGGCGCTTGCCGTCATGCAGTTGCTGGAGGGCCGGCTCAGGTCGCCGGGCCTTTCGCAGGGCCTGGAGATCACCGCGGCTCCGCCGTGGCTGGCCGGCCTCGTGTCGGTGCTCGCCGCGCTCGCGGCCGTCACGGCCCTGCTGGCGCTCCTCGCCTCCGAGCGGATGGGCAGGCGTCCCGAGTACCGGCCGCTGACCGGGGCGCACCAGACACCGGAATGACCGGGTGTCCGTCGCGAGACGACCCCCACCGTGTCAGCCGACGCGGGTCTGCGCTTCGCAGGCCCGCGTCGGCTTTGTCGGTCGTCGGTCGTCGGTCGCACGGGGTCTGAGGGCTGAGGGCTGGTGTCCCGGGGGGGCTGGCGTCCGGCGCCTGCCCGTCTGCGTCGGCGCCGCCCTGGTCCTCGGACCGGCCGGGCGGGCCCGCTCGAAGGCGTGCGGACGCGGCCCCGCCCTCCGCTACGGGAGCCGTCCCCCGCTTCCGTGGTCCGCCAGGGCGGTGAGTACGCGGTCCGGCGTCAGGGGCAGTTCGCGCAGGCGGATCCCCGTGGCGTGGTGGACGGCGTTGCCGATGGCGGCCGCCGTGCCGACGATGCCGATCTCGCCGATCCCCTTGCTGCCCATGGGGTTGAGGTGCGGGTCGTCCTCGTCGACCCAGTACGCCTCGACGGCCGGCGGGATGTCGGCGTGCACGGGCACGTGGTACGACGCGAGGTCGGACTCCGTGAAGTCGCCGAACGGGGCGTCCATCGTGCTCCCCTCGGTCAGCGCCATGCCGAGGCCCATCGTCATGCCGCCGATGAACTGGGAGCGCGCGGTGCGGGGGTTGAGGATGCGTCCGGCGGCGTAGACACCCAGGAGGCGGCGGACCCGTACCTCTCCGGTGACGGTGTCGACGGCGACCTCGGCGAAGTGGGCGCCGAACGCGTGCCGCGCGTAGTCGCTCTCGGCGTCGGCGGTGCCCGCCGTGTCCGCACGCTCCTCGATGCCGCCGTCCGGCAGCCGTCCCTCGTGGCCGCCCAGGCGCGCCCGGAGCCGGGAGCAGGCCTCGTGCACGGCCCAGCCCCAGGAGGCGGTGCCGGACGAGCCGCCGGCGAGCGGGGCCGGGGGCAGGTCGCTGCTCCCCACCTCGGTGCGGACGCGATCGAGCGGGACGCCGAGGGCGTCGGCGGCGACCTGCGCGAGGACGGTGCGCGCGCCGGTGCCGATGTCCGTGGCGTTGACGCGGACCACGAAGTCGCCGTCGGGCAGGGCGCGTGCCGCCGCCGTGGAGGGCGAGACCAGCACCGGGTACGTGGCCGCCGCGACGCCCGACCCGATCAGCAGGGGTCCCTCCTGCCGCGAGCGAGGGCGGGGGTCCCGGCGGGACCAGTCGAAGCGCCGCGCCCCCTCGCGCAGGCATTCGACCAGATGGCGGCTGCTGAAGGGCTTTCCGCTGTCGGGCTCGGTGTCGGGCTCGTTGGCGATCCGCAGCTCGATCGGGTCCATGCCCAGCTCGACGGCCAGTTCGTCCATGGCCGACTCCAGGGCGTACATGCCCGGGGCCTCGCCCGGGGCGCGCATCCAGGACGGGCTGGGGACGTCCAGCGGCACCACCCGGTGTGTGGTGAGGCTGTGCGGTGAGCCGTACATGACCCGCGTGGGCATGGCGGCCTGCTCCACGAACTCCTTGATGCGCGAGGTGTACGTGGTCACCTCGTGGAGCACGGAGGTCAGGGTGCCGTCCGCGGTGGCGCCCAGCCGGACGCGCTGCAGCGTGGGGGCGCGGTGGCCGACGACGGCGGGCAGCCGGCGGCGGGGCAGGTTGAGCGTGACGGGGCGGCCGGTCACCCGGGCGGCCATCGCCGCGAGCACGACGTGCGGGCGCGGGGTGCCCTTGGACCCGAAGCCGCCGCCGACGTGCTCGGAGAGCACCGTGACGCTCTCCTCGGGGATGCCGAAGAGCTGCGCCAGCACGGTGCGCACGGTCGTGGCGCCCTGGCTGGAGTCGTGCACGACCAGCCGGTCGCCCTCCCAGCGGGCGGTGGCGGCGTGCGGCTCCATCGGGTGGTTGTGCAGCGGAGGGATGCGGTAGTCGGCGTCGACGCGGACCGGCGCGGAGCAGAAGGCGCCCTCGGGGTCGCCCTGTTCGCGGTGGGCCGGGTAGCCGCCGTTGGCCTCCTCGGGGACGTACGCCGCCGGGTGGCCCTCGGTGAGGGTCACGTCGTGGTCCCGGACGGCGTAGTCGACACGTACGGCGGCGGCTCCCGCCCGGGCCGCCTCCATGGTCTCGGCGACGACCAGGGCCACGAACCAGCCGCGGTGCGGCACCCGGTCGTTCTGCAGCACGGCGAGCGTGGCGTCGTCGGGCTCCGCCAGCCGGGGCGCGTTCTCGTGCGTGAGCACCGACAGCACCCCGGGCACGTCGAGTGCGGCGGCGGTGTCGATCGCCCGGACGGAACCGGCGGCGACGGTGGCGGGCACGGGCCAGGCGTGGGCGCGGCGCGGCAGGGGGTGCTCGGCGGCGTAACGGGCGGCGCCGGTGACCTTGTCGCGGCCCTCCCGGCGTTCGGCGGGTGCGCCCAGCGCGGTACCGGTGTCGGCCATGGGTCCTCCTGTGCGTGCCGGGATCCGGCCTGGTCGGGTGCCGGTCCGGGGCGGGGTTCGGGTGACGGCGGTGCGGGCCGTCGGGGACGTCCGGGACGCCGGGTTCAGGTGACGGCGGGGGGCGCGAGACGGCCCAGTACGTCGATGGCGAGGCCGCGGGCGAGGGGCACCTTGTAGGCGTTGTCGCGCAGCGGTCGGGCGGCCTCAAGTTCCAGGTCCACGGCGTGTTCGAACGCGGCCCTGGTGGGCGCCGCCCCCAGCAGCGCCTCCTCCGCGCGGCGGGCCCGCCAGGGCCGGTGGGCCAGTCCGCCGAAGGCGATCCCGGCGTGCCGCACGACGCCGTCGGCCACGTCCAGCACGGCGGCGACCGACGCGAGCGCGAAGGCGTACGAGGCACGGTCACGGGCCTTGCGGTAGGCGGAGGGCAGTCCGGACGTGGAAGCGGGGAGCAGCACCCCGGTGACGAGCTCGCCGGGACCGATCTCGGTGTCCTGCTCCGGACGGTCGCCGGGGAGCCGGTGGAACTCGGCCACCGGGACACTGCGCCGGCCGTCGCGTCCGTACAGCTCCACGCGCGCGTCGAGTGCGGCGAGCGCGACGGCCATGTCGGAGGGGTGGGTGGCGATGCACTGCTCGGAGTGGCCGAGCACCGCGTGGTCGCGGTGGACGCCGTCCCGCGCGCCGCAACCGGAGCCGGGGCTGCGCTTGTTGCAGGGTTTGTCGACGTCCTGGAAGTAGGGGCAGCGGGTGCGCTGGAGCAGGTTGCCGCCGGTGGTGGCGACGTTGCGCAGCTGTCCCGAGGCGCCGGCGAGGAGGGCCTGGGAGAGCACCGGGTAGCGGTCCCGGACGGCCGGGTGGGCCGCGAGGTCGCTGTTGCGCACCGTCGCTCCGACGCGTACCGAGCCGTCGGGCAGCTCCTCGACGGTGTCCAGGGGCAGGCGGCTTACATCGACGAGGGTGGCGGGCTCCTCCACGCCGAGCTTCATCAGGTCCACCAGGTTGGTGCCGCCGCCGAGGTAGCGGGCACCGGGGTGGGCGGCGTAGGCGTCGGCGGCCTCCTCGACGCTCTCCGCGCGTACGTAGGCGAAGGGTTTCACCGGATCACGTCCTCGACGGCCTCGACGATGTGCGGATAGGCGCCGCAGCGGCACAGGTTGCCGCTGAGCCGCTCGCGGATCTCGTCCGCGTCCAGCGGTACCGGCCGTCCCGAGGGCGTGGCAGGGTCGGTCACGTGCGAGGGATGGCCCGCCTCCGCCTCGGCCACGGCGCCGACGGCGCTGCACAGCTGCCCCGGTGTGCAGTAGCCGCACTGGAAGGCGTCGCGGTCGAGGAAGGCCTGCTGGAGTGGGTGCAGCGCCTCGCCGTCCCCGCCGGCGAGGCCCTCGACGGTCGTGATGTCGGCGCCGTCGTGGGCGACCGCCGGCAGGAGACAGCTGTTGACGCGGCGGCCGCCCACCAGGACCGTGCAGGCGCCGCACTGGCCGTGGTCGCACCCCTTCTTGGCGCCGGTGAGGCCGAGGTCCTCGCGCAGCACGTCCAGGAGGACGGAGCGGTGGTCGACGGTGAGGGGGTACGGCTTGCCGTTCACCCGGAGGGTCACCTCGGAGTGGTGGCGGTCGGGTGAGGTGACGGGGCGCGCGGAGTCGCGGTCCACGGGTGTCCTCCAGGTGAGGGGCGGGCGGGGGTGTCCGGCCGTTACAGGGGGCCGGTCTCGTCGTCCGGGATGCGATGGACGGCGGCCTCCTCGGCGGAGGCCGCGCCGCCGTCGATGCCCACGTCCTCGGCGAGCATGTCCTTCTCGGCGTCCTCGTGGGCGCCCTCGTCGGGGGCGACCAGGCGGCCGGCTCGCTCCTGCCCGACCTCGTCGTCCACGGGTTCCCCCTCGCCGTCGGGGAGGTCGCCGACGCCGTCACCGGTGTCGGGCTCCTCCAGCGCCGGGTCCGGCCGCTCCTCCGCGAGCCGCTGGTCCAGGCTCTCGCCCTCCCGCTGCTCCCGTGCCGTGGTTCCTTCGTGGTCCACGGCGAGCGGCCGCTCGGGCGGGGACCAGCCCTCCTCGTACGGGTCGGACTCGCGGTCGGAGAGGGTGTCCTCCGGGTCGAGGATGCCGTCGTCCTCCCGGCCCTCGGTCCCGTCGGGCTGGTAGACCTCGTCGCCCATCACTTCTTCGCCGTTCTGACTGCCCATGTGTCTGTGTCCTCCGGACGGACGGTTGTCGTTGCCTTGCAGCCCGCGTATCCAGGCTGAGGCAGACCACACGTTCCGGCACGCCAGGGACTCCAGGTGAACACGGTGCGTGACGGTCTCCGGGGGCGACGGGGGCTCCGTGTCGCCGGGCGCGGTGCGGGCGCCGGTGTGAGACTGCTGGGCGGGACACCCGAGCGACGGGCCGCGACGCACGACGAGGGGAGAACAGGTGGCGACGGCGGAGAGCGAGGAGGCGCTCCTGACGGAGTTCCTCGCCGATCCCGGCAACGCGGCGCTGGACCTGACCACGGCGGTGGCGCGGTGCTCCAAGGCCCTCGGGCTCCAGCACTCCGTGGTGTACCTCGCCGATCTGCAGCAGCGCCGGCTCGTGCCCCTGACGGACGTGGCCTCGACGCTCGACATCGACGACTCCCTCGCGGGCTGGACGTACCGCACGCAGTCGCTGCGCGTCGAGGAGTCCGAGCTGGGCGGGATGACGGCGTGGCTGCCGCTGCTGGACGGGGCGGAACGCCTCGGCGTCCTCGCGGTGCACTGCCCGTCCCTGGACCCCCTGTCGCTGCGGCGCGGCCGGACCCTCGCGACGCTGCTCGCCATGATGATCACGTCGAAGCGGGCGTACAAGGACTCCTTCGTACGGCGCACGCGCACCGAACCGATGCAGCTGCCCGCCGAGATGCTCCGCGCCTTCCTCCCGCCCCGCACGATCGGCAACACGCACGCCGTGTCGACGGCCGTCCTGGAGCCCGCCTACGAGATCGGCGGGGACGCCTTCGACCACTCGCTGACGGAGACGACGCTGCACGTGTCGGTGCTCGACGCCATGGGGCACAACCTGGCCTCGGGACTGACCACGGCGGTGTCGCTGGCGGCCTGCCGCAACGCCCGCCGTACGGGGGCGGATCTGCCGGAGCTCGTCGAGTCCGTGGACGCCGCGCTGAGCCAGTGGCTGCCGGACCAGTTCTGCACCGCGGTCCTGTGCCAGCTCGACCTGGCCACCGGACTGCTGCGGTGGATCAACTGCGGGCACCCGCCGCCCCTGCTCATCCGGGACGAACGGGTGGTGGAGGGTGCCATGGACCGCGAGGCGGAGCCGCCCATGGGGCTGCCCTCCCTGCTCGCCGCGCGCTCGCGCCACGTGCACGAGATCACCCTGGAGCCGGGCGACCGCGTCCTGATGTACACCGACGGTGTCACCGAGGCGCGGACCTGGGACGGCGGCCTGTTCGGCCTCGCGCGGTTCACCGACTCCGTCATCCGCGCCACGGCGGGCGGCGAGCTGCCCCCGGAGGTGCTGCGGCGGCTGATCCACTCCATCGTGGAGTCCCAGAGCGACCATCTCCAGGACGACGCCACGATCATCCTCTTCGAGTGGCGCCCGCCGACCCGGTGACGCCGTGCGTCATCCGGCGCTGAACGGGCCCTCCAGCGCGGCCCACTGCAGCAGCATGATGGTCTTCGCGTCGGCGATCTCGCCGGTGCGGATCATCTCCAGGGCCCTGCGGAAGGGGAGTTCGACGATCTCGATGTCCTCACCCTCCTCCTCCAGGCCCCCGCCCTCGTGCGTACGGGTGGACGGGCCGTAGGAGGCGGCGTAGAAGCTCACGCGCTCGGTGACCGAACCGGGGCTCATGTAGACGTCGAAGACGTGCCGGACCTCGCCGATGGTGTGCCCGGTCTCCTCGACCACCTCGCGCCGTACGGCGACCTCGGGGTGCTCGTCCTCCTCGTCGAGGAGTCCGCCGGGCGTCTCGACGAGCATCCCGTCGGGGTGTCCGTTGACGTACACGGGATAACGGAACTGCCGGGTGAGCAGCACGGTTTCGCGCTCGGCGTCGTACAGCAGCATGGTGGCGCCGTTGCCGCGGTCGTGCGTCTCGCGTTCCTGGGTGCTCCAGGTGCCGTCGGCGTGCCGGAAGTCGAAGGTCGTGGTGCGTTCCACGTACCAGTGGCTGGAGAGCAGTGTCACGTCGCGGATCTTGACCCGCGGGTTGCCGGTCAGGTCCCGGCCGGTGCGGTCGAGTCCGGTGCGGCCCCGGCGGTCCGGGGTGTCGATGCCGGCGGTCATCGGACGCGGGCGGGGCGCGTGGAGCTGGAGTTGGTCATGCACGCTTCTACCATTTCGTCCCGGTCGCTGTCAGACGCGGGACCCCCCGGGGGGGGGCGTGACCGGGCAGGTTCCGGTGTGCGAGGCCACGGAGGTTGCGAGGGTCATGACCGTCAAGGCGGTCGCACGTCTAGGCTCACGGCATGGAACAGACGGAGATCATCCTGCGAGCCATCGGCGTCCTCACCGAGACCAACGCGATGGTCCGCAGGATCGCTCAGGACGAGGACGCCGAGGTCGACTCGACCCAGACGCAGCTCGGCGCGCTCGTGACGGAGGTGTTCCCCAGTGTCGAGGTGCCCGCGGACGCCGGTCCCGCCGAGGCGGGGCAGGCCGTCGCGGACGCCTATCTGCCCGCGACCATCTCGCTGGTGGGGGCCTTCGCGTTCCTCTTCTCCGAGCTCGCCGAGGTGCACGACTCGGGCCGCACCGACGTCAAGTCGGCGGATCTGCTCCAGCAGCTCGCCCTGCGCATGTCGAGGGCGGGCGAGGGGAGTTGACGGGCGGGCGCCCGGTCCGCGCGGCCGGGCGGGGCGCGTTCACCCGCTTCCGCCCGTGGTCAGACGGACCACGTTCGAGGCCGGGCCGTAGGTGAAGGCGCGGACGCGGTAGGCAGCGTGCTTCTCCTCCGGCAGGGTGATCAGCCCCGTCGCGTTGGTGTCGGGGTCCATGACGACGACCGGTTCGTACTCCTCCCCGGGCCGGCGGCGGATCTCCAGCAGGAGTCCCACCTCGTCGGAGGCGTTGTCGGTCCAGGTGAACCGGATGCCGTTGGCGTGGCGGATCTCGGCACGCAGGCCCGAGGGCGCACCCGCGCCGGAGACGCGCAGGGGCCGGCCAGGGACCTTGCGGGCCCGGTCCGTGCGGGCGGGCAGCCAGTCGTGTCCGCTGTCCTCGTCCGCGGCCGTCATCCCGCCCGGCGGCAGGTCGACGCGGACCGGTTTCGAGGCGGGTCCCGAGAACGGCCGCAGCCGGTAGCGGAACGTCGTGCGGGGCATCAGGTCGGGGTGGCGGTAGGAGGTCACGCCCGGCGGGAGGTACCGCAGGACGGTGTACGGGCCCTTCTCCTCGGTCGCGAACTCCAGGACGTGCCCGGAGGTGCCGGGCCCGGCCTTCTTCCAGGTCAGGTCGATGTCGGTGGGGGTGGCACGGACGGCGTGCAGCGTCCGGCCGGCCTGCGGAGGACGGGTCCCGGGGTCGGATGAGCAGGCCGGCAGTGCCAGGAGCAGCACTGCCGGCACCACCACCCGTGTGCGCGTACGCATGGGGCGACGGCTACTTGCGCCAGAAGCGGACGTCGCTCCACACCACGGTGGCGGGTCCGTTGCCGCTGCTGGTGCGGTAGGCGCCGAACTTGTCGTAGAAGCTGCCGCCGGGGCTCGCGTAGGTGTGCTTCAGCGAGCCGTTGATGTAGGTGTGGTGCTGGTTGCCCACCTGATGCACGGTGTTGACGCGTACCGTCGCGCCGACGGTGCCGGCGCCCGAGAGCGTGTCGCCGCCGTGCACGGCGTACAGCCGGCCGCCGCGCTCGACCGCGAGCATGAAGTACGGGCCCGCGGCCGATTCGTTGAAGGTCTGCTTGAGGCTGATCCGCGTCCCGCTGAGGGCGGCGACGCGGAAGTAGCCCTCGAACTGCCGGGTCCCTCCTGTGTAGGTGGCGTAGCGGCGTTCAGCCCGCTGGTCTCCGTCGGCGGTGGAGCAGGTCAGCCGGAACGTGAGTCCGTCGATCTGCCCGCACCCCCGCTCCTGTTCGGTGTAGCTCGGGGAGACCGGCGTCCATCCGCCGGGTTCCACCTCGGCGAAGGCCGAGGGGACGGTGAGGATCGTGGAGGCGCACACCGCGCTGGTGACGGTGAGCGCTCGCAGGCGTGCGAGCATCCCGACTCCCTTGGTCCGTGGGGGGTTTCGCAGTTCATGCACATGAACGGCGACCCCGTCAATGAACGGGTGACTGGAAGGTAGGACTGGACCAATCATCCGTCAAGGGGCCCGGCAGCCCCGGGTCACCGCTTCTGTTCCACGCGCACCCAGTCGACCTCGGCGCGCACTCCCCCGGCGGCGACGCGGTCGACGCTGGACTGGGGCAGCCCCCAGTAGGGCGTGGTGACCTTGTTCCAGCCCGCCGGATACGCGCCGCCCAGGGCGAGGTTGAGGATGACGTACTGGTTGTGGCCGAAGACCCACTGGCCCCGCGTGGACTCCAGCTTGTTGCGCGTCGTCTCCTGGACCAGCCGGTCGTCGACGTAGAAACGCATGCCCGTGGGCGTCCACTCGACCGCGTACGTGTGCCACTGGTCGGCCCGCCCGCCGTCGGGGTAGGTCTGGCGGGCACCGATGTTGCCGTCGGCGGAGTAACCCGGGCCGTGCAGTGCCGTGCTGGTCCAGTCGGCGTACCCGATGTTCTCCATGATGTCGGTCTCGCCGGACGCGGGCCAGGACACCGACGGATCGTCCACGTTGCTGCCCAGCAGCCAGAAGGCGGGCCAGAAGCCGTCGCCGACGGGCAGCTTCATGCGCGCGCTGACCCGCCCGTAGGTGAAGTCGAACTTGGTGTTGGTGTCGATGCGCCCGGAGGTGAAGTCGTAGGTGCCGCCGCCCGCCTGGGTGCAGCCCTTGCAGTACTTCGCCTTCAGCAGCAGGCTGCCGTTCTGCGTGCTGATGTTGTCGGCGGAGTCGACGTAGGCCTGCGACTCGCCGTTCACCGAACCCATCTCCTGGCCGGTTCTGACCACGCGCCACTTGGAGCGGTCGAGGCTCGCCGACGTGAAGTCGTCGAAGAACGTGGTCTGGTAGGTGCCGGACTGCTCGCCGGGCAGGGCCGGATAGGCCGCGGCGGCGCTGCCGCCCGTGCCCCAGACCTGGAACTCGTAGAGGGAGTAGCCGAACTGGGCGGTGGCGGGCGCCGGGTTGTAGAAGGAGCGCCGCTCCTTGCCGAGCATCCGCACGTAGCGCCCGGTGGCCGGCTGGGACAGCCGGACGCTGTCGTGCCGGCCCACGGCCTCGCCGGGCGACTTCACGTCGGCGCGGCGGGCGGCGACCTCGGCGGCGGACGGCCGGTGGACGGTGCGCCAGGTCCTGTTGTCGTCGGACACCTGCAGTTCGTAGTCGACCGCGTAGGCCGCCTCCCAGTACAGGTCGACGGTGTCGATGGTGGACGTCGCGCCCAGGTCGACGGAGATCCACCGGTCGGCGTTCCAGTCGCTGGACCAGCGGCTGGAGTCGCTCTTGAGGTCCGCGGGCCAGCCGCCGTCGGTCGCGAAGGCCGGCGAGTTGCCCGCGTGCTGGTAGAGGTTCGAGTAGGCCGGGTGGTGCAGGGCGAGGTTGGAGCGGGTCGTCGAGGCGGGGGCCGGTTCGCCGCCGTAGACCTTGAAGGAGTACAGCGAGTAGCCGTAGGGCGTGGCCCGTTCGACGCCGCGCAGGCGCACGTAGCGGCCGGTCACCTCCTGCGGGTAGGTGTGCGCGGTGACGGACCCTCCGGTGCCGGCGGTCTCGGTGTAGAAGGGGGTCCAGTCGGTGCCGTTCCTGGACACCTCCAGGACGTAGCGCTTGCCGTAGGCGGCCTCCCACTCCAGGGCGACGCGGTCGATGCGCAGCGTGGCGCCGAGGTCGACGCGTATCCACGCGTCGTCGGCGAACTGGCTCGACCAGCGCGTCGAGGCGTTGCCGTCGAAGGCGAGGCCGGGGGCGGTGCCGGCGTTCTCGCTGCCGGAGGCGGTGACGGCGGCCGGGTTCAGGGCGTAGGCCTCCGCGGCCCGGTCGGTGTCCCAGGCCGCCGCGGCGACCGCGCCGCTCTGCGGGTCCTGGGCGGCGAGGGCGGTCCCGGCCGTCAGCAGGGACAGGGCGGACAGGGTGGCGAGGGCGGTCATGAGCGGGCGGGAGGTACGGGCTGGCATGCGGCTCTCCTGGAGGAGGTTGGGGGTGCCGGTCATGTGCGGTGCGGGTGTGCCGAGGTGCTGGATGGTGCGGGGATGCCGGTGCACGCCGTGGAGGCCGGACCGGGTACGGGTGCCGGGCGTCCTGGGTCTGCCGGGGCGCTCGGCGGAGGGGAGCGTGGGGGTGGCGGCTAGCGGGCCGGAGCGGAGCCCCGGACGGTGACCCGGGTGGGCAGGACGACGGGAGAGGACGGGGACGGGTGCCCCGCCAGCCGGGCGAGGAGCAGGCGCGCCGCCGTCTCCCCCATCTCGCGCATCGGCTGCCGGACCGTGGTGAGGGAGGGTTCGGTGTGCCGGGCCACCGGGATGTCGTCGAAGCCGATCACCGCGACGTCCTCCGGCACCCGGAGTCCGGCGTCGCGCAGGGCGCCCAGGACGCCGATCGCCGCCAGGTCGTTGTGCGCGAAGACCGCGTCGAAGCGGCGCCCCGCGGCGAGCAGCGCGCCCACCCGGGCCCGGCCGTCGGCCTCGGTGAAGTCGCCCTCGGTCACCTGGCCGACGTCGATGCCGTGGTCGGCGTAGGCGGCCCGGAATCCCGCCAGCCGGTCGCGGACGCAGCCGAAGCGCAGCGGGCCGGTGAGCACCAGCGGCCGGCGCCGGCCGTCGGCCAGCAGGTGCCGTGCCGCCGCGGCCCCGCCCTCGGCGTTGGCGGCCGTCACGGAGGGGAACTCCGGGTGGTGGCCGCGGTCGTCGACGAGGACGACGGGGAGTCCGTCCCGGTGCAGGGCCGTCAGCATGCCGAGGGTGTTCTCAGGCTCCACGACGAGCAGCCCGTCGAAGGCGCGGGCCGACACCTGGTGGGTGAAGCGGGCGACGGACTCGGCGCCCCGGTTGCAGGTGAACAGCAGCAGGCCGAAGTCGGCCGCCTCGACGGTGTCGACCACGCCCTGGAGGACCTCGCCCATCCAGGGCCAGGTCAGCGAGGGAACCAGCATGCCGACGGTCCTGCTGTTGCCGCGGGCGAGGCCGACGGCGCCCGAACTCGGCACGTAACCCATGCGGTCGATGACGTGGCGGACCTTCGCCGCGGTCGACGCGTCGACCTCGCCGCGGGTGTTGAGCACCCGCGACACGGTCGTCTTGCTCACTCCGGCCGCCTGGGCCACATCGGCGATGGTGACGCGCACGGCTGCCTCCTGACGCACCGGCGGACGACTGCGCCCACGGAACCGGTACCGGTACCGGTTCCAGCGCTGGGCCGCGAGTCAACCGGAGTGTCATGTAGCCGTCAATACTTCACACCGGAATCGTTCCCGCCCGGCCGTGAGGAGCCGTCCGGCTTCAGATCTTGAACGCTTCCGGGGGCCGTCCGTGGAGGCGGGCACGAGGTCCGCGCCCCGGCGGACGCGGTCAGTCGCGGGGCTCCGGCGGACCGGACGCGGCGCGTCGGCGCCGGGCGAGGGCGTGGCCGATGTCGCGGGTCGCCGGGTACAGGTCCAGGTAGAGCTCGTACAGCTCGTCGTAGGCCGTCCGCAGACCCGGGTCCGGTTCCACGCGCGCGCGGACGGGGTTCCAGGCGTCGATGTCCGGGTCCCCCACGGCTCCCGCCGCCAGGAACGCGGCTCCGTAACTCGCCCCCACGGTGACCGCGCGGACCTCCTGCGCCAGACCGGTGACGTCGGAGACGATCCGGGTCCACAATCCGCCGCGCGTGCCTCCGCCGACGGCGACGACCCGGCGGATGTCCGCGCCGGCCGCGCGCATCGCCCCGACGTTGTGCCGCACCCCCAGCGCGGTCGCCTCCAGCGCGGCCCGGTACAGGTCGCCGCGTGTGTGCTCCACGGTCAGCCCGGCGATCACCCCGCGCGCGTCCGGATCGGCGACCGGCGTCCGCTCCCCCGCGAAGTACGGCAGCATCAGCAGACCCCGCGCGCCGGGACCGGAACTCTCGGCCCGGGCGAGCAGTTCGGCGTGCGCGGGGTCGCCGAACAGCTGCCGCAGCCAGTCGGTGATCATGCCCGAGGTGGCCATGCCGCCCGCGAGACTCCGCGTGCCCGGCAGCGCGCCGACCGTGCTCCACAGCTCGGGCACCAGGAGCCGTTCGGCGACCGTGTTGATCAGGAACATGGTGCTGCCGTACATGAGCATCAGGTCCCCGGTGCGCTGGGCGCCCACGCTCAGCGCCTCGGACCAGGCGTCGACGGTCCCGGTGACGACGGGGATGCCGGCGGGCAGTCCGGTGGCGGCGGCCCCCTCCCCGGTGAGGTGTCCGGCGGTCTCGCCGGGCCAGCGCAGCGGCGGCAGTTCGAGGTCCGGGGCGATCCGCCGGGCCCAGGGCCGGTACCAGTCCTGGGCCACCGAGTCGTAGAGCGGCACGGACTGGCTCGCGGAGTGGTGGTCCAGCACGTACGCGCCGGTGAGCCGGCGGACGAGGTAGGAGCTCGGCATGTACAGCCGCCGGGCCCGCTCCGCCACCCGCGGCTCGTGGTCGGCTACCCAGGCGATCTTGGGTCCGACGGCCTGCGTGGAGAGCAGCGAGCCGCAGCGCCGCAGGACGGCGTCACGGCCCAACTCGGCTTCCAGGCGGGCGATCTGGTCCGTGGCGCGGGTGTCGATCCCGTAGAGGATCGCCGGGCGCAGCGGCTCGTCCGCCTCGTCGGCCAGGGCGACGCACGGGCCCATGCCGCTGACGCCCACGGCGGTGACCGGCGCGCCCTGCCCGGCCAGCTCGCCGGCGAGGGAGACGAACTCCTCCCACCAGACGCGGGCGTCCATCTCGACGTGCCCGGGACGGGGTCGGTCGACCCTGTGCGGGCGTACGGCGGTGGCGCGCACGGTCCCGTCCTCGTCGACCAGCACGCCCTTGCTGCTGGAGGTCCCGATGTCGACTCCGAGCACGGTCATGCGTCCGGAGCGTAGGCGATCGCGCCGGTGTCCGCTCGCGCGGACACCGGCGGCCGGACGCTCAGCCCGCGGCGCGGTCGCACTCCAGGCTCGCGAGGTCGACGGCGTCGGCCATGGCCTGCATACCCTTGTCGTTGGGGTGCAGGTGGTCGCCGCCGTCGAAGAACGGCAGGAGCAGCTCGGGGTCGTAGGGGCTGCGGGTGATCCGGTCGAAGTCCGTCACGGCGTCGAGCTCGCCGCTGTTCCTGATCCAGTCGTTGACGCCCTGGCGGACGGCCTCGGCGGCGGCGTCGTACTCGTACCAGCCCTTGAACGGCATGACCGTCGCGCCGACGACGCACTTGCCGGCCGCGTGCGCCCGGTCGGCGATCTCCCGGTAGCCGGCGATCATGTCGTCCACCGTGACCCCGGAGTGGGCCTTGATGTCGTTGATGCCCTCGAACAGGAACACCGTCCTCACACCGGGCTGGGAGAGCACGTCACGCCCCAGTCGCTTCAGCGCGGACTCCCCGGCGCCGTCCGCAAGGACCTTGTTGCCGGAGATGCCCTCGTTGGCCACCCCCTTCACGGTCGAGGAGGACGCCGCCTGGAGCCGCCGGGCGAGGTAGTCCGGCCAGCGCCGGTTCTCGTCGGTGCTGGAGGCCCAGCCGTCGGTGATGGAGTCGCCGAGGGCCACCACCGAGCCGGTCGCCGTCGAGGTCTCCACGGCGACGGCGTCGAGCCAGTACCAGGAGCCCATCGGGTCGGTCCAGTTGGCGGCGCCCTCCTCCGCGGCGTGGTCGCCCGCGGTGGCGTAGTTGGTCTGCATCGCCATGCCGTGACCGGTCGTCGGGCCTTCCGCGCCCGTGACGTACAGGCTGACGACCAGACTGCTGCGGGCCGCCAGCCGCCCCGGCAGCGGGTCGCTGAGCACGGTCTGCCCGGCCGGGACGGTGACCGACGCGGCCCCGCCGAAGCTCAGTGCGCGGTTGGAGCCGCGGACCAGCTCCGCGCCCTGCTTCTGGAGCCCGGCGTACGCGCTCGCGAAGGTCACCGGGTGCTCGCCGAAGGCGTTGGACAGCCGGATGCGCAGGTTCGTGCCGCCGACGCTGGTGCGCACGATCAGCCGGTAGCTGCGGTCGGCGGGGCCGGCGCCCTGCCGGTCGGCGGAGGCGCCCCACGTGACCACGGAGTGCGTGCCCTTCGCGGGGGCCGGCGGGGTCCGTGCCTGTGCGGACGACGGGGTGGCAAGGGTGACGAGGACCGCCAGCAGCAGTGCGCAGACGGCGCCCGCCGAGCGGCGACGGCCGCGAGCGGCGCTCATCCGAGGTTCCGCAGGGTGACGGACTCACCGGGTGCGAGGCGGACCCGCCGCGAGACACCGCCCGCTACGACGGTCGTCTCCCGGCCGCCGACGCTCCTCAGCGTGGCCCGGGTGACCTTGCCGTCCCGCCAGGCGAGGTCTGCGACGAAACCGCCGCGAACGCCGACGCCGGACACCGAACCTGACGCCGCCCAGGCGGCGGGCAGCGCGGGCAGCAGCTCGACGTGACCGGGCCGCGAGTAGACCAGCATCTCGACGACGGCGGCGGGCGTACCGAAGTTCGCGTCGATCTGGAAGATGCCGCGTCCCTTCTCGACCTCGTAGATGTCGAAGAGGTTGAACGCGGTGCCGTTGCCGCCGTCCGTCGACGGTTTCAGGTTGTTGACGACGAGCCGGTAGGCCTTCTCGGCGTTCTTCAGCCGCGCCCAGCACAGTCCGCGCCAGGCGTTGGCCCAGCCGAAGCTGTTCATCCCGCGCGCGGTGAGGAGGGCGGTCGCGCCGTCGACGACGTCCTTCGGTGTGGAGCCGTCGGGGCGGATCCGGTCGCCGGGGAAGAGTCCGACGAGGGGGGAGAGGTGCCGGTGCGTGGTCTCGCCCAGGTTGTCCGGCGACATCCACTCCTCCAGCCAGCCGGTCTCGGGACTGACGACGGGCAGGTACAGGCGCTCGCGGAGCCGGCCGACGGTCGTGCGGTAGGCGGTGTCCTTGCCGAGGGTCCCGGCGGCGGTGCGGTAGTTGCCGAAGAGGTTCCAGACGAGTTCCTGGGCGTAGGTGATGCCCTTGGCGTCGAGCGGGCCGTGCTCGGGCGACCAGTCGCTGTCGGCGATCAGCACCTCGCGCTCGGCCCCCGACGCGTCGGTGACGGTAGTGGTGACGAGGCGGGCCTCCCAGAACTCGACGGCGCCCTTGAGCAGCGGGTAGATCTTCTCCAGGTGGGCCCGGTCCTGGGTGAACTCGTAGTGCTCGAACAGGCTCTGGCACAGCCACGCGTTGCCGGCCGGGTGCCACCACCAGCCGCCCCCGCCATAGGGGTTGGTGGAGATGGCCACGGTCCAGCCGGCGATCTTCCCGGTGGAGTTGCGGTAGCGGTTGGCGGGGTCGTTGAACAGCCGCCGCGTGACGTCCGTCCAGTCGGGCAGCTGCGCGAGGCAGTAGTCCGTGTAGGCGTCGAAGCAGTCCGGCAGGCCCGCGCGGTCGGCCATCCAGTAGTTCATCTGGATGTTGATGTCGGTGTGGTAGTCGGCCATCCAGTCCGGGTCGTTGCCGTCCAGCCACGGGCCCTGGAGTCCCATGGGCAGGCTGCCCCGCGATCCGGAGATCATCAGGTAGCGTCCGAACTGCAGGTAGGCGGCCTCCAGTTCGGGGTCGGGCACGTCGTCCCGGTGGCGTGCCCGCACCCGCTCCCAGGTGTCGAGTTCGCGCTGTGCGGCGGAGGACGGGCCGAGGTCGATGTCCAGGCGCGCGAACACCGGGCGGAAGTCCGCGACATGGGTGTCGAGCAGGGTGCTCGCCGTGTGCCGTGCCGCGGCCAGGACCTTCGTCCTCGCCAGGCCTCGCGGGTCCACGGACGGGTCGCGGTACTTCGCGGCGGCGTCCGGCGCGTAGTTCGTGCCGCCGCTGACGACGACGGTCAGCTCCTTGCAGCCGCTGAAGGCGATCGAGGTCCCGTCGACGCGGACCCGGCCGGTGCCGCTGCGCGCGGTGACGGCGGCGCCGTAGGCCAGTCCGTTGGCGAAGGCGGCGCCGAACGAGGCGTACCGTCCCGCGCCGTCGGCGGTGGTGGACTCGCCGTGGGTGCCGGCCAGGGAGACGGTGCCGGTGTGGCTGCCGCCGCCCTGCTGGGACAGGTGCAGGACGATGACGTCGTCGGGGCGGCTGGCGAAGATCTGCCGCCGGTAGGTCACGCCGTCGATGTCGTAGGTGGTGGTGACCAGGCCCTGGGCCATGTCGAGGGTGCGGCGGTAGTTGTCGACGCGGCCGAGGTCGTGGCCGGTGAGCGTGAGCGTGAGCTCGGCGAGCAGCGTCAGGGAACCGAAGTCGTCGCGGCCGTAGGGGAACTGGCCGTCGCTCTGCAGTTTGTCGTTGAGGCCGCCGGTCCACAGGGTGGCGTCGGTGATCATCATGAGTTCGCGGGCCGGGTCGTTGCTCACGAGCGCCCCGAGGCGTCCGTTGCCGACCGGCAGGCCCTGTTCGATCATCGACGTGGCGGAGCCGGGGGCCTGCCACCACAGCGTGTTCCGGGCGGCGTCGGCCGCGGACAGCAGGGGTGACCGGGTGGGGCGGGCGGGCGCCGCCGACGCGGTGAAGGCGGGCAGGCCGCCGAGGGCGGCGGCCGTGCCCGCCGCGGCCGCGAGCGCGAGGAAGCCTCGTCTGCTGGGTCTGTCGTCGTGCGGGGCGGTGGGCTGGATGTCCACGGTGTGCACTCCAAATCCGGGGAGCGGCTCGTGCGGGGACGACGGCGGGGGCCGTCGGGTGGGGCGTACGGGGTCCCGCGGGGCCCGGCGGGTCAGGTCGCCGGGCCCCTTGGGAAGCGGGTCAGACGGACTGCGGGACGACGATCCGGTCGATGTCCGGCGCGTATCCGTCGCCGCTGTCGAAGGTGATCGTGTTGGTCCCGGCCTTCAGCGCCAGCTGCACGCTGACGGTCTCGGCGGTGCTCCAGTCGCCCGTGGAGGGGAACTTCTGGCTGCTGCCGTTGCCGCTGTTGGACAGGACGGTCACCGAGCGGGGGTCTCCGCTGACGTAGGAGACGCGGACGGTGTAGATGCCGTCCTTCTTCACCGTGACGTCGTTGAAGCGCAGCTTGCCGCCGCCGTAGAGGTTGCCGACCTTCTTGCCGCCGGAGCAGGCGTCGCAGCCGGCCGGGGAGGCGTTGCCCGAGAGGGTGTTGGCGGCGGACTCCGCCTCGTAGCTCGTGGTGGCCAGGGTGCTCCCGGCGGGCCTGACGGTGAAGAGCCGTGAGCCGTGCGCGGGCAGGGCCGCGGTGATCCTGTTCTTGTGGGTGCCGAGATCCGCCTTGTTCCACAGGTCGCGCACGGCGGCGTTGCCGGTGAATCCGAAGGAGGCCCACTGCGCGGTGACGGAGGCGGGCGAGTCCCCGACGTTGAACAGGGCGACGGTGTGGCTGCCGTCGGGGTTCTCGGTGCCCCAGACCTGCTGGTCGCCGACCGTGGTGACCGGGCGTGCCACGGGCGAGTCGTTCTGGTCGACCGCGATGACCTCCTGGTTGGTGAGCAGGGAGACGCCGTAGCCGTCGAGCCTGGTGAGGTCGTCACCGGTGAACAGGGGCGACTTGCTGATGGCCCACAGCGTCATGTAGCTCTGCCGCTCGGCCTTGGTGAGGCCGTCCATCTCGCCGTTGCCGACGTCGACGGCGTCGAGGTCGTTCCAGCCGCCGGGGCCCGCCTTGCGGCTCCAGGCGGGCGCGTCGTCCCAGCGGTCGTCGACCGAGTTCTCCCAGGTGACCAGGGTGTTGCAGTAGCACTCGACGTCGGTGTCGATGCGCCAGCCGTTGGAGTACTTCTTCCAGTCGGCGGCGTGGCCGATGTCGAGGGACCAGGAGAGTTCGAGGTGGATCGGGCGGCCGGCGGTCGCGATGGCCTGCTGCCAGGCGGCGACGTCGGCGACGTTGTCGTAGTTGTCACCCGACTTGAAGGAGCCGGGGCCGACGCCGTCCAGCTTGAGGAAGTCGTAGCCCCAGTCGGCGAACTGCTGTGCCTGCGAGTCGATGTACTTCTGCGCACAGGCGTCGCCGAAGTCGATCTTGTAGGCGTTGTCCCAGCCGTTGGTGGTGCGCAGGTCCGGGTAGACGATGTCGCCGGTGGTGCAGCCGGGGGCGTTCCAGATCGGCACCTCGCCGCCGCCGTAGGCACCCTTCTCCAGGCCGACGGGGAGGTAGATGCCGGCCTTGAGTCCCTTGGCGTGGATGTGGTCGGCGACCGCCTTCATGCCGCGGGGGAAGCGGACGGGGTCGGGTGTCTGACGGCCGTACCGGTCGAAGCCGGTCTTCCAGTTCTTGTCCATCCACCAGCCGGCGTCGATGTTGACGTGGTCGTAGCCGTACTTCTTCAGCTTGGCGGCGAGGGCGTCCGTCTGCTTGAGGACGTTCGCCTCGGTGAGGTAGCTGTAGTGGCCGTCCGGGTTGAGGCCCGGGTACTTGGACGACTGCATGCTCCAGCTCGACCAGCCCATGAAGGGCTTGGCGGCGACGGCGGTGGTGCCGGCGGGGTCGCTCGGGGTGTCCGCGTGGGCGGCGGGGAAGGCGGTGGCGAAGCCCGCGGTGAGGGCCAGGACGACCAGCCCTCTCAGGGAGCGGCGGGCGGTTCCGGGCAGGACGGGGTACGAGGATGACCGCATGGGTCGGACCTCCTGGGACGGGGGCGGCGGGGGCGGTGGGGCGGCTCAGGCCCCTGCGGTCGGGCGGCTCATCCCTTGCCCGAGCCGATGGTGAGTCCGCTGATGAACTGGCGCTGGAGCGCGAAGTACACCAGCAGCGTGGGGATCGCGGTCATCAGTGCGCCGGCCGCGATGAGGTTGGGATTGGTGAAGTACGCGCCCTGGAGGTTGGCCAGGGCGGAGGTGACGGGGCGTTTGTCGCCGGTCTCGATGAGGGCGAGGGGCCAGAAGAAGTCGTTGTAGATCCAGATCGACTCGAGCGTCGCGAGGGCCGCGAACGCCGGCCGGCACAGCGGCAGGACGATCTGGAAGAACTGCCGCCAGACGGGGGCGCCGTCCACGAGCGCGGCCTCGGAGATCTCCTTCGGGATCGTCTTCATGTAGTTGCTGAGCACGAAGGTGCAGAAGCCGCACTGGTAGGCGATGTGGATGGCGATGATGCCCCAGGCCGAGTTGTAGAGCAGGAGCGAGTCACTCATCCACTGCGGCAGCGGGACGAGCAGGTACATCCGGTACAGGGGGGTGATGAGGACCTGCGCCGGCAGCAGGTTTCCCGCGGTGAACAGCATCAGCAGGGCGATGTTCCAGCGGAAGTCGAAACGGGAGACGAAAAAGGCGACGGCGGCCGCGAACAGCAGGGTGCCGAGGACGGAAGGGACGGTGATGAGAACGGAGTTGAGGAAGAAGTGCGGCATCCCGGACTGGTTCCAGGCGTCCGCGAAGTTGCCGAGTCCCAGGCTGTGCGGCCAGGACAGGTAGCCGTGCCGGGCGGTGTCCGAGTACGGCCGCAGCGAGGTGAGCACGGCCCACAGCAGCGGGACGAGCCACAGGACGGCGACGGCGGTCAGCATCAGGTGGCGGCCGGTCTGCCGCCGCGGCCCGGACGGGGCGCCGGCCGCCTGCGGCCGGGTGCGCGGCGGGGAGGCCGGGCGCGGCACGGTGGTGGTCACTGGTCCTCCTTGCGGATGGTCTGGACGAGGAACGTCCCGATGGCGGCAAGGGAGACCAGGAGCAGCACGACGGCGAGGGCTGAGCCGTACCCGATGTGACTGGACTCGCCGATGATGTTGTCGGTGATGAGCAGGGACAGCAGTTCCAGGCCGGGTTTGCTGCCGACGCCGCCGCCGAGGACGTAGACGATGTCGAAGGCCCGCAGGGACTCCATGACCGTGACGACCAGGATGATGATGTTGACCGGCTTCAGGGCCGGGAACACCACGCGCAGGAAGGTCTGGCGTCCGTTGGCGCCGTCGAGCGCGGCGGCCTCCTTGAGCGCCGGGTCGAAGCCCTTCAGTCCGGCGAGGTAGAGGATCATGATGTAGCCGGTGTGCCGCCAGCCGGAGGCGACGAGGACGGCCCAGAGGTTCAGGTCGGGGTCGCCGAGCCAGTCGACGTGGTGGCCGGCTCCCATGGCGCTCAGGAGGCCGTCGAGCAGTCCGGTGTCGGGGTTGTAGATGATCTCCCAGATGAAGCCGACGACGGCCAGCGAGAGCACCATGGGCAGGAAGATCGCGGTCTGGTAGACGCGGGTGAAGCGGATCTTCCGGTCGAGTTGGTAGGCGAGGAAGATGCCGAACGGGGTCGGCAGCAGGGCCGTGAAGAGCAGCCAGACCACGTTGTGGCGCACGGCAGGCCAGAACGGCGGGTAGTTGGTGAAGATCTCGCGGTAGTTGCCGAGGCCGGTCCAGTGGATGTCGGCCAGGTCGATGCCGTCCCAGGTGGTGAAGGACAGCGCCAGGGAGGCCAGCGCGGGCAGCCACACGAAGAAGAGGAGGGCCGCGAGGGGGATGCCGATGACGACGGTCAGGAAGACGCGGTCGCCGGGACCGAGGCGGCGCGCGCGGGCCTTGCGGGGAGCGGGCGTTGTGCTGGGGGTGGAGGACACGGTGGGTGCGGCCTTTCCGGTCCCGGTCAGGCGGTGAAGAAGCGTGAGCGCTGGGACTCGATCTTCTTGAGCATGCCCGAGCCGTCGTCGGGGTGGCCGAGCCACTGGGTGAGTCCGGGCAGGACGACGGTGGAGATGAAGCCGGGGTCGCTGTCGCGGTCCGCGAACTGGGTGATGTGCTTGGCGGAGGCGATGAGTTCGGCGGACTTCTTCTGCAGCGCGTTGTACGAGCCGGTGCCGGCCTGCTCGTTGACGGCGAGGTTGCTCGGGTCGACGTCCATGTAGAGCTCCTCGGCGCGGGCTTGGCCGAGGAACTTCAGGAACTTCTTGGCGCCGTCCTCGTTCTTGGGCCTGCGGCTGAGCATGAAGCCGTCGGTGGGGGCCTCGACGGCGTCCTGTCCGTGGGCGGCGTCGATCTCCGGGAAGGGGAAGAAGTCGATGTCGCCGCGGATCTTCTCGTCGGTGATCTGCTGGCCGAGGAAGAGACCGATGACGGCCATGCCGGATTTCTTGTCGAGCAGCGACTGGGCGGCGTCCTGCCAGGAGCGGCCGCCGGCGCCCTGCTGGTGATAGGGGGCGAGCTCGCGCCAGTGGTCGAGTGTGGCGAGGGTGCGCTTGTCGGTCCAGGCGACCTCGCCCCGCATGAGGGACATGTGGAAGTCGTAGCCGTTGGTGCGCAGGTTGAGGTAGTCGAAGGCGCCGAGGACGCTCCAGCTGTCGCCGCCGCCGTACCCGGAGGCGATCGGCGAGAGGCCGTCCTTCTTCATGCGCTTGGCCAGGGCCACGAACTCGCCCCACTTGCGCGGGATTTCGTAGCCGCGCTCCTCGAAGAGGCTCTTCCGGTAGAAGACGGCCCACGGGTAGTTGTAGAGCGGGACGAAGTAGTACTTGCCGTCCTCGCCGCGGCAGAGCTGCTTGGTGGCGTCGCTGAAGCCGGCGCCGATGGTGTCCCACACGTCGTCGAGCGGGCTGCAGAGCCTCTTCTTGGCGAAGTACTGCATGCGGTACCCGGCGAACCACGTGAAGACGTCGTCCGGGGTGCCCTGCAGATAGGTGGAGATGCCCTTCTGGAACGTGTCGTGGTCGACGGTGTTGGTCTTCACCTTGAGGCCGCTGTCCTTGGCGAAGGCCTTGGTCAGTGCGGCGTAGGCCGACTTGGGGGTGGCGTCGGCGCCGTTGGATCCGAAGGTGACCGACTTCGGGTCGGCCGCCGCTCCCCCGCCGCACGCGGTCAGGACGGGTGCCGCCAGGGCGGCGGCACCGATCCCGAACAGCCCGCCGACGACGTTGCGCCGGCCGGGTCCACGCGCAGCCAGGGGTATGCGGCTCTGCTGCGTCATCGCTACTCCTCGTGCATGTCAGGACGTGTCTGTCCGCGGTACGTGTCCGCACCGCCGGGCGCGGCCCGACTACGGCCGGCCATGGGTCTGTTCAGTTCGTGTGCGAGGTGGTGAAGGACTGGATCGCGGTGGCGGCGGCGCCGCGCGCCCACTCCTCGAAGGGCAGGGGCCGCGTCTGTACGTCGCACCGCGCGGCCGAGCCGAAGGCGGCGCCGGCGAAGGCGTCGCGGATCTGCTCGGCGAAGAGGTCGTAGGCGGCCAGGCCCTCGCCGGAGATGATCACGCGTTCGGGGCCCAGCAGGTTGGCGACCGTGGCGATGCCCCGGCCGATGGCCTCGCCGGCCCGGGCGTACACCTCCCGGGCTCCCGGGTCGCCGGCGTGGGCGAGGTCCAGGGCCTCGGCGGCGTCGGCCACGTGCACGCCGGTCGCCTCCCTGACCCCGACGACGATCGCGGAGTCCGAGGCGATGGCCTCGACACAGCCGCGGTTGCCGCAGTGGCAGAGCGGGCCGGCCGGGTCGATGGCGACGTGCCCGATCTCCCCGGCGACCCCGTGGGCCCCCGAGACGACCCGGCCGTGCACCACGAGACCGCAGCCGATGCCCGCGCCGACGGTCACCAGGGCGAAGTCCGACAGGCCCACCCCGGCGCCGAACCACTGCTCGGCGACGGTCAGGGCCCGGACGTCGTTGTCGACGGTGACCGGCAACCCGGTCGCCATGCCCGCCAGTTCGGCGAGCGGGACGTCGCGCCACTCCAGGAACGGCGAGTAGCGCACCACCCCGTCGGCGCGGTCCACGTCTCCGGACACCGCGATGCCGAGCCCCTGCACCCGGACCCCGAAGCCGTCCGCCTCGGTCAGGAGCTCCTGTACCAGCGCCGCGGTCGAGGCGAGTACGGCCTGCGGGTCGTGCGAGGTGAGCGGCACGTGCCGGGCGACCCTGATCCGGCAGCACAGGTCCGTGAGCACGGCGATGAGTTCGTCGCCGGTCATCTTGACGCCGATGAACAGCGCCCTCCCCCCGTCGACCCGCACCGGGTTGGCGGGGCGGCCGAGCGACACCTGCCGTGCGTCCTCGCCGACGTCCTCGCGGAGGTACCCGGCCTCGATCAGGGGCCGGACCGCCTTGGTGACCGCGGCGGCCGACAGGCGGGTCCGGGCGGCGATGTCGGAACGGGTGAGCGGACCGTGGGACAGCACGGTGGTGAAGATCTGTGAGGCGGCCGGCGTGTGGGCCGGGAACGCCTCGGTCCGAGTGGTCGAGCGCATGGCCGGAACCTAGGGCCCTTATTTTCTGCTGTCAATGAAAGAAACAGGATTATCGTGAGTGCCGCCTCTGCGGCGCCTGTGACCTACAAATGGAAACTCGCGGCAGGGTGTTGACACATGATCGAAGGTCGCGGTTGGCTTTCGCGTGTCTCGTCGCGCCACGGAACGTGAGGAACCCTGTCGATGATCTCCTTCGCCCCGGACACCGGGGTCTGGCTGCTGTCCACGCCGCGGACGTCGTACGCGCTGAGAGTCGACGAGGCCGGGGCGCCCTGCCATCTCGCCTGGGGCCCGCGCCTGACCCTCGCGGAGGCGGGGGACCTCGTGGCGCCCCGCGACCCGGCGGGCAACAGCTTCGAGGGGACACCCGGCGTCGGCGAGGAACTCCCCGTCGACGGCGGCACCCGGTACGGGCCGCCCTCGCTCCAGGTCCGCTTCGCCGACGGATCCCGCGCCTTCGAGTGGCTGCCGACCGGCCACCGCCACGACGACGGCGAACTGGTGCTGTCGTTCCGCGACCGCCGCCACCCACTGCACGTCGACCTGCACTACCGCGTGCACCAGGACACGGACGTCATCGAACGCTGGACCGTCGTGCGCAACGACGGCACGGAACCCGTCACGCTGCTGCGCGCCGACTCCGCCGCGTGGACCCTGCCCGCGCTCGCGGACTACCGCCTCAGTCACGTCACCGGCCAGTGGTCCGCCGAGAGCCAGGTGCGCCGCGACCCGCTCCCCTACGGCGAGACGGTGCTGACCAGCCGCCGCGGCATCACCAGCCACCACGCGAACCCGTGGGTGATGCTCGACGCGGGCGAGGCGACCGAGGAGCACGGGCGGGTGTGGAGCGCGGCCCTCGCCTGGAGCGGGAGCTGGCGCATCACCGCCCAGCGCACCCCGGACGGGCGGGCCGCGTTCACCGGCGGTGTCGCCCACGACGGCGTCAGCGTGCCGCTGGCCCCCGGCGAGGAGTTCACCGCTCCCGTGTTCGCGGCGGTCTGCACCGACGGCGGCTTCGGCGCGGCCGGCCGGGCCTGGCACGCGTACATCCTCGCCCATGTCCTGCCGCACCCCGACGAGCTCGCTCCGGTCCTCTACAACTCGTGGGAGGCGACGGGCTTCGACGTCGACGAAGCCGGCCAACTGGCCCTCGCCGAAAGGGCGGCGGCGCTCGGCGTCGAGCTGTACGTCGTCGACGACGGCTGGTTCGGGGCCCGCCGCAGCGACCGTGCCGGACTCGGCGACTGGACGCCCTCACCCGACCGCTTCCCCGACGGGCTCACCCCGCTGGTCCGGGCGGTGCACGGGCTCGGCATGAAGTTCGGCCTCTGGGTGGAACCCGAGATGGTCAACCCGGACAGCGACCTGTACCGCCGCCACCCGGAATGGGTCCTGCACTTCCCCGAGCGCGCGCGCTCCGAGCTGCGCAATCAGCTCGTGCTCAACTTCGCGCGCCGCGACGTCGCGGACTGGGCCCACGACTGGCTGACCCGCCTGGTCGGCGACCACGGCATCGACTTCCTCAAGTGGGACATGAACCGGGCCTTCAGCGAGGCCGGCTGGCCCGGGCGGCAGGACGGCTCCGACCGCCTGTGGCACGAGTACGTGCGCAACCTCTACGACGTCATCGACCGCCTGCGGGCCGACCACCCGGGCCTGCGGATCGAGTCGTGCAGCGGCGGCGGCGGCCGCGTCGACCTGGGCATCCTCGCGCGTACGGACCAGGCGTGGGCGTCCGACAACACCGACGCCGCCGACCGGATGTGGATCCAGCACGGCTACGGGCAGGTCTACCCGGCGCGCACCATGGGCGCCTGGGTGACCGACGTGCCGAACCAGCTCACGGGCCGCACGGTGCCCCTGCGTTTCCGCTTCCACGTGGCGATGGCCGGGGCGCTGGGGATCGGCGGCGACCTCACCCGCTGGTCCGAGGAGGAACTGCGCGAGGCGGCCGACCTGGTGGCCGAGTACAAGAGGGTGCGGCATCTCGTGCAGCACGGCAGGCTGGACCGCCTCTCGGCGCCCTCACCGGACCTCCCCTCGGTGGTGCAGTACACCGCCGGGGACGGCTCGGAGGTGCTGCTGCTCGGCTGGCGGCGCACGGCCCGGCACGGCACCCCGGAACTGCCGGTCCGGCTGCGCGGCCTGACACCGTCGGCCCGCTACCGCGACACCCGTACGGGCACCGTCCACCACGCCGCCGTGCTCACCGGGTACGGCCTGCGTCCTGACCTGCCGCCGGGTGACTGGTCCAGCACGGCGGTGCATCTGGTGCGGGAGCCGGAAGAGGCCTCCGGGACGTGAGCGCCGTCCGGCGGGGCGGCGGCCGTCGGGGTCAGTAGCGCTGGGCCTTGGCCAGGTACGGGGTGAGTTTCGGCTCGGCGGGCTGCCGGCTGAAGGCGATGGGCTGGGCCCGCTTGCCCGGGGCGAGGTCCTCCGCTCCGACGAACCGGGTCTCCACGACCTTGTCGTCGGAATTCCTGAACTCGACCTGCACGGCGTACGACGCCTTCTGGTCGGTCTTGTTGGTGATGGTGACCAGCACGGCGAGCAGCCCGCCGGTCTGGGCCCTCGGCATGCCCGTCATCGCGACCTCGGACAGGGCGTTGCCGCGGCCGTCGACCTTCTTGAGCTCGGCCTCCGCCGCGGCGGAGCCACGGGCCGTGTCGGCGGCGACCGACGCCCCGAACGAGGAGGCGGCCGCGGAGGCGGAGGAGGCCGCCGCCGACGCGGACGCCCGGGCGGAGTCGATGGCGGAGGCCGCCGAGGAGGCCAGCGCGGACGGCGGGGTCCCCGTGAACGAGGACTTGTCCGGCCGGGTGGGCCGCGCGCTGAAGGAGGCCCCGCCGCCCTCGTCCCCGCTGTCCGTGCTGCACGAGACGAGCGCGGCGCCGCCGACGAGCACCGTCGCCAGCGCGAGGACCTGACGGGTACGGCCCGGACGTCCGCCCCCGCGTCCGGAGCGGTCGGGGGCCGCCGTCCCGTGGGTCCGGCTCGCTCGGTCTCCACCATCGGGGATGCGTGTGCTCATGGCCGTTCGTCCTCTTCCCGCCGGTCCGGCGCCCGTCCTACGCGTACGCCTCATGCTCGGCGCGGACCGCGCGGGCCGCGAACGGCGCCGGGCCATTGGGGTGGACGCCGGCTCAGGTGCCCGGGTGCCGGGTTTCCGCCCCGCCCTCTCGTGCGACCTGGCCGCCGGTGACGGCCAGCGCGGCCGCCATGATGCTCAGCTGCGGGTTGACCTCCGGGCATCCGGGGAGCACGGAGGCGTCCGCCACCAGGACTCCGCGCACCCCGCGCAGCCGGCCCTCGGGGTCGGCCGGGGCGCGCCGCGGGTCGGCGCCCGCCGCGACGGTGCCGGTCGGGTGGAAGGCGGACAGGTGCAGGTTCCGCGGTCCCGCACCGGCGAGCAGCTCGTCGAGTTCGCCGAGCGAGCGGGCGCGGGGCGCGAGCGGCAGACCGGTGAGCACCTCCTCGGCACCGGCGGCGAAGAGCAGTCGCCCCATGGCGCGCACGGCCGTCATCAGCCGTTCGCCGTCCCGGCGGTCCAGGTCGTAGCGGACGAGGGTGCGCCCGCGCCCCTGGACGCGGCCGGAGGGCCGGTCGGCGATCATGGCGCCGAGCGTGGCGAGCCGGGCCGTGTCCTCCAGTTCGCGCCGCAGTTCGCGGCCGAGGCCCGGCAGGACGAAGCTGCCCATGCCCGGCGGGCTCGCGGTCGCCTCGATGAGGATGCCCTGGTCGTGCAGTTCCTCGACTCCGGCGCTCTGCAGCACGCCGCGCCAGGCGGTGACCGGTTCGGCGAAGCGTCCGGCCACGCTGGTGGCCGGATGGACGCTGAGGTTGCGGCCGAGCCGGGGATGCCCGCCGAGCCCGGAGCGGCGCAGCAGGCCGGGGGTGTGCAGCGCTCCGGCCGCCGTCACGACGAGGGGGGCGAGGATCTCCAGCTCGCTGCCGTCGCGGCGCCCGGCCCGCAACCCGGCCGCCCGTGGCGTGCCGGGACCGTCGCGGTGCACCAGGACGCGGTGCGCCCGGGCGCCGGTGACGATGCGGGCTCCGGCCGCGCAGGCGTCGGGCAGCACGGACAGTTGCACGCTCTGCTTGGCGCCGGTGGGGCAGCCGACGACGCACTGGCAGGAGCCCTTGCACCCGGGGGCGTTGCGGCGCAGGGGTCCTGCCCGCCAGCCGAGCTTCGCGGCACCGGCGAGCGCGAGCAGACCGTTGTTGCCGAGCACGTCGACGGGCTGGGCGGCGACGCGCAGGGTGCGCTCCACCTCGTCGAGCAGCGGTCCGAAGCGTTCGGCCGCCTCGAATCCGTAACGGCTGCTCCAGCGCTCCAGGACGTGGTCCGGAGTCCGGTAGCAGGTGCCGGAGTTGACCACCGTGGTGCCGCCCACGGCGCGGCCGACCGGCAGCAGCAGCGGCGGGTCGCCGAGCGCGAGGGTGGCTCCGCCGTCCCGGTAGAGGTCGGCGAACCGGTCGAGCGGCGCCCGGCGTCCGAACGACGCCGTCGAGTGGTGGGCGCCCTCCTCCAGGACGACGACGCGCAGTCCGGCGCGGGCGAGGGTGCGGGCGGCCATGGCACCGCCGGCGCCGGACCCGACGACGACCGCGTCCGCGGTGGTGCGCGCGGGCCATTCCTCGGCGGGCGTGCAGTCGAGGGGCGGGTCCGCCGGCGCGCCCGCTCGGAGGTGCGGGGCCGCCTCCCGTGTCGCCGCCGTCCGTTCGGTGCCGGCGGCGAGCAGCACGGGCATCTTGAGGACGTCGAGGAGCGGGACGAGCGCGGGCCGGGCGGCCAGTGAGGCCAGCACGGCTTCCCGCTCGTCGGCGCCGAGCGAGGAGAGGCGCCTGCCGGTGCGGAGCACCGCGTAGGTCTCCACCGCGGCGACGGCGGTGCGGACGCCGGCCCGGGCGGGGCGGGGCAGCGAGGCGAGCACGGTGCCGAGCCGGTGCGGCACCCGTCCCGCCCAGTCGTCCCGGCCGGTGTCGGCGAGCAGGGCGGCGACGAGTCCTTCGGCGGTCATCGCTCCCCCACCTCGGCGTGCGCGGTGCCGTCCAGGGACCACCGCGCCTCGGTGCGCCAGCGGCCCCACCACCGTTCCAGCACCACGTGGGCGTCGGCCGACTCGCTGTTGCGGCAGCGGGCGCGAGCGCCGTCCGGATCGCGGTACTCCAGGTCCAGGGTGCGGGCGGCCGGCTGGACGACGTCGACGCGGACGCGGCGCAGTGCCGTACGTCCCGTGACGCTCCACTCGGGCAGGCCGATCCGGGCCCGGAAGCGTCCGGCGCCGAGCCAGCCCACCGCCGTGCGCTCCGCCCGCCTCGGCCAGGTCCGGCCCCGGTGCCTGAGCCGGAGGAAGACGAGCGGCGGCAGCCTGCGCAGCCCCGGGCGGGTGGACACGGCGGCGACGATCTCCAGGACGTCGCCGCCGCCGAGGTCCGCGTGGAGCCAGGCCCAGCGCCGGGCGTTGCCGTGCCCGTAGATCCGCGCGGAGGCGCCGGGTGCCGAGTCCAGGGTCAGGGTTGTGCCGCCATGGGTGAACTCCCCCCGGTAGGTGGCCCGCGCGGCCGGGAGCATCTGGGCGGCGGGCAGCAGCGGGCGGCGCCAGGACCAGCGCGGGAAGGTGAACAGGGGTGGACCGTCGGAGTGTTCGGTGAGCCGCCAGGAGAACGCGCCGGCCTGTCCGTCGAGTCGTCCCGGGCGGGCCGTGACGCCGGCGCCCGTGAAGCCGTCGGTCGGCGCGGTCCACAGGACGGGCCCGAAGCGGGCGTGCTCGACCGGCCCGTTCCGGGGGTAGGCGGCGACCCAGCCGTGGGCCACCGGCTCCGATCCGTCGGCGGGCGCGGTGAGTTCGTGGTGCAGCCAGAGGCCGGTGCCGCTCGCCGGGTCGGTGAGCGTGGTGTACCAGACCTCGGTACGGCCGGGAGTTCCGTCCCAGCGGGCCGCCATGTGCCCGGCGCCCGCCTCCCCGGCCGCCCGGTCCTGAGCGGTGTCCTGGCCGGGGACGCGCGGGAAGCGGAAACTGAGGAGGAAGGGCAGCAGTCCGGTGGTGAGCGGGAAGCGCAGGACGCCCTCGCCCACGCGCGCCCCGTCCTCGTACAGCGTGAACGGCAGGACGGTCATCGACCGCACCGGGCGGCGCGGGGTCACCGACTTCCAGCCG
Organism: Streptomyces sp. NPDC005496; assembly: GCF_042872045.1. Taxonomy (NCBI): domain Bacteria; kingdom Bacillati; phylum Actinomycetota; class Actinomycetes; order Kitasatosporales; family Streptomycetaceae; genus Streptomyces; species Streptomyces sp. NPDC005496. The sequence goes on from NZ_JBIAJQ010000004.1 coordinate 135,216, forward strand.
TCGAGGTCGAGCCGCCGTCCGCCCGCCGTGAACGACAGCCGGTAGCGGATGCGCCGCCGTGCGAGGGGCGACACCTCCAGCTCGCCCTCGGCTCGGCCGTCGTCCGCGAGGCCGACGACGCGGACCCGCCCGGTCAGGCGGGCCGTGGTCGTCCGGTGCGGAGCCGTCACGGTGTCGGCGCGGGCCCGCAGGTCGAGGCGGACGCGGCGCTCGCGGCTCCCGTCGTCGAGGCGGACGGTGCCGAGCAGCGTCTCCGTGAACTCGGTGCCCCTCACGCGAGTCCCTCCAGCATGATCCGCTCGGTGGCCTCCAGGTAGGCGTCGGCGGCCGCGTGCGCCCGCGGGCCGTCGCCCGCGAGCACGGCCGCCACCACGGGCGCCAGCCGGTCGTGGGCCGCCTCGGGGTCGGCGAAGGGTTCCGCGAGGGCGGCGCGGACGGGCAGGTAGGCGTTGAACAGCGTGTTGGTGAGCAGGGCGTAGACCCGGTTGCCGGTGGCGCGCGCGAGCGCTCGGTGCACCTCGACGTCCGCCAGCTGCACGGCGTCGCCGCCCGCCGCCTCCCGTACGGCGGCCAAGTGGGCGCGCAGTTCCTCGCGTTGGGATCGGGTCGCCTTCCTCGCGGCCCGTTCGGCGATCAACGCGCCGATGCTGCGCCGCACTTCGAACACCTCGTGCACCCAGCGGGCGTCATGGCGCACGAGCATGGGCAGCAGATCGGCGCCGCCCAGGCGTACGTAGTCGCGCACCTTGGTCCCGACCCCGTGCCTGGTCTCCAGCAGGCCCGCCTGGACGAGCCGGCCGAACGCGTGCTTGAGGGTGGTGCGGGTGACGCCGTAGCCGTCGGCCAGCTGCCGTTCCGGGGGCAGGTAACCGCCGGTCGGATGGCGGCCGTCGAGGATGTCCTCGCGCAGCCGGTGTTCCAGGACGTCCACGATCGTCTCGCGGGGCAGTGCCTCCACGGAGGTCTCCTTCTCGGGCGGCGCGGGCCGCTCGGACCGAGCGGTGCGGGGAGTGCGGTCGGGCCGAAGGCCACGTGAGGTGGCTGAGTGGCTGAGCCACTTGGTCAGTGGATGAGCCACTCAACCAGTGCCTCGCGACCGGGTCAATACCCCTTGCGGCAAAGGCGGTTGCGCACCGACCCCTGCGCAAGTAGTTGACATGTACGCCACCCTGCGCGACTTTGAGAGCGCTCTCAAACAATCCGGACGTCTCCCGTCCGCTTGGAGTCCACCTCGCGAGGAGGCCGCGCGTGCCCAGAAAACTCAAGTGGCGATCACTGACGGCGGCCGTTGCCACCCTGGCCGCGGCACTGCTGGCGTTCGGAGCCCCGACCCGCGCCGAGGCGGCGGTCCCGGCGACCATCCCGCTCAAGTTCACCAACAACTCCGGTCGCAGCGGCCCCGTCTACATCTACGACCTCGGGACGCTCCTGGCGACGGGTCAGCAGGGCTGGGCCGACGAGAACGGCAGCTTCCACGCCTGGCCGACCGGCGGCAACCCGCCGACGCCCGCGCCCGACGCGTCGATCGTGGGACCGGCCAACGGGCAGTCCAAGACGATCCGCATCCCGAAGTTCTCCGGCCGGATCTACTTCTCCTACGGCAAGAAGCTCGACTTCCGGCTGACGACCGGCGGTCTCGTGCAGCCGGCCGTGCAGAACCCGAGCGACCCCAACCGCAACACCCTCTTCAACTGGTCCGAGTACACGCTCAACGACAGCGGACTGTGGCTCAACAGCACGCAGGTCGACATGTTCTCCGCCCCTTACGCCGTCGGCGTCCAGCTCGCCGACGGCACCACGAAGAACACCGGCCACCTCAAGCCGGGCGGCTACACCGGGTTCTTCAACGCCCTGCGGGGACAGCCCGGCGGCTGGGCCAACCTGATCCAGACCGCGCCCGACGGCACCGTCCTGCGGGCCCTCGCCCCCGGACACGGCATCGAGAGCGGGGCGCTGCCGGGCAATGTGATGGACGACTACGTCAACCGCGTCTGGCAGAAGTACAGTTCGTCGACTCTGACGGTGACCCCGTTCGCGGACCAGCCGAACACCAAGTACTACGGCCGCGTCTCCGGGAACGTCATGAACTTCACCAACGCGGCGGGCGCGATCGTCACCAGCTTCCAGAAGCCCGACTCCGACAGCATCTTCGGCTGCTACAAACTCCTGGACGCCCCGAACGACCTGGTGCGCGGTCCCATCTCCCGCACCCTGTGCGCGGGCTTCAACCGCTCCACGCTGCTGGTCAACCCCAACCAGCCCGACACCGGCTCGGCGAGCTTCTACCAGGACACGGTGACCAACCACTACGCCCGGAAGATCCACGCGCAGATGGCCGACGGCAAGGCGTACGCGTTCGCGTTCGACGACGTCGGCAACCACGAGTCGCTGGTGCACGACGGCAACCCGCAGCAGGCGTACCTCACCCTCGACCCCTTCAGCTGAGCCGGCCACCGGCCGCGGCCCCCGTCCGGGACCGCGGCCGGTGCTCCGACCGGGTGATCCCCACCGGACCCACGACACGCCCGGCCCGATATGCTCGCCCTCGAAACGCTCAAACGAACACGAGCGATCGGGCCGCGAGGGGATCACGGGCATGCGGGAACCGGGCGAGGTCAGGCGGCAGCGGATTCTCGCGGTCGTGGAGTCCCGAGGCGCCGTCAAGGTGACCGACCTCGCCTCCGAACTGGAGGTCTCCGTCGTCACCGCCCGGCGCGACGTCGAGGAGCTGGCCCGCGCGGGCCGGCTGCGCCGCGGTCACGGCGTCGCCCGTCCGGTCACCGACGCGCTGGAGCCGAGCACTCCCCCGCCCGCCCCGCCGGACCGGCCGGGCGGGCCGGTGGCGCTCGTGGTGCCGGAGCGGCACACCTACCTGTACGAGGCCATGGACGGCGCGCGTGCGGTCCTGGCGGAGGCCGGGATGCGCGTCGCCCTGCACATCGCCCCCCAGGCGCCCGGCGCGGAACGCCCCATCGTGGAACGGGCCCTCGCGGACGGCGCCCGGGGACTGCTGATCGCCCCCCGCTGGCGCACCGCCGCGTCGGAGGCCGCCGACGCCGACTGGCTCTCCCGCATCCGGGTGCCGACGGTGCTGATGGAGCGCCGGCCCCGCCCCGGCGGACCGCTGCACGCCGTCGACTCGGTCTGCTCCGACCATTGGTTCGGGATGTGGCTGGCGGTCGAGCACCTGACCGGTCTGGGACACCGGCGCATCGTGCTGGCCGCCCGCGACGACAGCCCCACGGCACGCGCGCTGCGGGCCGCCTTCGCCGGCATCGTCGCCGACCGGCCCGGTGTCGAGGACTCCGTGGTCGTGCTGAGCGCGAAGGACGCGGGAGCGGACTCCGGCGAGACGGCCCCCGAGTCGCTGGCCGCGCTGATGCGGGAGCGGGGCGCCACGGCCGCCGTGCTGCACGGGGACGTGGACGCGCTGATGCTGGTACAGCAGCTCGCCGACAGCGGGATGCGCGTCCCCGAGGACTGCTCGGTGGTGGCCTACGACGACGTGGTCGCGGCGCTGGGCAGCACCCCGCTGACCGCGGTCTCGCCGCCGAAGTCCGAGGTGGGCCGGGTGGCGGCCGCTCTGCTGCTGGAGCGGCTCGACGGCACGCGGGCGTCGGCGCCCGGCCGGCCGCGCCGGGTGGAGCTGCTGCCCGAGCTGAAGGTCCGGGGATCCACCCGCACTGCGCCGATCGTTTGACCGCTTTCGTTTCTTCTGATCGGTCTCTTGACCCCCACTCACTCAGTCGATCAGGATGCCCGTGTCTCGCATCTGAGCCGCAGGAGGCGTCCATGCCTGGCCGACCGAGCCGCCGGTCCCTGCTCACCTCGATCGCCGCCGTCCCCCTCACCGGCGCGGCGGCCGGCTGTTCCTCCGGGGAGAGCCGGGGGTCGCGGAGCCGGGGCGGGGCGACGCGCATCACCTTCTGGTCCGCGCTGCGGGGCAGTCAGGAGGTGGTCGACGCCTTCAACCGCACGCACGACCGCGTCCAGGTCGACTTCCAGCAGATCCCCTCGGGCGGACAGGGCGGATACGCCAAGCTCAGCAACGCGGCACGGGCGGGCAACGCCCCGGACGTGGCGACCATCGAGTACCCGCAGGTGCCCGGGTTCGCCATCGACGGCGTCGCCCGCGATCTCACCCCGCTGCTGAGCGACCGGCTGCGCGCCGGGCTCCTCCCGCAGGCGTGGGGCCTGACCACCTTCGAGAACCGGGTCTTCACGGTCCCGCTCGACGTGGAGCCGATGGTGATGCACTACCGCCGGGACCTGTTCGAGCACTACGGCCTCGAAGTCCCGCGCACCTGGGACGAGTTCGAGGCACTCGCCCGCACTGTGCGGCGCAGGTCCCGCACCAGGCGACTGGCGCTGTTCCCCACCGACGGGGCCTCCCAGTTCGCCGCGTACGCGTGGCAGGCGGGCGCGCAGTGGTTCGACACCCGCGACGGCGCGTGGAACGTCTCGCTGACGGACGCCCGCACCCGGGAGGTCGCCGCCTACTGGCAGCGTCTAGTCGACGACGACCTCGTCCACGTCAACGAGGTGGAGAGCCGGCGCGGCGACGCCCAGATCGGCGGCGGGCTGGTCCTGGTACGGCTCAGCGGCGCCTGGGACGCGGGGGCACAGATGAACGCCCGCCCCGGCCAGAAGGGACAGTGGTCCATCGCGCCGATGCCCCGGTGGGACACCGCCCGGCCCGCGGTCGGCACGCACGGCGGCTCGACCTTCGCGGTCACCAGGGACAGCGCGCACCCCGAGGCCGCGATGGAGTTCATCGAGTGGCAGGTCTCGCACCCCGACGCGCTGCGCGCCCGTCTGTCCAGCGGCACCAGCAGCCAGTACCCGGCCGCGCCCGCCCTGGTGAAGGTCGGCCGCGAGGCGTTCGACCGCTCCTACTACGGCGGCCAGGACATCTACCGCCTCTTCGAGCGGGAGGCCGCGGTCATACGCGACGGCTGGACCTGGGGCCCGCGGATGACCGCGACCAACCGCGTCATGCAGGACGGCTTCGCCCGCGCGGGCGCCGGCCGGATGTCCCTGGTGGACGCGGTCAGGACCGCGCAGGAGGGGACGATGCCGGACCTGAAGGCGCTGGGACTGGCGACCACCGAGCACAGCGACTGACCGACGCGGACCCCACCTCACCGATCAAGGCAGGTGACCACCTTGACCACCACCGCACCCCCGGTCCGCGCGACGGCCCGCCCGGCCGGCGCCACGGCCGGCTCCGCCGGGCGGGCCTCGGCACGCCGTCGTGAACGCTTCGCCTGCGGCGTCCTGATGGCGCCCTTCTTCCTCCTCCTCACCACGGTGTTCCTGGTTCCGGTGGCGACCGCCGTGTGGCTGAGCTTCTTCAGCGACGACCAGCCAGGGCTCGGATTCGGCCCCGAGCGCCGGGTCTTCGTCGGTCTGCGCAGCTACGCCGCCGTGCTCTCCGACCCCACGTTCCTCGGCGGCCTCGGGATCGTGGTGCTGTACTGCCTCGTCTACATCCCGCTCATGGTGGCCGGCGCCCTCGCCCTCGCGCTGCTGCTCGACTCCGGGGTCGTGCGCCTGCGGTCCTGGGCACAGCTCGGCCTGTTCCTGCCGCACGCGGTGCCCGGCATCATCGCCGCCCTGATCTGGCTGTACCTGTACACGCCGGGGATCAGCCCGGTCGTCGAACTGCTGGGCCGGGCCGACATCACCGTCGACTTCCTCGGGGTGCACACCGTGCTGCCGGCCATCGTGAACATCGCCCTGTGGAGCAATCTCGGCTACAACATGGTGATCTTCTACGCGGCGTTGCAGGCCGTCCCCCGCGAGGTGCTGGAGGCCGCGGTCGTCGACGGCGCGGGACCGGTCCGTACGGCGCTGGGCGTCAAGGCGCCGCTGGTGCGCTCCTCCGTCGTCATGGTCGCCATGTTCACCCTCATCTGGGCGCTGCAGCTGTTCACCGAGCCGATGCTGCTCAGCCAGTCCACACCGATGATCAACTCCCGCTTCTCGCCAAGCATGTACATCTACGACGCGGCGTTCACCCGCAACAACTACGGCCTCGCCGCGGCCGCTTCGGTGATTCTGCTCATCCTCACCATCGCCCTCTCGTACGGCGTGACCCGCTGGACGAACCGCGCGGGTGCCCGACAGGAGGCCGCCCGATGAGCACCGGCTCCCCCACCGCGCTGCGCCCCCGGCTGCTGGGCCGCGCCGCCGTCAACACCGTCGTCGGCATGGGGGTGTTGTACACCCTGCTGCCGGTGCTGTGGCTGGTGCTGGCCGCGTCGAAGAACCGGGACGCGCTGTTCGGCAGCGACGTGCTGTCACCGGGCGGCTTCTCCTTCGCGCGGAACCTGCGCGACCTCTTCGCCATGGACGGCGGCCTGTACGGCCGCTGGTACGCCAACAGCCTGCTGTACGCGGTGCTGGGCGCCGCGGTCAGCGCGCTGGTGAGCGTCGCCTGCGGCTACGCGTTCGACAAGTACCGCTTCCGGCACAAGGAGAAGCTGTTCGGCCTGGTCCTCGCCGCCGTGATGGTGCCGCAGACCGTGCTCGCTCTGCCGCTGTACCTGATGGCGTCCGGTGCCGGACTGGTCAACAGCTTCTGGGCCGTGTTCGTCCCCGCGCTGTTCAACCCCTTCGGAGTGTATCTGGGGCGGATCTTCAGCCAGGGCTACGTCCCGGACGAGGTCCTGGAGGCGGCCCGCGTGGACGGCGCGGGCGAACTCACCGCTTACGTACGGGTGTCGCTGCGTATGCTCGGCCCCGGCCTGGTCACCGTCTTCCTCTTCCAGCTCACGGCGATATGGAACAACTTCTTCCTGCCGATGGTGATGCTGTCCGACCAGGACCTCTATCCGGTGAGCCTCGGCCTCTACACCTGGAACAGCTCGGCGTCCGTCTCGCCCGAGTACTACCCCGTCGTGATCATGGGCTCCCTGCTGGCCGTCCTGCCGCTGATCGCCGCCTTCGTGCTGCTCCAGCGGTTCTGGCGCTCGGGGCTCACGGCGGGCGCGGTGAAATAGCCCGACGGGCCGGTGCGGCACGCGCGTTCGCGCACCGGACCGGCGTTGGCCCACGCACCCCGGCAGGACCCGCACGTACACCAGGAGCACCATGCACACCTCGTCAGGCGGCCGCACCCTCCCGCGCACCGCTCTCGCCATGGGGCCGGACGCCGCGGCGGCCGTGTTCACCCCGGACGCCGTGGAGGCGCTGGGCCGGGTCTGCGACCTCGTGCCGCCGCCCGCCCTACACGACCTCGGCACCGAACGGGCCCGCGCCGTCCTGCGCGACGTGGAGGTGCTCGTCACCGGCTGGGGCTGTCCCGTGCTGGACGCGTCCGTGCTGGAGGCCGCCCCCCGGCTGCGAGCCGTGGTCCACTCCGCCGGGTCGGTGCGCCACCACGTCACCACGGCGTGCTGGGACAGGGGCCTCGACGTGTCCTCCGCCGCCGCGGCCAACGCCCTGCCCGTGGCCGAGTACACGGTCGCCATGATCCTGCTCAGTGGCAAGCGCGTCCTCGAACGCGCCCGCGACCACCGCGTGGCGCGTCGCCGCGACGACTGGCTCGGCACCCCGCGCGACGTCGGCAACTTCCGCCGCACGGTGGGAATCCTGTCCGCCTCCCTGGTCGGACGGCGGGTGATCGAGCTGCTGCGTCCCTACGATCTGCGGGTCCTGCTGCACGACCCGTACGTCACAGCCGAGGAGGCCGCCGCGCTGGGTGTGCGGGCCGTGGAACTCGACGAGCTGTTCGCCCGGAGCGACGTCGTCAGCGTCCACACCCCGCTGTTGCCCGCGACCCGCGGACTCGTCGGCCGTCAACTCATCGCGGCGATGCGGCAGGACGCCGTACTCGTCAACACCGCCCGCGGCGCGGTGGTCGACCAGGAGGCGCTCACCGAGGCCGTCACGGCGGGCCGGATCCGGGCGGTCCTGGACGTCACCGACCCCGAAGTGCTGCCGCCCGACCACCCCTTGTGGGACTGCGACGGCGCCCTGATCACCCCTCACCTCGCGGGCTCCCAGGGCAACGAGTGGGCGCGCCTGGCCGAGCTCGCCGTCGGCGAGGTCGCCCGGTGGGCCGCGGGCGACGGCTTCGCCCATCCCGTACGACACGAAAGGCTGGCCTACCTCGCATGACCATGCCCGGACTTCCCGCCGACGACCGCGAGTCGAGCCCCTTCACCGGCTACACCCGCGCCCACTGGGAGACGGCCGCCGACCTCCTGCTGCGCGCCGCCTGGCGCTGGGCGACGCCGCGCGGGGCCCTGCTCGACCTGCCGGGACCCCCGTCGGTCTCAGGCGCCCGCTCCGACGGGCTGGAGGGGTACGCCCGTACGTTCCTCGCCGCCGCCTTCCGGACCGCGGGCGCCGACGGCAAGGACCCGCACGGCTGGCTCGACCGCTACGCCGACGGGCTGGCCGCCGGCACCCGCACGCCCGGCCGCGACGACGCCGAGTCCTGGCCGCTGATCCTGGACCACCATGTGCAGGGCCAGCCGATGGTGGAGTCCGCGTCGGTGGCGCTCGGCCTGCGCCTGACCCGCCCGTGGCTGTGGGACCGCCTCGACGGCGACGTGCGGGACCGGGCGGCGCGATGGCTGAGCGGCGCCCTGGAGCACGTACCGGCACCGAACAACTGGTACCTCTTCCCGTACACCGTCGCCGGGTTCCTGGAGTCGGTCGGCCGCGGCGACGCGCGGACGGCCCGCGCGAGGGAGCGGGCGCTCGGGCTGCTGGAGGGCTGGTACCGGGGCCAGGGCTGGTACGCGGACGGCGACGGGCGCGCCTTCGACCACTACAACGGGTGGGCCCTGCACCTGTATCCGGTGCTCGACGCGCATCTCGCCGGCACGGAGGGGACGGCCCCGTACGGTGCCCGGCTGCGTGAGCATCTGGAGAGCTACTCCCTGATGTTCGGGGCCGACGGGGCGCCGGTGCATTTCGGCCGGTCGCTCACCTACCGGTTCGCCGCCGCCTCGGCGGTGGCGCTCGGCGCCGTCACCGGCGACACGCCGCTGTCCCCGGGCACCTCGCGCAGGCTGATGAGCGGCGCGCTGCGCCACTTCCTGGACCGGGGCGCCGTCGACGGGAACGGCCTGCTCGGCCTCGGCTGGCACGGCCCGCACGCGGCGACCCTGCAGCGCTACTCGGGTCCGGCCTCGCCGTACTGGGCGTCGAAGGCCTTCGTCGGTCTGCTCGCGCCCGACGGGCACCTGCTGTGGACGGCCCGTGAGGAGCCGGCGCCCAGCGAGGGACCCGACCGGGTCCTGGCACTGCCGGCGCCGGGGTTCCTGGTGCAGAGCACGGGCTCCGACGGCATCGTCCGGCTGCACAACCACGGCAGCGACCACGTCCGCCCGCACGAGGGCGAGTCGGCGGCCGAGAACGACCCGCTCTACGGCCGTCAGGCCTACAGCACCCGTACCGGCCCCACGGCCGCCGGGAACGTCGCGGACAACCACCTGGGGCTGGTCGTCGGCGGGGCGCGCAGCGTGCGGCGCCGGATACATCCGCTCGGGGCGGGCGGCGGGGACGGCTGGGGGTGGGCGGCGTCCTGGCACCGGCCGGTGTTCGCGGGCGGTCCGCCGACCGTGCCGGGGCTGCGGGTGGAGAGCGTCACCGTGGTACGCGGCCGGCTCGAACTGCGGGTGCACCGGGTCGTGGGCGCCCCGCCCGGGGCGCTCGTCGAGCAGACGGGCTGGGCGACCGGCCCCGACGGGAGCCCGCACTCCGCGCTGCATCCGCTGCACGGCTGGAGCGAGGCGGACGAGGCGCGGGCGCCCCAGGGCACGGCGTTCACCTCCTGGGCCCGGGTCCCGCGGCTCACGGGTGAGGCCGAGGGCACCGCGGTGTACGCGAGCCTGGCCACGCTCACCGAGGAGCCGGAACCGGTGCCTCTCGCCGGGGCGGTCACCGGGGTGTCGGCGGACGGGCACGGAGTCGAGGTGCGCTGGGCGGACGACGGCTCGACGACACGCGTCGCCTTCGAGCCCCTCGCCGTCGGGCACACGGGCGGTGACGGCGGCTGAGCGGGCCGGGACCGGAGCCCGCCCCCGCCGACGGGAAGACGCCGGTTGTCTCTCCTCGCGCCCTCAGGCGCAGGAGGGGCACAGCCCGCGGTAGGTGACCTCCGCCTCGGACACCGTGAAGCCGAACCGCTCCTCCGCAGGCAGGTCCGCCAACGGGCTGCCGGTCGGGTGGACGTCGCGGATGGTGCCGCAGCCCGAGCAGACCAGATGCTGGTGCGGGTGGTGGGCGTTGGGGTCGTAGCGCTTGGCGCGGCCGTCGGTGGAGACCTCGATGACCTCGCCGAGGGACACCAGCTCCCCCAAGGCGTTGTAGACGGTGGCCCGGGATATCTCGGGCAGCCGCTCGGCTGCGCGGGCGTGCACCTCGTCGGCCGTGAGATGGACGTGGTCGCCGTCGAGGACCTCCGCGACGACGCGCCGCTGGGACGTCATCCGCCAGCCACGCCCGCGCAGTCGCTCCAGCAGGTCACTCATGTCGGTTCACCTATTCAGGCTCGGTGGGATGTTCACGTTCGGCGTGGACGTCCGGATTCGATCCCCTGTGGATTTGGCATGCTTATTGACTTGGACTCTGTCCATCGTAGGATCGGTTCCGGCAATAGCCAAGGGACAGGACGACCCAGTACGGCAGGAGACTGAGACGTGACGGGATCACCGCCGGGAAGCCCCGCGGCACCGCACGGCGGCCGGCGGCCGTCCGCGTCCCACCGCTCCGGACCGTCGGGGACGGTGACCGCCTCGGTGCCGAGGTGAGCCGCGCGGCGTTCGTGGCCCCCGCCCGGCCGCGACCGCCGACGACCGCCTTCCGGCCATCGGGGCCGGGATCTCCTCCCGGGGCCCGCGCCTCAACTGTTCCACCGCCCGCAGTCTTTGAGCACCGTGATCCGCCTGGTCCGGAAGGATTCCCATGTCTGAGAACCATGATGCAATCGTCACAGACGCGAAAACAGAGGACGGCGGTGGCTGCCCGGTCGCGCACGGGCGCGCGCCGCACCCGACGCAGGGCGGCGGAAACCGTCAGTGGTGGCCGGAGCGGCTCAACCTGAAGATCCTCGCCAAGAACCCCGCGGTGGCGAACCCCCTCGGCGAGGACTTCGACTACGCCGAGGCGTTCAAGTCCCTTGACCTGCAGGCGGTCAAGCAGGACATCGCCGAGGTCCTGACGACCTCCCAGGACTGGTGGCCCGCGGACTACGGCCACTACGGCCCCTTCATGGTCCGGATGGCGTGGCACAGCGCCGGCACCTACCGCATCAGTGACGGCCGCGGCGGCGCCGGAGCCGGCCAGCAGCGCTTCGCGCCCCTCAACAGCTGGCCGGACAACGGCAACCTGGACAAGGCCCGCCGCCTGCTGTGGCCGGTCAAGAAGAAGTACGGCCAGAGCCTCTCGTGGGCCGACCTGATGATCCTCACCGGCAACGTCGCCCTGGAGTCGATGGGCTTCGAGACCTTCGGCTTCGCCGGCGGCCGCGCGGACGTCTGGGAGCCCGACGAGGACGTTTACTGGGGCCCCGAGACCACCTGGCTCGGCGACGAGCGCTACACCGGCGACCGCGAGCTGGAGAACCCCCTCGGCGCGGTCCAGATGGGCCTCATCTACGTCAACCCCGAGGGCCCCAACGGCAATCCGGACCCGCTCGCCGCGGCCCGCGACATCCGCGAGACCTTCCGCCGGATGGCGATGAACGACGAGGAGACCGTCGCCCTGATCGCGGGCGGCCACACCTTCGGCAAGACGCACGGCGCGGGTCCCGCGGACCACGTCGGCGCCGACCCGGAGGCCGCCTCCATGGAGGAGCAGGGCCTCGGCTGGAGGAACACCTTCGGCACCGGCAAGGGCGCCGACACCATCACCAGCGGCCTCGAGGTCACCTGGACCAGCACGCCCACGCAGTGGGGCAACGGCTTCTTCGAGAACCTCTTCGGGTACGAGTGGGAGCTGACGAAGAGCCCGGCCGGCGCGCACCAGTGGGTGGCCAAGGACGGAGCGGGCGCGGGCACCATCCCGCACGCCCACGACGCGTCGAAGCGGCTCGCCCCGACGATGCTGACGACCGACCTCGCGCTCCGCTTCGACCCGGCCTACGAGCAGATCTCGCGCCGCTTCCTGGAGAACCCCGACCAGTTCGCGGACGCCTTCGCCCGTGCCTGGTTCAAGCTGACGCACCGTGACATGGGCCCGGTCGTCCGCTACCTCGGCCCCGAGGTCCCGGACGAGGTGCTGCCGTGGCAGGACCCGCTGCCCGCCCTCACGCACGAACTCGTCGACGCCGAGGACGTCGCCTCCCTCAAGGAGCAGGTCCTCGCCTCGGGCCTGACGGTGTCCCAGCTCGTGTCCACCGCCTGGGCCTCGGCCTCCTCCTTCCGCGGCAGCGACAAGCGCGGCGGTGCCAACGGCGCACGCGTCCGCCTCCAGCCGCAGAGCGGCTGGGAGGTCAACGACCCCGACCAGCTGGCGGCCGTGCTGCGCACCCTGGAGGGCATCAAGGAGTCCTTCGACGCCGCGCAGTCGGGCGGCAAGCGGATCTCCCTCGCCGACCTGATCGTGCTCGCCGGTGCCGCCGCCGTGGAGCGCGCCGCCAAGGAGGCCGGCTTCGAGGTCCAGGTCCCGTTCACCCCGGGCCGCGTGGACGCGTCGCAGGAGCAGACCGACGTGGAGTCGTTCGCCGCGCTCGAGCCGACCGCCGACGGTTTCCGCAACTACCTGGGCAAGGGCAACCGCCTGCCGGCCGAGTACCTGCTCCTCGACCGCGCCAACCTGCTGACCCTGAGCGCCCCCGAGCTGACGGTCCTGGTCGGCGGCCTCCGCGTCCTCGGTGCCAACCACGGGCAGTCGCAGCTCGGCGTCCTCACCACCACCCCGGGCTCGCTGACGAACGACTTCTTCGTCAACCTGCTCGACCTGGGGACGACGTGGAAGGCGACCTCCGAGGACCAGAGCACCTTCGAGGGCCGCGACGCCGCCACGGGTGAGCTGAAGTGGGCCGGCAGCCGTGCCGACCTGGTGTTCGGTTCGAACTCCGAACTGCGCGCCTTGGCCGAGGTCTACGCGAGTGACGACGCCAAGGAGAAGTTCGTGAAGGACTTCGTCGCGGCGTGGGACAAGGTGATGAACCTGGACCGGTTCGACCTGGTCTGAGCCCTGTCCGAGGTCCGGGCCGGCGAGCACCACCGCCGGCCCGGACCTTTTTGCCGTGCGTGCCCCTCGGCGGTGGCCGGCGGTGATCCGCCGGGAACGCGCCCGCCCTTCCGCCGGGAGCGGTTCGTCCACGGGGCCCGCCGCTCACCGCGGACGTGGAGACGTGCTCACCGCGGACGCGGAGCAGCGCTCACCGCACCGGCGCAGCGGCGACTCAACCGCGTGACGGCGTCCGCCAGTTCGGGCGGGCCGACGACCTCGAAGTCGGCGTCGAACCTGCCGACGGAGGCGGCCAGGGCCGCCCACGACCACGAGCCCAGGACGAGCCGGCAGCGGTCGGGGCCGAGTTCCTCGACGATCCCGTCCCGGAGGTGGCGGGACACGGCGGCGGCGGGCAGGCCCAGGATCACCTCACCGCGGCACGGCCACCCTCCCGAACTCTCGGAGCCCCGGAACCTCCCGGCCACGAAGGCGGCGACCCCGCCGGGCGGTTCACGCGGGACGAAGCGGGGTCCGGTGGGGGTGCGCGGGGTGATCCGGTCGGCCCGGAAGACGCGCCAGTCCTCACGGTCGAGGTCCCAGCCGACCAGGTACCAGCGGCCGTCCCAGGTGACGAGGTGGTGGGGCTGCACGCGGCGCCGCGTAGCCCCGGCGGCGTCCCCTCCCGGCCGGTTCGGCGCGCCGGGGACGTGGTCGAAGCGCAGCTCCTCGTGGGCGTGGACGGCGGCCCCGAGCGCTACGAGGACGCCGGTGTCGACCTGCGGGTCCGGCCGGTCGGCGGGGCGCGCCACGGCGGTGACGGGGAGGGCGTCGACGCGGTGGCGCAGCCGGGCCGGCATGACCTGCCGGACGGTGTGCAGGGCCCGCACCGCGGCCTCCTCGATGCCGGCGCCGGTGGTGGCGGCGGCGATCCGGAGGGCCACCGCCAGGGCGACGGCCTGCTCGTCGTCGAACAGCAGCGGGGGCAGGTCCTTGCCCGCGTCGAGCCGGTAGCCGCCGTCGGGCCCCTTCGTGGCCACCACGGGGTAGCCCAGCTCCCGCAGCCGGTCCACGTCACGGCGCACGGTGCGCGGGCTGATCTCCAGCCGCTCGGCCAGCAGGGCTCCGGGCCAGTCCCGGCGGGCCTGGAGCAGCGAGAGGAGGGAGAGCAGTCGCGCGGAGGTCTTCGGCATGCGCCCATCGTGGCGCGGGAAGCGGTCAGGTCCTGACCGCTTCTCCCACGGGAAGCGCGGCCAGGTCCGCACGGCGGCGCGGCACCCTGTCGGCGCCGGGGCGCCCTTCTCAGCCGGGCGGGTTCGGCCTGGGCGGCATGGCCAGATGCGCGAGGTCCGGGGGCGGCGGTGTGGTCTGCGGCCACAGGGGGGCGGCGTCCCCGTCCGCGATCGCGGCGGGCGCATCGGTGAGGTTCATCCGCTCGCGCAGCCGGCCGTAGAAGTCGGTCGGGCCCAGCCGGACGGCGCGCAGCCGCCGCGGGGCCGCGTAGACGCCGATCCAGTCGCCCGGTTCCAGCACGCCCCGCACTTGGCCGTCGATGCTGACCGCCGCCTGGCCGGAGCGTTCGAGCAGGCGCAGGGCGATCGGCTCGTCGGGGGCGGCCACGACCGACCGGTTGAACGTCATGTGCGGGGCCACCGGGGTGAAGATCAGCGCGTCCGTGCGGGGGGACACGACCGGGCCGCCGGCGGCGAAGCTGTACGCGGTCGAGCCGGTCGGGGTGGCCACCAGCAGGGCGTCCGCCGAGTAGGACGCCAGGAGCCGCCCGGCCAGGTAGACGCCGGCGGACACCTGCCGGTCCCGCGACAGCTTCTCCAGGACGATGTCGTTGAGCGCGGTGACGTTCAGGGCCACGCCCCATTCGTCACCGGTGTCGCAGTCCGTCCGCACCCCGGGAGGCGGCAGGAGGGGGCCGCGTCCGTAGCGCATGAGCGCCTCCATGTCCGGCGGGACCTCGAAGGCACGGGAGGCGCGCAGGGTGAGCAGCATGCGCTGTTCGACGGTGAGGCGGTCCTCGCGTACGGCGTCCAGTGCCGAGCGCACCGCGGCGGCCGACACCTCCGTCAGGAAGCCCACCCGGCCCAGGTCGATCCCGAGGACGAGGGCGTCGTTCTCGGCGGCGAGACGGGCTCCGCGCAGGAAGGTGCCGTCACCGCCCAGGGTGACGACGAGGTCGGGGTCGCCCGCGGCCTCGTTCTCCTCGTGGGCGCTGTGCCGGCCGCCGTCGTGCCACACGTCGATGTCCGTGCACTGCACACCGTGTTCCTCGCACCAGGCGCGGACGCTGCGGGCCGCGTCCACGGCCTCCCGGCGTCCTCCGTGCGTGACGAGACCGATCCGGCGGACTGTCATGAGTGCCTCCCCGGCCAGCCTACGGAAGCACCCGCGCCGGCGCCTCGGGAAGTACACCCGGGCGGTCGTCCCGCCGCCGTCGCTGGTACACCGGTGCCATGTTGCAGTTCGGTCCTGGATCGCCGCCCGACGGGAAACGATCTTGTCGGAACGGACCGCTCCGGGACAAGATGCGCCCATGAAGGGTGACCTCTTTTCCAGTGACCACATGGTGCAGCCGGCCGTAGCGCCCGGCATGACCGTGCAGAACGCCAAGTCCATCAAGTACGCCGTGAACGGCGAGATGTTCGCGCGGCAGGGGGCGATGATCGCCTGGCGTGGGGCGTTGCAGTTCGAGCGCAAGGGCCAGGGTGTGGGGGGCATGCTGAAGCGGGCGGTCACCGGTGAGGGACTGGCGCTGATGGCGGTGCGCGGACAGGGCGAGGCGTGGTTCGCGCACGAGGCGCAGAACTGCTTCATCGTGGACGTCGAGCCCGGTGACGTCTTCACCGTCAACGGACGCAACGTGCTGTGCTTCGACGCCTCGCTGTCGTACGAGATAAAGACGGTGAAAGGCGCGGGCATCTCCGGCGGCGGCCTGTTCAACAGTGTCTTCACCGGGCAGGGCAGGCTCGGGCTGATCTGCGAGGGCAATCCGCTGGTCATCCCGGTCTCGCCGCAGCAGCCGGTGTACGTGGACACGGACGCGGTGGTCGGCTGGAGCGCGCACCTGAACACCTCGCTGCACCGCTCGCAGTCGTTCGGGTCCATGATCCGGGGCGGTTCGGGCGAGGCGGTGCAACTCAAGCTGGAGGGTGAGGGGTTCGTCGTCGTCCGGCCCAGCGAGGCGACGCCGCAGAAGGCCCAGCAGCACTGACCGGCGGAAGGACGCGGGACCGTCGGCCGCGCCGGTGACGGTCCCAAGTCCGTTGCGGGGACGAGTTGTTCGTCGCCGCTGCCGGTATGCGTGTGCGGTCGCCCGTCGCCTGCCCCCGGCCCGTCCTCGGGACCGGGGGCCGAAGGGTGTCAGACGGTGCGGTGCGTGAGGCCCGCGAGGAGGCTTCGCAGCTCGGAGAGCGGACGCGGAGCCAGCGCGGCCGCCGCCAAGAGGGCCTCGGCGTCGGCGAGATGACGCCGGGTCGCGCTCAGCGCCGCCGCGCGGCCACCGCACCGCTCGACCAGGAGCGCCGCCCGCCGCACGGCGGAGTCGTCCCGGGCGGCGCGGGCCAACAGTCCGGTCAGTTCGGCACGGCCCGGCGTGTCCAGGGCGGCGAGGACCGGCAGGGTCTTCTTGCCCTGGCGCAGGTCGCCGTGGACCGGCTTTCCGGTGACGGCCGGGTCGCCCCAGATGCCCAGCAGGTCGTCCGTGATCTGGAAGGCCACGCCCAGATGACGGCCGGCGCGGTCCAGAGCGGTGACCGTCTCCCCTCCCGCTCCCGCGAGTTGGGCCCCGAGCGCCAGCGCGCACCCGAGCAGGGCACCCGTCTTGCGCTCGGCCATCGTCTCGTACTCCCCCACGCTCACCGCTTCGGGGCCGGACCACGGACGCCGGGCGAACTGCAGGTCGTCCGCCTGACCGTGCACGAGGTCGCGAAGCGCGGCGGTCAGACGGCGTACGGCCGCCGGCATGTGGACGGGAGTCGGCCCGGCGTTCCGCGAGAGGGACTCGGCAGGACCGGCCTCGACCCGGCGCGGCGGTACGGCGCCGGCGCGCGAGGGTCCTGCCGCCAGCGTCTCGACGGCGAGGGCGAAGAGGGCGTCCCCCGCCAGGACGGCGGGGCCGGTGCCGTACGCCTTCCACACGGCCGGCCTGCCCCGACGCAGCGGGTCACCGTCCATGATGTCGTCGTGCAACAGCGAGAAGGTGTGCACGAGTTCGACGCAGACCGCGGCCGGCACGCCTGCCTCGGCGGGGGCTCCGACGGCCTCGGCGCCGAGCACCGCCAGCGCCTGCCGTACGCCCTTGCCGGGACTGCGCACGGTGGGCGTCCCGCCGGCCTCGACGCGGCCCAGCGCGTAACCGGCCATCTTCCCGACCCAGGGGTGCAGGGTGCCGACGGCCTCGCCGAGCGCGGGTGCGACCAGTTCGCGGCAGCGGCGCAGCAGGCGGGACACGTCGGCGGGTGCCGTCCGCTCGTCCGCGTACGGAGTGGTGAGGGCGGTCACCGGCCCGCCTCCGCGCCCGCGTCGGCGGCAGGACCGGTCCCGTCGGCCGTGGTTCCGGGTGTGCCGTGGTCCGGCCGCCCCTGGGCCAGGGCTGTTTCCGCCCCCGTCCCGACCGGTGCCGTTCCCGCCGACGCGAACTCGTCGAGACCGAGTTCGGCGCGGGCCCGGTCGATCAGGGCGCGCCCGTGCCGCAGCCCGATGTCCTCCAGCAGGCCGGCCAGCTCGGTCAGGTCCGCCGAAGTCTCGGCGCGGTCGCGGCCGAGCCGGGCCCGGGACTTGACCAGCCCGAGCCGGGCCAGTGCCCGGCCACGCGGTTCGCTCATGCCCTCGAACTCGGCGAGGGCCAGCGCGTACATGTCCCGGGCCTCCTCCATGCGCCCGGCCCGGTACAGGACGTTGCCCCGCATCTTGTGGTTGTAGGCGAGCGCGCTCACCAGGTTCATCTCCCGGCAGGAGACCTCCGCCTCGGCGAGCAGCTCCAGCGCCCGGCGCGTGTCACCGTCGCGCACGGAGACGATGTCGGCCAGCCCCCGCAGCGCCCAGGCGTGGCCGCGCCGGTCCTCCGCGCGCGCGGCTATCCCGGCGGCCTCCTCGAACATCGCGTACGCGGTCTCGTACGACCCGGTGTTGCGGTGCATCTGGGCGATGCCCTCCAGGGCCCACACGGTGTGGCGGGCCTCGCCCCGCTTCCGCGCCTCGGCCAGCAGCTGTTCGTGCAGCGCGGCGACGGCCGCGTAGTCGCCCTGGATCCGCCCGGTCTCCGCGAGTCCGGCGAGCGAGTAGCCGCGGACCACCACGTCCCCGGCGACCTCGCCGAGCTCGGCGGCCAGCCGCAGCAGGCGTCGGGCGAGGGGGAAGGCCCCGCGCTGCCTGGCCAGGGTCCCGCCGCTCCACAGCGCCCAGGCCATGGCACCGGTGTCCCCCGCCTCCCGGGCGGTGCGGTAGCTGGCCTTCCAGGCGCGGTCCGCGTCCGTCACCTGGCCGAGCCGCCGGTGGGCCTCGGCGACCGCGAGTCCGGAGCGGGCCGCCTCGGCGTGCTCCCCGGCACGCTCGGCGGCGCGCAGCCGCTCGGTGCCGGCGGCGAGGACGTCCGTCAGCGACGAGTTCACCGACAGGGTGGTCAGAGCGCCCTGGTACTCCGGGGCGAATGCCTTGCTGTACATACGTGCCTTTCGGTCTGGCGTCGGCGGGGTGCCGGTGCACTGCGGCCGGTCGGGGATGTCACCGGGCGGACGGCGCGGGCGGATTCCGGTCGCCCCTCGTATACACAGCATCTCTACATGCCGTGTATACATCGAACGCATAGTGGACCGGACATCAGCCCGGGAAACCCTCCGAAGTGCCGTCGCGCACCGTCCCGCCGCTGTCGATCAAGACGGCACCGACGCGCACGGGGTTGCCTCGCGGAAGCGACACTTCCGATCCACCTCGCCTCATGGAACATATTTTCGATTAGCGAGGTACGCTGAAAGCATGTCCACGCACCTCCAGGGCTCACTGTTCGACCAGACCGACGACGTGGGCCTGACCTCCCTCGACGGTCTTCGGCGGACCGTGCTCGGCGACGGGGCCTGGATCGATCTGCTGCCGGGATGGCTCCGCGGCGCGGACGCGCTGTTCGAACAGCTCGCCGCCGACGTCCCCTGGCGGGCCGAGCGCCGCCAGATGTACGAGCAGGTGGTCGCCGTACCCCGGCTGCTCTCCTACTACGGGGCGGGCCGGACGCTTCCGCACCCCGTCCTCGACGAGGCACGCGACGCGCTCAGCGCGCGGTACACCGCCGAACTCGGGGAGCCGTTCGCCACGGCCGGGCTCTGCTACTACCGGGACGGCCGCGACAGCGTGGCCTGGCACGGCGACCGCATCGGGCGCGGCGCCCGCGAGGACACGATGGTCGCCATCCTGTCCGTGGGCGCGGCGCGGGACCTGGCCCTGCGTCCCCGCGGCGGCGGGGAGACGCTGCGCTACCCCCTCGGGCACGGCGATCTGATCGTGATGGGCGGCTCCTGCCAGCGCACCTGGGAGCACGCCGTGCCGAAATCGACGCGTGCCACGGGCCCCCGCATCAGCATCCAGTTCCGCCCTCAGGGCGTGAACTAGGGCCCGTCGGGCCGGCTAAGTCCGCGCAGGCCGCAGGGATCACGGAAGGCGGCGCGGCACCGTCACCGGAGGCGCGTTACGGCGTGAGCTGGGCCTGCACCGCGGGCGCGTACCTGTCGACGATGTCGTCGACGTCGGCGGCGCGCAGCCGGGTCCCCCGGGCGATGCCGTACATGACCCCGAGGCCGAGCAGGACGCTCACCGCGAGTTCGGCGCGCAGTCCGGCGTCCGGGCCGTCGAGACGCTCCGCCAGGCGGTCGCCCACCTGGGCGCGGAAGTTGGCCCGCAGGATGTCGCCCTGCTCGCCGTGGAGCGGGGCGAAGACGATCCGCAGGAGGGGGTCGGCGCCGTGGTCCCGCTGACTGACCAGGAGATGACGGACCATGTGGCGGCCGAGGGCGTCGAGCGGCGCGTCCAGGAGGGCGGCGGCGTCCGCCTCGAAGGACATCACCTGCGCGAGGAGGGTGTCCTTGTTCCCGAAGTACTTCAGGATCAGCGGCGCGCTGACGCCCGCGCGGTCGGCGATCGCCTTGAGCGTGATGTCCGCGTGCGCGTGCCGGGCCAGCAGGTACCGGGTCGCCCGGAGGATGGCCGCCTTCGTCGTCCGGGCGTCCCGGCGCGGCGGTGCGGCCGGTGCGAGACCGGAGGGCGGGCTGTTCATGGTGCTCATGCTCCTTCGAGTGCCTCGTCTTCGCGGGGCCCACGGCCCGCCGCCCCGCGCCGGGACGCCGTACGGCCGCGGGGCCGCCGAGCCCCACCGGACGCGGGGGCCGCCGGATCGCCGGGGATGGACAGCGCGGCGGCGCAGGCCACCAGGGCGACCGTACCCGCCAGAGCGAACGCCAGCAGATAGCCGTGCAGGGTGGGCACGGCGACCCCGGCGAGCCGGCTCGTGTGGTGGACGAGCACGGCGGCGACGGCCGCGCTGCACACCGCCTGCCCGACCGTGCGCATCAGGACGTTGACGCCGTTCGCGGAGGCGGTCTGGCCGGCCGGGACGGCACGCAGGATGAGGGTGGGGAGGGCCGAGTAGGCGAGGGTCGTGCCCGTGGAGACGACGGTGGCGCCCAGGATGATCACCCAGAGTTCGCGGCTGTCCGCGATGCGTATGCCGTAGCCGAAGGCGATGACCGCCGCGCCGAGAGCCAGCGTCACGCGCGGGCCGCGGGCCGCCGAGAGGCGCGCGGAGACGGGTGAGAGCAGCAGCATGGTCACCCCGCCCGGCAGCAGGCACAGTCCGGTCGCCACGATGGACAGGCCGAGCCCGTAGCCGGTGGCCTCGGGCGCCTGCACGAGCTGCGCCGTGACCAGGGAGTTGGCGTAGAAGGCGAAGCCGGTCAGCAGCGCGGTCAGGTGGGGCAGCGCGACGCGCGGCCGGGCGGCCAGCCTCAGGTCGACCAGGGGCCGTTCGGCGCGGAGCTGCTGCCTCCACCACAGGGCGAGGACGAGCACGCAGGCCGTGAACAGGCCGAGGATCACCGGGCTGCCCCAGCCCCACTGGCCACCCTGGGAGACGCCGAGCAGCAGGCACACCAGGCCCGCGGCGAGGCCGAGCGCCCCGAGCGTGTCGAACCGCCCCGGCTCACGGACCGGCGACTCGCGCACCGCCCACCAGGCGAGCGCGAGACCGACGGCGCCGAGCGCGCTGGTGGCCCAGAACATGACGTGCCAGTTCGCGTACTGGACGATCAGCGCGGCGAGCGGCAGTCCGAGGGCCGCGCCGATCCCCACGGTCGAACTCATCAGGGCCACGGCGGAACCGGTGCGCTCGGGCGGGAGTTCGTCCCGCAGAATGCTGATGGAGAGCGGTACGACGGCCGCCGCCGCGCCCTGCAGTGCGC
Organism: Streptomyces sp. NPDC005496; assembly: GCF_042872045.1. Classification (NCBI taxonomy): domain Bacteria; kingdom Bacillati; phylum Actinomycetota; class Actinomycetes; order Kitasatosporales; family Streptomycetaceae; genus Streptomyces; species Streptomyces sp. NPDC005496. The sequence continues at coordinate 156,803 of NZ_JBIAJQ010000004.1, forward strand.
GCGCGGTGATGAGCAGGGCGATGTCCGAGGTGAGGGCGCACAGCACCGAGCCGAGGGTCATCAGGGCGAGCGCGGCCAGCAGCACCCGGCGCTTGCCGTACATGTCCCCGGCGCGCCCGAGCACGGGCGTCAGGACGGCGCCCGACAGCAGGGTGGCGGTGACCATCCAGGACACGGCGCTCGCGGAGGCCCCGGTCAGGCGCGGCAGGTCGGGCAGCAGGGGCACCACGACCGTCTGCATGACGGCCATGAGGATCCCGCCGAACGCCAGTACCGGGACCGTCAGGCGGTCACGGACGCCGCGCGTTTCGCGTACGGCCGTCATGAGCACTCCAGGAATCGGCGCGGGAGATCGAGGTGAATGGCCATTCACCTTATCTAGTGAATGGCCATTCACCTAGTTCGACGCCGCATCCTTCAGCTTCCCGAGCGGGCCTGCACCGTGCGGGCGATCCGGGGTCCGAGCCACCGCTTGAGCCGCCGCAGCGACTCCAGGCTCCCGGCGGCGCAGTCGATCCGGTAGTAGAGCTGCGGGGGAACGTACGGCAGCAGCGGGGAATGCCGCTGACCGAGGAGGGCGAACATCTGCGCGGGCGGGAGGTGGATGTAGCGCGGCAGGTTCTCGTACCACTGGGCGCTGTGCCGCGCCGCGCTCTGCACCGGCAGCAGCGCGGCCCGGCGCTCGCGCTCGTACGCGGCGAGGGCGGGCCGCAGCTCCCGGTGGGCGCCCAAGGCGTTCGCCAGGGACATCGCGTCCTCCAGGGCGAGCGTGGTTCCGGCGCCGATGGAGTAGTGGGTGGTGTGGGCGGCGTCGCCGAGCAGGACGAGGTTGTCGCGGTGCCAGGTGCGGTTGGTGAGGGTGCGGAAGTTCAGCCACTGGGCGCTTCCGTCGGACTGCGCCCGGCCGATCAGCCGGTGCCCGTCCAGGAGGTGGGCGAAGAGCTTCTCCAGCAGGGCCAGGCCGTCGGCCTCGCTCGCCGTGTCGAGGCCGAGACCCGTCCAGGTCTCCGGTGCGCACTCCACGACGCAGGTGCTGCGGTCCTCGCCGAATCCGTAGGCGTAGCACCAGATCCAGCCGTGATCGGTCTCGACGAACGCGAAGGTGAACGCCTCGAAGACCTTCGTCGTGCCGAGCCAGATGTAGCGGTTGCGCCCGAGGGCGACGGCGCTGCCGAAGTGGTCGGCGTGGCGCTCGCGCAGACCGCTGTGGACGCCGTCCCCGGCGACGACGAGATCGGCCTCCGGAAGCGGATCGCCGGCGGCGATCTCGTGCTCGAACTCGATCCGCACCCCCAGGGACTCCGCCCGCTCGGCGAGGAGGCCGAGCAGCCGGTGGCGGCCGATGCCGAAGCCCTCGTCGCCATGGTGTGCCGTCGTGCGGTCCCCGACGTGGGCGACGCCGTCGCTCCAGCGGACCGAGGCCTCGCGCACGGCCCGCGCCGACTCGGGGTCGCCCTCGTGCAGCCGGTCGAGGAGGCCGCTCCAGTAGGTCACGCCCCAGCCGTACGTCGAGCCGGCCGGGTTCCGCTCGTGGACGGTGATGTCGTGGGACGGTTCCTGACGCTTCATCAGGATCGAGAGGTACAGACTTGCCGGGCCGCCGCCGACGCACGCGATCTTCACGCGCACTCCCCTTGCATCACGCATAGTCGATGAGTTGGTCACGAAGAGTAGCAGCGCGTCGAGGGCGAGCAGTCGGTTCACGGCGGGCTCAGGCGTACGAAGGCACGCCCCCTGGAGTGCCCTGGTACCGCCCGCCGCAGGGGCCGCGGCACGCCCGGCACCGGCTCGTCCGCGCGCCACCCACCGGGCGTACGATCGCGGCCACGCCCGCCCCCGACATCAGGAGGTCCGCCCCCATGCGTTCGCCCGTCGCACCCGTCCTGGCCGCCCTCGACGAACTGGTGCGGGGTGTCGCCGGGCCCCGGGACGAGGTCTGGCGGCTGGAGGCCGCGGGATCGGAGCTGAAGGTGACGGCTGTCCGGGTCACACCTGGCGCCCCGGTCGAGCTGCCCGGCGGCCGCGAGGTTCTCGTGATCGTCCTGGACGGTCGCGGGCATCTGCGGTCGGCCGACGGCGACCAGCAGGTGACGGCACACACGGCGATCTGGCTCCCCCGCGACCGCGAGGAGAGCCTGCACGCGGGCGAGAGCGGCCTGTACTGCCTGACGGTCCTGCCGAGTCCGTCCCGCCCCGGGGTGCGACCCGCCCTGAACGCGGGGCTCAGCACGGCCTCCGGGGGCGGCGAGCCCGCCTGCCTGCTCCAGCAGGTCTGCGCCGAGTGCGGACGCATGGCCACGGAGAGCGACGCCCGCTACTGCAACCGCTGCGGCGCCTCCCTGGCCCACTGACCGGACACCGGGGCGGTCGGCCACATCCCGGCCGCCGGCCCGGCACGGAGTCAACGTCCACGGCCGCGCCCGGCGCCCTGTTTCACGTCAGTCCGCGCACGTGAGCCGCGCCACGCGGGCCGCCTCGCTCCGCAAGATCGTCCACGCCTGGGAGCCGCCGCCGGGAGGAAATCCCCCTCGGGTCAGCCCCGGACGTCCCGCACAGCAAGATCATCCTGGTTCAACTCTGCACGACTTCCTCCGGATTGTCCGGATCGTAGCCAACCGGATTCCGGCGATTTCTCCCGCCTCCGGACAGCCCGCTAAGCATGCCGGGTCAGCAAAGAGAGCCGTTCCAGGAGGACTTCGCATGCCCGAACTCACCCGTCGCCGCGCCCTCGGTGCCGCCGCCGCGCTCGCCGCGGCCGCCGGATCACAGAGCGTCACCGCACCCGCCGCGACGGCCGCGGGACACCCGTCGGGACCGGCGCCGTTCGACGAGGTCTACCGCGGCCGTCGCATAGAGGGCCGTCCGACCGGCGGCGGACACCATCACGGCTCCGGATACGGCGTGTTCGTCGACGGGGTCGAACTGCACGTGATGCAGAACGCGGACGGCCGCTGGATCAGCGTCGTCAGCCACTACGACCCGGTGCCCACGCCGCTCGCCGCCGCCCGCGCCGCCGTCGTGGAACTACAGGGGGCGCCGCTCGTCCCCTTCGCACCCGCCGCCCGCTGAGAACCCGCCCCGAGCAGACCGGAAGAGCCCGCACATGACCGTCCGCAGGAACCAGGCCGCCCTGACCACCGACGAGAAGCGGCGCTTCGTCGACGCCGTGCTCCGGCTGAAGCGCAGCGGCCGCTACGACGAGTTCGTTACCACCCACAACGCCTTCGTCCTCGGCGACACCGACAACGGCGAGCGCACCGGCCACCGTTCACCGTCGTTCCTGCCCTGGCACCGCAGATTCCTGCTCGACTTCGAACGGGCGCTGCAGGCGATCGACCCGGCCGTGGCGCTGCCGTACTGGGACTGGAGCACCGACCGCTCGGTCCGCTCCTCGCTGTGGGCCCCCGACTTCCTTGGCGGCACCGGCCGCAGCCTGGACGGCCGGGTGACGGACGGCCCGTTCGCCGCGTCCGCGGGCGCCTGGCCGATCAACATACGCGTGGACGGCCGGACTTACCTGCGCCGTGCGCTCGGCAGTGGCAACCGGGAACTGCCGACGCGCGCCGAGGTGGACTCCGTGCTCGCCATGCCCACGTATGACGCCGCGCCGTGGAACAGCTCCGCCGACGGCTTCCGCAACCACCTCGAAGGCTGGCGGGGCGTCAACCTCCACAACCGGGTGCACGTCTGGGTCGGCGGACAGATGGCCACCGGGGTCTCCCCCAACGACCCGGTCTTCTGGCTCCACCACGCCTACATCGACAAGCTGTGGGCGGACTGGCAGCGCCGCCACCCCGATTCCGGCTACCTCCCCACCGGGGGGACGCGGGACGTCGTCGACCTGAACGAGACGATGAAGCCGTGGTCCGACGTACGTCCGGCCGACCTGCTGGACCACACGAAGCACTACACGTTCGACACCGCCTGACGCCGGGGACCGGACGGTCCGGAATCCCACCTGTACTGGCGAGTGCTGGACGCCCTCGGCTTCGCGCCTGACGGCGAGAAGGTGGCCGAGCCCTGGCGTGGTCTCGGGCGGGAGGATCTGACACCGGCCGTCCTCACCGGACGCTCCTGTGCCGGGACGGGTGAGGAGTGGGCGGTGTGGCGTCCGGGCGGGGTGTGCGTCTACCGGGGCCGGGGCGGGGCTCGGTGACGCCGTGTCAGGTGAGAAAACGGAATGCGGGGATTCGCATCGTGGGTGCCGGGTACCCGCGTCGACGCGTCCGGATGGTCCGGGCGCACGTCCGACGAGGAGGTAACCCGTGTCTCAGGTCGAGGAATCCATCGAGGTCGGCGTCCCGGTCCACACCGCGTACAACCAGTGGACCCAGTTCGAGACGTTCCCCGAGTTCATGAGCGGCGTCGAACGCATCGAGCAGCGCTCGGACACCCTCACCCACTGGGTCACCAAGGTGGACGGGGTGAGCAAGGAGTTCGACGCGGAGATCACCGAGCAGATCCCGGACGAGCGCGTCGCGTGGACCACGGTCGGCGGCGAGGCCAAGCAGGCGGGTGTGGTCACCTTCCACCACCTGGACGAGAGCCGCACGAAGGTGATGCTCCAGATGGAGTTCCAGCCGGAGGGCCTCGCCGAGACCGTCGGCGACAAGCTCGGCTTCGTCAAGCGTCAGACCAAGGGCGACCTGGAGCGGTTCAAGAAGTACATCGAGTCCCGTGGCCTGGAGACGGGCGGCTGGCGCGGCACCGTCGTGTGAGCCACCCCGGTCCCGTACGGCCGACCCGCCGCACCTTGTCCTGGTGCGTACGACGTGCTCAGGCGTCGGCGTCGGCCGTGCGGCACTCCGGGTGGCCCCAGCCCTGCGCGTTCTTCGCGATGGGCTCGCCCGCGGCGTAGGGGCGTCCGCACAGGCAGCGCCCCGGGAACTTCGCCTTGATCGTCCGAGCCGCACCGCCCGTGCGGGAGGCCCCGCCACCCGTACGGGCGGACTTGCCCGCGGGCCGGCGCCGCTGGGCCCCCGACACGGGCGTGTCCGGTGACGGAGGCGGCTGCGGGGAGCCCAGATCGCTGCCCGCGGGCTCCTGGGCGGTGGCCGCCTGGCTCGCGGCACGGTCCGCGAAGTCGTTCAGGCGGTCGCCGTCCACCTGGTGCGCGGGCACGTAGCGGAACTCCACCGAACGGCCGTCGAGCAGCTCGTCGATACGCGCGACCAGCTCCTGGTTGGCGACCGGCTTCCCGGCGGCCGTCTTCCAGCCCTTGCGCTTCCAGCCGGGCAGCCAGGTCGTCACGGCCTTCATCGCGTACTGGGAGTCCATCCGGATCTCCAGCGGGACCCCGGGGTCGACCGCCGTCAACAGACGCTCCAGCGCGGTGAGTTCCGCGACGTTGTTGGTGGCCGTGCCCAGCGGGCCGGCCTCCCAGCGGGTGGGCGTCTCCGCGTCGTCGGCGACCACCCAGGCCCAGCCGGCGGGTCCGGGATTTCCCTTCGAAGCCCCGTCACAGGCGGCCACAACGCGTTCAGACATGCCCCCGATCATGCCACGCCCCGACGGCCGCTCCGGGCCCGGGGCGGCCGGCCCCGCCGCCGTTCCCGACGATCAGGCGCCGGCCCAGCGGGGTGGCCGTGTGCAGCACGTACTTCCCGTCGCGGTGGCTCGCCACCAGTCCCCCGTCGCGCAGCACCCCGATCTGGTAGCTGACGCTGGGCAGGGAGATGCCCACCGCCTCGGCGACCTCGGAACTGGTCCGGGCACTCGAACCGGCCACCGCGCTCAGCACCGTGGCGCGGGTGCGCCCGAGCAGTTTCTCCAGCCCGTCCTCCGCCGTACGGACGACGTCCAGCGGCGGCTTGGCGACCGGGTAGACGAGCACGGGGTCGAGCCCCGGGTCCGCGAGCGCCGTCGGGCGCCGCCAGCAGAAGTACGAGGGGACGAGCAGCAGGCCGCGTCCTTCCAGGTGGAGGTCGCGGTGGACGGGATAGTCCACTTCGAGCACCGGGGGCCGCCAGCGCGCGAGCGGCCCGAGCCCCTCCAGCAGCGCCTGGGTGCCGCCGTCGAGCAGCGTGCGGGTCCGCAGATCCACGTCGCCGGCGACGGCCGTACGGATGAGCGGCCAGTACGGCTCCAGCAGCGTGCGGAAGGAGCGGCCCATGGCTCCGGCGAGCAGCGTGAGGGAGTCCGAGCCCGGTCTGCCGAGCGTGGCGGCCCAGTCGGGCAGCGGCCGGGACTCGGCCAGCCGGGAGAGGTCGTGCACCAGCCGCGCACGGGGCGTCGCACGCACCCGTTCGAGCCCGGCCGCGAGGCCCTCGCCGGTGACGGGCGGGGTGAGGAAGTCGGGGATGTAGCCGGACGCGGGGATCAGCCGGCGCACCGGGCCCAGCGCGCGGTTCGCCGCCTGGTCGACGGCGAGCCTGGCGCGCGCCGACCGGCGCCATGGACCGAATTCGAGCGGCGCCTCCCCGGTTTCCAGTCGGCAGACGCTGCATATCAGTTCCCAGAGCGGATCGGGCTGCCGGGCGACGCGGACATTCTGGAGATCCTGCGGGGTGAAATGAATGCGGAGCATGCGGTCTTTTCCACTCCCAGTCCCTGTGGGGGGTCAGCCGCCCGGAGCGGGAGCGGCCACTGGAAGAGACGAACGAGTACTGCGCATGGTTGCCCTGGGGTGCGGCGAGCGGCCGGCCTTTTTTCTCGGGACGTTCCTATTCCGCGCCCTCACCAGGCATTTTTCCCGCATGCCGGGAGCCTTCGCGGAAACGACCGGAAATCGACGCATCCAACTCACCGGAATTCCGCATTCGGACTTCTCGAATTCGCCGTCCGGGGGTTTTCGCCCGGCCCTGCTCCGGAGAGCCGGGCCGGCCGATCACCGCGCGCCGGACCGGCGTTCAGGAGACGTCGGAGAGCTGGGGCATCTCGCCCTGGGTGGTCTTGACGTCGATCACCGTGAAGGCCGCGCCCTGCGGGTCGCTCAGCGCGGCGAAGCGCCCGAACGGGCTGTCCATGGGCCCGAACCGCAGGACACCGCCCCGGTCGGTCGCCCTCGCCACCGCCGCGTCGCAGTCCTCGACGGTGAAGTACACGTTGATGTAGGGCGGCATCTCCGGCGGGAAGTCCTCCGTCATCCGCATCCGGCCCAGGACCGGCTGGCCCTCGCCCAGGCGGAAGACCCGGAAGTCCACGTGCTCGTCCGCCATCTGCTGGGCGTTGTAGGAGAAGACGGCCGGGAAGAACGCGTCCGACTTCTCCGGCTCACGGGTGAACACCTCGGCCCAGCAGTAGGCGCCCGGCACGGCCGTCGCCTCGAAGCCCTCGTGGACACCGGCCTGCCACACGCCGAAGGTGACACCGCTCGGGTCGCGGGCCAGCAGCATGGTGCCGAAGTCACCGACCTGCATCGGTTCCATCAGCACCTCGCCGCCGTTCTCGCGGATCCTGCGCGCGGTGGCGTCGGCGTCCGCCGAGGCGAAGTACAGGCACCATGCGGACTGCCCGTCCTGCCCCGGCATCGGCGGTACGACGGCGGCCACCGCCTTGCCGTCCGCGTACGCCTGCGTGTAGTTGCCGAACTCCGACGACGACTCGCCGAACGTCCAGCCGAGCACGTCACCGTAGAAGCCCTTGGCTCCTTCGACATCGCCGAACATCGCGTCGGCCCAGCACGGTGTTCCTTCAGGTTGTACCGCCATGACGTCGACCTTCTCCGGTTCGCGGGATTGTTCTCGCTCCTCACGCTAGCCAGCCCGGCCCGGCGCCGCGCGCCGAGCGCGGCGACCTGAACGAGACTGGGGCACGGCACGCAAGAAGAGGGCACGGCGGTCGTCGACGGGACGGGACACGGATGATGCACGCGTGGGAGGTGGCCCGTCCGGGGCCGATCGAGAAGGAGCCGCTGCGCTTCGTCGAGAAGCCGGTACCGGTACCGGCGGCGGGCGAACTGCTGGTGCACGTGCGCGCCTGCGGGGTCTGCCGCACCGACCTGCACATCAGTGAGGGCGACCTCCCGGTGCGCAGGCCCGGGGTGACTCCGGGGCACGAGGTGGTCGGCGTGGTGGCGGCGACCGGGGCGGCCGTGAGCGGGTTCTCGCGGGGTGACCGGGTGGGCGTGGCCTGGCTGCGCGGCACCGACGGCACCTGCGCGCACTGCGTCCGCGGGGCGGAGAACCTCTGCCCCGGTTCGTCGTACACGGGATGGGACGCCGACGGCGGATACGCCGAGTACACGACGGTGCCCGCCGCGTTCGCGTACCGCCTGCCACGGGATCTCGACGACGTCGCCCTCGCGCCCCTGCTGTGCGCGGGCATCATCGGCCACCGGGCGCTGCTGCGGGCGGCGCTCCCGCCGAACGGCCGGCTGGGCCTGTACGGCTTCGGAGGCAGCGCCCACCTGTGCGCGCAGGTGGCGGTGGCCCAGGGTGCCAGGGTGCACGTCCTGACCCGGGACGCGGCGGCGCGGCGGCTGGCGCTCGAACTCGGCGCGACCTCGGCCCGGGGACCCTACGACGCTCCCCCGGAGCCCCTGGACAGCGCGATCCTCTTCGCACCGGTGGGAGACCTGGTACCGGTCGCCCTGCGAGCCCTCGACCGCGGCGGGGTCCTCGCGGTGGCGGGCATCCACCTGAGCGACACACCGCCGCTGAACTACGAGCGGGAGCTGTTCTACGAGAAGGAGTTGCGCAGCGTCACCTCCAACACCCGTGCGAACGGGCGGGAGTTCCTCACCCTCGCGGCGCGGTACGGCGTCCGCGCGACCACGCACGCGTATCCGCTGTCACGGGCCCAGGAGGCGCTGCAGGACCTCAAGGCCGGCCGCTTCGAGGGGGCCGCCGTCCTCGTGAACGACCTGCCGCCCCGGCACTGAACTCCGGTTCGGCGGCGGCCACTCGGCGCCATCCGTCCGCTGCGCCACCGGTCACGGTTCGAGCCCGGACTCGTCCCCCAGGCGCGCCCGCGCCTCGGGTACGCGTGCCCGCCCGCCCGCCGTCCAGGACTCCCCCGGTGTGGTGGCGGACGGGGGCACTTCTAAGGTGCCGGGAGCACGCGTCGCTCGAAGTGGACTTCAGGCACGGGCGCTTGACGGCACGTCAGGGCTTGCGCTCCCGTCCGGGGAGGGACGGTCGGGTGTCACAGGGTGCGCAGGTCGACGGCCGCCGCCATGGCCGCGTAACCGGCGTCGTTGGGGTGCAGGTGGTCGCCCGCGTCGTAGGCGGGCAGGAGGCGCAGCGGGTCGGCCGGGTCGCGGACGGCACGGTCGAAGTCGACGACGTGGTCGAAGAGGCCGCTGGTGCGGATGTAGTCGTTGACGGCGAGACGGGTGGCTTCCAGGGTGTCGTCGTGGACGCGCCAGCCCTTGAAGGGGGTCAGCGTGGCGCCGATGACCCTGATGCCGTGCGCGTGCGCCTGCCGCACGATGTCCCGGTACGCCGCGGTGATCGCCGCCGGGTCCGTCTGGTGCGGCTCCTGCTGGATGTCGTTGATGCCCTCCAGCAGGACGAGCGTGCGGACGTCCGTGCGCGAGAAGACGTCCTCGTCCAGCCGCTCCAGTGCCTTCACGCCGAAGGCACCGCCGTCCCGCAGCAGCCGGTTGCCGCTGATGCCGGCATTGAGGACCCCGGACCGCCGGTGCGCGGGCAGCCGCTGCAGCCGGTCGGAGAGATGGTCCGGCCAGCGCTGGTCGGCGCCCTCCGTCGATCCGTAGCCGTCCGTGATCGAGTCGCCGAAGGCGACCACCGTGCCGCGGGCCGGCGGGGCGAAGACGTCGGCACCGGTGACGTAGAAGCGCTGTGGGGTCGTCTCGGTGTACGCGGCCCCCGCCACGTCGTCCGCTCGGTCGCCCGCCCTCGCGACGTACGCGACCTGCCGGGCCAGCGGATGCACCGTCTGCGATCGCGGGACCGCCCTGAGGTGGGCGCTCACCAGCAGGTCGCTGTCCGGGGCGACGTCCAGGCGTACGGGGTCGCTCCGCACGTCCTGGCCCGCTGGGACGACGTCGCTCCCGAAGCTCACGCGGCGCACCGAACCGGGTACGGCGTCGGCGCCGGCCGCCCGGACGGCCACGGTGACCCGGCCGAGGACCAGGGGCTGTGTGCCGAACGCGTTGGAGAGCCGGATGCGGACGCGGGACCCGCCGACGCTGACGTGCACGACCTGGCGGAGCGAGTCGCCCGAGGCGACCTCGGGTGTCGAGACGCCCACGACCGCTGGTGCCTCCCAGGTGCCGACCCAGCCGCGCGCGGGCGGCACGGCGTCGTGCCGGGCCTCGGTGGGTGCGGCGGAGCCAAGGAGCAGCGCGAGCGGGACGAGAAGCGCCTTGGCGCCTTTGAACACGGCGTTCACCTCGTGAGTGCGAAGGGTTCGACGGCGCCCCGGCGGACAGCTGCATTGGACCGGAGGCCGGCCCGGCGCGTCAACGACGAGAACGCGTCATGGCGGGGCCCGGCCGGGGGGGCGGCCCGGTGGCCGACGTACGTCTTCCCCGTTTCCGGGTGCGTGTGCTTGCCTGGGAGGCCCTTTCGGCGGGCGGGGCGGGAGTGGCCGGATGCGAAAGCCGTGGATCGTGGGAGCGTTGCTGGCCGGGCTGCTGCTCGGCGCCTGCGGGGACCCCGCGTCCGAGGGGCGGGCGCCCGCGCCGGTCGGGCCCGGGGGCGGCTCCGGGACGCCGTCCGCGACCGTCGAGCGGCGCGCCGCGGCCTCCCCCGCCGCGACGCCCCCGAAGGCGAGGGCGAAGGTGAAGGTGAAGCCGCCCACGGTGCTCTACCTCGGGGACTCGCTGGCCATGGAGAGTCAGAAGGTGCTCGGCGCGGAGCTGCGGGCCCGGGTGCGCGCCCGGTACACGAGCGCGCCCTACTCGGGCACCACCCTGTGCGACTACGTGGAGGGCACCGCGGACAGGTCACTGGTGCCGGCGAAGGACAAAGCGGCCGCGCTGGTGCGCTCATTGCGGCCGGACTTCGTGGTGCTCCAGTTCTGGGGCAACTCCTGGGGCTACACCCCGTGCATGGACGGGATCACCTACGACAGGGCGCGGGGCAGGTACCTCTCGCGGTACGCGGCCGACGCGGACCGGCTCACCGACCAGATCGCGGCGGCGGGCGGCGCCCGGCGCCCGAGGATCGTGTGGGTGCTCCAGGGTCCCGACCCGGTCACCCCCGACCGGGTCCGGAGGGTCAACGCCCTGTACGAACGGCAGGCGGACGCCTCGCACGATCTGGTCGCCGACGCGGGCAGGGCGGTGAGCCCGGCGTCCGGTCGCTACACCTGGGCGCAGTACCTGCCGTGCACCGCGTACGAACGGGAGCACCCGGCGTACTGCACCCGGCCGGGCCGTACCGCCCTGCATCGCGACGACGACCCCCTGCACTTCTGCCTCGCACCCACCACGCCCGAGCCGCGGGCGTGCCCGGTGCGTTCGCCGGGGATCGCCCGGATCGCGCGCGAGATCACCCGGGTGGTCGCCGGCCACCTCCGCTGAGGCGCCCCTCAGCCCGGCGGGCCGCCACGGGAGTCCGTGTCCCGCCCCGCCACCGGGGCCGCGTCCTCGGGGACGCCCCCGGCCGGTACTCCGGCGACGGCGCCGCCCTGGAGCCGTTCGAGATCGTCGGGACGCACCTGGATGACGATCAGGGCGACCAGCGCGGCCACGACGGCGAGGATCGCCGCCACGACGAAGGCGCTGGAGATTCCGGACGTCAGCACTTCGTCGCTCCACGGAGGCGGCAGCTGTCCCGTCCTGCGGAACTCGAGCCGCTGGGCGGGGCTCGCGTCGGCCATGAAGTCGCGGATCTGCTGGGTGGCCTCGTTGCGGCTGGCCGTGCCGAAAACGGTGACCAGCACGCTCAGGCCGAGCGATCCGCCCACCTGCTGGGTGGCGTTGAGGATGCCGGACGCCGCGCCCGACTCCCGGGACGCCACACCCGAGACGGCCATCAGCGTGAGCGACACGAACTGCATGCCCATGCCGAAGCCGAAGACCAGCACCGGGCCGAGGATGCTGCCGAGGTACGTGCTGTCCACGTCCGTGAGTGTCAGCCACCCGAGTCCGAGGGCGGCCAGGATCGAGCCGGCGGCCATGAACGGCTTGGGACCGAACCGGGGCAGCAGCTGCGAGGCGACTCCCGCGCCGACCGCGATGATCGCGCTCACCGGCAGGAAGGCGAGGCCGGCCTTCAGCGGGCTGAAGTGCAGGATGTTCTGCACGAACAGGGTCAGGAAGAAGAACATGCCGAAGATCGCCGCGGAGAGGGTCAGCATCATGGCGTAGACGCCCGCACGGTTGCGGTCACGGAACATCCACAGCGGCGTGATGGGCTGTCTCGACCGGCGCTCTACGACGATGAACGCGCCGATCAGCACGAACGCGGCGGCGAAGGACCCGAGGGTCACGCTGTCGCTCCAGCCGTCCTCCGAGGCGCGGATGAAGCCGTAGACGAGGAGCACCATGCCCAGGGTGGAGGTGAGTGCGCCGAGGAGGTCGAAGTGCCCGGGGTGGCGTTCGGACTCGCGGATGTGGCGCGGGGTCGCCAGGACGATCAGCAGGCCGATGGGCACGTTGACGAAGAAGACCCAGCGCCAGTCGAGCCACTCCACGAGGATGCCGCCCGCGAGCAGGCCGATCGCGCTGCCACCTGCCGAGACGGCCGCGAACACGCCGAACGCCCGGTTGCGTTCCGGGCCTTCGCGGAAGGTGGTGGTGATCAGCGCCAGGGCCGTGGGAGACGCGATGGCTCCGCCGACGCCCTGGAGGGAACGGGCCGCGAGCAGGTGCCAGGACTCCTGGGAGAGTCCGCCGAGCAGTGACGCGAACACGAAGAGCAGGACGCCGAACATGAAGACTCTGCGGCGGCCCAGGATGTCACCGAGGCGTCCGCCGAGCAGCAGCAGACCGCCGAAGGTGAGTGTGTAGGCGTTGATCACCCAGGACAGGTTCTCGGTCGAGAATCCGAGCGAGTTCTGGATGTGCGGAAGAGCAATGTTCACGATGGTGATGTCGAGGACCACCATCAGCTGACACGAGGCGATGACGAGGAGTGCGATGCCGCTGCCCCGGCCCCGCTCCGGGGATTCGGCAGACTTCGAGGGTGTCGCGTGAGAGGCCGTCATCTAGATGTCCGTGCGTCGTCGCGGGCCGGCGCGGTCGCCGACATTCACTTCACCAACGTAAGCCGGGGTGTCCGGGTGCACCAGTCGATCACCGGCGGCGCTGGTGCGCGTGGCGGATGGCGGTCCGGTGGGCCTGGATGCCCTACGGGCGGCGGGGTACGGGACCCCGCCGCCCGCGGGCGATCCGGCGGCCGACGGCGCGAGGGGCGCTCTACGGCAGCATGTTGATCTTGAAGGTGGACGTCGTGTTCCGCACGTCCTGTGCGTTGTCGCTCATCTTGAGGTTGTGGAAGGTGACTTCACCGACGGCGGGGCCCTGGCCGGCCTCCGGCATCTCGTTGGCCCACAGGCCGAACCCGGACTTCGCGTCGAACGCGTCGCCGCTCTTGTGCGCTCCGGTGATCGTCACGTCCGTGAGGACGGTGTCCTTGATCGGGAACTGTGGCTGTCCTCCCACGTAGTTGGTCTGGAACATGATCCCGCTGTACGTCGGGTCGACGATGTCGACGTTGTTGACGCGGATGCCCTGGAAGACCTTCGAGGCGGAGAACATCCAGATGCCGGGGAAGGTCTGGGAGCCCCAGAAATGGCCGCCCGAGCGGACGACCGAGATGTTCTCCAGGGTCGTGGGCGTCGTACCGAAGCCGTTCATCGGGTAGCCGAAGTCCAGCGAGCTGACGGTGATGCCCGAATAGACCAGGGTGTCGGCGATGTGGATGTTGCGGAAGGTGTTGTCGTACCCGCCGTAGACGGCGACGCCCGCCGCACGCCAGGTCAGGATCGACGTGAGGTTCTCGAACAGGTTGTTCTTCTCGTCGGCTCCGCCCGCGTCGATCGCGGAGAACAGCGCGAAGCTGTCGTCACCGGTGGCCCGCGCCTCGTTGTTGACGACGTGGTTGTCCGTGCTGCCGTTGGTCATGTTGATGCCGTCGGCGAACATGTCGCGGATGCGCGAGTTCTTGATGGTGATGCCGTCGGTGTTGGCGCCCCAGTAGAGGCACACCATGTGTTCGTTCCAGATGTTGTCGATGGTGATGTCGGAGACGTTGGCGAAGTCGAAGACCTTGCCGGGGCCGTCGATGCGCGAGGTGTAGTTGCCGAAGTACGCGAAGTTCGCGAACGACGACCCCTTGGCACTGGCCTCGGCCCGGAAGCCGATGTCGGTGTTCTCCTGCGACGACGGGGCGTGGAAGCGCGTGTACCAGGGGCCCGCGCCGACGACCCGGACCGCCTTGCCGTAGACCTGGAACTTGCTCGACGTCTCGTAGTCGCCGGCCGGCAGGTAGACGCCGACGAGCTTGCCGGTGGTGTCCATGCGCACCTTGTCGAGCGCGTTCTGCACGTCCTGGTGGGAGAAGCCGGCCGGCACGGTGTACGTGGCCGGGTCCGGGTTGGGGATCGCCGACGCCTGCTCCAGACTCACGAAGTCGATCGCGTACTTGGAGTCGTTGGCCGCGTCCTTCTGGAGCCGTATCCTGCTGCCCGCCGGGACGGTCTGACCGAGCATCAGGTTCGCCTCGTCGTAGATGTGCCGTGGCGAACCGGAGCCGGGCGAGTTCCCCGGGCCGGTCTCCGCGCCGTACAGCCAGGCGTACTTTGACGTCAGGTCGATGGCCTTGAGGAACTTGCCGTCGACGTAGACGTTCAAGGTCGAGCTGGTGCCGCCGCCGCCCGCGGCGTCCGGGATGGAGAAGCGGGTCACGAGGGTGTTGGCGGCGGCCTTGGTCGTCCATTCCACGTAGTTTCCGGTGCTGTTGAGGGTGACGGCCTTGCGGCCGGACGCCTCGCCGGCGAGGTCGCCGACCGTGCGGTTGGGTCCGACGGTCTGCGCGCCGCCGCCCGTGGTGCCGTCCTCGGCCTCGTACATGTCGTACGGCATGTTGGCGCCGCGGCCGACGAACAGGGGCTGGCTGCTGGTGTTGTTGTCGCGCTTGACCGGCAGTTCGTTGGCGTCGGCCGCGATCACGGTCTTGACGGTGAACTTGCCCTTGCCGGCGGTCCAGGTGCCGAGCTTCACCGCGGAGGCGGTGTCACCCGCCGCGATGGCGCCGTCGTAGGAGCCGGTGAGCGTCTTGACGGTGGCGCCCGACGAGTCCAGCACCGTCAGCGTGATGCCGTGGGCGCCGCTCGCGGAGGCCACCGTGCCCTGGTTCCTCAGCGTGACGGAGAAGGTGACCGTGTTGCCCTCGGCGGGTGCGCTGGGCGACCAGCCGACGGAGGACGCCACGAGGTCGGAGCTGGAGACGGGCTTGACGACGAGGGAGGTGGGGCTGGTGTAGGAGTTGTTCCCCTCGTCCCGCTCGATGACCTTGTCGCCCGGGTCTACGACGGCGCCGACCTGGTAGGTCCCGGCGTCGCGGGCTCCGATGTCGGCGGTGACCGTGGCCGAGGCCCCCGCGGCGAGCGCGCCGACGTCGGCCGTGCCCACCTTGGTGCCGCCGAGCCGGAACTCGACGCCGGTCGCCTCGGACGCCTGCGTGCCGGAGTTGCGTACGGTCGCGGTCAGTTTCACGGCGTCGGACTCGACGGGGTTCGCCGGTGCCGAGGTGATCCCGGTGACCTGCAGGTCCGGGTTGGGCGCCGGGGTGCCGAGGACCTGGAACTCGGCGATCTGCCCGGCGGAGGAGCCCGAGTTGGCGGTGATCACCAGCTGGACGTCCGCGACGCGGCCGGTCACGGGGATGCGGACCGTGTTGCCGCTCGCCGGGTCGAAGGTGTAGTCCTTCGCGGCGGCCAGGCTCGTGAAGGAGGTGGCCTTCTGCTCGCGGCCGAGCACCTGGACGCGCTGGGTGCGTGCCGCCCAGGCCGCGTCCGGACTGAGCTTGAGGACGACGGTGTCGACGTCGGTGTTGGCGCCGAGCTTGACGGTGAGGCTGTTCGGGTAGCTGCCGGGCCCGCCTTCCCAGTACGTGCTGGTCCGGTCGTCGTTGGCGTTCTCCGCGACGAACGTGAAGACGCTGGAGGAGGCGGAGACGGGCTTGCCGACGGCGAGGTTCGCGCCGTCGCCCGTGGAGCCGTTGCGGGTGACGGTGTTGCTGTCGGCGGACTGGTTGCCCGCCGCGTCCTTGGCGCGCACGCGGTACGTCACGGTCGCCGAGGCCGGCTGGGTGTCGGTGTACGTCGTGACGTCGCCGTCGACGCTCTTGCGCAGGGTGCCGTTCGCGTAGATGTCGTAGCCGGTCACCTTCACGTTGTCGGTGGAGGCCCGCCAGGTGAGCCGGACCTGGCCGCTGGTGGCCTCGGTGAACGCGAGATCGGCGGGGGCGGTCGGGGCCTGGGTGTCGCCGGAGTCCCCCTTGCGGGTGACGGTGTTGCTGTTGCCGGACTGGTTGCCCGCCGCGTCCTTGGCACGCACGTAGTACGCGACGGTCGCCGAGGCCGGCTGGGTGTCCGTGTAGGTCGTGACGTCACCGGCGACGGAGGTCCGCAGCTCGCCGTTGGCGTAGACGTCGTACCCGGTGACCTTGACGTTGTCGGTGGCGGCCTTCCAGGTCAGCTTGATCTGGCCGGACGCGGGTTCGGTGTAGGCCAAGTCGGCGGGCGCGGTCGGCGCCTGGGTGTCGCCGGTGGCGGGCCCGTACACCTCGAGCTCCGACAACTGCCCGGCCGGCTGGCCGGTGTTGGCCGTCACGAGCACCCTGACGTAGCGGGTCGTGGTGGCGTTGAAGGCCACGCTCTGCGACAGGTCGTTCGCCTCGTTGAACTCGTAGCCCTTCGAGGCCGTCAGGTCCTGGAAGTCCGAACCGGTCGTGCTCGCCTGCAGTTTGAGCGTCTGGGTCCGCGCGCCCCAGCCGGAAGGCAGCCTCAGCACCACCCGGTCGACACGCACCGACGAGCCTAGGTCCACCTGGACCCACTGCGGGAGTTCGCCGTTCCGGCTCTCCCAGTAGCTGGCCCGGTTCCCGTCGCCCGCGTTCGCGGCGACGTACGTCTGCGTGGAGCTGCTGGCCGTGAACGGCCTGCCCGCAGCGAGGTTCCCGGTGGAGTCGCTCGCGCCGTGGACCTCCAGCTCCGAGAGCTGCGCGGCGGACCAACCGGTGTTCGCCGTGACGGCGATCCGCACGTAGCGGGCCTGGGTCGCCGGGAACTCGATTGTCACCGTGTTGCCGGCGCTCTGCGTGAAGGCGTACGAGGCCGAGGACTTGATCGTCTCGAAGCTCGTGCCGTCGCCGCTGCCCTGCACCGAGAGCGTCTGGTTCCGGCTCTCCCAGGAGGCGGGGAGCTTCAGGACCACCTCGTCGATCTGGGCGGCGGCGCCGAGGTCGGCCTGCACCCACTGCGGGAAGCCGGAGCCCGAACTCTCCCAGTAGGTGGCCGCGTTGCCGTCGGTGGTGGCGGGTGCGCCGTACTCGGCCTTGGAGCTGCTCGCGGTGGCGCTCCGGCCCGCGGCGAGGTTGGGTCCGCCGGCCGCGGCGGCCGGCGTGGTCAGCGCGGGAAGCCCGATGAGGGCGAGCGCTGTGGTCAGCAGGGCCGCCAACAGGCGGCCTCTCCAACGGTGTCTGGTCATCCTTCTCCTGCCCTGGAGCGGTGTCACGGGGGGACGCGGAAGAGTCACGAGAGAGCAAGGGTCGTGTTTTTGCGCTCAGTTGTTGGAGAGTTGCATGCCGATGTTGTTGAGTCCACACTCCGTGCAGAGATAGTTGCCCGCTCCTGTCGAGCTGGACACAGCGGCCAACTGGGGCACGCGGGGCGGCCGTTGCGGTGTGCACTCCGGCCCGGACGTCGTCTTCACCGTCGAGCACAGCCCGGTGTGGCTGCGACGAGCACTTCCGCCACGAGGTCGAGCACCCGTCCTCGCGGGTGACTGAGACGACCCAGCTGATCTCGGTCACCCGTGCCCACGGGCTGGAGGGCAAGGCGCTGCGGCGGATGGACAACACACTGCGCCAGGTGCTCAGTTCGGGCCTGCGCTGGACCTGCTCAACGGGCGGTCCGGGTCACCGGCCCGGATGTTCCTCGACGTCGTCGCCCGCGTACCTACCGGCGCCTCGTCTCGGTGGTGCCCCAGGAGTCGATCCTGTTCGTCGGCACGATCCGGGAGCACGTCGCGTACGGCATGGACGACGCCGACGAGACGGTGGTGCGGGAGGCACTGCGGGACGCCAACGCGCTGGAGTTCGTCGACCGGCTGCCCGAGGGACTCGACACGCTGGCGGGCGAGCACGGAGCCCGACTGTCCGGAGGTCAGCGCCGGCGCCTCGCGATCGCCAGGGCGCTGATCAGGGACCCCCGGGTGCTGATCCTCGACGAGGTCACCTCGGCGCTCGACACGCCCTCGGAGGCGCTCCTGCGGCAGGCGCCGGCCTGGCTGCTGCACGGGCGGACGACGTTCGTGGTGGCGCACCGGCTCTCCGCGATCCGGGACGCGGACCGCATCGTCATGATGCGGGACGGGGAGATGCGGGAGATCGGCTCGCACGAGGAGCTGCTGGGCCGCGACGGTGCGTACCCGGCGCTGCACGGGTAGCGGACGCCGTCCCGGCCGGGCGCCGGGAGCCCAGCGAGCGGGCGTGCCCACCGGGACGCAGCGGGCCTGGACAGGGCGTGCGTGCGCCCTGTCCAGGCAATCCCGCCCGGGTGCTACTCGCCCGCGTAGACCTTCTCCAGGGCCGCGAGGTCGATCTTGCTCATGGCGTACATGGCCTGGGTCGTGCGCGCCGCCTTCACCGGGTCGGGGTCGGCGATCATGTCGATGAGCCGGGACGGGAACACCTGCCAGGACAGGCCGAACCTGTCCTTCAGCCAGCCGCAGGGGCCCGGCTCGCCGCCGTCCTCGGTGAGTCGGTTCCAGTAGTGGTCCACCTCTTCCTGGTCGGCGCAGGCGATCTGGAAGGAGACCGCCTCGCTGAAGGTGAACTGCGGCCCTCCGTTCAGCGCGACGAACTTCTGGCCGTTGGCCTCGAACTCGACGACCATCACGGAGCCGGCGGGGCCGGGGCCCGCCTCGGTGTAGCGGCCGACCCTGCCGATCCGGGAGTTCTTGAACACCGAGACGTAGAAGTCGGCGGCCTCCTCGGCCTGGCCGTCGAACCACAGACACGTGGTGAATCCGTCGGTGGACATGCGGTACCTCCTCGGGCGGGAACCTCTTCACCTGTGTCGACCGATCCTCGTCCGGAAACTCATCGGTCGCACGGCGGGCGGCTCCGTACCCGGCGCCCCCGAGGGGTCACGCCGGGGTGGGCCGGGCGGTGATCCGGACCGCGGGATCGAGGCACCAGCCGAGGACGGACGGCCAGGGGCCGTAGCCCGCGTCGGGGTCCAGATGCCCGCCGCCGGGGATCACGTCCGTGTCGAGGCCGAGCGGCCGCCCGTAGATCCGGGCCGCTCCGCCGGGGCAGTAGGGGTCGTCGTCCCCGGCCGCCAGACGGGTCGTCCCGGCGGCGGAGGCCAGGTGTCCCGGGGTGGTTCCGGCGGGCGCGAACGCGGCCACCTCCGCGTGGCGCCGCAGCACCTCGGCGGAGGGCGGCGCGACCAGCAGGACCCGGTCGGCCCGGACCACCCCGCGGGCCGCCGCGTGCAGCCACACCGCGGCGGCGAGGCTGTGGCAGACGACGACCCGCTCGGCGTCCCGGCCGTCCGGCCGCGCGGTGAGCAGGGTCCGCACCCGGTTGATCCACACGTCGAGGTCCGGGTCCTCCGGGTCGGGCAGCTGGGGGTAGTGGACGTGGCTGCCGCGGGCGGTCAGTTCGCGTGCCAGCCAGTGCTGCCAGTGGCCGGCCGGACGGCGGTTGCGCCAGCCGTGCAGGATGACGAAGGAGGCGGGGATCGAGGTCATGGCGGAGATCGTCCGCCCTTCCGGATCATCAGGTCCAGTTAATCTTTGTGGATGGAACAGGTAAGCGGCGGCTTCAGTATCGATCTGCGCCGGCTGGGCACGCTGCGGGAGCTGGAGCGTCGTGGCAGCCTCGCCGGGACCGCGCGGGCCCTGCATCTGACCCCGTCCGCCGTGTCGCAACAACTGGCGGCGCTCTCGCGCGAGTTGGGCGTTCCCCTGGTGGAGAGGCAGGGCCGTGGCGTCCGGCTGACCGGGCAGGCGCGCATCCTGCTGGAGCACGCCGACGCCATCGCCGCGCAGCTGGAGCGGGCGCGCGCCGACCTCCAGGCGTGGGGCCGGGGGCAGCGCGGCACCCTCACCGTCGGGGCCTTCTCCAGCGCGATCTCCGGCCTCCTGCCCGTCGCGCTGGGCGAGTTGGCGCGGACGCGTCCCGACCTGCGCGTCGCCGTCGTCGAGGCCGAGCCGCCCGACCTGTTCACCCGGCTCGACGCGGGAGAGGTCGACGTGGCGGTGGCCGTGGACTTCGCCGCCGCTCCCCCCTCCACCGACCGCCGCTACACCCGCACCGAGCTGCTCGCCGACGTCCTCGACGTCGCACTGCCCGCCACGCACCGCCTGGCCGGGGCGGACCGGGTCCCCCTGCGGGAACTCGCCGCCGATCCCTGGGTCGTCGGGGACGCGCGCAGCTGCTGCGGGGCGGTGACCCGCTCAGTGTGCGCGGCCGCCGGTTTCACGCCGGAGATCCGGCACGCGGTGAACGACTGGCAGTCGCTGACGGCGCTGGTCGAGGCCGGCGCCGGGGTGGCCCTCGTACCGCGACTGGTGCGGCCCCTGCACCGTCCGGGGCTCGTGCTGCGGGCCCCGGAGGGTCAGCGGCCCACCCGGCACGTCTTCGCGGCGGTCCGGGCCGGCGCGGAGAGCGACCCCGTGCTGACCGCCGTCCTGGACCGGCTCGCCGCGGCGGGCGCGTCGGCGGCGGCCCACGTCACCCCCGGCTGAGCGGGGATAGCATTCGCGGACATGACCACGCCGCAGAACGCCTCCCCTCTCATCCGGCCCTTCACCATCGACATTCCCGAAAGCGATCTGGACGACCTGCGCGAACGGCTCGACCGCACGCGCTGGCCGGACGAACTGCCGGGCGTGGGCTGGGAATACGGAGTTCCACGCGACTACCTCCGCGAGCTCGTACGTTACTGGCGGCACACGTACGACTGGCGGGCGGCGGAGAAACGTCTCAACGCGTGGCCGCAGTTCCGCACGGAGATCGACGGAGCCACGATTCATTTCGCGCACATCCGCTCCCCGGAACCCGATGCGACGCCGCTCGTCGTCACCCATGGCTGGCCCGGCTCGATCGTCGAATTCCAGGACATCGTGGGCCCGTTGGCCGACCCCCGGGCACACGGAGCCGATCCCGCCGACGCCTTCCACCTCGTCCTGCCGAGCATTCCCGGATTCGGCTTCTCGGGACCCACACGGGAGACCGGCTGGGAATTCCGGCGGGTGGCCGCCGCGTTCGCGGAACTGATGCGGCGCCTCGGTTATCAGCGCTACGGGACACAGGGCGGCGACTGGGGAGCGGCCGTCTCCCGTGAGCTGGGCCGGATCCGCCCCGAGGAGGTCATCGGTGTCCATCTGAACCTGCTGCCCTCGGGGTCCGCGACCTCGGAGCCGACGCCGGAGGAACTGGCCGCACTGACCCCGGAGGAAAGGGAACGCACTCTCGCTTCATGGCGGCGCGGACAGCGCTGGGCACGGGAGGAACAGGGATACGCCGACATCCAGGCCACCCGCCCACAGACGCTCGCGTACGCGCTGACGGATTCACCCGTAGGCCAACTCGCGTGGATCGTGGAGAAGTTCAAACAGTGGACGGATGCGCGCGAGCGTCCCGAGGAGGCCGTCGACCGGGACCAGCTGCTCACCGACGTCATGCTGTACTGGCTGACCGGAACGGCCGGCTCGTCCGCCCGCATCTATTACGAACGCGCGCACGCCGACTACTGGGGTGAGCCACCCGCCCCTTCCTCCGCGCCCACCGCACTCGCCGTCTTCCCGCACGACAATTTCATTCCGCTGCGTCATGTCGCGGACCGCACGAACTCCATCGTGCGGTGGACGGAATTCGACCGCGGCGGGCATTTCCCCGCGATGGAGGAGCCCGGTCTGCTGGTGTCCGACGTGCGCGCCTTCTTCCGTCAGCTGCGCGAGAGCGGGGAGCACTGAGCGCCTGAAACCCCGGAACGCCTCTGCCCGTGGCGAATCTGCTGCGGGCAAAGAAAGCCGGTCCCACGGGACGTCCGGGCCGACAGTGGAGTGCGCGGCGAGGCAGCCGCCCACGACAAGGAGGACCGATGACATCACTCATGACCGGCTGGGATCCGGCTTCGCGGCCACGGGCCGAGGACGGCGACACCCAGGCGACGCGCTTCGACGACCATCTCGCCGCGCAACTGCTCGGCCAGCGCATCGTGTTCCTCGGCACCCAGGTGGACGAGGTCTCCGCGAACCGGGTCTGCGCCCAGTTGCTCCTGCTCTCGGCGGAGGACGCGCGGACCGACATCAGCCTGTACATCAACAGCCCGGGCGGTTCGGTCACCGCCGGCCTGGCGATCTACGACACGATGCGGCTGATCCCCAACGACGTCTCGACGCTCGCCATGGGATTCGCCGCGAGCATGGGCCAGTTCCTGCTCAGCGTCGGCGCCCGCGGCAAGCGTTTCGCCCTGCCGAACGCGCGGATCATGATGCACCAGCCGTCGGCCGGCATCGGGGGCACCGCCGCGGACATCGAGATCCAGGCGCAGAACCTGGAGTTCACGAAGAAGGCCATCGAGCGGATCACCGCGGAGCACACCGGGCAGAGCGAGGAGACGATCTCCCGGGACGGCGACCGTGACCGCTGGTTCACGGCCGAACAGGCGCTGGAGTACGGGATGGTGGACCGGGTCGTGGAGTCCCTGGAGGACGTCCGACCCGCCGCGTCCCGCCGACGGATGGGGCTGTGACATGGGTTCCTACACGATTCCGAACGTCGTCGAGCGGACCCCGCAGGGCGAGCGGTCGTACGACGTCTTCAGCCGGCTGCTGTCCGAGCGGATCATCTTCCTGGGCACGGAGATCGATGACGGTGTCGCCAACGTCGTCATCGCGCAACTCCTCCATCTGGAGTCGTCGAGCCCGGAGAGCGAGATCGCGATCTACATCAACTCGCCCGGTGGTTCGTTCACTTCACTGATGGCGATCTACGACACGATGACGTTCGTGCAGGCGCCGATCTCCACGTTCTGCGTGGGGCAGGCGGCGTCGACGGCCGCCGTGCTGCTGGCCGGCGGCGACCCCGGGCGGCGGTTCGTACTGGAGCACGCCCGGGTGCTGCTGGGCCAGCCCGCGAGCGGCGGACGGCAGGGGACGGTCTCGGACCTCAGCCTCCAGGCGAAGGAGATGCTGCGGATCCGCTCCCAGGTGGAGGAGGTCCTCTCCCGGCACACGCACCACGACGTGGCGACCCTGCGCGCGGACATGGACCGCGA
Source organism: Streptomyces sp. NPDC005496 (assembly GCF_042872045.1). Classification (NCBI taxonomy): domain Bacteria; kingdom Bacillati; phylum Actinomycetota; class Actinomycetes; order Kitasatosporales; family Streptomycetaceae; genus Streptomyces; species Streptomyces sp. NPDC005496. The sequence continues at coordinate 180,176 of NZ_JBIAJQ010000004.1, forward strand.
CAAGGTCTTCACCGCCCAGGAGGCGGTGGCGTACGGCCTGGCCGACGAGGTCCTGAGCCGCCGCCTCGCAACGACCTGAGCCCCGAACACGCCCGCCCGCCGCGCGGCCGGTCGCGTCCCGGCGCAGGCGTCGGAGCAGGACCGGTCGCGTCCCGACGAAGCGTGGGCGCACGGCAGTTCACGTCCCAGCCGGTGCGTCGGCGCGCGAACATTCGCGGCCGAATCCACCGCCGCGCGGACGGTCGCGTCTCGACCGGCGCGTCGGAGCGCAGGCCGTTCCCGGCCCGGCGGAGGCGTCGCCGCACCGAGGGTTACGTCCCGTCGGGGCGTCGAGCCCGGCCGGTCACGTCCCGGCGGAGGCGTCCGACTTCGCGCCCCGACCAGCGCCTCGGCGCACGCCATACGCGTCCCGACAGGGGCGGCGCAGGGCCGGTCGCGGCCCCGAGGGAAGCGTGCCCGTCGCGGCCGAACAGAACGTCGGCGCCCTGCCCTCGACGACCGACGCCGCACCCGGCGCCGAGGGGCGGTCCCCGTTCCTCGGCGCCGGGTGCGGCGTCGGTCGGGCGGGGAGAGCCGTCCGGGTCACCGGGCCGCCGGCCGGCCGACTTCTCGGGCGGCCGGTTCGTCGGTTTCGGTCAGGCCGCCAGGCACAGGCCGTTGTACGGCGCGGTCGACGACGTGCGCCGGCCGTGACCGGCGCGGGCGCCGGTCGAGCGGGGCAGGGCGAGGCGCGTGAGTTCGCCCTGGGCGAGGGACAGCAGATCGCCGAGGCCGAGACCCAGGGCGCGGGCGGCAGCGGCGAGGACCTCGGACGAGGCCTCCTTGCGGCCCCGCTCCAGCTCGGAGAGATACGGCATCGAGATCCGGGCGGCATCGGCGACGTCCTGGAGCGTGCGCTCCTGGGCGAGTCGCTCGCGGCGCAGCACGTCACCGACGAGGTCACGGAGCAGGGGCTCCTTGGGCGCCGGCCGGCCACCGGGCGCCCCCTGGGGCGGGCCGACCGGTCGCGGGCCCTGCGGCGCGCGGGCCGCGGGGGCGCTCGACGAGGACCCCGCCGCCGGGCGGAGGGGAATGACGCGGGCTTCGTTCGGCACGTGGTTGCTCACCCTCCCAGCGTAGAAGCGCCGCGCGCCGGGAGATCGGCGTTCCGCTGTCGGTGGAACCGCGACTCGTGACACCGTGCCGGGGGGGACAGGTCCGGGAGGCGGGGTCATGGAACTGCGGGACACGTTCGACGGGGCGGCCGAGCGGTACGACCGGGCACGACCGTCGTACCCGCCCGCCCTGACGGCCGAGCTCGTCGAGCGGGCGGGGCTCGGTCCGGACAGCCGGGTCCTCGAACTGGGGCCGGGCACGGGCCAGCTCACCGCGGCGCTCGCCGAGTCCGGCTGCGAGATCACCGCCGTGGAGCGGGGCCCCTCGCTGGCGGCGGTCGCCCGGCGCAACCTGAGCGGTTTCCCGCGCGTCCACGTCGAGGTGGGCTCCTTCGAGGACTGGCCCCTGCCCGACGAGCCCTTCGACCTGGTGGTCAGCGCCACCGCCTTCCACTGGATCGACCCGGCCGTGCGCGTGGCCAAGTCGGCGCGGGCGCTGCGGCCGGGCGGCTGCCTCGCCCTGGTCACCACGCACCACGTGGCCGGCGGCAGCGACGCCTTCTTCGCCCGGGCGCAGGGCTGTTACGAGCGCTGGGACCCGGCGACCCCGCCGGGCCTGCGCCTGGTGGACGAGGCGGAGACTGCCACCGACACGCGCGAGCTGGAGCAGCTGGGTCCGGTCACGTCGAGCCGCCACGCACGGGAGATCGGCTACTCCGCGGCCGAGTACCTCGACGTGCTGATGACGTACTCGGGTCATCTGGCGCTGGAGGCCACCGCGCGGGACGGTCTCCTCGCGTGCCTGCGCGAGCTGATCGACACGCGCCACGCGGGCCGCATCACGAAGCGCTACCTGCACGAGCTGATCACCGTCGAGCGGCCCGCCGCCGACGTCCGCTGAGCCGCCGGGCCCCCGACGTCCCACCCGCCGGGGCGCCGCGCCTACGTACGAAGTCGACGGGACCGGTGTGCGCGCGCCTCGTCCTCCCTGGCCGGAAACAGACCGTGCCCGCTCCGGTTCCGGGCCGCTCCGGCGTACAACCCTTGCGCCGCACGCGGTGTCGAACAGGGCGCCGGACAAGGAACGGGCCCTTTCCGGACACCCCCCGGCGCTGCCCGGCCATCCTTTCTCCAAGGAGCCGCTCGTGCGCAAGAACCGTTCGGCCGCCCTCGCCGCGGCCTCATTCCTTCTCGTGACCGGTGCCGCCATCGCGGCCGCCCCCTCCGCCTACGCGGGGACACCGGGCGGCACCCACGCCGACGACCGCAACAGCGACTTCAACGGCGACGGCTACGAGGACGTCCTGGTCGGCGCGCCGGGCGCGACCGTCAGCAGCCAGAAGGGCGCCGGCCTGGTCACCGTGCAGTACGGCTCGTCCAGAGGCATCGGTACCGGCAACGCCGCGCGGTTCAGCCAGTCCACGTCCGGTGTCGCGGGCGCCGCCGAGCCCGCCGACGGCTTCGGATCCTCGGTGGCGACCGGCGACCTGGACGGCGACGGCTACGACGACGCGGTCGTCGGCATCCCCGGTGAGGACCTCGGCACCGTCAAGGACGCGGGCGGTGTCGCGATCCTGTGGGGGTCCGCGTCCGGGCTCACCGGCTCCGCCAGCGACTGGCTGGAGACCCAGGAACCCACCGCGGGCGAGCGGTTCGGCTCGGGACTGGCCGCCGCCCACTTCACCGCCGAGACCCCGGGCGATCTGCTCGCCGTACTCGACCGGGACGACCTGGAGCTGTTCGGCTACGACGCGGGCTCGCCCAGCGCCCTCAAGCGCGAATCGCGGCAGCGGCTCTCCGCACAGGCGGAGGAACGCGACATCCTTCCCAAGTCACTCACCACCGGCGACTACGACGACAACGGCTACGCCGACCTCGTCGTGTCCGGCGTGACCGTGGGCGGCGAACCGGGGCACGGCTGGTCGGCGCTGCTGTCCGGACAGGCGGACGGGCTGACGTACGAGCGCGACCTGCGCGGCGGCCCGGTCGCCGCGTCCGGTGACATCGACGGCGACGGCTACGACGACCTGGTCACCGGTGAGCCGCACTCCCCCGACGACGGGGGCGAGTCGATGACCGGCGGCCTCGTCGGCGTGCGTCACGGAGGCCCCGACGGGCCCGCGGCCGAACCCCAGTGGTGGACGCAGGACTCCCCCGGCGTCCCCGGGACCGCCGAGGCCGGCGACGGCTGGGGTACCGACCTGTCCGTCGCGGACACCGACGGCGACGGTTACGCGGACGTGGCCGTGGGCGCGTCCGGCGAGGACGTCGGCACGGTCGCGGACGCGGGTGCCGTCTGGGTGCTGCGCGGTACGGCCGCCGGGCTCACCGCGAGCGGCGCCAAGTCCTGGGACCAGAACTCGGCGAACGTCCCCGGCGTCGTCGAGAAGGGCGACAAATGGGGCGGGCAGGTCCGGCTGACCGACCCGAACGCCGACGGCCGCTTCGGGCTGCTGGCGTCCGCGCCCGGCGAGAACACGGGCGACGGCTTCGTGTGGGTGCTCTCCGCCGGAGCCGGCGGCATCTCGGCGACGGGGTCCTGGACGTTCGACGCGGCCTCGCTCGGGGCGCCTTCGCTCGACGCGGCCTTCGGGGCGGCCATCGACGAGTGACGCCCCGGTGGCGCGCGGTCGCGGCCCGGCCGCGCGTCTCCCCCGCTGGCCGGGTGTCGCCCCGGCCGCGCCGACGGCGACAGGGTCCCGGCCCGCCGCGGTGGCGGGACGGGACCCTCGCCGCACGTGAGGCCCAAACCGGGCCCGCGTGGTCCGTAACGGCGGGCCCGCTCAGGCGTTGTGCGTGTCGGCGGGACCAACGGCCCACGGGTACGGGGGCGAAGGGCCCGGCGGACTCGGGCCCTTGGGCACGGCGTACGGCATCAGGCGCCGGGTAGGGGGCGTCGAGAACGATCACCATCGACGGTCGATCACCGTCGACGACTATCCACCGGGAGAACACCGTGCTGATGGCCCACCCCGCCGTCCTGGACAACCTCGTCGAGCAGTACGACACGCTGCGGGTGCTGCACGCCGAGAGCGGGGGCGCCGAAGTCCGCCGCCGCATGGACGACCTGGCGTACACGCTCTGCGTCGCGACCGGTACCAACGACGTGGACGCGGCCCTCATCGCCGCCCGCCACCGGCTGCCGGGAGCCCGCACGTCCGACGACTCCGTACTGGCGAGCTGACGGTCCGTCAGAAAACTCGCCCCGAATCAGCAGACATGGGTTCGCACTTACGGGGTAGTCGCGAGACACGATGTTTGGAAGGGCGAACAGTTTCGTGGGAGAGGTAATGGACACCGTCACCGCCGTGAGCCGGTCGAAGGTCACCCAGGAGTCCGCCCGGACCGGAACGTGTCAGGAGGGTCTGCCGGTCGTCGAGGATCCGCGCGCCGTGGCTCCCCGCGACGCGAGGGAGTTGTCCCGACAGTTCTTCCAGCGCCTCGCGGAACTCGAAGAGGGCACGCACGAGTACCAGTACGCGCGCAACACGCTGATCGAGATGAACATGTCGCTGGTCCGCTTCGCGGCGGGCCGCTTCCGGCACCGCGGCGACGACCTGGAGGACATCGCCCAGGTCGGGATGATCGGCCTGATCAAGGCCATCGACCGCTTCGAGATCTCGCGCGAGGTCGAGTTCACGTCCTTCGCGCTGCCGTACATCGTCGGCGAGATCAAGCGCTTCTTCCGTGACACGACGTGGGCGGTGCACGTCCCGCGCCGCCTCCAGGAACTGCGCGTGGAACTGGCCAAGGCGCGCGAGGAACTCTCCAGCCGCCTGGACCGCGACCCGAGCGTCGCCGAACTGGCCACCCTCATGAACCTGTCGGAGCAGGAGGTCGTGGAGGCGCAGATCGCCTCGAACGGGTACAACTCCTCCTCCCTGGACGCCGCCCTCACGGGCGACGGCACCCAGGACGGGGAAGCCGTCCTCGCCGACTTCATCGGCGTCGAGGACGACGGCATGCGCCTCGTCGAGGACTTCCACACGCTGGCCCCGCTGGTGGCGGAGCTCAGTGAGCGCGACCGGCAGATCATCCACCTGCGGTTCGTGGAGGAAGCCACCCAGGCGGAAATAGGAGAACGCCTCGGCTGCTCCCAGATGCACGTCTCGCGACTGATCAAGCGGATCATCGAGCAGCTGCGCAACGGCATGCTCAGTGACGTGGAGCGCGTCGAGCGGGCCTGACGGTCCGCCTCCACCGCGACATCCGAAAAGGCCGGTGGCGCCACCCCTTCCTTGTCAGGGGTGGCGCCACCGGCCTTCGGATGTCGCGGACGGTCCGGCTCAGCGCAGCCACTGGTCCTTGTCGGCGGGCCGGTACAGGGTCACCGCACGCGTCAGCTTGTCCAGGACCAGCCGGGGCGCCGCGGCGCTGGTCACCTCACCGTCGTAGGAGAACCGCGGGTCGCCGTGCCGCACTTCGAGCCGCAGGCTGCGGACCTGGGCCGTGGTCAGGACGCGGCTGTTGTGCAGGGTGCCGGTCAGGACGGCGATCAGCAGGCGGGTGCGCGCGAAGGGCGTGCCGCCGTCGACGGCACGGACGTCCAGCAGCCCGTCGTCCAGCTGCGTCCGGTACGTCGGCGCGAAGCCGGCCGGGTGGTAGAGGCCGTTGCCGGCGAACAGGAGCCACAGCCGCTTCGGGCTCCCGTTGACCGACACGCTCACCGGGCTGCCCGTCGCGAGGACCTTGGCTAGGCCGACCACGAGCGCGGGCCACTTCCCGATCCGCTTCTCCAGCAGTTCCCGCGCGCTGACCAGGTCCGAGTAGACGCCCAGGCTGAAGGTGTTGACGAAGATCTGCTCGGGCCCGCCCGGGGTCTTGGCCCGCCCGAGGTCCGCGACGACCGCGTCGCCGTCCTGCACGGCCCGGGCGACATCCTCGGCGGACTGGTTGCCGAGGTCCACGGCGAAGTGGTTGAACGTGCCGCCCGGGAACACCGCGAGGGGTACGCCGAGCCGGGCCGCCGCCTCGGTCGCGGCATTCACCGTGCCGTCCCCGCCGCAGGCGCCGAGCGCACCTCCCTGTTCCTTCGCCCGTCGCGCGGCCTGCTCCAGCAGTTCGGGCAGGGGCTGACCCTGCTGCGGAAGCAGGATCTCGGCCTTCGGCAGCAGGGTGCGCAGGTGCTCGGCCACGTCGGGTGTCTCGGTGTTCCGGGACAGACCCGAGGAGGGGTTGACGACGATGTGCAGCCCGGCGCCCTCGGGCAGGGCCGGTGCGGGCCTGCGCGGTGGTGCCGCGGCGGCGGCCGCCTCCGGCTTCACCGGCCACCAACGCGCGGTCAGCGCGGCGGCGCCGACCCCGATCGCGACGCCGACGGCCACGTCTCCCGGGTGCCGGACGCGGGACCGTATGCGGGCCATGGTGAGCGCGACGGCGCCGGGGACGACAAGCAGACCGTAGCGGGGTGCTTCGAGGACGACGCCCGCGGCGAACGCGGCGGCGGAGGCCGCGTGTCCGGCCGCCTCCAGCGGCTGCACCTTGCGCGCCGCCGGGCGTGCGAGGGCGCGGGTCGCCGTCGACGCGATCGCGACGGTGCCGATGCCCCGCAGTGCCGCGCGGCGTGCAGTCCGGTCTCCCGAGGCGCCGAGGGCCGCGGCCGCCGCGCCCCACAGCAGCCCGCCCGCCACGACCCTCCCCCGGCCGGGCGCACCCGTGCTGCGCAGGCCCGCCCGCATCACCGTCCGGACGGCCGGCAGACCGCGGATCCCGCCGCCCGTTCGCAGTCCGGCCCTGCTTCTCGCCATGGTCGGCCCCACCCTTGCGTCTCGACTGTGGATCTCCTGGCCGGCAAGGACGTGCCGCCCCCCTCACTGTGCCCCGAGTCGCCGACTTCATGGACCTCTCACTCCCCCGTGATGTCGCACACGTCGCAGGGGCGCATCCGTCACCCCCAACTGCCGTTCCGGGAGAGGCGACGGCCTGAATAGCCGTGGGCGGGGCACCCGACCAGGACGTGTCATCGACACTGAGAGGTGAAGGAGCCCGCCCCGCGAGTTCCGCATATGTGGTCAATCCACTGGAAATTCCCCCGAGTCCCCGCGCTCCGGCGGACCGTGCCGAGGCGGACGCCGCCTGGTACGCCGCTCCCTGCCCCGTCCTGATCGCCGCGCCGGACGGCACCGTACGCGAGGTGAACCGGGCGGCCGCGGCGGTCCTCCCCGGTGCCGCGCCCGGCGTCCGGATCGACGACGTGACCCCCGGCTGGTTCACCGCCGCCCACCGACGTCTGCGCGGGCTCCGAGCGGAACCGAGCCCGGACGGACCGGACGCCGCGGCCGCGCACGGGCCCGTCGGAGAGCGCAGCTTCGCCGCGCACCCCGTGGTCCGCGGCGACGGAGCCGTCGTGTGGTGGTTCGTCGACGAGACGGCACACCGCCTGGCCGACGCGCAGTTGCGGACGGAGCGGCAGCGCACCGCGTTCCTCGTGGAGGCGTCCACCCGCCTGCTGTCCTCCCTCAACCTGTCCCGGGTCATGGACGTGACGGCCCGGTTGGCCGCCGAACACCTCGCCGACGCGGCGCTCGTCGTCGCCCCGGCCGCGGGCCGACGCCATCCCGTCACCTACTGCGTCCGCGGTGGCACCCCGGTCCGCGCGGGCTCCGCCGGCACGCCGGCCGACGTCCCTGGCCTCGAAGAGGCACTCCAAGGCTTCCCGCCCGTCCCCTCGCGCTGGATCGACCCGGCGGCCTCCCCGGACTGGGTGGTACCGCCCGGCTTCGGCGAGGTCGGGTCCATGGTGGTCACGCCGCTGCCGGGACACGGCGTGCCCGCGGGTGCGCTGATCCTGCTGCGCAGGTCCGGGCAGGCCTCCTTCGACGAGAGCGAGGAACTGTTCGCCCGGCTGCTCGCGGCCCGCGCCGGCGCCGCCCTGTCGGCGGCCCGGATGTACGCCGAACAGGCGTCCATCACCAAGACGCTGATGCGCGAACTCCTGCCGCCCCCGCTGCCGCCGGTCGCGGGCATCGAGTTCGCGGCGGGCTACCGCCCGTCCGGGGAGAGCAAGCGGATCGGCGGGGACTTCTACGACGTGCACCCCGCGTCCGGTTCGGGCGAGGAGTCCCTCGTCGTCCTGGGCGACGTCTGCGGCAAGGGACTCGAGGCCGCGGTGCTGACCGGCAAGATCCGCAACTCGCTGCACGCGCTGCTGCCGCTGGCCGACGACCACTCACGCATGCTGACGCTGCTCAACGGCGCCCTGCTCACCTCGCGACACGCCCGCTTCGCCACGCTGGTGCTGTGCTCCGTCCTGCGCCGGGGACGGGACGTGCGGCTGCGCCTGTCCAGCGCGGGCCATCCCTCGCCGCTCATCGTGCGCCACGACGGGCAGGTCGAGGAGGCGCGCACCCGCGGCACCCTGCTCGGCGCGCTGCCCACGGTGACCGTGAGCTCGGCCACGGTGAGCCTCGCGCCGGGCGAGATCTGCCTCCTCTACACCGACGGGATCACCGAGGCCCGGGGCGGCCCGCTCGGGGACGATGTGTTCGGCGACGAGCGGCTGCGCGACGCGCTGGCCGGGTGCGCCGGCATGCCGACGGAGGCCGTCGTGGAACGGGTGCAGATGCTGGCGTCCGACTGGGTCGGCGGCGGCGCCCACGACGACATGGCCGTGGTCGCGGTCGGCGCCCCGCGCGTCCGCCGGTTCAGCGCGGTGGACGGTCAGGGGCCCGGCAGGTCCGCCGGATGACGGAACCGTACACAGCCGGGCGGTCCGGCGGGCCCGGACGACCCTGGGCCGACGCGCTGCGGACCGCCGCACTGGCGGGCGACGAACCCGCCGCCCTCGCCGTGGTGGACGCGGCCCTGGGCTCGGGCATGGCAGCCGAGGCGTTCCTCGTCGAGGTCGTCGCCGCCGTCCAGCGGCAGGTCGGCGAGGCATGGGCCGCCGACCGGATCCCGGTGGCCCGGGAGCACGCCGCGACCGCCGTCGCCGACCGGGTCGTCACCGCGGTCACCCGGCATCCGGAAGCGCACCGCGCGGCACCGACGCGCGGCCGGATCACCGTGGCCTGCGTAGACGGCGAGTGGCATGCCCTGCCCGCCCGGCTCCTCGCCGAGGTGCTGCGGCTGCGGGGCTGGCGGGTCGACTGGCTGGGGGCCCGGGTTCCGGCTCCGGAGCTGATCCGACAGCTGCACCGCACGGGTCCTGACGCCGTGGCACTGTCCGGCTCACTGACGACCCGGCTGCCCACGGCCCACGCCACCATCACCGCCTGCCGACGCGCGTCCGTGCCCGTGGTGGCCGGCGGCGCGCGGCGTTCGGCGCGGACGGCCGGTACGCGCGTCTGCTGGGCGCCGACGCCTGGGCGCCCGACGCCCGCAGCGCGGCGGACGCGCTGGCCGGCGGACCGCCCCGCGCTCCGGCGGTACCGCACGAGCCGGTCGCGCGCCTGCCTCATCTCGCCGACCAGGAGTACACCCTCGTCGCCCGGTCGGCGCCGCAGCTGGTGGGGGCGGTCCTGGCCGGTCTGACGGAACGGCTCCCGCCCTGGGGCCAGCCCGCCGCCGAGGACGTCGCCCGGCTCGTCGACTCCCTCGCCGCCGGCCTCTACACGGACGACGCCGAACTCCTCACCGGTTTCACGACGTGGACCGCCGCCGTCCTCGGCGCCCGCGACGTGCCGCGGCGGGCGCCGCTGCTCGCCCTGGACCTGCTGTGCGCGCAGTTGCGTGACTTCCCCCGGGCCACCGGCCTGGTGCGCGAGGCCCGCGGCGCCGTGTCCCACAGCCCCACGAACCCTGTCCCCGGATCAGGAAAGCCCGGTATGAACCCGTCGCCACCCTCACCTCAGCTCGAGGTCACCCCGTCCGCGGCCGAACCGCGCAGCCTGCGCATCGGGCTCGGCGGCACCCTCGACCGCGACAGCGCCGACCTGCTCGTGACGGCCGCCTCCCGGCAGCTCGCCGATCATCCGGGGACCACCGAACTGCGCCTGGACTGCGCCGACATCACGTCCTGCGACGCGATGGGGCTGTCCGCGCTGCTCATGGTCCGGCGGCTGGCCGGGGAGGCCGGGGCGCGCATCCGGCTGGAGGGCGGGAGTGTCTGCCTGGACCGGCTGCTGGAGGTGACGGGGACGCGGGAACACCTCGTCGCGGCACCGGTGCCCGGTGCGCCGGGCAAGGGCGGGCCCGAGCGCCCCGGGTGACCGCCGGGGCCGTCAGGTCGTCTTGGGCAGCTTGACCACGGTCACGAAGAAGTCGTCGATCTGCCGGACGGCCGCGATGAACTGGTCGAGGTCGACCGGCTTGGTCACGTACGCGTTGGCGTGCAGTCGGTAGCTGCGCAGGATGTCCTCCTCGGCCGAGGACGTGGTCAGCACGACGACCGGGATCAGCGCCAGCTCGTCGTCCGACTTGATGCGCTCCAGTACCTGACGTCCGTCGTACTTCGGCAGGTTCAGGTCGAGCAGGATCAGGTCGGGGCGCGGCGCGTCCGCGTACTGGTTCTGGCGGTAGAGGAAGTCGAGCGCCTCCTCGCCGTCGCGCACCACGTGCAGGGTGTTGCGGATCTTGTTGTCCTCGAAGGCCTCACGGGTCATCAGCTCGTCGCCGGGGTCGTCCTCGACGAGCAGGACCTGGATGGGTTCCGCGGGGGACGTCACGTGCGTGCTCCTTCGTGTGGACGCTCGGCCTCGGCCCGGTCGATGGGCTCCGGCGGCGTCGCGGGCAGGGTGAAGCACACGCGCGTGCCCTCACCGGCGGTGCCGTCCAGACTGATACCGCCTCCGTGATGCTCGACGATCTTCCGGCACAGGGCAAGTCCGATGCCCGTTCCGTCGTACTCGTCACGGCCGTGCAGGCGCTGGAAGATGACGAAGACCTTCTCCCGGAACTCGGGTTCGATGCCGATGCCGTTGTCGCGCACGCACAGCCGCCACTGGTCCTCCCCCTCCGCCTCGCAGCTGACGACGACCTCGGGCGCCCGGTCGGGGTGGCGGAACTTCACCGCGTTCCCGACGAGGTTCTGCCAGAGCATCGTGAGGGTGGTGGGGTCGCCGGTGACCGAGGGCAGCGGTCCCTCGCGCACCACCCGGGCGCCGGTCTCCTCCAGGGAGACGCTGAGGTTGGCGAGCGCCCGGTCCAGTACGGCGTCCAGGGCCACCGTGGCGTGCTCCTCGCCGACCCGGCCGACCCGGGAGAAGGTGAGCAGGTCGTTGATGAGCACCTGCATCCGCTTGGCGCCGTCCACGGCGAAGTCGATGTACTGCTTGGCCCGGTCGTCCAGCTGGTCCCCGTAGCGCTTCTCCAGGAGCTGGCAGAAGGACGCGACCTTGCGCAGCGGTTCCTGGAGGTCGTGGGAGGCGACGTAGGCGAACTGCTCCAGCTCGGCGTTGGAGCGCTTCAGTTCGAGTGTCTGGGCGTCGAGTTCCGCCGCCTGTTCCTTGAGCAGGACCTCGCGGCCCTGGGACTCGGACAGCTCGTCGACGATGCGCCGGCGCATGTCCTCGACCGCCTTGGCGACCGCCTCCAGGTCGCGCGGTCCCTCCAGGCGGATCGTGCGCCGGAAGTCCCCGCCGCTGACCTCCGTCGAGGCCGCTTCGAGGGCGCGCAGCGGGCGTCCGACGATCCGGCGCAGCAGCAGCGTCAGCGCGACGCCGCTCGCCAGGAAGGCCGCGAGCATGCCGATGAAGAAGTACGTGCGGAGCCGGCGGCTGTCCTCGGCCGAGGCGCGGGTGTCGTCGCGCAGCTCGCTGATGTCGTTCTCCAGCTTGGCCAGGCGGGCCCGGGTCTCGTCGAACTTGGTCTTGCTCGCCTCCAGGCCGGGGGTGTTCTCCTGTCCCCCGGAGGCGCGGGCCGCCGCGATGAGCGGTCGCGCGTAGTCGCGGCGCCAGGACTCGCCGGCCTCCCGGACCTCACGCAGGTCGGTGGAGATCCGGGGGTAAGCGGCCAGTTCGTCGACGAGGAAGTCGTGCAGCTTCTTCTCCTCCCGCTGCCCGGACTCGTACGGCTCCAGGAAGCCGGGGTCCTTGCTCAGCACGAAGCCGCGCACGCCCGTCTCCTGGTCCACCAGCGACGTCTCCAGCTGGAAGGCCCTGGACCGCGCAGGCTGGATGTGGTCGCTGAGCCGGTCGGTGCGGTCGTCCGCACGTGCCTGGAGGACGCCGCCCGACACCGCGAAGAGGACGACCAGCAGCACGTTCACCGCCAGCACGACGAGGATCCAGCCCTGGACGCTCAGCCGTGCGACGACCGTGGGCCTTTCGTCCGTACCGCCGCCCGCGCCACCGTCGGACCCGGGGGTCTGCTCCGCTCGGGTCATGAGGCGCCGTCCGTCGACAGGTGCAGGACGGCCACGTCGTCGGCGAGCCCTCCGTGGGCGGCGGTCAGCTCCGCGACCTCGTCGACCACGGCGTCGACGAAGGGCCGGCCCTGCAGGCCCATGTGTTTCCTCGCCACTTCGAGCAGTCCTTCTTCTCCCAGTCGCCGGTCGGGTGCCACCACGCCCTCGAAGAGGCCGTCGGTGAACAGCGTCACGGCGCTGATGTCGTGTGCGGGCAGTTCCGTCTCGGGCCACCGGGCCCGGTCCGGGATGAGTCCGAGCGCGGGACCGGGGGGCGGCTCGAACAGGTCGAGCCCCGCCGGGGTCCGTACCAGGAGCCCGGGATGACCGGCCCGGATCACCCGCAGCCTGCTGCGGTCCCGGTCGAGCCGGAGGATGGTGAGCGTGGCGAAGATGTAGTCGTCGGCGCGCTCGGCGCTGAGGATCTCCTCCAGGAGGCGGACCTGGTCCGTGCCGACGCAGCCGGAGAGCACGGCGGTCCGCCAGGCCACGCGCAGGCAGACCCCGAGGGCGGCCTCGGCGGCACCGTGGCCGGAGACGTCGCCGATCACCGCGTGGACCGTTCCGTCCGTGCTCTCGACGACGTCGAAGAAGTCCCCGCCGAGCAGGGCGTGGTCGCGGCCGGGGCTGTAGCGGGAGGCCACCGCGCAGCCGCCGCCGCGCAGCAGGGGCGTGGGCAGCAGCCCGCGCTCCAGGCGCGCGTTCTCCCGGGCGATCAGCCGGCTCGCCTGGAGTTCGGCGCTCGACCGCTCGACCTGCTTGCGCTGGAGGGCGTAGCGGACGGCGCGGCTCAGCGACTCCGGGGCCAGGCCGTCCTTGGAGAGGAAGTCCTGTGCGCCCTCGGCGACCGCGGCGAGGCCCGCCTCGTTCTCGGCCACGCCGGTGAGCACCACGACGGCCGCGTCGGGCGACGCGTCGCGTACGAGCCGGACCGCGCTCAGTCCGTGGGTGTCCGGCAGGTGCAGGTCGAGCAGCACGCACACGGCGTGCCGCGTGCGCCTGAGGAAACTCCGTGCCTCCGCCAGGGACTTGCACCAGGTGACGTCCATCGGCAGGCCGCTGTCGGCGAGGACCTCGCGCACCAGCAGGGCGTCTCCGGCGTCGTCCTCGACCAGCAGCAGCGCGGGGGCCGCGTCCAGTTCCCACAGCGGGTCGGAGCTGCCGAGGCGAGGCATGACACCGCGTTCACTGATCCCCAGCGGGCGATCTGCCACGCTCATCCCCTCGAATCACCTGCGCCGGCCGTCGACTCCCGCGAGCCTACTGCGGCACACCGGACGGCCTCACGGACGGTCCGTCGCGTGGGGCGTCCGTGGTTCGTCGTCGTGCCTCTTCGAGGCCGTTCTTCCACTGCGGTGATCCGGTTCAAGGGCGCAGGTCGACGACGGCCCTGACGCACTTGCCGACGGGGACACGGCCGACCGTGACCTCGGTGGCGAGAGCGTGGACGATCTCCAGCCCGTGCCGGCCGACCCGCTGGGGGTCACGCGGGAAGCGACGGGGCAGGGTCACGCTGCTGTCGTAGACGGAGACCGCGACGGAGGTGTCGGTGCCTTCGAGTTCCAGGATGTACGGACCCTGGCTGTGCCGGTCCGCGTTCGTGACCAGTTCGCTCACGATCAGCAGGAGGTCGCCGCCGAGCTGCGGGGCGATCTCGGCGCACCACTCCGACCGGAGCTGCTCCAGGAACAGTTCGGCGAAGGCTCGCGCTTCGGCGATGCATCCCGGCTCGCCCGTGTAGTGCGCCGTCCGCCGAAGCGGTTCCACGGGCACGTCGAAGCCAGTCGGTATCACTGCTCCGCCCAGGTGCTCGATCATGCGTATCTCTCTCGGAGGCCGGTGGGTCACTCACTGCTGCTCAGTGCTCGTACCCCGAGATCTCCTTCCCAGTCACCCCGATTTTCCCGGGGTTCACAGGACCGGCGCCACGGGCCGCCGGTGAGCGGGCCTGCGAGTTTCGTCACAGGATTCCCACATGGCGCCGGTGTCATCCCGGTGCGACCGGGCAGGGCCCACAGTCGGAGAGCGTGAACGGTCACCGGGTGCGGTGCGACGACAGAGGTTCGGACAGATGGAAGGCCATACCCCCCGGATACGGGAGGACGTACTGTTTCGCGCCGCCGATCAGCTGTCGGCGGCTGCGGAGATCCTGGTGGCGGTGTCGGCGCGTACGGCGGCGGCGGTCGACAGCCGGCTCTCGCCGTCGCTGCTGCGCGCGCTGACCCTCGTGGGCAGCAGTCCCGGCCTGAGCCTCTCGGCGTTCGCCGACCGCGCGCAGATCAGCCGCTCCCGGGCCAGCCGGGTGTGCGACAGCCTCGAAAGAGCCGGCCTGCTGACCCGCTCCCTCATCTCGGAGGACCGCCGGGGCATCTCCCTGGACCTGACGCACCGCGGCCGCGGCGTCCTCGACACGGTGCACAGGCAGCGCGCCGAGTGGATCAAGGACGCGCTGCTGCGGATGCCCGACGCCGATCTCAGGGCGCTGCTGGCCGGACTGTGGTCGCTCGGCCCGTCCCTCTCCCACGCGCGTCCGGAGCCGGACCGGGGAGCGTCCTGAGAGGCGGGCGGTTCACCCCTGTCCGGGGTCCGCGGCCTCCAGCGCCTCGGCCACCGTGCCGTACACGGGCAGCGCCTGGGAGACGCCGGTGATCGTCAGCAGTCTGTCCATGTACGCGGAGAGCGCCGCCGGCCTCAGACGCGGACCGATCGCGCCGTAGCAGCGCAGGACGACGTTGACCGTCGTCGAGTCCGCGAAGGTGACCTCGGACAGGTCGAGGACCACCGCCCCCGGCCGGGCCAGCGCCGCCGAGGTGATCGCTTCGTCCAGCTGCCCCGCGTTGTCCAGATCCACCTCCCCGCGGACCGCGATCACGGTCGACCGGCCGGCCTCGCGCACCGACAGCGACATGGCCGCCTGACCTGGACTCCGACCTGAATGCACGGCGATCCTTCGAGATGTCTGGGGACAGGGACGCCTGCGGGGCTGGGGGAGCCGCAGGGGACGGCAGCGTACAGGGCCGTCGTGGAGCAGTTGTCCGCCTACCGTATCGGGTCGTTGACCTTGGGCAACAATTGCCTGCCGTAACGATCCGGTACCTCTCGGGCGGCCTCAAGTCCGCTGCCGAGCGGCCAGGTTGCCCTTACCGGAGAGAGGGCTTCCTCCCGTGCCGGCGGGGGCGCATCCTCCCGTCCGCCTGGGGCAGATGGACAGAGCCGGACCGGCCGACGTCGGCCGGGAGGCATCAATGACCGGAGGTGGACGGTGGCCTGGTGGGTGTGGCTGGTCGTCGTTGTCGGTGCCCTGGCACTGCTGGCGGTGGCGACGGTGTGGGTGCAGTCGAGCAGGCGGTCGGGGACCGTCATCGCGGTGCAGCGGGGACGCGGGTTCGGCAAGAGCGGCAGGGACGGCAGGAGAGGGACGCGGTGAGCGAGCTGATGGCCGCGCGCGGCCTCACCAAGCGCCCGGTGGTCACGCTGGGCGGTGATGTCGTCGCGCAGATCAAGGACACCGTCTTCGACGGTCCCGCCGGCCGGGTCACCGGGTTCACGCTCAGCGGGCGGGGGCTGCTGGCGGGTCCGCTGAAGCAGAGTCTGCCCTGGAACGCGGTGCACTCGCTCGGCCGGCACGCGGTCATGATCCGCGGCACCGAGGTGCTGGCGGAGCCGGCCGCGGTGGTCGCCAAGGGGGAGGCGACGCACGGCCGGGTGCTGGGGGCCAGGGTGCTCACCGACACCGGCTCGGAGGTCGGCACGGTGCTGGACGTCGTGGTGGAGGGCGGGGACAGCGGGCGCGTGGTGGGGTTCCGGATCGCCGCGCGGGAATCGCTGGAGCCCGGCTCCAAGCGCCGCCGGCACAAGGTGTTCGTGCCGCGGGGCGAGACGCTGGCCGTCTCCGGGCAGGCGCTCGTGATCCCGGCCGACGCCACCCGGTTCGTCGCCGACGACCTCGCCGGTTTCGTGAGCCAGGTGGAGGCGTTCCACCTCCGGGGCGGCGCGGCCCGGACCGCCGCGCCCGAGGAGGGGGCTCCCGGCGGGAGCCGGGACGGGTTCGAGAAGGGGACGGCGCCGTGATGATGTTCTCCCAGGCCCACGGGCTGCCGGTGGTGACGCTCGGCGGTGCGGACGAGATCGGGGTGGTCGAGTCACTGACCGTCGACGCCGCGTCCGGCACGGTCAGCCACGCCCGGATCGCGCCCGCGCGCGGACGCAAGGAGACGACGATCCCCTGGAACGCCTTCCACGCCTTCGGACCCGACGCCGTCCTCGTCCGCTCCGACCTCCCGCCCGACCCGGCGCCGGCACCCTCGCCACCGCACCATGAGGCCCTGCGCGCCAGGGTCCTGACGGAGGACGGCGACGAACGGGGCACCGTGAAGGACGTCTCCTTCGACCCGGTCACCGGGCGCGTCGAGAAGATCTACACGGCCCTGGGCGAGATCCCCGGCGACCGGCTGCTCGGCCTCGGGGACTACGCCCTGGTCGTACGGACCGGCTGACCGCCGGGCGGGTCCTCGCTCAGAGCACCCGGGGGAACGACCGGGGGCCGGAGGCCCCCGGGGCGCTGAAGGTGGACGCCGACTCCGACGTGGCGTCGGAGGCCGCCGAGGAGTCCGGGGGCGGCTTCGGGGCCTCGGACGTCGGGGGTGACGGCGGCGAGGTCGGCGGCGACGAGGGCGCGGACGGCGACGAGGACGAGGAGGAGGACGACTCGGGCGGTGTCGTCCCGCAGCCCGGCGGCGGGGTCACACCGTGCGGGGATACGCACGGGGACGCGGAGCCGGAACTCGGGCCGGTCACCGACGGGGAGGGCCGCTCGGACGGCGGATCGGTCTTCTTGTCCTGCTTGCCGGTGTCGCCCTTCTCGCGGCGGAACCAGTCGTCGTGCTCCGGGTCGAAGAGGACGAAGACGTTGATGACCGTCGGCGCCGGGGTGACGACCACGATGTTCTGGGGGCGGTACGAGGGCCAGGAGTCACCGGTCGTCCGGGGGGCCGTCTTCTGCGGGACCGGATCCGTCAGCGGGTTCCCGCACGCGCAGCGCACCCGCGGCAGACCGCGGTCGTTGACGAGCACGGCCGTACCGGCCTGGAGGACCGCCTGATAGCTGGTGGCGGCGCCGTTGCGGTAGCCGTGGTTGGTGACCCAGGTGTCCATGCGCAGCTGGACCGGGGTGAGCGAGCGCAGGTAGGCGGGCACCTCCGACGGCTGGACTCCCGCGACCGACGCGAACGCCTTGTTCTTCGCCGGGTCCGCGCCGAGCGCCGAGACCTGCTTCTCCACGTCGCAGCTGGCGACCTTGCGGGTGCCGCCGTAGAGGCCGGGTGCCGAACCCTCCACGCCGCGCGGCGCGTTCGCGGAGGCGGAGGTGCCGCTGGGCGGTGCGGGCGTCTCGGGGGTGGTGGAACTGTCCTTCGCCGTCGACTCCGTGTACGGGTCGGGTCCCGTCTTCGCGGCGGCCTGGAGGAAGACCTCGCCGCCACCAGGGGCGGCCGTGCCCCCGGAGGAACCGTCCGGACGGGTGAGGACGACGGCCAGGATCACCGCCGCCACGACCGCGGTGGCGATGACCGCCACCCGGGGGGCCGACCTCCACCAGGGCCGCTGGGGGCCGCCGCCCATGCTCGCGCCGCCGGAGGGGTGCGGGCCGGACGGACCGCCGCCTCCGTCGCCGCCGGGACCACCGGTTCCACCGGCGCCCGAGTCACCCGAGGGCCCCTGCGGGGGGCGGGCGTTCGGCTGGGTGGGACCGGGCTGGGACGGCCCCGGCTGCGAGGGGCCCGACAGCGGGCCCGAAGGGGGGCCTGTGGGACGGCCGGAGGACGGCGGTTCGACGCTCACGAGCTCTTCTTCCCTGCGGAGGGACCTCGCGGCACAGTCGGTACGTTTTGTGCCGCTCTATTCCACAACGAGCCCATTGTGTGCCCGGGTCCCGCGTCCCTCGCAAGCGGACGCGGTCGGCCCTCCCCGGCGGGCGGACCTCTCCCGCCCTGCTTAGCGTGACAACGTGAGCGCCCAGACACCGTCCGACCGAACCGTCGCCCGCCACGGCTGGATCCAGGCCGTCACCACGGTCCTGGCCGCGCTGATCGCGATGGGCGCGGTCGCCGCCCTCGGACTCTGGGCGGCCGGCGCGGCAGACCTGCCCGGCAACGCGTTCCCCCGGGTCGTCGCCGCCGCCGTGGTGACCGCGGTCGGCGGCAGCATCGAGCTGTCGGGCGACGCCGGGGCCATCGCCGACACGCAGGCCGACCTCACCGCGATGCCGTTGTCGGTCACCCTCGCCGGCGCCCTCGTGGTCGCGGCCGGCTTCCTGCGCCCGCTGCGGCACCGGGCCGTGGCCGGCACCTCGGAGCTGAGCGGCTGGGCCGCCCGGGTCGCCGTCGTATGGCTGCTGGGGCTGATCGGACTGGCGCTCGCCGCCCGGCAGGACTTCGAGATCTCCCTCGGGGACGGTGTCGTCTCCGACATCGGCGACCTGCTCGGCGCGTCCCCGAAGGTGGGCTTCGAGGCGGATCTGCCGCTCACGGTGCTGTTCGGGCTGCTGTGGCTGGCCGGCGTCATCGTGCTGGCGGTGCTCGTGTCGCCCCGCGCCCCGCTCCCCGCCCGGCTGCTGCGCTTCCAGGAGCCGGTGCGCCCCGCCGCCTTCGCGATGGTCGCCCTGCTCCTGTCCTGCGTGGCCGTGGGTCTCGTCGTCGCCCTGGTCGTCGCCGCCACCCGAGGCCATGTCGCCGAGACCTTCGCGGTGATCCTGCTCGGCCTGCCGAACCTCGTCTGGCTCGCCTTCACGATCGGCCTGGGCGCCTCCTGGGAAGGCCGCGTCCAGGGCCCGTTCGGTCTGCCCATGCCGCACGTCCTGGACGAGGTGCTCCGCACCCGGGACATCTCCACGCTCAACCTGAGCACCCTGGCCGAGTACGACGGCCGGGTGTGGTGGCTGGTGGCCGTCGACGCCGTACTGGTGCTGGGCGCCGCCTTCCTCATGGCCACCCGCTCCCCCGCCCGGGTACGCGCCTGGCAGCACGCCCTGCACCTGGCGGTCGCCCTGGCGCTCACGGTGCTCGCGATCTGCCTCCTCGCCCGCCTCTCCGCGCACTACGGGCTGTCGCTCCTGGGCATCGGAGACCTCGGCGGCGGTCTCTCCGGACAGCTCCTGCTGCGGCCCCGGATCTGGACGGCGGTCGGTTTCGCGCTGCTGTGGGGGCTCGTCGCCGGGTTCCTCGGCGCCCTGTCGGCCACCCGGGTGCGTCGCCGCGGCGAGGTCCCGGCGGCCGGAGCCCGCGACCGCAACCCGTAGGGCCTAACGGCGGAAGACCGGGCGGGCCCACTCCGGCGGTTCGGGCGGCGCGCCGGGGTGCTCCGGCGCGCCGAGGGCGCCGTGGTCCACCCGGGTCGGCTCGTGACCTCCCTCCACCCGCCCCGTCACGGCGGCGCGCAGCGCGGCCACGAACGCCCGGCAGGAGTCGTACCGGTCGTCCGGGGTCTTGGCCAGCGCCCGCGCCAGGACGGCGTCGGCGCCGGAGGTGAGGTCCGGGCGCTTCTCGGTGAGGGGCGGCGGCTGGTCGTACTGGTGGGCCCACAGCAGGGCCATGTCGTCGTCCCGCTGGAATGGGGGCCGCCCGGCCAGCAGTTCGTAGACGACGCACGCGAGGCCGTACACGTCGCAGCGCCCGTCCACCGGACGCCCCGAGATCTGCTCGGGTGCCACGTAGTCGAGGGTGCCCACGAACTGTCCCACGGTCGTGAAGCCGGTCAGCGACAGCGACTTCTTGGTCAGGCCGAAGTCCGTGAGGTAGACGTGCTCGGGGTGGTCGCTGTCCGTGCCGCGCGCCACCAGGATGTTGCCGGGCTTGACGTCCCGGTGCACGAGCCCGTGCTCGTGCGCGGCGTCGAGCGCGGACGCCACCTGCGCGGCGATGCGGACGGCCGTCCCGGCGGGCAGCGGACCCTCCCGGTCCAGCAGATGGCGCAGGTCCTGCCCGGAGACGAAGCGCATCGCGATGTACAGGACGCCGTCCGTCTCGCCCGCCTCGAAGACCGGCACGATGTGCGGATGGTCGATGGCGGCCGCCACCCGCGACTCGTGGGTGAAGCGCCGGCGGAAGGTGTCGTTGCGCGCGAGTTCCGGTGCGAGCAGCTTCAGGGCGACGGTCCGGTCCAGCCGCAGGTCCTTGGCGCGGTAGACGACCGCCATGCCGCCGCGGCCGATCTCGCGCTCGATCCGGTAGCCGGCGATCTGCTTCCCGACCAGACCCGAGGGGCGCCCCGCGTACACGCTCGTGTCGTGGGGCGTTTCGGCCATCAGTGGTCACCCCGGCGCACACCCCGCGACGCGTCCGGACGCCGCACGACCCGGGTCGGTTCGTGCCCCCGGTCGGGCGCCGGGTCCCGCACGAGACGCGTCGGCTCCCCGGCGGCCTCCGACTCCGTGACGAGACGGGTCGCCTCGTGCCCACCGTCGGGAGCCGGTTCCCGCAACAGACGCGTCTCCTGCTCTTCAGGCTGCTGCTCCGCGACGAGACGGGTCGGCTCATGCCCGCCGTCGGGAGCGGGGTCCGGCGCCGGGCGCGTCGGCTCCCCGGCGGCCTCCGACCCCGTGACGAGACGGGTCGCCCCGTGCCCACCGTCGGGAGCCGGTTCCCGCAACAGACGCGTCTCCTGCTCTTCAGGCTGCGGCTCCGCGACGAGAGGGGGTGCCCCGTGCCCGCCCTCGGGCCCCGGGTCCCGCACGAGACGCGTCGGCTCCCCGGCGGCGTCCGACTCGGTGACGAGACGGGTCGGATCATGTCCGCCGTCGGGAGCGGGGTCCGGCGCCGGGCGCGTCGGCTCCCCGGCAGCGTCCGACTCGGTGACGAGACGGGTCGCTTCGTGTCCACCGTCGGGCGCCGGCTCCGCGACGAGACGCGTCGGCTCATACCCGCCGTCAGGAGCGGGGTCCGGGGCCGGGCGCGTCGGCTCGCCCGGCCCCGGTTCCTGGACGAGGCGGGGCGGTTCGTCCGTGGGGAGGGGCGGCTCGGTGTCCGTCTCCCCCGCGCGCCGCGTGGGCTGCGGGGACGCCGTTTCGCCCGTGAAGCGGGTCGGCCCGGCGGGCGCCTGCGTCGCGGGGCGCGCCGGCCCGGCGGGCTCGGCATCGTCCGGGGGTCCCGTCGGACCGGTGGGCCCGGGTTGTCCCGAGGGCCCGGCCGTCGCGGGGCCGGCCTCCGCGGCGGTCGCGGCCGGAGGCGGGTCGGCGTCGGCCTCGACGACCCGGGTGGCCTCCCGGGGGGGCCGTGCCGGTTCCGGGGCCGCCGCCGAGGGCTCCCCCGGCGCCGCGTAGGTGCTGAGCCGCGTGCCGTCGCTGTACACCCACCGCTCGTGCTCGGCGTCGTACAGCCACACGGACTCCCCGTCGACGACCACGCCGGCCCGCATCCCGTGCGTACGGCCGCGGAACGCCTCTCCGTCGAGGCGGCCAGCGGTCAGGTCCTCCGTCGCGCTCCGGTAGCGGGCGAGCGACTCCTGGACGCGGGTGAGGAGGGGGCGCGGGTCCGCCGTACGGGTGAGCGGGCTGCTCGCGGCGGGCGGTGCCTGCGGGACGGCGATCAGCAGGCGGCCGTCGACCCAGGCGGACCAGCCGTTGGCGCAGACGATCCGCCCCCAGTCCCCGCGCCGCTCGGCGAGCTGCACGGGGAGCAGGGCGTCGAGCGGCACGGTGGGCCGGGAGGGATCGGGTGTCTCCCAGGCGGACATCCCGTCCTGGGGGACGACATGGGTGGGGCGGAAGTCGGGAGCCGTCATCGCACCTACTTCCGCATGACCGCGGGCTCGTGTCGGCGCAGCAGGCGCGCCACCAGGTATCCGAAGACGACGGAGAGCACGACCAGCATCCCGATGTTCAGCAGCCACACGCCGACCGAGTGCTTGAAGAGGGGATCACCGGTCAGGTCCCCGGGCACGACGCGGGCGAGTCCGATCGTGCCGGCCATCGCGCCGAGCGCCCACCGCGAGGGCACCAGCCAGGCCAGCTGCTCGATGCCGGGCACTCCGTTCAGCTTGAGCAGGGCGCCGCAGAAGACGACCTGCACGATCGCGAGCAGCACCAGCAACGGCATGGTCACCTCCTCCTTGCGGACCAGCGCGGAGACGAGCAGGCCGAGCATCATCGCGGTGAAGGCGAGCATGGCCACGGCCACCGTGATCTCGGCCAGGGGTGGCATGAGGACGCCTTCTCCGCCGGGCGCGTTGAGGTCGACGCCGAGCAGGGCGACCAGGGTGAGGACGACCGCCTGGAGGATCGTGACGGTGCCGAGGACGACGACCTTGGACATCAGGTACGCCGATCTGGACAGGCCGACGGCGCGCTCCCGCTGGTAGATGACGCGTTCCTTCACCAGTTCGCGCACGGCGTTGGCCGCGCCGGTGAGCACGCCGCCCACGCACAGGATGAGCAGCGCGTTCATCGCCGTCTCCTGGGTGAGTTTGCTCCCGGCCAGGGCCCGGGCCATGGCGCCCATCACGAACGGCAGCGCGATCATGATGATGAGGAAGGTGCGGTCGGCGCCGAGCGCGGCGGCGTAGCGTCTGACCAGGGTGCCGAGCTGGGCGCCCCAGCTCTGTGCCTTGGGCGGCGGTCCGAAGACGCGGGCCTGCTCTTCCTGCGGCAGGGGCGGCTGGGCGGACGCGTTGAGGATGTACTGGCGGTTGAGCACGGAGTCGCGGTAGTCCCCCGCCCAGTCCCGGTCGTGGTCCCGCTCGAAGGCCTCGAACGCCTCGGGCCATTCCTCGAAACCGAAGTAGGCGAGGGCCTCCTCGGGCGGCCCGTAGAAGGCCACCTTGCCGCCGGGCGCGAGCACCAGGAGGCGGTCGCAGACGTCGAGGCTGAGCACGCTGTGCGTCACGACGATGACCGTCCGGCCGTCGTCGGCCAGGCCGCGCAGCATGTGCATCACCGAGCGGTCCATGCCGGGGTCGAGGCCGGAGGTCGGTTCGTCGAGGAAGAGCAGCGAGGGCTTGGTCAGCAGTTCGAGGGCCACGCTGACGCGCTTGCGCTGGCCGCCCGACAGGCTGTGGATGGGCTGCGTGGCCCGCTCCTCCAGGCCCAGCTCGCGGATCACCTCGTCGACCCGGGCGCGGCGTTCCGCCTTGGCGGTGTCCTGGGGGAAGCGCAGTTCGGCCGCGTAGGTGAGCGCGCGCCGCACGGTCAACTGGGCGTGCAGGATGTCGTCCTGGGGCACGAGCCCGATGCGCTGGCGCAGTTCGGCGTAGTCCCGGTACAGGTCCCGGCCGTCGTACAGGACCGTGCCGCGGTCGGCGGGGCGCTGCCCGGTCAGGGCGTTCAGCAGGGTGGACTTGCCGGCGCCGCTGGGGCCGACGACGGCCAGCAGGCATTTCTCGCCGACGGGAAAGGACACCTGGTCGAGGAGCGTCTTGCGGCCGTGGTCGACGGCGACACCGAGGTCCTGGACGTCGAGGGAGACCTCACCGGTGTCGACGTACTCCTGCAGCTGGTCGCCGACGAGGCAGAAGGCGGAGTGGCCGATGCCGACGATGTCACCGGCGGTGACGACGGCCCGCTCGACGGGCTGTCCGTTGAGGAACGTGCCGTTGTGGCTGCCGAGGTCGACGATCTCGTAGGTGCCGTCGGCCCGGGCGCGCAGCTCTGCGTGCCGGCGGGAGACGACGAGGTCGTCGACGACCAGGTCGTTGTCGCCGCCGCGGCCGATGCGTACCGTGCGGGCGGGCAGTGGCCGTACGGTGGTCGGCTGCCGGAAGGTCCCGGTGGCGGAGGGGGTGTGGACGGCGGACGGGCGTTCCGGCGCGGCCGGCCGGCGGTCGACGAGCAGGACGCGGGGGCCGTCCGAGGGGTTGCCGAAGCGGATGACGCTGCCCGGGCCGACGCCCCACTCGTGGACGCGGCGGCCGTCGGCGAAGGTGCCGTTCGTGCTGCCCTCGTCCTCGACCGTCCAGTGGTCGCCCTCCGGTCGCAGTACGGCGTGGTGCCACGAGACTCGGATGTCGTCGATGACGACATCGCTGAGTGGGTCCCGCCCGACGTGATAGTCGCGGCTGGGACTGATCACCGTGGAGCCCGCCTCGGTCTCGAGGACGAGCTCGGGCGCTGTCGCGACCGGCCGTTCTCTCATGCCTGAATTCTAGCGATTCATCCGCATGCCCGCCTGGGCGGCAGCGGTCACGGGCGGCAGGACCGGCGTCAGGGCCGGGCACGGGCGGGGGTCAGGCCGCGGGCGTGGAGAGGACGGGGACGAAGCGCTGCATCCGCAGCGCGTCGACGGACTCGGCGAGCAGTTCGTACTCGGTGGTGTCGTCGTTCGTGGTGATGCGAACCAGCTTCCCGGCGGCCAACTCCTCGGCGACGACCTCCTGTTGGAGGGTGTCGCCGCACCAGGCGCGCAGCACGGCCGGCACGTCGGGCACGCCCGCTCCCACCGGCGTGATGGAGTTCGGGGGAAAGTTCGGATTGTCCGGGCGCGGATCGAGGCGCTCGGCGATCCAGGAGGCGCGGTCCCGCATCCACCACAGGGCCAGCGCCAGTGTGGGTGCGCGGTAGGTCCCCAAGGGGACGCCGACGCGCTGGCCGCCGCATATTCCGTAGGCGGTCACATGGCACAGGAATTCGTCATGCACGATCGCTCCCCCATTACGGCGCTCGCTGCCGGTCCGGCCTCTCTTTCCTTGCGGCTCGTGTGCGGTGCTGTGGTGCGAAGATGCTCTCGGTGCGAGGGTGCTCGGCGGGCGTGGCTGAATCACCCTGTTCATCGAGTATCGCCACTACTGACACTCTGTCACCATGCCATTCCAGCCAGTCTCTTGGCATATTCCGTGCGGCGACTGGCCGAAACGGTTCGGGCCCTCTTACCCCGGAGGTAATCGACGCTCCCGCGGGCGGCCCGGCATGGTTGCGGTACCGGATCCCGGCGGGCGAACACACCGCGGAATCCGGTCTCTGACCAGCACGTACATCTCGATGGAGGCTGATCGACCATGTCCGCAGGCAATGAGCGTCATGAATCCGCCGTGGCCCGTTACTTCGAGGCCTGGAACGCCCGGGACCCGGAGAGCCGGGTGAAGGCGGTGGCCGCCGCGTGGGCCACCGACGGGGGTTACACCGATCCGCTCGCCGACGTCCGCGGGCACGAGCGGCTCGCCGCCGTGATCGCCGCGGCGCAGGAGCAGTTCCCGGGTCACTCGTTCCGGCTCACGGGCGCCGTCGACGCCCACCACGACATCGCGCGCTTCGGCTGGGAACTGGTCGCCGACGCGGACGGCTCGGCGCCCGTCGCCGGATCCGACGTGATCACCCTCGACGCCGGGGGCCGCATCCAGGACGTGTTCGGCTTCCTGGACCGGGTGCCGGCCGGGGCCGCCTGAGCGCCCGCGATGAGTTCCGCCGCTCCCGGTGGTCTCTTGGGAAGAGGAACCACCGGGAGCGGAGGAACACATGAGTACGGCGAACAACCTGGACGAGCACTTCACGGCGGAACTGCTCAAGAGCCCGGAGAAGGGCGGCTGGACCTACGTCGTGTGGCCCGGCTCAGCCGCGTTCTTCGGGACGCGCGGCCTCGTCAAGGTGCGGGGCACCATCGACGGTCACCCTTTCCGCAGCTCCTTCATGGCCCTGGGCGACGGAACGCACAAGCTGCCTGTGAAGGCCGACGTGCGCAAGGCGATCGGGAAGGAGGCCGGAGACTCGGTGACCGTCCATCTGCTGGAGCGTCTCGACGCGCCGGGCGGCTGAGGAAGGGTCTCCGGTTCAGCGGCCGGCCGCGCCGATGATCCCGTCGATCCGGGACAGCTCCTCGGCGGAGAAGTCCAGCGCACCCGTCGCCGCCACGCTGTCCTCCAGCTGCCGGGGGCTGCTGGCCCCGATCAGCGCGGAGGTCACCCGCCCACCGCGCAGCACCCAGGCCAGCGCCATCTGCGCGAGCGACTGGCCCCGGGACTCGGCGACCTCGTTCAGCTCGCGCAGCTGCCCCACCAGCTCCTCGGTGACCTTGTCGGCGCTCAGGAAGGGGCTGTCGCTCGCCGCGCGCGAACCCTCGGGGATGCCGTCGAGGTAGCGGCTGGTCAGCAGGCCCTGCTCCAGGGGCGAGTAGGCGATGGAGCCGACCTGGAGCTCGTCCAGCGTGTCCAGGAGGCCCTCTTCCTCGGGCCGGCGGTCGAGCATCGAGTAGCGCGGCTGGTGGATGAGCAGCGGCGTGCCCAGTTCACCGAGGATGCGGGCGGCCTCCCTGGTCTGCTCCGGGGAGTAGTTCGATACTCCGACGTACAGCGCCTTGCCCTGGAGGACCGCCGAGTGCAGGGCACCCATGGTCTCCTCCAGGGGGGTCTCCGGGTCGGGGCGGTGCGAGTAGAAGATGTCCACGTACTCCAGGCCCATCCGGGACAGGCTCTGGTCCAGCGAGGACAGCAGGTACTTGCGCGATCCCCATTCGCCGTACGGGCCCGGCCACATCAGGTATCCGGCCTTGGTCGAGATGACCAGCTCGTCGCGGTAGGGCGCGAAGTCCGCCCGCAGCGCGTCCCCGAGCGCGGACTCGGCGGCGCCGGGCGGCGGGCCGTAGTTGTTGGCCAGGTCGAAGTGGGTGACGCCCAGGTCGAAGGCGCGGCGCAGGATCTGCCGCTGGGTGTCCACCGGACGGTCCGGCCCGAAGTTGTGCCAGAGCCCCAGCGACAGCGCCGGGAGCTTCAGGCCGCTGCGTCCGGTGCGGCGGTAGGGCATGGCCTCGTAACGGTCGGTGTGCGGCGTGTACAACGTGGGCTCCAGGAGGAGAGATCCAGAGGGACGTCCTCCACTTTCACCCGCGCACCGGCATGCGGTCCAACAGGAGAATCGGATGGGATTCAGCGTCTACGCTTCTCAATCATGGAACTGCGCCATCTCCAGCATTTCGTAGCCGTCGCCGAGGACCAGCACTTCACCCGTGCGGCGGAACGGCTGCTGGTGTCGCAGTCCGGCCTGTCCGCGTCCATCCGGGCCCTTGAGCGGGAGCTCCAGGCACCGCTGTTCGTGCGCACCACCCGCCGCGTGACGCTCACGGAGGCCGGCCGCGCCCTGCTGGGCGAGGCGGAGCGGATCCTCGCCCAGGTGCGGGCCGCCCACGACGCGGTGGCGGCGGTGCAGGGCGTCCTGCGCGGCACCCTGTCGCTGGGCACCGAGCAGTGCGTCGCCGGGGTCGGGGTCGCCAGGCTCCTGGCGGCGTTCCGGCGGCAGCACCCGGACGTGGAGATCCGGCTGCGGCAGGCGGGCTCGGGGGCACTGGCCGAGGAGGTGGCGGCCGGCCGCCTGGACCTGGCCTTCGCCGTCCGGACGCAGGCGGACAGCGAGCAGCTGCGCTCGGTGCCGCTCACCGGCGAGCCGATGACCGTCCTGTGCCATCCGGAGCACCGCCTCGCCGGGGGCGGGCCGGTCGCACCGCAGGACCTGGGCGGCGAGGCCTTCGTCGACTTCCACCCCGACTGGGGGCCGCGGCGCGTCACCGACGCCGCCTTCGCGATGGCCGGCGTCCACCGTACGGTCGCCCTGGAGGTCAACGACGTGCACAGCCTGCTGGAACTGATCCAGCAGGGCCTCGGTATCGCCGTCGTCCCCCGGCACTTCGGCCACAAGCCGGAGGCGTCCGTGCTCACCGCGCTCCCTCTGAAGGGCGTCGAGGACGTGTCGTACGAGACGGTCGCCATGCTGCCGCCGGAGGAGGCGACGAGTCCCGCGGCCCGGGCGCTGATGGCCGTCCTCACGGATCAGCCGCCCGCCCGGGACGTCACACACGTGTGAGGGAGCCGCCGCCGCGGACCGGGGACACCGGTCCGCGGCGGCGGTCACCGGTCACCCGGCGGACTGGGTGAAGTCGGCGTGCAGTCGCCGGGTGTGGTCCACGTGCCGTTCGGGACCGGTCAGCGTGACCGTCGCCGTCAGCCGCGGATCGGTGCTGGACGCCGCCAGTCGCAGCTCCAGCTCCCCGGGCTCCACCACACGCCGCCCGTCGCGCCCGGTGAACGACGCGAGGTCGGCCGGTACGGTCACCCGGACGCGTCGCGCCTGGCCTGGCGCGAGCCGCACCCGCGTGTAGCCGACGAGCCGCTGGACCGGCTGGACCACCGAGGCGACCGGATCGCGCAGGTACAGCTGGACGACCTCGGTCCCCTCCCGGTCCCCGGTGTTGCGCACCGTGAGGGCGAGGGTGAACTCCCCGTCCGTGGGGCGCTCCGTGGCGTCCACGGCGAGGTCGCTCCAGGCGAACGTGGTGTACGACAGACCGTGTCCGAACCCGAAGGCCGGGGTCGGGTCGATGTTCGACACCTCGCTGGCCTGGGCGAGCCGCGCGCCGAGATAGGTGGACGGCTGTGCGCCCGGACCGCGCGGCACGCTCACGGGCAGACGGCCGCTGGGGCCGACCCGGCCGCTGAGGACGCCGGCGATCGCCTTCGTGCCCTCCGCGCCGGGGAAGAACGACTGCACGATGGCGGCGGCCCGGTCCGTGGCGGCGCCGAGCGCGTAGGGCCGGCCGGCGACCAGGACGGCGACGACGGGGGTACCCGAGTCCAGGAGGGCGTCGAGCAGGTGCTGCTGGGCGCCGGGGAGCGCCAGGGAGTCGGCGTCGCAGCCCTCGCCGCTGGTCCCCCGGCCGAACAGGCCGGCCCGGTCGCCGAGGGCCGCGACGACGAGGTCGGCCCGTGCGGCCAGCTCCGCCGCCCCGGCGATGCCGGAGGTGTCCCCGTCGTCGATCCCGGTACCGCGCACCACGGTGATCTCCGCGTCCGGGAACTCCTCTTCCAGGGCGTCCCGCAGGGTCGGCAGGTCGATCCCGGCCGGCACCTGCGGGTGGTGCACGCCGACGTGGAGGGGGAAGGAGTAGCAGCCGAGCACGGCGGTCGGCTCGTCGCCGTTGGGGCCCACCAGGGCGATGCGGCGCGGGCGGGCGAGCGGCAGCGTCCCGTCGTTGCGCAGCAGCACGACCGCCTGTTCGGCGATCTCCCGGGCCAGTTCGCGGTTGGCGGGTGTGTCCAGGTCGACCGTGCCGCGCAGGGCCTGGGGGTCGTCCGGGTCGGCGTCGGCGAGCGCGGGGGGCACCGGGCTCCAGTCGGCGTCGAGCAGGCCCAGCCGGGCCTTCTGGGTGAGCACCCGGCGCAGGGCGCGGTCGACGAGCGGTTCGGGCACGCGCCCGGCCGAGACGGCCTCCAACAGGGGTGCGCCGAACGTCTTGACGGTGGGCAGTTCGACGTCCACGCCCGCGTGCAGCGCGGCCGCGGCGGCGTCGGCCCAGTCCCCGGCGACACCGTGCAGGATCTTGAGGAAGGCGATGCCGAAGTAGTCGGCGACGACCGTCCCTTCGAAGCCCCAGGTGTCGCGCAGCAGCCCGGTCAGCAGTTCCTCGTCGGCCGCGGAGGGCACGCCGTCGGTGTCGGTGTAGGCGTGCATCACCGACTGGGCGGCGCCGTCGCGCAGGACCATCTCGAAGGGGGGCAGGAGGACGTCGGCGCGCTCGCGCGGCCCGATGCCGACGGGTGCAAGGTTGCGTCCGGCGCGCGACGCCGAGTACCCGACGAAGTGCTTGAGGGTGGCAACGACTCCGGCCGACTGCAGGCCCTGCGCGTAGGCGGTGCCGATGCTGCCGACGAGGTAGGGGTCCTCCCCGATGGTCTCCTCGACGCGGCCCCAGCGGGCGTCCCGCACCACGTCGAGTACGGGCGCGAGGCCCTGGTGGACGCCCAGGGAGCGCATGTCGCGCCCGATGGCGGTGGCCATCCGGCGGACGAGGTCCGGGTCGAAGGTGGCTCCCCAGGACAGGGGCGCGGGGTAGGCGGTGGCACCCCAGGTGGCGAAGCCGGTGAGGCACTCCTCGTGGGCGACGGCCGGGATGCCGAAGCGGTTGGCCGAGGTGATCCGCTGCTGGGTGCGCATGAGGGAGAGCGCGCCGAGTGCGGGGTCGACGGGAGCGGTGCCGAAGGGCCGGGTCAGCTGGCCGAGGCCGGCCGGCAGGAGGGTCTCGATGTCGACGGCCTCCTCCATGTCGTGCTGGTGCGGGGCCACTTCGCCGCCCTCGTCGGACGCGCCGACCCAGATACCGAAGAGCTGGGCGACCTTCTCCTCGACGGTCATGGCGTCGATCAGGGCCGAGACCCTGGTGTCGATGTCCTGGGCGGGGTCGTTCCAGAGGTGCGGGACGGTGACGGGGGTTGTCTCAACTGCCACGTTGGCGGTCACTTTCCTCCGACGCCCATCAGGCCCTGGACCAGGGCGCGACGGGCGAACAGGTAGACGAGCAGGACGGGCATCATGGACAGGACCACGGCGGCCAGCAGGCCGGGGATGTTGATGCCGTGCTCGGTTTGGAAGTTGTAGAGGCCCAGCGTGATCAACTTGGTCGAGTCGGACTGGGTCAGGACGAGCGGGAACAGGAAGCCGTTCCACGCCTGGAGCGCGGAGAACACCACGATCGTGGACAGCCCGCTCTTGGAGAGCGGCAGCACGAGCTGGAAGAACACCCGCCGGGTGGAGGCGCCGTCCATGGCCATGGCCTCGAACAGCTCCTGGGAGATGTCGCGCATGGCGCCGCTGAGGATGAGCGCGGTGATCGGCATGCAGAAGGCGGCCGTCGGCAGGATGACACCGATGAGGTTGTCGTAGAGGCCGGCCTTGCTGATCAGGTAGAACATCGGGACGATCACGGCCTGGGCCGGGATGGCGAGGCCCAGCAGGAACAGCCGGAAGATCCCGGAGGTGACCCTGCCGCGGGCCCGCACGATGGCGTAGGCGAGCGGTGGCACGAGCAGGAGCACCAGGCCGACGACGCAGACGGTGACGATGACGGTGTTGAGGAAGTAGCGTCCGAAGCCGTTGGAGAAGGCCCCGGTGTAGTTGTCGAAGGTGAAGCTGTCCGGGAAGGACAGGGGGCCGTTCCGGGCGTACTCGGAGCGGGACTGGACCGTCGCGGCGAGCATGACGTACAGCGGCAGCCCGACGAGGAAGAGCCAGCCGATGGAGGCCGCCCCGGCCACGTAGTTGGGGCGTCGTTTCATGACAGACCCTCCGTTGAGCCGCGCATCTTGTCGTAGCCCGAGACGCGCACCACGATCAGCGAGATGATCGTGGCCGCGATCACCAGGACCAGCGCGATGGCCGAGGCGGCGCCGAAGTCGAAGCCCTTGAAGGCCTTTTGGTACATGTAGTAGGCGCTGATGGTGGTGTCGGTGCCGGGCCCGCCCTGGGTCAGGATGAGCACCGTCTCAAAGGTCGTGAGTCCGCCGACCACCATCAGGATCATCGAGGTGATGATCGAGTTGCGCAGCTGCGGCAGGGTGATGTGGAAGAACTGCCGGTAGCGTCCCGCGCCGTCGATCTCCGCTGCCTGGTAGAGCACTTGGGGGATCGCGCGGGCGGCCCCCTGGTAGATCAGCGTGTGGAACGGCGTGAACTGCCAGGTGCTCACGAAGGCCAGGACACCGATCGCGGTGGACTGGCTCCCGAACAGGTTGCCGTCGCCGAACAGCCACTTCGCCTGCGACGGCACCCCGAAGTTCGGGTCGAGCAGCGCCCGCCACAGCACGGAGACGGCTGTCGAGGACAGCAGCAGCGGGACGAAGTAGATCGTCGAGAGGACGGCGCGGTTGCGCTGCTTTCCGGCGGCCCACACGCCGAGCAGGATGCTCAGCGGGGTCTGCAGGGCCACGCCGAGCGCGGTGATCAGCAGGCTCAGCCAGATGCTCTTGATCATGACCGGGTCCTCGAAGACCCGGGTCCAGTTGTCCATGCCGACGAACTCGGGTGAGCCGAGGCCGCTCCAGCTCGTGAAGGACAGCACCCCCACCATGATCAGCGGGGCGATCGCGAAGAGGCCGAAGAACACGGTGGCGGGCAGCGCCCAGGCGAATCCCGGCTGCCCCACGCCGGAGACCTGGGAGCTCCGCACCCGGCGCGGTGCCGACTTCTGCGCCGGGGCGGGAGGACGGACGGGCGTCATCTGTGTCGTCATGCCGGACTCAGGCGGTCGGAAGGGCTTGCATGGCCTTGATGAAGCCGTCCGCGTCGAGCTGGCCGTTGAAGAACTGCTGCACGGCCTGGTGGATGGGCGTGATGGCCGCCGGCGGGTACGCCTGGTCCCACGACAGCTGGAACGACGGGGCCTTCTTCACCAGGTCGAACTGGTAGCGCGAGTACTCGGGGCTAGCGGCGGTGTCGAGGAACTTCTCGGTGTTCGTGGTGGTCGGCAGGTTGCCGATGGACAGCTGCTTCTTCACGAACCCGTCCGAGTACATCAGCTTCATGAACTCCGCGACGGCCTCCGGGTGCTTGGTCTTCTTCAGCACGGAGTAGAAGTTGTTGGTGTTGCCGACGAGGTTGGCCGGGTCGCCCTTGGTGCCGTCGATGCTCGGGAAGGCGCTGTAGCCGAGGTTCTTCTCGGCGAACTCCTTGTTGGCGTCCTGCTGCGTGGAGTACTCCCAGGAGCCCATCAGTTCGAAGCCGGCCTTGCCGCCGGCCAGCAGGGCGGGCGACCCGCCGTCGGTGAACTTCACCGAGTCGAAGTTGGTCCCGAAGGCACCGGCGTCGATCAGCTCCTTGAGCATGCTCAGCGCCTTCTTGCTGTCCGCGCTCGCCCAGGCGTCCTTGTCCCCGTCGAGCGCCTTCTTGAAGAGCCCGGGACCGGCGACGCGGTCGTAGAGGTACTCGAACCACATCAGTGTCGGCCACTGGTCGCCGCCGCCGAGGGCGATCGGCGTGACGTCGGCGGCCTTCAGCTTCTTGACAGCGGCGAGCAACTCGTCCCAGGTCTTGGGCTGTTCGACGCCCGCCTCGGAGAGCACCTTCTTGTTGCTGAACAGCAGGACGGGCTGGGTGCCGCGCATCGGTATGCCGTACGACTTGCCGTCGATCACGGCCGTGTTGAAGACCGAGGGGAGGAACTTGGCCTTGAGGTCGGGGTCGTCCTTGATCATGTCGTCCAGCGGCAGGAGCAGGTCCGCCTTGACGAACGGCTGGATGCTGCCGCCGCCCCAGTTGAAGAAGACGTCCGGAGCCTGCGGAGTGCTGATGATCGTCTGGAGCTTCTGCTGGTAGTCGGCGCCCGGGATGGTGTCCAGGACGGCCTTGACCTTGGACGTCTTGTTGAAGTCGGCGACGAGCTGCTTCTCGACCTTGTTGGTGGCGTCCCCGTACACGAGGACGTGGATCTTGCCCCCGTCGGAGGACGACGTGCTGTCCCCGTCCCCGCAGGCGGACAGGCTCAGGGCCAGGGCCATCGTCACGCCTCCGGCGAGCATCCGGGGGAACCGCGCACGTGTCTTCATGGCGCACCTTTCGAAAGTTTCGGCTGTATTGCCGAAAGTCGCTGCGATTCCTGGACCGTAAAGGAGCACTTCGCAGGGGTCAACGGGGGTGCAGGCGTGCGATCAAACCGTTACCGACGAGGCCGGACCGCCTTCGCGCCTGCACACCTTTCGGCCCAACGGCCCGGGATCTGCGCGCAAGTAGTTGACCGGCACGACCCTTGCCCGTACGTTCTGCGCAGCAATTCGGAAACACACTCGCAACTTTCGAATGCAGCGCCTCGCGCTCTCATCCGCCCCACCCTCATGCACGCTGCCGGACCTCTCCGGCAACCCGTAGAAGGGGATGACATGCACATGACTGCAAGCCCGCCGCCCGTCGACCGCGGGCCCGCACCCCCGCCCCGCCGCCGGTCCCGCGCCCGCAGGGCACTCGTCCTCGCCACGGCGGGACTCCTCGCCGCAGGCGGCGTCGGAGCCCTCTCGGACACGGCCCACGCCGCCACCACGCTCGGTTCGGCGGCGGCCGCGCAGGGCCGCTACTTCGGCACCGCCGTGGCGGCCGGCCACCTCGGCGAGTCGGCGTACGCGGCCACCCTCGACCGGGAGTTCACCTCGGTGACCCCGGAGAACGAGATGAAGTGGGACGCCGTCGAGCCGAACCGGAACTCGTTCAGCTTCGGCCAGGCCGACCAGATCGTCGGCCACGCTCAGAGCAAGGGCATGAAGATCCGCGGCCACACGCTGGTCTGGCACTCCCAACTGCCCGGCTGGGTGAGCGGACTCGGCGCCTCCGACCTCCGCTCCGCGATGAACAACCACATCACCCAGGTCATGCAGCACTACAAGGGCAAGATCCACTCGTGGGACGTGGTCAACGAGGCCTTCCAGGACGGGAGCAGCGGCGCACGGCGTAGCTCGCCGTTCCAGGACAGGCTCGGCAACGGCTTCATCGAGGAGGCGTTCCGCACCGCGCGCACCGCCGATCCTGCCGCCAAGCTCTGCTACAACGACTACAACACCGACGGCGTCAACGCGAAGAGCAACGCGGTCTACAACATGGTGAAGGACTTCAAGTCCCGCGGCGTGCCGATCGACTGCGTGGGCTTCCAGTCCCACTTCAACAGCGCCTCGCCGGTGCCCTCCGACTACCGGGCCAACCTCCAGCGCTTCGCCGACCTCGGAGTCGACGTACAGATCACCGAGCTGGACATCGAGGGCTCCGGCTCCTCCCAGGCGACCAGCTACGGCAACGTGGTCAAGGCCTGTCTGGGGGTCTCGCGGTGCACCGGCATCACCGTCTGGGGCATCACCGACAAGTACTCCTGGCGCAGCAGCGGCACTCCCCTGCTCTTCGACGGCAACTACGCCGCCAAGCCCGCCTACGACGCCGTGATCTCCGCTCTCGGCGGTACGGGCGGCGGAGGCGGAGGCGGCGGTGCCACCTGCTCCGTGTCCTACACGACGACCGCGCAGTGGAACGGCGGCTTCAACGGGCAGGTGACCGTGACCGCGGGCAGCACCGCGATCACCGGCTGGACGGCGACGGTCACCGTGACCCCGCCGCAGAAGGTCTCCGCCACCTGGAACGGGTCCCCCACCTGGGACAGCAGCGGCAACGTGATGACGATGCGGCCGAACGGCAACGGCAGCCTGGCCGCCGGGGCGTCGACCAGCTTCGGCTTCACCGTCATGACCAACGGCAACACGTCGCCGCCGCTGCTCGGGAGCTGCACCGCCTCCTGACCGGCGTCGTCCGGGCCGTCCGCCCCGCCCCGCGAGGCGGGTTCGGACGGCCTTCCCCGGTACGGCAACCCGCACAGGAAGGACGCGCACATGACCTGCGGATCCACGCACGAGCCTGCCGCCGTACGGCGACCGGTGCGAGCCCTGCTGACGGCTCTCCTCGCGGGAGTCCTGCCCCTGCTGTCGTCGCTCCTGCTCGTCGCCGCCGCTCCCCCGGCGTCGGCCGCCACCCTCACCGAGGTGACCTCCTTCGGCACCAACCCGAGCGGTCTGCGGATGCACCTGTACGTGCCGGACAGCGTCCGCGCACGGCCGGCCGTGCTGGTGGCGGTGCACTACTGCACCGGTTCGGGACCCGCCTTCCACACCGGCACGGAGTTCGCGTCGCTCGCGGACCGGTACGGGTTCGTCGTCGTCTACCCCTCGGCGACCCGCGGCGGGAACTGCTTCGACGTCTCCTCGCCCCAGGCGCTCCGGCGTGACGGGGGCAGCGACCCGGTGGGCATCAGGTCGATGGTCGGGTACGTCGAGCAGCATCTGAACGCGGACCCGGAGCGGGTGTACGTCACCGGCGCCTCCTCGGGCGCCATGATGACCAACGTGCTGCTGGGCGACTACCCCGACGTGTTCAAGGCCGGGGCCGCCTTCATGGGCGTACCGCACTCCTGCTTCGCCACCACCGACGGCTCGGGCTGGAACAGCGCCTGCGCCAACGGCACCGTCGACAGGACCCCGCAGCAGTGGGGCGACCTGGCCCGGGCCGCCTACCCCGGATACAGCGGTCCTCGCCCCCGCGTGCAGATCTGGCACGGCACCGAGGACACCACACTGCGCTACCCGAACTTCGGCGAGGAGATCGACCAGTGGACGAACGTGCACGGGGTGAGCCGGACCCCCGCGTACACCGACCAGCCGCAGTCCGGCTGGACCCGGACCCGTCACGGCGGCACCGGCGCCCAGGCGCCCGTGGAGGCGATCAGCATCCAGGGGACCGGCCACACCCTGCCGACCGCCGGCATGGCGGCACGCGCGATCGCGTTCTTCGGTCTCGACGCGACCGCTCCGGGCCCCGAGCCCTCGCCGGGAGCGTGCCGGGTGGGCTACACCGTCAACGCCTGGAACAGCGGCCTGACGGCGACCATCACCCTCACCAACACGGGGACGGCCGCCGTCCGTGACTGGTCGCTCGCCTTCACCCTGCCGCCCGGACAGACCATCACCTCCGGCTGGGGAGCGGCCTACAGCCCCGCCGGCGGCGCGGTCACCGCCCGGGGCCTGTCGTACAACTCCACGCTGCCCGCCGGGGCCGCCACGCAGATCGGCTTCCAGGCGAGCCACTCCGGCGACACCGGGAAACCGGCGTCGTTCACGCTGAACGGGACGCCCTGCACCACCGGATGAGGGCCGCGGTCCCGGCCGGACACCCGCCGGGACCGCGCCACCCCTACTTGTACCTGCGGAGCAGCCCGTCGTCTTCTTGCCGTCGCCGTCGCCGGCGACACCTTCCGTTCCGCCGGGGTGAGTTCACGCCGGGCGCAGGGTGTGCCGGGGCGGGGTGGAGGCGGTCGGGCCGTCGGATTCCGGCCGCTCAGTGGCACGGCTCGGCCCCCGGGGAGCCGCCGAGGCGGTGACGGACACACGCCAGCGCGTCGATCGCGTTCACGCCACCGCTGAGAGAGGGTGGGGGGCATGCATTCCAAGGACGTTCTCGCCGAAGCTTACGGACGCATCCAGGAGGAGGTGCACGCTGCCGTCGGCGGTCTCTCCGCCGACGAGCTGAACACCCCGCCCCAGGACGGGGCCAACTCGATCGCCTGGCTGATCTGGCATCTCACGCGCGTGCAGGACGACCACGTCGCGGACGTGGCCGGCCGCGAACAGGTCTGGCTGTCCGCCGGCTGGGCGGACCGCTTCGCGCTCGGACTGCCCGAGTCGGACACCGGATACGGGCACACGCCGGAGGAGGTCGCCCGGGTCCGGGTGGACTCGGGCGACCTCCTGACGGGCTACTTCGACGCCGTGCACGAACAGACGTCGGCGCTCCTGCGCGGACTGGCCGACAAGGACCTGGAGCGCGTGGTGGACGAGCGGTGGGACCCGCCCGTCACCCTGGGCGTGCGCCTGGTCAGCGTCCTGGCCGACGACCTCCAGCACGTCGGCCAGGCGGCGTACGTCCGGGGTCTGCGGCGCTGAGGAGTCAGACGCCCGCGTGAGCGGCGGCCGCCGCGTCCGTACGCCCGGACGCGGCGGCGGCGTAGCCGGGCAGTACGACGTCGCGGATGAGGGCGGCCCGCTCGTCGAACGGAATGAAGGCGCTCTTGAGGGCGTTGACCGTGACCGTGCGCAGGTCCTCGACGGTCCAGCCGGCGTGCTCGACCAGGAGGGACATCTCGCGGGTCATCGTCGTGCCGGACACCAGACGGTTGTCGGTGTTGAGGGTGACGCGGAAGCCCAGGTCGCGCAG
Source organism: Streptomyces sp. NPDC005496 (assembly GCF_042872045.1). Classification (NCBI taxonomy): domain Bacteria; kingdom Bacillati; phylum Actinomycetota; class Actinomycetes; order Kitasatosporales; family Streptomycetaceae; genus Streptomyces; species Streptomyces sp. NPDC005496. Next base: position 218,022 of record NZ_JBIAJQ010000004.1, read on the forward strand.
CTCCGTGATGGGGTGGTCCGCGATCGAGGTCGCGGCGCCGGTCTGGAGGTTGGACGTCGGGCACATCTCCAGGGCGATACGGCGGTCGCGCACCCAGCCCGCGAGCCGGCCCAGCTTGCCGTCCACGATGTCCTCCGTGATGCGCACGCCGTGCCCGATGCGCTGGGCGCCGCAGACCTGGAGGGCCTGGTGGATGCTGGGCAGGCCGTGCGCCTCACCGGCGTGGATGGTGAAGGGCACGCTCTCGCGGCGCAGGTGCTCGAAGGCGGCCAGGTGGTCGGCCGGCGGGAAGCCGTCCTCGGCGCCGGCGATGTCGAAGCCGACGACACCGCCGTCCCGGAACGCCACCGCGAGGTCCGCGATCTCCCGGGTCCGGTCGAACATGCGCATCCCGCACAGCAGGGTGCCCACCCGCACCGGGGTGCCGGCGGCCGCCGCCTTCGCCATACCGGCCGCGAGGCCCTCCTGGACCGTCTCGACGACCTCGGGCAGGGTCAGCCCGCCGTTCAGCATCAGCTCGGGGGCGTAGCGCACCTCGCCGTAGACCACCCCGTCGGCGGCCAGGTCGAGGACGTACTCCTCGGCGGTGCGCAGCAGGCCCTCGCGGGTCTGCATGACGGCGAGGGTGTGCTCGAAGGTGGCTATGTACCGCACCAGGTCACCGGAGTTGGCGGCCTCGTAGTACCAGTCGGCGAGCGCCTGCGGGTCGGTGGTGGGCAGCGTGTGGCCGACCTCGGCGGCCAGCTCCACCAGGGTGGCGGGGCGCAGGCCGCCGTCGAGGTGGTCGTGCAGCACCGCCTTCGGCAGGCGGCGGATGGTGTCGATGTCGATGCGGTGCGCGGTCATGCGTCTCGGTTCCTCGGCTGGTCGTGCGGGTGGCGGGCTTTGTGGGGCGGAGTGGGGTGCGGGCGCGGGCTCAGGCGCCGGGGGCGGGCTGGAGCAGGTCCCAGCGGTTGCCGTACAGGTCCTGGAAGACGGCGACCGTGCCGTAGGGCTCGTGGCGCGGCTCCTCCAGGAAGGTCACACCGGCGCGGCGCATCCTCTCCTGGTCCCGGGCGAAGTCGTCGGTGTGCAGGAAGAAGCCCACGCGCCCGCCGGTCTGGTCGCCGACCCGGCCGCGCTGGGCGTCGTCCTTGGCGCGGGCCAGCAGCAGCCCGGTGCCCTGGCCCGGGGCGCCCGGCTCGACGACGACCCAGCGGGAGCCGTCGGGCCGCGGGGCGTCCTCGGCGAGCCGGAACCCGAGGGCTTCGGTGTAGAAGCGGATCGCCTCGTCGTAGTCGTCGACGACGAGGGTGACCAGGGCGATGCGTCTCATCAGGACCTCTCCGGAAGTTATACGTAACACGCTAGGGTACGGCATCGGCGAAGGGCCTGTGTCCACGGTGGGGTGCCTGGGGTCGGCGGCGTCTGTTCGGGGGCGGTGTTCGGGAGTCCTCGCGGGCGCCTGGAGGCGGGACGAAGGGTCTCTGGGTCTGCGGGCCCACGGATCGGTACGGCCGGGTCCTACGTCTCGGTACCGGGGGGGCCGTCGGATGGTACGGGTAGGTGTCGCGGACCGGCACGGATAGGTGTCGCCGGACGGTACCGGCGGGTCACGCGGGCCGGTACCGGGGTGTGGGTCCGCCCGTGACATCGTGGAGATCGACTCGGGACCCAGTCCCCCGCCCAGCGCTGTCCCCAAAGGAGTTGAGAGCATGACCGAGAAGCCGAGGCCGACCGGCGCCCCCGCCCACCAGAACGTCACCTTCCCCAGCGCCGGGTCCACCGCGCACGGGTACCTGGCACTGCCCCCGTCCGGGCAGGGCCCCGGCGTGATCGTCATCCAGGAGTGGTGGGGCCTCACCGACCACATCGCCGACGTCACGGACCGGCTCGCTCAGGAGGGCTTCGTGGCCCTCGCTCCCGACCTCTACGGCGGCAACGTCGCCCACGAGAGCGGCGAGGCCCTGCGGATGATGCAGGACCTGCCCGTGGCGCGCGGCGTCGAGCTGCTCTCCGGCGCGGTCGACCACCTGCTCGGCCTGCCCGAGGTCACCTCGGAGACGGTCGGCGCGGTCGGCTTCTGCATGGGCGGCGGCTTCGTGATCTACCTGGCGGCGGCCGACCCGCGGGTCGGCGTGGCCGTCCCGTACTACGGCGTCATCCAGGGTGAGCTGCCCGACTTCTCCGCCCTCAAGGCCCAGGTCCAGGGGCACTACGGCGAGCTCGACACGAGCATCCCGCCGGAGAAGCTGGACCAGCTGCGGGCCGCGATCCAGCAGCAGTCCGGCATCACGCCGGACTTCCGCGTCTATCCGGCCCAGCACGCCTTCTTCAACGACGGCCGCCCCGAGGTCCACGACCCGAAGTCCTCCGCGCAGGCCTGGCAGAGCACGGTGTCCTTCCTGCACGACCAGCTGGACTGACCGGCGGGCACACGGCGGTCCGGAACGGCGTCGTTGTGCCCGTCCAAAACGGCGTCGGTGGTGACACCGAAGGGTCCCGGCCGACTCGGGGAACTCGCGCAGGGCGTTGACGGGGCTGCGCGCCGTGTCCGCCGAGGACTACCGGGCAACTACCGGGCCATCGGGCGCGCGTGTGTGGACAACGACGCCTGGCCCGCCGCGTACGAGGCGATCGCTCCGGGGCCGGCCGCGTACCAGCGGGGCGCGATCGAGGCGTACGCCGCGGCGCGGCTCGGCTAGCCGCGGGGGCCGCTGCCGTGCGGATCGGCGGCCGGCTCCTCACTGTTCGCGGCTCGCCCCTCGCGGCGGCTCCGGCAGCGAGGGCGGCTTCGGCTCCCGCGGGGCGCTCTCGTCCGTCCGGCCGATGTGTGAAGACGGCTGCGCGGCCACTAGATTCGTCCGTCATGCGATCACGTGAGTACGACCTCGACTTCCGCGACCGGTCCGGCCGGATACGCGGCTGGGGCATCGGCCTGCTGGCTCTGGCGGGACTCCTGTGGGCGTGGTGCGCCGTGCTCGTACTGACGCCTTACGAGGTCGAGAGGAAGCCCGACGACCAGTACCCCAGGGAGTGCGAGTCGCGGCTGTTCACGGATCGCGGCACGGCCAACGACGGGCTGCAGCGATACGACTACTGCGGGAACGAGCGCGACTGGCCCGAGGCGCTCGCCGTACTCGGTCTCTCCGTGCCGGTGTCGGTCGTCGGCGTCGCGTTGTTCACGACCGGCACGGTGAGCCGCCGGATGAGCGCGCACAGCGAGGCGATGCGGGAACTGGACCGGATCGCCGACGCGCGCCAGTCGTAGTTCGCCGTCGGCCCGTTCACCGCGTGCGGTGCACGATCGGGCAACTGCGTTGTCACAGCGGGGCGTTCAGGCTTCCGTACGGCGGGTCGCCACCTCCGCACGCCCGGGCACGGCCGACGAAAAATGACCTGTGGACATCGCCGCGCCCTGCTAACGTCCCCGTCATGAAGCGCGCTGCCATGATCACGACGACGCCGGAGAGTGTCCCGGCGCGCTGACAGACGACCTGATCCGCAGCCCCGGGGCGAGTGCCCCGGGGCTGCGTCGTATGCCCGGCCACTCGCTCCGCCACCAGCGAGGAGACCGCGATGACCACCGCGCACGACCACCGCAGACTCGGCCGTGAACTGGACCTGTTCGACACCGATCCCCTGATCGGCGCCGGCCTGCCGTACTGGCTGCCCGACGGCGCCGCCGTGCGGCACGCCCTGGAGGAGTACATCCGTGCCGCCGAGCGGCGGGCGGGCTATCAGCACGTGTACTCACCCGTCCTCGGCAAGCGGGAGTTGTACGAGATCTCCGGGCACTGGGCGCACTACAGCGACGACATGTTCCCCCCGATGGACCTCGGCGGGGAGCACGTCGTCCTGCGGCCGAGCCTGTGCCCGCATCACGCGGTGATCTACCGCTCCCGCTCGCACAGTTATCGCGAACTGCCGCTGCGCATGGCCGAACTCGGCGGCATGTACCGGTCCGAACTCTCGGGCGTGCTGGGCGGACTGACCCGCGTGCGGGCCATCCAGCTCAACGACGCGCACATCTTCTGCACCCTGGACCAGGTCGCCGAGGAGGCCCGGGCGGCGTTGGAGTTGATCGCGCAGGCGTACGCGGCGCTCGGCATCACCGCGACCCGCTACCGTCTCTCCCTGCCGGGCCGCGGTGGCAAGTACGTCGCCGCACCCGAGAAGTGGGAACGGTCCACCGCCCTGCTGACCGACGTCCTCGACCGCTCCGGTCTGGCCTACGAGGCAGCCGAGGGAGAGGCCGCGTTCTACGGGCCCAAGATCGACGTCCAGGTCACCGACGCGGCGGGCCGGGAGTCGACCCTGTCCACCGTCCAGGTCGACTTCCACCAGCCCGAGCGGTTCGACCTGCACTACATCGGTGCGGACGGCGCCAGACACCGCCCGGTCATGGTCCACCGCAGCATCATCGGCAGCGTGGAGCGAGCCGTCGCCCATCTCGTCGAACAGCACGGCGGCGCCTTCCCCGCCTGGCTCGCCCCCACTCAGCTGGTCGTGCTCCCGGTCTCCGACGACGAACTGACCGACGCCGCGGCCCTCGCCGATCGCTGCGCCCGTCTCGGACTGCGTGCCCGGATCGTGGGACCGGGACGCGGCAGCCTGGGCGCCCGCATCAGGGAGGAACGCCTGGTTCCCTACCAGGCCGTCATCGGCGCCAAGGAGGCAGCCGACGATCAGGTCGCTCTGCGCCTGCGTGACGGCCGCCGGCTGGACCCGCGTCCGGCCGGTGACGTACTCACCCGCATCGGCGCTCTCGTCGGCGCCCACAGCACCGAACTGTGGGCCGGTGACACCGCGTAACAGACCTCGGGCGAGCGGGGGTTGAGGCGGGCGGGGAGTGGCCCGCCGTGCGTGCGGGCCACTCTCATCGGGCCGCCTGATGCACCGCGTCGAGGCGGGCCGTCTCCTCGTCCGTGAGTCGGAGCGCGCCCGCTGCCACGTTCTCGGCAAGGTGGTCCGGATTGCCGGTGCCGGGGATGGCCAGCACGTGCGGGCCCTGCCGCAACGTCCAGGCCAGGCGGATCTGCGCGGGCGTCTCATCGTGCGCCCGCGCGACGGCCTGTACGGCGTCGTCGTCCGGGCCTGCCGGGGCGTCCGCGCCCTGCGCACCGCCCTTGCCCGCGATGGCGAAGAACGGCACGAAGGCGATGCCCTGTTCCGCGCACGACCGCAGGACGTTGTCGGTCCCGGGATCCGACGCACCGAGTCCGTACTGGTTCTGCACGCTCACCACCGGCGCGATGGCCTGGGCCTCGGCGAGGTGCCGGAGTTCGACGGAGGAGACACCGAGGTGCCGGATCAGTCCGGCCTGGCGCAGCTCGGCCAGCGCGCCGAAGTGCTCGGAGATCGACTCCTGCCGCATGCGCCTCAGGTACACGAGGTCGAGGTGGTCGCGGCCGAGCTGGCGCAGGTTCTCCTCGACATGGCCGCGCAGGTCCTCGGGTCGCGCCGGGGCGAGCCACTCCCCCGAGTAGTCGCGGTACGGCCCGACCTTGGCCGCGATCACCAGGTCGTCCGGGTACGGGGCCAGTGCGCTGTTGATGAGTTCGTTCGCGGAGCGCAGGGACGAGAAGTAGAACGCGGCGGTGTCGATGTGGTTGACGCCCAGCTCGACCGCCCGCCGCAGCACGGCGATCGAACGGTCCCGGTCGCTTGGCTTCCCTTGGTGAAAGGCGGCACTGCCCGTCAGCCGCATCGCGCCGAACCCGACGCGGTTGACGACGAGATCGCCCATGGTCCACGTGCCGGCGGCGGCCGCGGTGATCGCCTCTGGAGTCATCGCGGCAGTGTGCCACAGGTCAGGTGAACGCGGGCGCGAGCCGCAAGGGTCGCTCGGAGCCGCTCTCGGCCTACGCCCTGTCAGTGCCGTGCGCTTTGATGTGCGGGTGACCGTACTTGATGTCGCGCGGCAGCTGCCCGGTGCAGCCGTTCTGCGTGAGCACTGCCGTGCCCTGGCCGTCCTGGATGCGGTTCTGGACCCTGACGGGCCGGACCGCCACCACTCCTTCGCCGACCGCTGGCCGGAGCGGGAGTCTTCGGCCTTGATGAGCAACGGCTCCGGCGACGAGTACTCCGTCGTCTTCTCGTCCGCCGGTGTCTACATCCGTGGATTCGACCACGAGTCGCCCATGAGCCCTTACGCGAACGACGGCCCGTGGCCCGGGGTGCTGGACGAGGTGCCCGAGGTGTTCCGGGGGTGCGTCGAGGAGCCCGCGTTCTGCGACGAGGACGGGATGCCCGTCGTGACCGTGTGCCTGTGGCGCGAGGCGGGCGACGACGCCTGGCGCGCCGGGGCGATCGACTTCCCGGACTCGCGGACCGGGGACCCGGACGGTGCCGGACACCTCTTCCAGCTGCTGGTGGACCGCTCACCCGAGGCGTACCAGCGGTGGGCCGAGGACTACTACGAGGTCCCGGTCCCCCTGGAGGCGGTCCGCCACGTCTACTCGTCCCTCCCCCTGACGGAGGAAGTGGTCACACTCCTGAACCCGGACATCACCCTGGCCGACCTCACGAAGGACCTCGCGGAGATCGGCCTTCCGCGGGGGTGAGTTCGGGGCCGGGATCCGCCCGGGTGGGCTGGGTCGTGCTGGACGTCGATCAGGAGATCTCCGCGTCGATGCCGAAGTGGCGGGACACTTCTTCGATCGTGAAGCGGGCGCGGAGCTTGCACGCGGAGTTCTGGTTGGCGAAGAACCCGGTGCGCCACAACGCCGCCTCACGCGGCACGGCACGTTCCCAGGTGACCGGGACGACCCACTCGCGAGCGTCCTCCCCGCCCGGGTCCGCCGTCTCCCCGGCCCGTCGGTAGGTGCCCGTCAGGGGGAGGTCGGCCATCCGCCGACTGTCACCGTCGACTTCGAGAACGGCGTCCTCGTAGGGCTGCGCCTCCCCGGAGACCGTGCCGACACCCACGTATCCCACTTTGGGTATGTGGGTGAAGATTCGCGCCCCGAGTGGCAGGGAGCGCAACGTCCGCGAGAACCACTCCCCGCCGCCGGCCGACACGAATCCGTAGCGACAGGCGTCGTCCCAGTTCCGGCCGCCAGGCTCATCGCCGAACGACACGTACCAGTCCGTCCCGTTCCACGGCTCCTGCTTTCCGCGCCCCTTCCCTCCGGCCGCCGGTGCCGCGGTCTCCGCCTCGTCCATCAGCCAGGTACGGGCCAGGTAGGAGCGGCCCTCGTCCTCGAAGTAGCGGAAGAAGAGCACGTTGACCGGCACCTGGAACCCGGACGCGAGATACGTGACGATGCGCTCCGTGGCCGCGTCGATCTCACTCGCGACGATGGTGAGGGCGTGGGTCGCGTTGAGCGCTTCCGGCGGGGTGCCGCCGAACCGCAGCGCGAACGCCTCGTCCAGTTCCTCCGGAAGCCCCCTGCCACGAGCGTAGGACGAGTAGATCTCGCGGATCTGCTCGTTGGTGAGCGCCTGGACCCAGGAACCGTAGTCGAGCACCTGGGCCACCACCTCGCGCGGTGTGCGGTCCCTCTTGAGCTCCAGAACGTGCAGACCCCCCTCGGCGTCCATGCCGAGCAGGTCGACGACCTTGCCGTACTGCGTAGGAACCTGACGGCCTATCAGCAGCAGCGGATGCCCCAGGATGCCGGGATCCGCCTCGATGAGTTCCTCGAGCCGGGACTCCAGGGGCATCGGCCGCTTGAGGACGCGCACGGGTTTGTCGTCCACGCGCCACAGTCCGAACTCCAGCGGCATCTCGGTTCCCCCTCCGGTCGCATGACAGGTCCCGTCCGCCGGTCATGGCTCGGGACAGTATGCCGCCGAGGCTTCACACGCGGCCCGCGATCGCCGGGCCCCGTCGCCGAACTGCCGCACCCCGAAACCTCTACGGATACGTGTACGTGTTCAACGTGTTCACCGCTGCCGTCGGGTTGCCGAGGTCGTAGCGGTCCACGGCCAGGAAGTTGGGCTTCTTTCGGGCGGCGGGGCGGCAGAAGCGCTGGGCGCGGTCGGCGAGTTTGGTGTTGTCCGTGGAGGCCGTGGACGCGATCGTGGCGTCGCGGAAGTGGTTCATGACGAAGAGCCGACGGAAGGCGCCCTCCGTGCGGGTCAGCGGGATGTCGTACCAGCGGCTGTAGCAGGACCAGTCGGAGGAACCGAGCCCTGATCCCATGGACCAGTAGTTCTCCACCGTCCACTCCCGCTGGTACATGACGCCGAAGCTGTCCCGGGTGAGGCCCGCCGACTCGTCGGCGGCGCGGCTGTGGTCGGTGAAGATGAGCAGCCGGTCGTCCGCGGCCAGCAGGTCGGCCATCCTGGGCCAGCCGTTCTGGCGCACGCCGGTCCGGTCGGGGCGGTAGAGGACGTCGGACAGGCCGTTCACGCGGGCGAGTTCGGCGCGCAGGACGCCGGGGTCGACGTAGTCCTCCAGGAACACGGTGACGAACTGGTCGGGGTGCTGCTTCAGGAAGTTCACCATGCGCTGGAGGTCGACCCACAGAGCGACCGGCCTGCTGACGAGGGTGCAGCTGTTGTGGCAGAGGATCGCGCCGTCCGGGGTCTGGTGGATGTCGAGCATGAAACCCCGTACCCCGTCGGCGAGTTGCCGGTCGATGCCGCGGCTCTGGTTCGGGAACATGTTGACGAAGGGCGGGGCGAAGCCGCCGTCCACTCCGTTGGCGTAGGCGTTGTGGGCGGTGAGGAACGTGACCTGGTCCAGGGTGCGCCGGTCCTCGGGAGGCATCGGGGAGGTGACCGGGTCCACGGGGGTGAGGTAGAAGGCCGCGAGGTCCCCGGCGGCGCCGACCACCAGCTGGGCCGGGTAGGTGGAGCCGGCCGGCGCGGCGCCCACGGTCAGGTACCGGTCCGCCCCGGGGACCTTGAGGGTGTACCGGTCGGACCCGGCCGGGATGACCTCCCACGCGGCGTCGCCGCTGTCGCAGGGCGCCGTTCTGGCCTGGTCCCCCGAGCGGCCGAGACAGCTGCCCGCGCTGTCGGCGCTCTCCAGGACGTACGAGGATCCACCGGCCCGCAGCGTCCACCGCTGGTGGTCCTCGTCGCCTCTGGGGTTGTGCTGCACGACCGCTCCCCCGCTGTCGGCGGCGTTGAGACCGGTGGTCGCGCTCTGGACGTAGTAGGCGCCGGCGGCGGGCACGTCGGCGGCGCTCGCGGGACCGGGGCCGAGGAGGACGGAGGCGAGCGCCGCGCCTGCGGCGGTGACGGCGAGCAGGGGGCGCAGGGGGCGGGGATGCGGCATCACTGTGACGGTGTCCTTCCGTGCCGGACGACGGGGAGGAGCGAAGGCGAACACAGGATGCCGCACCTGCCATGCACCTGACAGTGCAGAACCGGCGGGATTACTCAGCAGTAGAGGTTGCCGCCGGCCGACGTGCCGAGGATCTGCACGAACCGCTGGTAGGCGTCCACCCGGCTCTGGACCTGCGCCGGGTTCCTGCCGTCGCATTCCAGCGAGCCGTTGATGCTGCGGATGGTCTGGCCGAATCCCGCGCTGTTGACCATCGCGTTGTGCGGCGTCATCGTGCCCGGTCCGCTCTGGGTGTTCCAGTACCAGAGGCCGGTCTTCCAGGCCACGGACGCGTCGGTCTGCACCAGGTTGGGGTTGCGCAGCAGGTCGATGCCCAACGCGTCGCCCGCGGCCTTGTAGTTGAAGTTCCAGCTGAGCTGGATGGGGCCGCGGCCGTAGTACGCGGACTGGCCGGCCGGGCACCCGTAGGGCTGGCTCCAGTCGCAGTAGTGGGGGTAGTTGGCGGTGTTCTGTTCCACCACGTGGACCAGACCGCCGGTCTCGTGGTTGACGTTGGCGAGGAAGGCGGCGGCCTCCTGCTTCTTGACCGTGTCGCTGCCGGTGTTCGCGAAGCCGGGGTAGGAACTGAGGGCGGCCTTCAGCCCGTTGTACGTGTAGAACGAGTTCCGGTTCGGGAACATCTGGTTGAACTGCGCCTCGCTCACGACGAAGCCGTCGGAGGGCGTGGTGGACCCGCCGTCACAGGCGTACGGCTCCCAGTACCAGGTGCTGATGGTCGGGTCGTAGCCCGGGTTGTCGTGTTCGGCGATGTAAGCCTTGCCGTCGGTGTACCGCACGATGTTGCCGGTGACGTAGGACTTCCCGGCGACCCAGGAGGGGTAGCTAGAACAGGACGCGGCGGACGCGTCCGCGGCCGGCATGAGGACCGGCGCGGCCGTGCCGATGATGAGGGCGGCCATGACGGCGGAGATTCGGCGTCTCGACACAGGAAATCGACTCCTTCGCGAACACGGCCGCGCCCGGCACAGGGCGGAGCGGAGCAGGCCCGCACGAACGCGCCGGACCGCGCCGGCCACGGCGTCGGGGGCGGCCGCGGTGGGGGGTTGTGAGGCCACACTCAACCGCTTTGGTCTGTACCAGTCAAGGGTGTAGACCAGTCGGATCTGACAACGTTGGCACCGAACCGCCCCCCGACGGGCGGAGGTTGAGCGACTCACCGCCTCCGCCGGCCCCACGCACACCGGACAACTCACGGACACCGGCGGGCTCACGGCCACTGCCTGGCACGCACACGCCGACGGCCCGGGCCGTCCTCGACGGACCCGGGCCGTGTCGTCGCGCGGCTCAGCGCAGCGGCTTCTCCAGCACCGCCTTGCGGTGGCTGAACGTGTCGATCGAGTAGCGCCCGTGGTAGCTACCCATGCCGCTCTCGCCGACTCCGCCGAACGGCAGGTCGGAGACGGTCAGATGAGCCAGCGGGAGACCGAACCCGAGGCCGCCGGAGGACGTCTCGGCGGCAAGGCGGTGGCGCGTGTCGTCCGACTTGGTGAAGGCGTACAGCGCCAGCGGCTTGTCGCGGTCGTTGATGAAGCCGATGGCCTCGTCGAGGTCCGCCACGGTGACGATCGGCAGGACCGGGCCGAAGATCTCCTCCCGCATCACGGGCGACGCGGGATCGACGTCGGCCAGCACGGTCGGCGCGATGTACTTGGCGGCCCGGTCGGACGTGCCGCCGATCACGGTCCGCCCGGAGTCGAGCAGGGCGCCGAGCCGGTCGAAGTGCCGTTCGTTGACGATCCGTCCGTACTCCGGGGAGGTACTCGGGTCGGCTCCGAAGAGGGCCTCGACGGCGCGGGCCAGCTCCGGCTCCAGGGCGCGCGCGGTCGCGGGGTCGGTCAACACGTAGTCGGGTGCGACGCAGGTCTGCCCGGCGTTCAGGAACTTGCCGCGCACGAGACGGTCGGCGACGACGGCCGGATCCGCGTCGCGGTCCACGAACGCCGGTGACTTGCCGCCCAGTTCGAGGGTGACCGGCGTGAGGTGCTCCGCGGCGGCCCGCATGACGACGCGGCCCACGGTGCCGTTGCCGGTGTAGAAGATGTGGTCGAAGCGCTCGGCCAGCAGGGCCGTGGTCTCCGGGACGCCGCCCTCGACGACGGCGACCGCGTCGGTGTCCAGGTAGCGCGGCAGCAGTTGGGCCAGTGCGGCGGACGTGGCGGGAGCCAGCTCGCTGGGCTTGGCGACCACCGTGTTGCCCGCGGCCAGCGCGCCGAGCAGCGGCGTGAGCAGGAGCTGCACCGGATAGTTCCAGGGGGCGATGACCAGGACGACGCCGAGCGGGTCGTACCGCGTCCACGCCGTGGCGTCGGTGCCGAGGTGTGCGGGGACGGGCGCGGACTCGGGGCGCAGCCAGGTGTCCAGGTGCTCGAGGGTGTGGTCGATCTCGCGGATGGTGAAGTCGATCTCCGTGCGATGCGCCTCGGTGGAGCTCTTGCCGAGGTCCTCGTGGAGCGCGGCGGCGAGGTCCTCACCGTGGGCGGTGAGCAGCTCGCGCAGCTGCTTCAGCCGGCTCGTGCGCCATTCGAGGGGCTGGGTGCGGCCGGAGCGGAAGGTGGCGCGCAGCCGGGCGACGACGTCGGCGGGCTGCTCGGGGGTGGAGTGGTTCACGGTGCCTCGCTGGTCGGGCGCGGCCGTGAAGCCGCGCGTGGTGCTCGTGAGCTGGTCGGACGTCTCGATGTATATACCAACCTTTCATGTGCCCAAATAAATTCCGGGCACTCCGGCCTCCGTGTTTCCGCGCGGCCGTCGGCTCGTCCCCGCTCTGTGCGTCGGTGAGTCGTACGGCATTCACGGACCGCGGGGTGCGTGAACGGGCTCCATCTCCGCCCCGGTCGGCGTCAGGGAGGCTCGGCGGGCGGGGCGGGCGGGGTTGGGTCCGTGCGGCGCTCGTCCAGCTCCCTCCGGCGGCGTTCCAGGACGGCACGCTCCCCCGGGTTGGCGGTCAGCGCGAGGGCGGCCTCGTAGGCCTGGGCCGCCTCCGCCCGCCGGTCCAGGCGGCTCAGCAGATCCGCCCGTACGGCGTGGTAGGCGTGGTACCCGTCCAGGTCCAGTTGTCCGGTCAGGGCGAGGGCGGCCTGCGGACCGGACGTCTCGGCCACCGCGACGGCGCGGTTGAGGGCGACGACCGGGCTCGGGGCGAGGGCCATGAGCTGGTCGTACAGCCGGCGGATCTGCCACCAGTCCGTGGCGGCGGCGTCCGGGGCGTCGCTGTGGACGGCGTTGACGGCGGCCTGGATCTGGTAGGGGCCGGGCCGGTCGCGGCGCAGGCACCGGCGTACGAGTTCCTGCCCCTCGGCGATCAGCTCGCGGTCCCAGCGGGAGCGGTCCTGGTCGGCGAGGAGAACCAGCTCCCCGTCGGGGGTCTCACGCGCGGGACGCCGGGACTCCACCAGCAGCATCAGCGCGAGCAGCCCCAGGGCCTCGGGCTCGTCCGGCATCAGCTCGGTCAGCAGGCGCCCCAGACGGATCGCCTCCCGGCACAGGTCGGGCCGGCCGCCGTACCCCTCGTTGAAGACGAGGTAGACGACGGCCAGCACCCCTGCCACGCGGTCGGGCAGGTCGGCGTCGCGCGGGACCCGGTACGGGATGCGGGCGTCGCGGATCTTGGCCTTCGCCCGGACGAGCCGCTGGGCCATCGTCGGCTCGGGCACGAGGAAGGCGCGGGCGATCTGCGCGGTGGTGAGACCGCCGAGCAGCCTCAGGGTCAGGGCGACCTGCGCCTGTCGGGAGAGGGCCGGGTGGCAGCAGGTGAAGATCAGACGGAGCCGGTCGTCGCGCACGGGGCCCTCCTCGGCCGGTGCGTCCGGCGCGTACAGGCGGGCCGCCTCCGCGTGCCGGCTCTGCCGCGAGGACTCGCGCCGCAGCCGGTCGACGGCGCGGTTGCGGGCGGTGGTGATGATCCAGCCGGCCGGACTCGGCGGCACACCGGTCTCCGGCCAGGTCCGCACGGCCGTCGTGAACGCGTCCTGGACCGCTTCCTCGGCGTGGTCGATGTCGCCGAGGAAGCGGACGAGCACGGCGACGGCGCGGCCGTACTCCGCGCGGAACACGGCCTCGATCTCCGCGCCGGTGGTCTCCATCAGCCGTCGGCTTCGCCCATGAACGGGCGCACCTCGATCGGGAGCGTGGTCGCCCGCGCCGCCCTGCGGCCCCAGTCGAGGGCCGCGTCGAGATCGGGGGCCTTGATGAGGCAGATCCCGCCCAGGTACTCCTTGCTCTCCGTGTAGGGGCCGTCGGTGACCAGGACGTCGCCGCCCTCACCTGCCCGCAGCACGGTGGCCGTCTCCGGGCCGTGCAGTCCTCCGGCGAAGACCCAGGCGTCGGCGGCGCGCAGCTCGGCGTGGAACCCCTCCACCCTGTGCATGATCTCTTCCAGCACCTCCGGCTCAGGCGGCTCTCCCACCGGCTGCATCACGCTCAACAGGTAGTGCTTCATGACGTGTCCTCCTCGGTGTCGACCCGCTTGTCACTGCCTACACGAACGGGAGACCGCGGGATCGACACCGGACACGACGACACCGGGAGGATTTTCTCCGATGACCACCGCACCGCACCCTCTCGTCACCCGTGCGCGGCGGCTGGCGGCCGAGCTGCTGGCGCCCGCTGCGCAGCGGGTGGACCAGGAGGGAGTGCCGGCCGGCCACCTCGACGCGATCAGGCGGGCGGGGCTGCTCGGGGTGAGCGCACCGGTGGAGTACGGCGGGTCGGCCGCGCCCGCCGCGGTGGCCCGGGAGGTCGCCGAGATCCTCGCGGGCGCGTGCTGCTCGACGTGGTTCGTCCAGACCCAGCACCACACGCCGGTGCAGACCCTCGCCAGGAGCGACCTGCCGGTGCGGGAGCGGCTGCTGGGTCCTCTGGCGCGTGGGGAGCTGCTGTCGGGGGTGGCGTACGCGCAGCTGCGGGCGTTTCCGCGCGTGCCGGTCCGGGTGACGCGGGAGCGCGGCGGGCGGCGCTTCGACGGGACGGTCCCCTGGTACACGGGCTGGGGCCTGAACGATGTGATGCTGCTGGCTGGTGTGACCGAGTCGGGTGAGGCGCTGTTCGCGTTCACGGAGGCACGCGAGCAGCCGGGGCTGCGTCCGTCGCCGCCGATGCGGCTGGCGGCGCTCACCGCCTCCCGCACGGTCTCCCTCGCGCTGGACGGCCTGTGGCTCCCTGAGGAGGCCGTGGCGCTGCGCGTGCCGTTCGAGACGTGGGCGGCCGCCGACCGGCCGAGGAACACCAACGCCTCCCCGGCCGTCTTCGGGGTCGCGGAGGCGGCGCTCGCGCTGCTGGACGGCGATCCCGTCGCCGGGGAGACCGCGCGTGACCTGCGTGCCCGGCTGGGCCGGGTGCGTGAACAGGCGTACGCGCTGGCCGACCATCCCCACCCGCAGGAGCGCGTCGCGGAGCGGCTGGCCTGCAAGACGCGGGCCTACGACCTGATGCGGGCGGCCACGACGGCGGCGGTCGTGGCCGGCGGCGGACGGTCGATGGACCTCGCCGGCCCGGCGCAACGGCTGGCCCGGGAGGGGCTGTTCCTGCTGGTGCAGGGCCAGACGACCGAGGTACGCACGGCGCACCTCGCTGCGCTCGCGACTCCCGAGGACGAGGCCTGAGCGGCCACCCGGCTCGGCTCGGCTGACGGCTCCCCCGGACCCGGACGCGGGGTGCCTGGCCGGCGGACGGCACCATCCCCGGGGACAGGTACCTGGACCAGATGCAGTCCGACGCCGTGAAATTGCGGCGGGCCGCCGACCGGGTTGCCTACGCAGCCGACGTCAGCCGAAGGCTGTCGGAGTGCTGCTGGAGAGCAAGAGAGGACAGCTCATGGGCGTGTACGAGTCGATCAGAGGGGGGCTGGAGTGCGACGCGACGCAACTCGCCGCCGTCCGCAAGGTCATCTCCTCTCATGAGGACGACCACTACTCCGATGGGTGGGGCTCCCCGCGCCGACACGTCAACTGGGCCCACTACATCTTCTACGGGGCTGACATCCGTGAGTCCGCCGTGGACTGGTTCGCCGACCAGATCAAGGAGATCGCTCGGATCCCCGCTTCCGACGATGACGGAGACCTCGTCCAAGGCCTGTTCCTCGTCAGCCACGAAATTGCCGGAACGAGCGAATGGCAGGTCCGTGATGGCCGGCTCTTCACCTCGCCGGCGGGCACCAGACACCGGTTCCTCGACAGGTGACCCGCACGTCGCGGGGGTTACGACACCCCGCTCCGCCATTGCCCGTCCAGCGGCCCCTGGTCGACGGCAAGGCGGCGAGGGCGAGTTCAAGTGGCAGCCGCTCCTCGCATCCTGGGTCAGAGACAGGAAACGGCGGCAGCCGCAGCGGGCCTGTCCGCGACGTGGCCCCGTCGGTCACTGAACACCAGACGCGCATAATTCGACCCTTATGCCCGAATTATTTCTGACGTGTCGGACATCACTGAATCCGCCTCGAGTTGGCCAACTCGGCTGCCCGACAGGAATGTCGAAGGATTACAGGCATGCTTCGGCGTCGGTCGAGCACTTGCGGATTGGGTTCGCCTCACGCAGAGTCCATGACCATTCAGTCCTCCACCACTCACCTCTCGATCATGGCTCGACTGCCACATGGGGGCGAAAGGTCACGCGTACATGCCAATGAATTGCACACTTGATACGCCGAAGCACCGTCGTTCGCGCGCTATGCGAACGAAGCTGGCAGCACTTTCGCTCGCCACTGCCGCAGTGGTCGGAGGGCTCCTTACACAAACAGACCCGGCGGATGCCGCCACCACCAACATCGTGGTCGATTCCCTGTCCGTATCGGCGGCCGCGAACGGACAGACCAAAGCCACCGCCACGGTCCATGGCATCAGAACAGTCAAACTACAGGCGCTGACTGTCGCCGTGCGATCCGCCGATGGCGGTCAATACGACTTCCCCGGGGCCACCGCGACCACTCTGAGGACCACGCCCACCACGTACACCTCGGGCTCGCGTACATTCCCGGCGGGCGCCTACACATATTTCGTCGCGTACAAGTCTCACGGCAACTGGCACAGCCTCTCCCCGGTGAAGTCCTTCACCTCCGGCACCGGCTCCACAACGACGCCAACACCGACGCCGACGGCTTCGACTCCTGCGTCCACCCCTACGCAATCGCCGCCTCCCGTTCCAACAGCTACACCCACCCCCAGCGCACCATCCTCTGCGCCGCCCTCGAACGCCGCTGCGCCCGTGGGTATCGCCGGCGCATGGCGCCCTGTATTCAGTGACGAGTTCAATGGCACCCAGCTTGACGGTTCCAAGTGGAACTCGAACTGGTTCGGTTGTTCCGAGTGCGACACCAAGCCGCCCAACTCCGCTGAAGGGTCCGCCTATTCTCCGTCCCAGGTCACTGTCGGCGACGGCTCCCTCCATCTCAAGCTCATCGCAAAGCCGACCACCGTCAGCGGCAAGACGTATCCCAACGTTTCCGGCCTGGTGACCAGCAACGGAAAGGCACAGTTCACTTACGGCGCTTTCGAGGCCCGCATCTATACGCCCTCCTCCGGAACGCAGATGGCCAACTGGCCGTCCTTCTGGCTGGACGGACAGAACTGGCCGACGGATGGCGAGCTGGACGTCCTGGAGGGCCTGGGCGGCTCGGCCTGTTATCACTTCCATTCCACGGCAGGCGGTCCGGGAGGTTGTGCTTCCGGCAATTACTCCGGCGGCTGGCACACTTTCGGCGCCGAATGGAAGCAGGGTTCCGTTACGTACTACTACGACGGCAAGCAGGTCGGTCAGATCACCTCCGGGGTCACCTCCGCCCCGATGTACCTGATCCTCAACAACGCCATCAACCCCAGTCACAGCGGAACCAACCTGGTCCCCGCGGACATGATGGTCGACTACGTGAGGGCCTGGCAGCGCTGATCCCGTCGACGCCCCGGGCGACGGCGACTCACGCCCGTCCCATGGCATCGGCCCCCGAAGCGCCGATGCCATGGGACGGGCGATGTACGAGGCGAGTGGTCATGTACTGGCACTGGGGCCAATCGGTGCGCTGCAGGGCTACGGCATCGGCCTGCTCGCACGCCTTGGTCACGTCCACGGCGCCACTGGTGGCCGGGTGCGGAGCAGACTGAACGGCGCCAGGATCCGGCCCGCCAGACCGTGCGCACCTCGCCCAGCCTGCCGCGATGCAGCGGATGGTTGCCGATTCGGCAAGGAGCACGGGCACCACTCCAGCAAGCCCACCGCTACGGTCCATTCCGAGAATCTCGTCCGGAAAGGTACGATATGGGTAGAAGTTCTCAAGCTATTCCATAGCTTCGACGGCTGCATACCGACCCCGTTCATGGATTCCCCGCATGCGCGGGTCGTGCAGCGGAAGGCCTGGCAAGGTCTGGTATGAAGACTCCCGCCAAGATGTCCTCGCTCTCCGGTTTGCTGCCCCTCTACTTCCCGCGCGCACTGGCAGGCCTCGACGACCGCCTCCGGGCTCACTGGCTCATGCGCGGCGCCGGTCGCAAAGACATCACCGTGGTCCGGCGACCCTCGCTGCCCGAGGCGGGCCTGCTGGTCTTCGAGCTGCGACACGGCGCAGGAAGACTAGTGGTCAAGCACCCCAGGAATGAGGCCGGGGCCCACGTCATGGCGCGAGAGCGGGAAGTCCTGCAAGAACTCGAGGCCGACAACCGACTCGCTCCCTGGCATCCTCTCCTGCCCCGGCTCGTCGGCTCTTCCGAACCCTCGGGAACCGTTGCCCAGAGCCGGCTCCCGGGCATTCCGGCTGAACGACTGATCCTGGACGCCCCTGAGGACCCGTTCGCCGTCGCAGCTCCCGCCATGCGGCTGCTGGCCGAGCTGCGGGCCGCCACCGGCCGTGGCCGCAAAGCGGCCGACCGTATCCCGGCCTGGTGCGAGTCGCAGCTGACCGCCCTCTCCGCCGGAATGCCTCTCTACCGGTCCGGTCGGCGAGCGGCCGGATTCGAGACCCTGCGCCACCGGCTGGACGCGGCCCTGGCCGGAGCTGTGCTGACCGAGGGCTGGACCCATGGCGACTACCACCCCGGCAACGTGCTGCTCGACGGCGACCCCCTCCAGGTCACCGGTGTCTTCGACTGGAGCAGCGGCCGCGCCGACGGGCCGTGCGAGATAGACGCCTACTCCTTCGTCATGGCCTTGCGCAGTACCCTGACCGGCCGCCCGCTGGGTGGCCTGGTCGCCGATACGCTGCGCGCCGGCCGGGTACCGGACGCCGACCGTGCCCTGCTCGCCCTCGCCGGACTGAACCCGGACCACGGTGTCGCCGACCCGGTGGCCATTCCCCTGCTGAGCTGGCTGTGGCATGTGGCGAACAACGTCCGCAAGTCTCCGAGGTTCGGCCGCAGCTACGGCTGGCTCACGCACACGGTCGCACCCGTGGTCGACGAATGCGCCCGCTGGGCCGGTACGCGGCCGTGACCCGCCTCGGCGCCGCGCGAGACGAAACTGGCTGCCGCTTGCGCCTTCGGCCCCGTGTT
The DNA here is from genome assembly GCF_042872045.1 of Streptomyces sp. NPDC005496. NCBI lineage: Bacteria > Bacillati > Actinomycetota > Actinomycetes > Kitasatosporales > Streptomycetaceae > Streptomyces > Streptomyces sp. NPDC005496. The sequence goes on from NZ_JBIAJQ010000004.1 coordinate 236,766, forward strand.
GCGGTTCGTCGCGAGCAGTGGTTTCGCCGCGCGCCGAGTGGCCGGCGCCGTCGCGGCCGGGATGCGCACCCGTCCATGACGTCACGGGGTGTGGTGCTCGGAGTGCTCATGTTGTTGTCGGTGGCATGCGGCGGCTGCACTTCGACGCCCGGAGCGGAGGTGCCGCGGCCTCCGGTACCCGGCGACTGGCGCATGGCCTTCCACGACGAGTTCGACGGCTCCCGTCTCGCCACGGACCGCTGGACCACGTGCTACGACTGGAACGAGCGCGGCTGCACCATCAGCAGCAACAACGAACTGGAGTGGTACCAGCCCGGTCAGGTCGCCGTGAGCGGGGGGAAGCTGACCCTCACCGCCCAGCGCAGGGCCACGCCAGGCAGCGACGGAAAGGTCTACCCCTGGGCGTCCGGCATGATCTCCACCGGCCGGGACAACTGGTACGCCCAGCCACGAGAGACCTTCACCTACGGCTACTTCGAGGCGGCGATCCACATCCCGGCGCAGGCCGGGATGGCACCGGAGTTCTGGATGATGCCCGCGAGCCGCTACACCCCACCCGAGATCGACATCATGGAGTTCCTCGGCTCACCGAATCAGCTGGCGATGTTCGTGCACTGGCGGAACGCCGAGGGCGCCAAGAGGAAGCAGAGGGGGACCTTCACCGCGGCCGGGTTCGCCGAGGGCTTCCACGTCTTCGCGGTGCTCTGGGAGAAGGACAGACTCGTCTGGTACGTGGATGGGGTCGAACGGTTCCGCGTGACCGACCCGGAACGTATTCCCCACGTGCCCATGGAGGTCATCCTCAACCTGGCCGTCGGCCTGCCCTACGCGCCGTCCGCGGACAGCGTCTCGGCGCGCATGCTCGTGGACTTCGTTCGAATTTGGCAGCGTTGACACGCCGTCAGCGGTCCGTGCGACTGCGGCGCCCGGTCGATGGTCACGCGGGTATCGCCCGATACGGCCGACCGGTCGCCGCTCTCGCCCGGCGGTAGGCCCGCCAGCCCTTGGTCCGCAGTCCCTCGGGGAAGGGGGCCACGGGGGCTCCCCCACCTCTGGTCCAGAGCGCGAAACGGTCCCGACCCGTGTCCGCCCGGACCATGAGCCGGGCGAACTGCAGCGGATCGTCCCTCTCCGAACTAAAGGCCGACGTCGAGCGGATGGCGGCGGCCGAGATCCAGCCGGCCTCCCGTACCAGCGCGCGAACGCGCGGGCTGGAATAGCCGTGTGGGTAGGCGAAGGAGTCGACACGGTGCCCGAGCTCGTCCTCGATCCGCTGCTTGCAGCCGGCCACCTCCTCCCGCACCGATGTCGGGGGCAACGTGTCCAGTTGCGGATGGGTAAGGGTGTGTCCACCGATCTCGACCCCCGCCGTGTCCAGTTCCCTGACCTGGGCCCAGCTGAGCGTCGCCGCGGACGGGAACGGCCCGCCGCCCGACGGCCGTCCAGCGGTGCTGAGGGCGCCTGTGGTCACGTACAGGGTCGAGCCGAGTCCCCGTGCGGCGAGCAGCGGAGCCACGGTGGAGGCGAAGTCCGCGTATCCGTCGTCGAAGGTGAGGACCGCCGACCGAGGTGGCACCGGAGGGCCGCCGAGCAGTGCCGCGACCAGCTGCCGCAAGGGGATCACGCGCAGTCCGCTGTCGGCGATCATGTCCAGGTGCTCCACGAACGTGCGGGGACTCACCGTGAACTGCGCCAGCCAGCGCGGCGAGTCGTTCGACACCGCGTGATAGAGGAAGACGGGTACCCCGCTCATGAGCCGGCCGTCGCAGGTGACTTCGCTGCTTCCTGCCTCCGGGAGAGGTCCTGGGAACCCAGCGGCCGGACCGATCCGACGAGGTAACCGGCGACGGTAGCGCACACACCCCCGGACAGTGCCCCGATCGTGCGCAGCGCGCCGGGGCGCCGGATCCCGGTCAGGTTGCGGGCGAGGGCCCTGGGGATGGTCGACCGCACGTACGCGCGCTCGCTGGCCAGCGCCGGTCCGCTGCCGCAGCGCCGTGCTACGAGCGCCTTGGACAGCCCTTCGATGTAGCAGCGGTTGCGGAAGTAGGCCCAGCTGGCGCGGGACTCGGGGACCCGGTGCCGTACCTCGGCGGCAGGTTCGTACATCAGGACGGCCTGCGGGCTGCGGGCGGCGATCCGCAGACACAGGTCGGTCTCGTCGCAGCTCGCCACCGGACGGCTGCCCACGCGTCCGAGTGCGTCGAGGAAGCCGCCCACCGCGATGAGTTCCCTCCGGCGGAAGGACATGTTGGCGCCGATGAAGTTGCGGACGCGGGCGGCCTGTCGGGGCTGTCCCCGGTAGGAGCAGCCCACCACCCAGTCGAATTCAGGCGGGAACCACACCGGTCGCCGGGAGGCCCACCGCGGCCGGACGAACCCGCCGACGCCCATGACGCGGGGATCGCCGTAGGGGGCCAGCAGGCGGCCCGTCCAGCCCGGTTCCGCAGTGGCGTCGTCGTCGAGGAAAGCAACCACGTCGGCACCTGAGACCGCCACTCCGGTGTTGCGGCCCCCGGACAGACCGCGCCGCCTCTGGTTGCGCACCACTCGGACGCCGGACAGCTCCCGCGCGGCCCGCTCCAGGAGGTCCTGGTTGTGGTCCACCACCAGCACGACCTCGTCGGCCGGCGGGTCCTGGACCAGTACCGACCCGATCGCGGCCCGCAGGTCGTCCCACCGGTCGAGGGTGTAGGCGCAGATGACGACCGACAGGGTGGGGACGGTGCGACCGGTTGGAAGTGCGCTGTTCATGATGACCCTTCAGCGACGGGGACGAGCCAGCGGGACCAGGAAACGAGCAGGAAGACGGCGATCACGCACTGGGTGACGAGCCAGGCGATGCCTGCGCCCACGACACCGAACTCCGTGAGCAGCAGCGGGGTGAGCCCGAGCACCAGGACGCACATCGCCGCCTGCAGCGCCACCGCCCAGCGCAGGCGCCGCCGCGCCCGGGCCACGTCAATGGCCACGCTCAGCAGCAGGTTCGGCAGGGCGGACAGGGCCAGCATCCGCAGCAGCGTGGTTCCCTCGGCCGCGTACGCGGCACCGAAGAGCGACAGGATCTGTGGAGCCGCGGCGACCAGGACGACCGTGACTCCGCCGAGCAGCAGACCCGAGTGGCGCAGGACGCGCAGGGACTGCTCCACGAGTCGTTCGGGCCCGCGCACTGACTCCGCGAGCAGCGACGTCCCCATGTTGCGGGCGAGCAGATAGGGCACATAGGCGAGGCTCCAGGCCACCGCGAAGTAGGCGCTCTGTTCGGCGCCGAGCTTGTTCAGCACGATCAGCGGGACCAGGGTGTACGCGGCTACCCGGAACAGGGCGCCGAACCAGTCGGCCGCGGCGTAGCCGAGCATGCGGGGCGGTGGTGGCACGGTTTGCCTTTCCCGCTCGTGGCGGGGAATCCCCCTGCGTATCAGAACGGAGTTGGCCACGATCAGCGAGATCACGAGAGCTCCGGCCCACGACAGCAGGATCCCCGAGAAGAGGCCCAGGGCGGCGCCCAGAGCGAGTAGCAGGATCTTCGCGAGGGCGAAGATCAGGTTCTCGCCCACGACCCAGCCCGGCAGACGGACCGCGGTGAGCGCGCCGTCCTGCAGGACGAACACGGCGTAGCCCGCCGTGGCCACCACGAAGCAGATCGCGGTGACCGGGGACAGGAGGAAACTGAGCCTCGGCGCGACCACCGGTACCAGCGCGAGGAACGCCACGGCCACCACCACGCTGAAGGACATGCTGGTCGCGTAGCAGGTGAGGACGAGTCGGCGGGTACGGCGGCCGGCGGTCGGTACGAACCGCACCAGGAAGTCGTTGAGGTTGAGCTGCCCGATGCCTGTGAGCAGGAGGGACGCGGCGAGTGCCGAGGAGCTCAGGCCCACGGTCCGCTCGTCGTACAGGTGCGTCGCGAAGATCCAGAAGAAGAAGCCGAAGGCGGCGTTGATGAGGGAACTGAACGCGAGGACGTGTCCCGTGCGCAGTACGCGCTCCCGCGGGAGCGCGGCGCCGATACCGGCGCGCAGCATGCCCAGGGGGCGTCGTCGCATTCCGGCGCGTCTCGCGGCCGAGTCGGCGATCGGGCTGGTTCCCAAGGCGCTCACCATCAGCTTCCCGCGTCAGCGCCCGTGAGCCGTCCGCGGAGGTACCCGCAGGGGCCGTAGACCATCCCCCGTGCTTCCAGGAGCGCCAAGCGCCGGGACCACTCGGCCTCGGGATGGGCGCCGCGGTCGCGCGATCTGGTCATGGCGTAGCGGATGCCGCGGGGCAGCCGCCGCAGCAGTGCGGGCAGCAGACGCGGGTTCCTCAGCAGCGCGCCGGTGAGATAGGCACCGAGGCCGGCACCGTAGCCGAACGCCTGAGCGGCTATGGCGTCCCGTGTGCGGCGATGGCAGTGCCAGACGATGGCACTCGGCTGGTAGGTGAGGGTGTGACCGGCCGTCAGGATCTCGAAGAAGGCGAGCAGATCGTCACCACCCCGGCCTGGGGTCCCGGCGCCGGTCGCGGGGTCGAAGCCGCCCAGGGCGCGGAGCACGTCGGTACGGAATGCCATGTTGGCGCCCGAGCCGAAGCGTCCGGCGGTGAAGGGGAACAGCGGGTCCGCCGGCGGATCGATCAGTGACCAGCTGCGCGCCACGTACCCTTTCGCGAAACCACCCTGCAGTTCGAGGGCGTTCTGGGCCGGGGTCTCCAGTTCGGCGGGCACGATCAGTCCGGTGACACAGCCGATCCGCGTGTCCCGTGCGAAGGTCTCGGCCAGCGCCGACAGCCATCCGGGGTCGACGAGCGTGTCGTCGTCCGTGAAGGCGACGACGGATCCGCGCGCCTTGGCGAGCCCCAGGTTGTGGGCACGCGCCAGCCCGGCGACGGGGTCGTGGACGTAGCGGACCCGTCCGGTGAAGTCCCTGCGGACCAGGGCTTCGGTCGCACCGTCGGCTGGGGCGTTGTCGACCACGATGATCTCGAACTCGGGGTACTGCGAGCGCAGCAGCGTTTGCAGGCAGCGTCGCAGTTTCTCCGGCCGGTCACGGGTGGCCACGATCACGCTGATGACGGGTGTCCGGTCGAGTGCCTGGGGTCGGTCCGCCCGCCACTGTTCTTCCGTGGCACCGTCGTCCGGTCCGGTCCGGTCCTCGGCGCGGTGCCGCGCGAGCTGCCCTGCCAGTTCCACGTGCGCTGCGCCGGCCAGCGCCCGCCACAGGCCGTCGGGTCCGGAGGTGTCCGCGGCGCTGACCATGCCCAGGGGACGACCGTGCATTCGTACGAGTGCCCGGGCCTGTCCTTGTGGCCGGACCTGGCCCCGGTCACCGGGCAGCCGGAACTCGCCGGGACGGGCCAGATCGATGTCCACCACTGGCACCGGGGGCCGGAGGAGAGGGGAGCGGACCGGGGCGGACCTCACGCCGAGCTCCTCTCGGCGCGAGCGGCGGAGGGCCGGGCGCCCGGCCGTTCCGCGAACAGGGTGCGGAGTACCCGGCGTCCGTCGGATATGGCGTGGAGGTTCGAGCAGCCGCTGCGCCGGGGCAGTTCCAGACTGGGGACCTCGGCGATGCGCAGGCCGGAGCGCAGGGCGTGCACGATCATCTCGGCCTCGATTTCGAAGCCCGCGGCATGCAGGTCGAGCTGGTCGAGGAAACTGCGGCGGAAGGCGCAGAAGCCGTAGCACAGATCGGTCAGGCGGGCGTGGTACAGCCGGTTGGTGGCGATCAGGAGCGCGTGGTTGCCCATCTTGCGGATGGGGGTGAGGTCGAGCGAGCCACCGCCCGCGACGAATCTCGAGCCCTTGACGAAGTCGTAGCCGTGGTCGAGGAAGTGCACGAAGTGGGGGATCTCCGCGGGGGACATGCTGCCGTCGGCGTCCATCATCACCACGTAGTCGCCCTTGGCCTCGAGGAAGCCGGTACGCAGCGCATTGCCCTTGCCACGGCCGCTCTGTCGCACACTGTGCACGGTCGGCAGGCAGTACTGCGCCATGGGGATCGTGGCGTCGGTGGAGTCGCCGTCGACCAGGATGACCTCGTCCACGCAGGCCGGGATCTGCTCGAATACCCACGCGATGTTGCGCGCCTCGTTGAGGGCAGGGATGACCAGGCTGACGGCGGCCTGTGCCCCGGCTTCCCGGTCGCTACTGGTGATCGGTTCGTTGTACATGATCATGCGTCTCCGAGTGACACCTACAACATATATTTACAACGTATATATACACATTCGCCCGATTTGCGAGTGGAGTCAAGCGAACAGGAAGAGGGCTCGAAAACCGCCCCCGCCGGGCAGGCGGGGGCTGAGCGGGTGTTTCGGGCCTACGGGACCGTGGCGACGCCTCACGTGAACGCCTGCGGCACCTCGGCGAGGTCGCAGCGGCGCCTCAGTCCGAGGCCGGCAGCTCCGGCCGGCCGGGGTCAGCCGTCCCTGGGTCCGCGCCCGGAGTGACTCGCGGTGCCCGGCGCCGATGTCCGCCCGGCCACGTCATCAGGGCCAGGACGGTTGTGGCGGTGGCGAGCGCGAGCAGCGCCCGGGTGACGGTGAACGCGTCGCTCAGGAACAGGGGCACCGCGACGAGCACCGCCATCGACAAGCTGACCGTCACGGCAAGGACACCCCCCTCCAGAACCGCCGTGCGGTCCGTGGCGCCCACGGTGCCCGCCCGGGCCCGACGGGAGGCGGCCAGCCCGGGACAGGCGATCAAGAACGCCGTCGTCACCACGACGCGCAGGATCAGGGCGTCCGGCAGGAAGGTGACCACCGCCAGAGCCGCCCAGCCGGACAGCGCGAGTCCCAGCCGCAGAGAGGTCATCGTCCCGTTCCGCCCTTCGCGCCCTGATACCGGTAGACCACCACGTCCTTGCCGCGGAAGACGGGGATGTAGTCCCGGTTCTTCGACAGGGCCGATTCCAGGCGCAGCAATGTATTGGCGGGCAGAGCTCCTCTTTGGTAGATGTCGGCCGCCTGGGCCCGGCTCAGGATGATGTACGCGGGCTGTTGCGGGGTGGCCCGCTGGACGAAGCCCGCCAAGCCCTTCACCGGATCCTTCACCAGGCGCCGTCGGTCGCCGATGTCCTGCTCGTCCAACTGCACCTGGGCGTTCTGGTCGTAGTGCAGGTACAGGCCGGGCACGGCCGACGTGAGGGAGACGATCGTGGATCCGGGCGGCGAGGTGGCCGCGACGAAACGTCCGGCAGCCACCTCGTCCTTCGTGAAGTAGTTCGCCGATTCCTTGCCGTAGTAACCGAACATGAGTCCCGCGAGGAGGACGAGCAGCACGGGATAGACGGCCGGCACATGAAGGCGCGGCCGAAGGCCCGGCTTGCGGAGGAGGGCCGCGATCAGGAACGAGGCCGCAGGCAGTGCGAAGAGATAGGCGCGAAAGATCATCTCTCCGCCGTAGGCATTCGCCGCCAGGACCGGAAGCGGAGCGACGACGAGAAGGGGCAGGCCGGTGCGGCGGACCCAGGGGCGGGTCAGGAAAGCGATGCCCGCCAGCAGGAAGACCGTGGCGGACAGACTCCGGTCGACCCACGCCACCACGACGTGGCCCGGGGCCGCGGTGCCGAGGGCGGCCAGCCCCGAGACGACATTGGTGTCGGGCTTCAGCAGCGCGCCCAGGAAGTCGTTCAGGTTCGCCGAGATGTAGGGGCGGGCGACGGTGGCGTCCCAGGCCACGGTGAGCAGGACCGTACCGGCCAGGGCGGGCAGTACGGCCCGTCGGTTGCGCCGCGGAAGCGACAGCACCACCAGTGCGCTGATGAGCATGAGTGGTGTCAGCGGGTGCGAGGACACGATGACGGCTGCGATCACCATGACCAGCACGAATCGGCCCACAGGCCATCGGTCCTTGTGGATGCCGTCCGCACCGTACAGCGCGGAGGTGGGCAACTGCCCCATGATCAGGGCGATCACCGTCACGAAGAGCAGGAACGCGAAGGCCTGGGGGGCGAAGTAGTCCTGCCCCACCCAGGAACACGAGTAGTAGACCCAGGCCGCCCCCCAGATCAGCCGGCGGTCGCGGGTCACGGTCCGGTAGAGCAGCAGCAAGGGAGCAAGCAGCACGGCGTTGAAGACGGGCGGGGTCCAGATCGCGTAGCCGAGCGCCGAGTCCAGACCAGCGGCCTGCACGAAGAACGCGTTGAGGTCGAAGAATCCGGGCCATTGGTTGTAAAGGGCGAGCTTGTCCGCGTTGGGTACCTCACCGCGGTTGCGGATCACCGCGTCGACGACCGCGACGTGTTTCCATGCCCAGCTGTAGCGAAGTGTCGGATAGAGCAGTGTGGGGGTCGCGTGGATGACCGCGATCAGCCCCAGGACGTAGCCCGCGAACCATCCACCGCCGGTTCGTCGGCCGGTCAGCGCCAGGCAGAAGCCGAGGGTGAGCAGGCCGACGGCGACCCAGAAGAGGACCGGCAGCACCTGCAGCAGACCGTAGTCGCGCATCCCGGCGAGATCCACGTGGCGCAGGGACAGCAGCCAGAGGGCGAGAGCAGCGGGAAGGATCAGGCGCGTCGCCCACTGGAGCGCCGTGGTCCGGTCGGAGGGGCGCCGCTCCCCGGCGGCACCGGGCCGCCGGACCGCGGCGTTGGTGAAGGACGCCACGCGCCCGCCTGTCAGCGTCTGGAGCTTGCCCATGAAGAAGTCTCCCGGGGAACCGGTACTCCCACGACGCCTCTCAGGACGCTGAACGCCGACTCCTCGAGGGGACCGGCCGTCCTCCCACGGCCGACGGAGGCGTTGACTCGACGCATGTGGCACCTTCCGGTTCCGGCCTGTCGGTCTCCCGCCCCGTTACGACGGCCGTAGGCGACACGTCCGTCGGCACCCCCGCTTGTCGGTCCAGATCAGCGCTGGATGTCGACCAGGAAGAGGTATCAATACCGATTGTGACGGTATTTCCGATTGCTGCAAGTGGCGGTTCGCGGCGGTCGCGCGCGGCGCGCGTCGAAACGGCCCCCGGACAGAGAGCGGTGAAGCCACAGGTGAGAGGCGTAGGACTGGGGCCGGGACGCCGTTCGGCGAGAAAACTCCTCGCATGGGCGGCCGTGATGGCGTCGCTCCTGACCACTGCGGGCTGTGACGACTCACCGGGTCGAACCGGGCTTCCCCGGCCGGACCACATCGTCGTGGTGATCGAGGAGGATCAGCCGTACGGCGCCGTCATCGGAAGCGCGGAGGCCCCGTACCTCAACCAACTGACCCGGCAGGGGGCCTCCCTCACCCAGTTCTACGCACTCACCCACCCCAGTCAGCCCAATTACCTGGCGCTCTTCTCGGGCTCCTTCCTGGGGGTCGACGACGATTCCTGCCCGCACAGACTCACGTCGCGGAATCTCGGCTCTCAACTCCTCCAAGCCGGCCACACCTTCGTGGGCTATGCGCAGAGCATGCCGCGCGTCGGGTTCACCGGCTGCGCCGACGGCGCCTACGTGCGCAGGCACAACCCGTGGGTGAACTTCGACAACCTTCCCGCGTCCGCCAACCGCCCGTGGACCGCGTTCCCTCGCGACTTCACGGATCTGCCGACGGTCGCGTTCGTCGTCCCGGACCTCGAACACGACATGCACGACGGCGGTGTGCGGCAGGCGGACACCTGGCTGCGGAACAATCTCGGCGGCTACGCCGAATGGGCGATGACCCACAACAGTCTGCTGGTCGTCACCTGGGACGAGGACGATGCGAAAGGACCCAACCATGTCCCCACCATCCTGGTGGGTGAACATGTCCGGCAGGGCGACCATGCCCAACCGAACAGTCACTTCGGACTGCTGGGCATGATGTTGGACGCCTACGGCCTGAAACCCCTTCATCACAGCGACGATGCGGAACCCGTCGACGTGGGGTGACCACGGGAGGGAGGAGACCTTAGGGGTCCTGAAAGCGAATCAGGCGTTTGACGGCCGTCCGCAGCCGGCGATCGGCGGCCGAGACGGGAAGCCGTTCCCGGAGGAGCCGCGGAGAGTGGAAGCACTCCGCGCCGAACCCCGCCTTGAACTCGGCGAGCGAGGACTGCGGGACGGACTCTCCCATGTCGAACGTCCGGCAGGCGGCCTCGCATGCGTCCTCGATCGCCAGCCCGTAGAGCAGGGGGATGGCGCGCACCGGATGCGCCAGTTCGCGGTCCATAGCGCCGCGCCACATCTTGGCGTGACCACCGTGGCGCAGGACGATGCACGCCCCGGCGGGCTCACCGGCGCGCCAGGCCATCCAGATCGCACACCGGTCACCGAACCGGGCAGCCACCTCTTCCAGCCGGCTCAGAGGGAACTCCCGCGTTCTGCGCCAGCGGGCCAATGCCAGCGGTTCGTGCTGCTGTTCGGCCCAGCGCACGATCGACTTCTGGTACAGGTGGTAGAAGGCAGGAACCAGCCGGCCGCCGCGATCCACCTCGACGTCCATCTCCGAGCGCTCGGCCCGTCGGATGTCCCGCCGCCTACGACGTCCGAAACGCTCCTCCCAGACGGTGCCGAAGCCACCGTCGAGATTCACCATCTGCGTCATGTGGGGCTCGAGATCGAAGCCGGTCGCGGCGTTCGCCCATGCGGCCTGGTCCGTCGGCCGCAGCCGCACACCGACCCGGAGCGCGCGCAGCCGCGCGAGGTCCGCGAGGACCGCACGTGCCTCCGCCGGACTCACGCTTTCCGCGCACACCGGCCCTCCTATGCCCCATTGGGCAGGCCAGGACTCCTCCACGCCCAGGATCCGCGGGCGGTGTCTTCTGGCGACCATGGGGAGCACGAGGCGTCGGCCTCGCTCGAACTCGTAGAGGCGGCTCGCGTCCCGGTACGGCCCTGTGGCGCACAGGCACTCCAGCCAGAGTGGAGTCTGACTGGGGTTGGTGTCCGGATCCTTGCCCGCCAACTCCCACCAGACGGCGCGTGGAGCCGGTGTGGTGATGTGCGCGAGACCGGCCGGAGTGTCGATCACGAGCTCAGCAGGTGCGTTCACGGGCCTCTCCCGCCCGGCGCAAGGGTCCCGCGAGGACGACGCTCGCGGACCGAGGACCCACGTGCCCACCACCGATGCTAGGCGGGGCATCCGGGCCGGGCATCTCGGTGGGATCGGGTGCCGGACGTCCATTCCGGGGGCCTTTGCAGCGAAAGGAACTCCGATGCCCCACTCGGAGGGCCGGCATCTTGGGCGATCAGACGGGAGGGCCAACCATGTCGGTGTTCCGGCGGCACGACGATCCCGCCGTAATTGTCGAGTTCGTAAGGTCGACTGGCATCGTCATAGGAATCAGTGGCGCAAATAGAATTCCGAGCAGGTCGGGATCCAGGTAATCAGTGCTCCGTCACTCCCGCCGACCAAGCGCTGCCACCTGGCTCGACGCGTTCTCCATCACTCAGCAGGCCGCACCTTGGTCACGCTCCGGCCGCGTGGCTCCCGACGGAGGGGGCAAGTGAACTGGTGGATCCTCACGAGCGGCGGCGACAAGCCGCCGCCGCGGTCGGCGCCGGGGCGAACGCAACCCCCCGGTCTCTCCCTCTACGCCAAATTGCGGAACGCCAAGGTGAAAGGTATTATCACTTTAAGTCAGGAATACTAGCGACCGGAATAATATCGCCAGTCGATAGAGGTACCCGTGCACCAATTGGACCGAACTCAGAGTTCCACGCGGATGGTGCGCCTCCATCAGCGATTCCCCTCGGTTCGACTGTTGCGCAGCATGCGTCGCAAGCTCGACGACGCGATCGATCTGGTCCGCCTCAAGCTCGACGCACTGCCCGATGGCATCTACCAGCCGGTCCCAGGCATACCCGTGCGGAAGGCCAAGCGATCGGTCGGTACCGGGTCGCGATGGGCGGCGATGGAGCCGGTCGTCGAGCGGCTCGAGGTGGAGAGCGCAATGGACGTAGGCGCAAACGTCGGCTATTTCCCGATCAAGCTAGCCAAGCGCGGGATACCCTCCGTGGCACTGGAGTCGGATCCGAAAAGCGTTCGGACAGCGATGACAGCCGTACGACGGAACCAGCTGGACAACGTCGCGGTGATGGACCTCGAGCTTCGCCCCGACACACTCGCCCTTCTTCCGGCGACCGACTGCACCCTCCTGTTGTCCGTTTGGCATCACCTGGTGCGGGGGCTGGGTCTTGAAGCCGCCACCGACCTGCTTCGAGGGCTCTGGGCCCGGACCGGCAAGGTGATGTTCTTCGACAGCGGCGAGAACGAGATGCCCGAGTCGTTCGGACTACCGCGGATGGTGCCGACGCCTGACGTCTGGCTCACGGAGTACCTGCAGACGACCTGCACCGGCGGACGAATCGAACACCTCGGTCGCCACCGCGCCTTCGACGCCGACGGTCTCCCGACTGACCGGGCGCTCCTTGCCGTGATCCGGGAAACGTCCCGGTGACGGCGAGGTGGTGCGCCTCGCCCGGACCAGGACGGTCTCGACGCTGACTTCGGATCCCTGTACGCGAGTGCCAGGCTGTGCGCCCGTCGGGCCCAGGCGCACGCCTCTCAGGGGGCGGGAACAGGATGCTGGAGCAGGGCTCCCTGAAGCGGCTCCCCTGAGCGGTCGATGCCGTGGCCGTGCCCAGGACACTAGCTCGTGAAAGGCACCTGGGACGTGGGGGTCGGGGACGGGGCGGACGGGTGGTGCCAGAGGCCCTGGGACGCCAGGCGCGGGAGTACGCCCTCGCCGAACCAGTACGCCTCTTCGAGGTGCGGGTAGCCGGACAGCACGAACTCGTCGATGCCCAGGCGGTGGTACTCGACGATGCGCTCCGCGACCTCGTCGTGGCTGCCGACGAGTGCGGTGCCCGCGCCGCCCCGGACCAGGCCGATCCCGGCCCACAGGTTCGGGTGGATCTCCAAAGCGTCCCGTCCGCCGCCGTGCAGGGCGAGCATCCGCCGCTGGCCCTCGGACTCGCTGCGGGCGAGTCCTGCCTGCACCGACCTCACCGTCTCCGGGTCGAACCCGTCGAGCAGCTGTCGCGCCTCGGCCCAGGCCCGCTCCGAGGTGTCGCGCGTGATGACGTGCAGCCGGATACCGAAGCGCACCCGGCGCCCCTCCTTCTCGGCCAGGCCACGGACCCACCGGATCTTCTCGGCGACCTGGGCGGGCGGCTCGCCCCAGGTGAGGTAGACGTCCACGTGCCGCGCGGCGACCTCGCCGGCCACGGGAGAGGAGCCTCCGAAGTAGATCTCGGGGACCGGGTCGGGCACCCGGGCGAGGCGGGCGTCCTCGACCTTCAGGTGCTCGCCGGACAGGTCGACGGTCTTGCCCTCCCACAGGTCGCGCACGATCTGCAGGAACTCGCCGGTACGGCGGTAGCGGGCGTCCTTGTCGAGGAAGTCGCCGTAGGCCCGCTGCTCGTGGCTCTCGCCGCCGGTGACCACGTTGAGCAGGAGCCGGCCGCCGGTCTGCCGCTGGAAGGTGGACGCCATCTGCGCGGCGAGCGTCGGGGACACGAAGCCGGGCCGGAAGGCGACCAGGAACTTCAGCCGCTCGGTGTGCTGGCTGACCATCGCGGTGGTGAGCCAGGCGTCCTCGCACCAGGCGCCGGTGGGGGTGAGTGCCCCGACGAATCCCAGGTCCTCGGCGGCGCGCGCGATCTGGCTCAGATAGCCGACGGTCGGCGGCCGGTCCCGGCCGGAGGCGGTGGCCGGGGTGCCGTGGCCACCGCCGACGACATGCCGGCTGTCTCCGTTGGTGGGCAGGAACCAGTGGAAGGTGAGGGGCACGGGGGTCTCCGATCGTGGGGGACTCAGAGGAGTCCGTGACGCGGGGGAAGGGTTCCGTTGAGCACGTACCGGCCGATGTGCTGGATCTTCCAGCGGGCCGGGTCGTGCAACGTGTGGGTGCGGGCGTCCCGCCAATGACGGTGCAGGTTCAGGGAGTCGAGGGCGGAACGGGTTCCGGACACTTCGAAGACGGCTCCCGCGACCTCCACGGCGGTGGCGGCCGCGTGCGCCTTCGCGGCGGCCACCGCGACCGAGGCCTCGGCCGCCGACGCGTCGGTGAGCCGGGCCCGGGCCGTGTCGACCGCGCGCGCCGCGGCGGACAGGAGCGCTTCGGAAGCCCTTACCTGGACGGCCAGTTCACCGATCCGCTGGATCAGCAGCGGATCCTCCGCGGCGCTGTCGGCACCGCTCTCGAACCAGGGCCTGCTGCTGGTGCGGACGAAGGACACCGCCTCGGCGAGCGCGCCCGCCGCGATGCCGGTGTCGCTGGCGGCGTGCAGCAACTGGGCCACCGCTCCGTGGAGTTGCGGTCCGCGAAAGGTGAGGTGGTGCGGCACCACCCGGTCGGCGGGCACGGGCACGGCGTCCAGCCGGACGGTGCCGCTGGCCGTCGTGCGCTGGCCCATGCCGTCCCAGTCGTCCACCACGGTTACCCCCGGCGCCTCGCGCGGGACGTACGCCACGTGCAGGTCGTCGTCCTCGGCGCGGGCGAGGACCGGGATCCAGTCGGCGAAGAGCGCGCCGGTGGAGTAGTGCTTGACGCCGGTCAGGACGTAGGAGCCGTCGGGGGCCGGTTCGAGCCGGGTGCGGATGTCCTGGACGTGCCGGGTGCCCGCCTCCGACTGGGCGTTGCCGAAGCGCCGCCCGGCCAGCACCTCGGCGAAGAAGAACTTCCGCTGCTCGGACGTGCCCTGACGGCGGATCACATTGACGTAGACGAAGTGGCTCTGCGGGATCTGGGCCAGGCTGGCGTCGGCCGAAGCCAGCAGGCGGAAGATCTCCGCGAGGGTCTCCTGGCGGACGTCCGCCCCGCCATGCTCGGCCGGCACGGTGACGGCCAGCAGTCCCGAGACGGAGAGCCGCTCCAACTCGGCGTGCGGCAGCCGGCGTTCACGGTCCCGCGCCGAGGCACCGGCGCGGAACTCCTCCGCGAGCGAGGCGGCCACCGCCAGTGCCTCGGCGTCGTCGGCGATCACGGGGACGGACACGGGGGTCAGCCCGCCGCGGCCAGCAGGGGCGTACGGCCGAGGGCCGCCGCGAACTGGTCGACGACCTGGGTGAGGGCCTCGGCGGCCGCGGGCGCCACGGAGATCTGGCCGTCCTCCCCCGTGGTGATGTCCTTGTCGAGGGTGAACCAGCCCTGGACGATGTGCGCGGCGCCCATGGAGCTGAGGACGGGGCGGAGCGCGTAGTCGAGGGCGAGGACGTGTGCCGTACTGCCGCCGGTGGCGAGCGGGAGGACCGTCTTGCCGGTGAGCGCGTACTGCGGGAGCAGGTCGAGCAGGGCCTTCAGCACACCGGAGTAGGCGGCCTTGTAGACGGGTGTGCCGACCACGACCCCGTCGGCGCGCGCGAAGAGCGCGGTCGCCTCGACGATGGCCGGGTGCCTGAAGTCCGCGCCGAGCAGGGCCTCGGCGGGGATCGTACGGATGTCGAGCGGGATCACCTCGTGTCCCTGGGCGGCCAGCCGGGCGTCGAGATGGCGCAGCAGCTTCGCGGTGCGGGAGGAGGCGGAGGGACTGCCGGAGACGGACAGGACGGTGGCCATGGGGCCCTCTTTCGTGAGCGGAGGTCGGTGGATGTCAGGCGTGCGAGGGGGCGGACGCGGCCTCGCCGTCGGGGAGCCGGCTCTCCAGCTCGCGTACGAGCGGCAGCACCCGGCGGCCGAAGTACTCGACCTCCTCGTGGTAGTGCAGGAAGCCGAGGAGGAGGAGGTCGACGCCGAGGCGCTTGTAGGCGACGATCCGCTCGGCGACCTGCTCGGGCGTGCCGATCAGTCCGGTGCGGAAGCCGTCGTTGTACTGCACGAGGTCCTCGAAGGCGGAGTCCTGCCACATGCCCTTGCCGTCGGCGGTGGACGCTCCGGCCTGCCGTACGGCGGCCCCGAAGCCCTCGACGGCCTCGGTGTCGGCGCGGGCGACGATCTCACGGAGGGTCTCGCGCGCCTCGGCCTCGGTGTCCCGGGCGATCAGGAAGCCGTTGAGGCCGAACTTCGGCGGCGTGCGCCCGGCTTCGGTCGCTGCCTTGTGCACGTCCGCGATCTGCTCGGTGACGCCTTCGAAGTCCTTGCCGTTGGAGAAGTACCAGTCGGAGACGCGGCCCGCCATGGCGCGGGCGGCGGTGGAGTTGCCGCCCTGGAAGATCTCGGGATGCGGCCGCTCGGGGGTGTTGAGTGGTTTGGGCTTGAGGGTGAAGTCCCGCAGCCGGTAGAAGTCGCCGGCGAGTTCGGCGTGGTCCTCGGTCCAGACGGAGCGCAGGGCGCGGATGAACTCCTCGCTGCGGCGGTAGCGTTCGTCGTGCTCCAGCCAGGGCTCGCCGAGGGCGGTGAACTCGCCCTTGAACCAGCCGCTGACGACGTTGACCGCGAAGCGGCCGCCGGAGAGGTGGTCGGCGGTGGCGCCGAGCTTGGCGAGGACACCGGGGTGCCACAGGCCGGGGTGGACGGCGGCGATGACCTTCAGCCGCTCGGTGGCGAGCAGCAGGGCGAGGCTGAAGCTGGTCGACTCGTGCTGGAACTCGGCGCCGTAGCTTGCCATGTAGCGGACCTGGCTGAGGGCGTAGTCGAAGCCGTTGTTCTCGGCGAGGACGGCGAGTTCGCGGTTGTAGTCGTAGCCCCAGTCGGTGCGCTGTTCGATCTTGCTGGTGACGAGGCCGCCGCTGACGTTCGGCACCCAGTAGGCGAATCGGACGGGTTCTGTTGCGGACACGGAGATGCTCCCGGCGTGCTGGAGGAAGGCATGACGAAAGGAGGCCCGGCATTTCTCACGGGGAAATGCGGACGGCTTCGGAATTCATGAGCCGCGACGGTCACGAGGAAAAGACGGCGCCGCGCGGAAAAGGGCGGAGCCGGTCCTTGTGCGAGTGGAAGGGGCCGGGCCGGACGCCGCTGTGAGGTGAGGCGGTCGCCGGTGCGAAGGGGACCCTACCGTCGGGAATCGTCAGGCTTCGCGACAACAGAAGGAGCTGGAGACACGCGCGAGGTCGACATGGCGTCGCCGCGTGAGGTCCAGTCGCATCTTCATGTCGTCGATCGTCGCAGCCGCCCGTCGAGGCCGTCAAGGAACGGCGGCGCGGTCTCGTCATCCGGACCGCCGAATTTCACGAAGGCGTGACAGGGAAACCCTTGAACCCCGTGCCGCGCCACCCGCATTCTACTGCCGTGCGAACAGAGCAGCTGGAATACATCGCCGCGGTCACCCGGCTCGGTTCCCTGCGCCGGGCCGCCGAGGAACTCCATCTCTCGCAGCCCGCGTTGAGCGAGACGGTGCGCAATCTGGAGCGGGAACTGGGAGTCGATCTGCTGGAACGCAAACGCTCGGGCGCGCGGATGAGCGCGGAGGGCCGCGAGCTGCTGCCGCACATCATCAACGTGCTCGACGCGGTGGACCGGCTGCGGGGCGCGGCGGGCGAGCAGCACCGCATCAGCCGTATGGTCCGCGTCGGCACGGTGAACGCGGCGACGGTGCCGCTGCTCATTCCCACCGTGCGGGAGTTCCGCGCGGCCCACCCGATGACGCAGGTGGAGGTCGTGGGGGCGCAGCAGTCCGACATCCATCGCACCCTGGCGGAGGGCGGCCTCGACCTCGGGCTGGTCAACCACCTGGACGGCGACGACATGCCGGCCGGTTTCGAGAGCACGGAACTCCTGCGCGGGCGACCGGTGTTGTGTCTGCATCCGGACAGTCCCCTGGCCGCCCTGCCGGTCGTGCCGGCGTCGGCCCTCCTCGACGAACCGCTGATCGCGATGCGCTCGGGCTACGTCATGCACCGCTACGTCCGGCGGCTCCTGGAGGGGCACGGGCCCGTCTTCTCGTACTCGACCGACGGCGCCGAGATGGGCAAGCTGATGGTCGCCGAGGGCCTCGGCTGCACGGTGCTGCCCGACTTCAGCGTCGTCGGCGACCCGCTGGAGCGGCGCGGCGCGATCACCTACCGTCCGCTCGACGACGACACGACCCGGGTCCTGCTGATGCTGCGGCGCCGCCGGGCCGAGTCCGTCCCGCGCGCGGCCCACGACCTGCACGAGGCGTTCGTCCGCAGGTCCGCCGCGCTGGGCGGGTCGCTGAGGCGCCCGGACCGACCGACGGGGGCACCGGCCTGAACTCGGCGGCCCGGCACGTGGGTTCGGCGCGCCCGCACCGACAGGTGGAAGAAGGGGAGGGAGCGCACCGTACCGCTTCGGCGGGCGCGTGGCACCGAACTCGTCGTTCCCCCTTGCGCGTCCGCCCCCGCCACTACGCTGTGTAGCACCGCGACAGCAGTCGGGAGGTGAACGGGCCTGCTCATGAGCGAGCACGAGGAGAACACGCGACATCCCGGAACGATTCCGGTCCAGCAGATGCGGCCGGGCGACCACGCGTTCTTCGGCTACGAGGGTGACACCCACGGCCGGGACGTGATGTCCGCGTTCGTGTGGGCGGGCCTGGCCCGCGGCGAGAAGGTCATCGTCTTCGGGCCCCCGCACCTGGCGGAGAGCCAGGTCTGGTCGGCCTTCGAGGAGGCGCCCGGTCCGCTGCTGGCCACGGCCCGGCGCACGGGACGGCTGTCACTGAGCAGCATGCGTCAACTCATCATGCCGGAGGCGAAGTTCACGGCGGACCGGCAGTGGGAGCGGATCACCGAGGAGACCCGCAGCGCGCGGGACGAAGGCTTCACCGGACTGCGCACCTACATCGACATGGGCTGGGTGGCGGACCTCGGGGCCGACGTCGAGGCGATGATGGACCGGGAGCGGCGGGCGGGGCATCTGTTCGCCGACGGCTTCTACAGCGAGATCTGCGCCTACGACGAGGACCGCTTCGAGGAGCCCGTGCTGCGGACCATGCGGCACGCGCACCCCCGTGATCTCCTCACCCGGATCGGGCAGTTGAGATGTCTGCACGCGGGAAGGACGCTCCACGTGGTCGGTGAGGCCGACCTGACCACCCGGGCGGACTTCGTCCGGGCGCTGCGGGACACCCTGGACCGCGCCGTCGGGGACGTCCCGGTCACGATGGATCTGCGGCGCGTCGAGTTCCTGAGCGTGCGGTGCGCGCGGGATCTGGTCCGGCTGCTCGACGGGGACTCCGGGCACCGGGTGCGGATCCGCTGCTCCGCCCGTCACGCCACCCTGCTGAGCCGCCTGGGTGCGCGACCGGCCGACATCGAAGTGTCCGGGTGATCGGCCCATGCCTCTGGACACGGGTGACGGGCATGCGCCGACCCCTCACGACGTCCTGTTGCACAGCCGGTTCGCGAGCGGCGACCTCCCGCGCCTGCGGGTGCTCGTGGAGGGGCACGCGACGCTGGCCGGGCTCGTGGAGCCGCGGCGCGACGACTTCGTCGTCGCCATGGACGCCGTGGCCACCAACGCCGTCCAGCACGGCGGCGGGGACGGGACGCTGGTCCTGCTGCGGCGGGGCGGTGAACTGGAGTGCCGGATCAGCGACCGGGGCCCCGGCTGCACCGAGGCCGTACTCGCGGACCTCCCCCACGCCCCCAAGGCGTCCGCGGAGGGCGCCGGACTGTGGCTGACCCGGCTCGTCGCCGACCGGCTCTCCATCACGCCCGGCGCCCACGGGACGACCGTCAGTTTCGCGATGCGGCTGCTCTGACGCCCGCGGCGTCCGCGTCCCGCGAGCTACGGGCCGGGCTCCCGCACCGGCCCGCGACCACTCCTCGTCGGGGGGCGGCGACGCCCTCACCCCGCTGCCCCACGTCGTACTCAGCCGCGGTCGTCGTCCCGCGCCGGGACCACCACGAGGAACGCGTCCGACTTGAGGTCCATCACCACGGTGGCGGGCTCACCCTCGGCCCGGCGGCGGGCGGCGTACTCCTCCGCCGGCCACGATCCGCGCGGAGACCCCGCTGGAAACCGCTCCAACACCTTCGCACCCATACCGGCAGACACCTCCACCATCGACTCCGCCTGGCAACTTCGTACATACCGGCTGCCCGCGTTCCGCCGGGACATGTCACTCCTGTCGGCCGCCTTCGCGCCTGCGGCTGAGCGGGCCGGGCCACCACGCGACGGGCCCGAGGTCCCGCACGAGCGCCGGTACGAGCAGGGACCGCACGACCAGCGTGTCGAGCAGCACGCCGAAGGCGACGATGAACGCGATCTGGACGAGGAAGGCCAGCGGGATGACGCCGAGGGCCGCGAAGGTGGCCGCCAGCACCACACCGGCCGAGGTGATCACACCTCCCGTGGCCACCAGTCCGCGCAGCACGCCCTGGCGCACCCCGTGGCGCAGCGACTCCTCGCGGACCCGGGACATCAGGAAGATGTTGTAGTCGACGCCGAGGGCCACCAGGAACACGAAGCCGTACAGGGGGACGGAGGCGTCGGTGCCGGTGAAGCCGAAGCCGTGCCGGAAGACGAGGGCGGAGACGCCCAGCGTGGCGAGGAAGTTGAGGGCGACCGTGGCCACCAGCAGGACCGGCATCAGCAGCGAGCGGAGCAGTCCGGTCAGGATGAGCAGGATGATGGCGAGCACCACGGGGACGATGAGCGTGCGGTCGCGCTCGGCGGTGTCCTGCGTGTCGTACTGCTGCGCGGTGTAGCCGCCGACCAGCGCGTCCGCTCCGGGCACGGCGTGGACCGCCTCGCGCAGCCGCGCCACGGTGTCCTTGGCCGCGTCGCTGTCCGCGGGGGCCCGCAGCGTGACGTCGAGGCGCGCCCTGCCGTCGACGACCTGCGGGTCTCCCCCGCCGGGCCGTCCGCTCGCCGTGACCGGCACGGCCGAGACGACGCCCTCGGTACCGCGCGCGGCCGCGGTGACCCGCGGGAGGCGGTCCGCGTCGGCGACGACCACGGCCGGGTTGCCGGAGCCGCCCGGGAAGTGACGGCCGAGGGTCTCCTGCGCGGCGACGGAGGGGGCGTCGTTGACGAAGGTCTCGTCCAGGGGGACCCCGCGCGCGGTGAGCGCCGGTGCGAACGCGGCGCAGACGAACAGCGCGGCCAGCGCGGACGCCCACACCTTCCGGGGCGCGCGGTCCACGAGCGCCGCGACCCGGCGCCAGATGCCATGTCCGCCTCCGCCGGCCTCGGCGGAGCGGGGCTTGGCCGGCCAGTAGGCGGCGGGACCGAGGAGGACCAGCGCGGCCGGCAGGAAGGTCAGCGTGCTCAGTACGGCGCAGACGATGCCGATGGCGCCGACGGGCCCGAGGGCCCTGTTGTTCGTCAGGTCGCTCAGCAGCAGGGCCAGCAGGCCGAGCGCCACGGTCCCGGCGCTCGCGACGATGGCGCCGCAGGACCGGCGCAGGGCCGCCCTGGCGGCCGTGAACCGGTCGTCGCGGGCGGCGAGTTCCTCGCGGTAGCGCGCGGTCAGCAGCAGCGCGTAGTCGGTGGCGGCGCCGATGACGAGGATGGACAGGATGCCCTGCACCTGGCCGTCGACGCGTACGACGTCGTGGTCGGCGAGGACGTAGACGACGGCACAGGCGAGGCCGAGCGCGAAGACCGCGCCGATCATGATGACCAGGGGCAGCAGCAGGCTGCGGTAGACGAGCAGCAGGATCACCAGAACGGTCAGCAGGGCCACCCCGAGCAGCAGCCCGTCGATGCCGGCGAACGCGTCGGACAGGTCGGCCTGGCTGGCGGCGGGGCCCGCGATCTCGACGGTCGCACCGGGGACCTGTCCGGCGGCCGTGCGGATCCGGTCGAGTGCCGTGGGCAGTTCCTCGCCGAGGCCGGGCTCCAGCCGGACGACTCCTTGCAGGGCCTCGCCGTCCTCGGAGGGCAGGGCGGGCGACACCTTGCCGACGACGCCCGGCGCGCCGGCGAGGGAGGCCAGGGCGCGGGTGGCCGCGGCGCGCTGCCGCGCCGTCAGCTCGGCGCCGTCGGCGGTCCAGACGACGATCGCGGGCAGTGTCTCGCTCTGCCGGAACGCGCGCTGCTCGGCGATGACCTTGGTCGACTCGGCGTTGCGGGGCAGGAAGGCGGCCTGGTCGTTGGTGGCGACATCGCCCAGCTTTCCGGCGTAGGGCCCCAGGGTCGCGCCGATACCGAGCCAGGCGACGAGCAGGACGAGGGGGAGCAGCCATCGGGCTCGCCGCGGGGTGAGGGGGGACATGGTTCTCCAGGGACGAGTACAGCTATCAGGTATCTCAATGAAAAACAATCTCAATCATTGAGAAATAGTGGGTCCGGATCGTAGCCCACGCCCTCTTGTTCCGGACCAGGCGCCCGCCCGGATGCACCGGGCGGGCGGTTCAGCGGCCGGGTGACCGCACGGTGGACAGCTCCTCGTTGAGAGCCGTCAGGAAGCGGAGCACCACCGACAGCTCCTCCTCGCCGAAGCGCGAGCGGACCGTCTCGGTGGCCTGCGCGAGGGGCCGGAAGTGCGCGCGCGCCGCCGACCGGGCGTCGGGCACGTAGTGGACGTGGACGACGCGGCGGTCGGCGCTCTCCCGGACCCGGCGGACGTGACCGGCCCGCTCCAGCCGGTCCAGACAGGCGGTCACGGCGCCCGAGGTGAGCCCGAGGTGCTCGCGCAGCCGCCCCGGCGTGAGCGGCTCGGCCGAGTCGAGGATCGCGGCGAGCGCCTGGATGTCGGTGGCGTGCAGACCGTGCTCGCCGGCGAACCCGTGCACCAGGCGGTTGATCTCACCGTTCATCCGGCGCAGCTGCACCGCGAAGGCACGGAGGTCCGCGGGCGCCGTACCGGTGCGCGCCGGGTCGCCGTCGCGCTCGCGGTCACGCGCACGGTCGTCACCGTCGTCTCGTCCAGCCACGCGATCAGCCTATAGAAGTCCGCGTTCCGCCCGCGCGCGAAGGCCCCGGCCCCGGACGGAGTACACGCGCGCATCCGCCGGGGCCCTCCGCGTGGAAGAGATCGTGAAGGGGGCCGACGGAAACGGACGACATGGTGAGCGGAGAAGCGATGAGCGCTGACGAGGCCGGCCCCGGCCTGAACTGTCTGGTGACCGGCGCCACCGGCTACATCGGGGGCCGGCTGGTCCCCGAACTGCTGGCCGCGGGGCACCGCGTCCGATGTCTGGCCCGCTCCCCCGCCAAGCTCCGCGACTATCCCTGGGCGGGCGACGCCGAGGTCGTGCGCGGCGACGTCACGGACGCCGGGTCGGTCGGCGAGGCGATGCGCGGCATGGACGTCGCGTACTACCTGGTGCACGCGCTCGGCACGGGAAAGGACTTCGAGGACACCGACCGCCGGGCGGCCCGCGTCTTCGGGGAGCAGGCCCGCGCCGCGGGCGTCCGGCGCATCGTCTACCTCGGCGGCCTCACCCCCGACGGCGTGCCAGAGGAGGAGCTGTCGCCGCACCTCAGGTCCCGCGCCGAGGTCGGCCGCATCCTGCTCGACTCGGGCGTGCCCACCACCGTCCTGCGGGCCGCCGTCATCATCGGCTCCGGCTCCGCGTCGTTCGAGATGCTGCGCTACCTCACCGAGCGGCTGCCGGTGATGGTCACCCCGAGCTGGGTGCACACCCGCATCCAGCCCATAGGAGTACGGGACGTGCTGCGCACCCTCGTCGGCAGCGCCCGGATGCCCGCCGACGTCAATCGCGCCTTCGACATCGGCGGCCCCGAAGTGCTGACGTACCTCGACATGATGCGCCGCTACGCCTCGATCGCCGGTCTGCCGCGTCGTCTCATCGTGCCCGTGCCCGTGCTGACTCCCCGGCTGTCCAGCCACTGGGTCGGGCTGGTGACCCCGGTGCCGCGGTCGATCGCCCGCCCGCTCACCGAGTCGCTGCGCCACGAGGTGGTGTGCCACGAGCACGACATCACGCGGTACGTCCCCGACCCGCCGGGGCGCCCGATCGGCTTCGACGACGCGGTGCGGCTGGCCCTGCAGCGCGTGCGCGACGCCCAGGTGACGACGCGGTGGTCGTCGGCGTCCGTGCCCGGCGCGCCCAGCGACCCGCTGCCCACCGACCCCGACTGGGCGGGCGGCAGCCTCTACACGGACCGGCGCGAGCTGACGGTGGACACCTCCCCCGCGGCGCTGTGGCGGGTCATCGAGGGCATCGGCGGGGACAACGGCTGGTACTCCTTCCCGCTGGCCTGGGCCGTCCGCGGCTGGCTGGACCGGCTGGTGGGCGGGGTGGGACTGCGCCGGGGCCGCCGCGACGCCGCCCGGCTGCGGGTCGGCGACTCCCTGGACTTCTGGCGCGTCGAGGAGATCGAGCCCGGTCATCTGCTGCGGCTGCGCGCCGAGATGCGGCTGCCGGGCCTGGCCTGGCTCGAGATGTACGCCGAGGTGGGCGACGACGGGCGGACCCGTTACCGGCAGAGGGCGCTGTTCCATCCACGCGGGTTCCTGGGACACGCCTACTGGTGGAGCGTCTCGCCCTTCCACGCCGTCGTCTTCGGCGGGATGGCCCGCAACATCGCCAGGGCCGCGGAAAGGGACGCCACCGCCGGCGCGCCGGAGCCCGCGCCCTCGCACGCCCCGTGACCGCGGCGCGACGGCCCGCCCGTACCCGCGCATCCGCCGGGGGCGCCGCGCCCGAATCAGTCGGTCGTCCCCTCCCCGCCGCCCGCACCGGAGTCGCACCATGAACGTCTCGGTCGTCCTGTTCACCTCCGACCTGCGCCTGAACGACCATCCGCCGCTGCGGGCGGCGCTCGACGGCCCGGCGGAGGTGGTGCCCCTGTTCGTGCGCGACGCGGCCATCGACGCGGCCGGATTCACCGCGCCCAACCGGCTGGCGTTCCTCGCCGACTGCCTGGCCGACCTCGACGCCCAGCTGCGCGAGCGGGGCGGCAGGCTCGTCGTGCGCTCGGGGGACGTCGTCGACCAGGTGTGCAAGGTGGTGGCCGAGGCCGAGGCCGACGAGGTCCACATGGCGGCCGGGGTCAGCGCCTACGCCCACCGCAGGGAGGAGCGGCTGCGGGCCGCGCTGGAGGCGGAGGGGTGCCGACTGCACGTCCACGACACCGTGATCACGGCGGTCGCGCCGGGGACCGTCACGCCGGTCTCCGCCGACCACTTCTCCGTCTTCACCCCCTACTTCCGGCGCTGGTCCCAACAGCACCTGCGCGACGTCCTCGGCGCGCCCCGGCAGGTCCGGGTGCCCGAGGGCGTCCACTCCGAGCCGCTGCCCTCGCGCGACGCCACGCCGGGGACCTCCGAGGGGCTGGCCACCGGCGGTGAGACGGAGGCGCGCA
Source organism: Streptomyces sp. NPDC005496 (assembly GCF_042872045.1). Classification (NCBI taxonomy): domain Bacteria; kingdom Bacillati; phylum Actinomycetota; class Actinomycetes; order Kitasatosporales; family Streptomycetaceae; genus Streptomyces; species Streptomyces sp. NPDC005496. The sequence goes on from NZ_JBIAJQ010000004.1 coordinate 261,769, forward strand.
AGCGGCTCGCGTCCTGGCTGCGCGACGGGATCGCGGGCTACGAGGACCGGCACGACGACCTGGCCGGGGACGCCACGTCACGCTTCTCGCCCCATCTTCACTTCGGGACGCTCTCGCCCGTCGAGCTGGTCCACCGCGCCCGCCGGGCCGGCGGACCGGGCTCCGAGGCCTTCGTACGGCAGCTCGCCTGGCGGGACTTCCACCACCAGGTGCTGGCCGCGCGACCGGACGCGGCCACCGCCGACTACCGCCCGCGGAACGACCGCTGGCGGTCCGGCGCCTCCGCCGAGCGGGACGTGACCGCCTGGAAGGAGGGGCGCACCGGTTACCCGCTGGTCGACGCGGCGATGCGCCAGCTGCGCCACGAGGGCTGGATGCACAACCGCGGCCGGCTGCTGACCGCGAGCTTCCTGACGAAGACGCTGTACGTGGACTGGCGCGTCGGGGCCCGGCACTTCCTGGACCTGCTGGTCGACGGCGACCTCGTCAACAACCAGCTCAACTGGCAGTGGGTCGCGGGCACGGGCACGGACACCCGGCCCAACCGGGTGCTCAATCCGGTGATCCAGGCGAAGCGCTACGACCCCGACGGCTCGTACGTACGGCGCTGGGTGCCCGAACTCGCGGGGCTGGACGCCTCCGCCGTTCACGAGCCCTGGAAACTCGCGGGCGCCGAGCGCGCCGCCTTCGACTACCCCGGCCCGGTCGTCGAGCTCTCGGAGGGGCTGGCCCGATTCAAGCAGGCCCGCAGCGGCGGCTGAGCGGAACGCCACCCCGGCCCGAGGAGGCCCGGTCCGCCGGGCCCGCGCGGCTACCGGCCCAGGTCCCGCAGGACCTCGCGGGCGGCCCGTGCCCCGCTGGCGAGGGCTCCCTGGACGGAGCCGGTGGCCCGGTGGTCCCCGCACACGTAGCGTCCCGGGGCGACGAGGGCACGGCGGCTGAGCGGCTGCGGGGGCGGCATGGCGGGCAGCGCGTCCGGCACGGTCCGCACGGTCAGCAGCTGCCAGCCGTCCGTCGGCGTCCCGTACACCTCCGCGAGGGCGTCGCGTACGCCGGCCTCACGGCCCTCGTCGTCGCCGCCGAGGACCGAGGTCGCGACCAGTGAGGAGCCGGGTGGCGCGTAGCCCGGGACCACCTCGCTGAGCACGCACGTGTTGAGGAAGCGGCGGCTGGTGTCGGTGAGCAGTGTCGGTTCGGCGAGCGGTGAGCGTTCCGCCACGTGGTAGTACGTCGTGACGACGCGGTAGGGCGGGAGGTCGAGCTCGGGCAGCAGTCCGGCGGCGGGGCCCGGCCCGGTGGCGACCACGACGGCGCGCGCGGGGACCTCGTCGCCCGCGCTCAGCCGGACCCCCTCGTCGGTGAGGCTGTCCACGGGGGACTCCAGGCGGACCGTTCCGGAAGGCAGGGCGTCCGCGAGCTGACGGGGCACGGCTCCGATGCCGTCGGCGGGCAGACAGAGGGTGCCGCGCAGCATGCTGCGCCAGACCAGGTGGAAGACGCGGCTGGAGGTCTCCAGCTCGTCCTCCAGGAAGACGCCGGAGAGGAACGGCCGGAAGAACCGCTCCACGAAGTCCTCGGAGAACCCGGCGGCGGCCAGTGCCGTCCGGGTCGTGCGATCCTGCCCGCGCTTGAGCAGGCGCGCCGGCGCGAGCATGTCGCGGGCCGAGAGGGTGCCGAGGGCGAGCAGGTCGCGGGGGCCCGCGAGCCGTCCGGGCAGCAGATCGGCCGCCATGCGGGGCGTGCGGGTCGGGTCGGCGAAGCGGAGCCTGCCCTCGTCGGTGTGGACGAGGACCCCGGGGGTGAAGGGCCGCAGGCGCAGGTCGCGCACGGACAGCCGCCGACGGGCCTGCGGGTAGGAGGTGTTGAAGACCTGGAAGCCGCGGTCGACGGTGAAGCCGCCCACCCGGTCGGTGCGCATGCGTCCGCCGACCGCGTCGGACGCCTCCAGGACGCGGACGGTCAGCCCCGAGTCGATGAGGTCCCGGGCGCAGGCGAGGCCGGCGAGACCCGCTCCGACCACCAGCACGTCCGCCGCTGCGCGGGTCCCGGCCATGGCTACCACCCTTCACAGTGTGGAGGGCGTCCCGGCGGGACGCCCGCGGGCATCCGCCGTACGCGGTCGCGCACGTGCCGCACCCCGTTCTTCCCGTTGCCCCGGTTCCGCGGATGCATGGATGCGGGAGCGCCCGAGGTCGTCGGGCCGTCGGGACGGTCAGGTGTGTGCCTCCTGGGCGCCGGTGCCGTACGTGCCGGCCAGTGCGGCGAGCGCGTCCCGCAGCCCCGGGGGCCGCAGCATCCCCTGGGTCCGGTGGCCCGCCCAGCCGGGGCCGCCGAGCACCACGACCGGCCTGCGGCGCGCGCCCTTGACGCCCCAGCGCGTGCCCGCGACGTGCCGCGCCAGCGGGAGGCTGGCGGTGGAGCGCGCCTGGGACCACAGCACGACGGCGGAGGGGCCCAGTCGCCCCACGGCGGCGGTGAGGGCCTCCGCGGGGACGGCCGAGCCGAACATCCGTGTCGGCAGGCCGGCTTCGGCGAGTCCGGCGTTGAGTGCCTCCAGCGGCAGGGTGTGCTGTTCTCCGGGGACGCAGGCGAGGACGACGGGGCCCGCCCCGGTGTCCGCGGTCTTCGGGCCGGCCGGCCAGGTCGCACGGCGCAGCGCGGTGGACATGTGCCAGGACAGCAGGTGCTCCACCTCCACGTACCGGTCCCCGGACGACTCCCACTTGCGTCCGACGGCGTGCAGCGTCGGCACCATCACGTCCTCCCAGGTGGCGACCACGCCGTGCAGTTCCACCAGGGAGGCCAGCTGCTGCTCCACGGCGGGGGCGTCGAGCCGGACGGCGGCGCGGGCGAGGCCGCGGCACTCCTGCCGGGCGTTGCCGAGGGGCAGGGCGCCGGCCGCGCGCGAGCGGCCGGGGGCGCCCGTCCCGGTGGCCGACGCCGGTCCCGGTGACGGCGGGAGTGCGCCCGCGGCCTCCTTGGCGGCGCGGGCCGCCTCGGCGGGCGGCACCCCGGACGAGGTCAGGCGGCACATCGTCTCCAGCATCGCCACGTCCTGGGGCGTCCAGCGGCGGTGACGTCCGTCGGCGCGCACCGCGGGGCCCACGCCGTAACGGCGGTCCCAGGAGCGCAGGGTCGTGGGCGACACCCCCAGCCGGCGGGCCAGGGCGCCGGTGGTGACGCCGGCCTCCGGGGGCGGCGGCTCCGCAAGCCGCCCGGACGGTCCACTCTCGCTCATGCGTCGACTATACGACGCAGAAACGATGCGAGTTGTCCTCCGTACGTGCGCTTCGGAGCATGAGACCACCGTAAAAGCGGATTGCGCCCCACCGTGAGGAGTCGTGGTCATGACGGCAACTACGTTGCCCCGGAGGGACCCTGAGGCGGAGACGATCGCCGACACGGACCTCGTCGAGGGCTTCGTGGCGGGCGACGAGAGGTCCCTGGCGGTCGCCTACCGGCGCTGGGGAGCGCTGGTGCACACCCTCGCCTGGCGTTCCCTGGGCGACACCAGGGAGGCGGAGGACGTCACCCAGCAGGTGTTCCTCGCCGCCTGGCGGGGCCGCGCCGGCTACCGCGCCGACCGCGGTGTCTTCGCCGGGTGGCTGGTCGGCATCACCCGTCGGAAGATCGCCGACGCCCTGACCGCGCGGGCCCGGCGCAGCGACCTGGTCGCCGCCGCGGGTTCCGCCCTCGCCGCCGCGGACCATTCCGCCCAGCATCCGGAGTCCGTCCTCGACCGGGTCCTCCTGCGGCACGAACTGGCGAGACTGCCCGCTCCGCAGCGCCGGGTCCTGCACCTCGCCTTCTACGAGGACCTGACCCAGACGCAGATCGCCCAGCGCACCGGCTGGCCGCTGGGCACCGTCAAGAGCCACGCCCGCCGAGGGCTCCACCAGTTGCGCAGCTGCCTCCAGCAGGAGGTGACGGCCTGGCGGTGACCGGCGCGGAGGAAGCACTGACAGCCCGTTCCGGGATGCGGTGACGGCGCGAGGGCGAGTCACCGGACCTGACGGTTCCGGCAGCGGACCAATCCGCCGCGGCACCGGCTCCGGATCAATCGTGTACCACTCGTAAGCCCTGGAGGACCGTCCCGTGAGAGAAGCCGTGGAGATCGGGAGAAACCCGTACACGGAGCCGAGTCTGCAGGAGCTGATGGGCGAGGTGGCGCGCGGGGACCAGGAGGCCTTCGCGTCCGTCTACGACGCCGTGGCGAGTCCGGTGCTGGGCATCGTGCGCAGTGTGCTGCGCGACCGGGCCCAGTCGGAGGAGGTCGCGCAGGAGGTGCTGGTCGAGGTGTGGCGGACGGCCGCCCGCTACCGGCCCGACCGCGGCTCGGTGATCAACTGGGTGCTGACCCTCGCCCACCAGCGCGCCGTGGACCGGGTGCGCTCGGTCGAGGCCTCGGTGGCGCGCGACCACAAGGCGGCCCTGCTGGAACGCACGCCCGAGTACGACGAGGTGACCGAACAGGTGGAGGCCCGTCTGGAGCGCGAACAGGTGCGGCGCTGTCTGCGCACCCTGACGGAACTGCAGCGCGAGTCGGTGACGCTGGCGTACTACCGGGGGCTCACGTATCGCGAGGTGGCGGAATTGCTGTCATTGCCGCTCGGCACGGTCAAGACCCGGCTGCGCGACGGTCTCATCCGGCTGCGCGACTGCCTGGGGGTGGCGGCGTGAGCACCGTCGACCTGCACACACTGACCGGCGCGTACGCGCTGCACGCGCTCTCCGAGGACGAGCGCGGCGCCTTCGAACGGCATGCGGCGGACTGCGAGGCCTGCACGGAGGAGGTCCGCGAACTCACCGAGACGGCCGCGCGGCTGGCCCTCGCGGTGTCGGCCGTACCGCGCCCGGAACTCCGGGCCCGGGTGCTGCAACGGATCACGACGGTCCGCCAGGACGCTCCCCGTACCGTCCCCCCGCCGCGGTCCGCGCGGTCGGCGGCCCGGGCCCGCGGCCTGTCGCGCTGGGCGCTCGCCGCCTGTGTCGCCACCGCGGCGGCGCTGGGCGGGACGACCGTCTGGCAGCACGACCGCGCGCAGGACGCACGGCAGCAGGCGCAGCGGGCCGAGCAGCGTACGGACGCGGTGGCCTCGGTGCTGGGCGCGCCGGACGCGAGGACGCGCAGCGCGAAGCTCGCGGACGGCGCCCGGGGCACGGTCGTCGTCTCCAAGAGCCTGGACGAGGCCGTGTTCATCGCCTCGGGCATGGCCGAGCCGCCCGCCGGCAAGGTGTACCAGCTCTGGTTCGACGACGCGGGGACCATGCGGTCCGCCGGGCTGATGGACCCCGGCCGCACGACGGAGGCGGTCCTGATGGAGGGGTCCGTCGACGGGGCGTCCGGCATGGGCGTCACCGTCGAACCGGCCGGCGGGTCCGCCGAACCGACCTCGTCCCCGGTGGCGCTGATGGCGCTGCCGGCCTGAGAACCGGACCGTCGGGTCCGCGGCGGCGGCCCCGTCCCCGACGGTCTTCCCAGGCGTCGCCCGCCGGTCCCCGCGACCGGCGGGCGACGCTGCATGTCCTGGCTCCTCGCGAGCACCCTCGACCTGCGCGTTCGCCTCCGGAACGGCAGCCGTGGTCCGGTGAACACCACGTCCACGCACCGCTGTCGGCGAGTTTTCCCTTTACCGCACCGCTACACATAAAGGAAAAATAAGCGCACGATGGTACTTACGCGGTGCTTACCGCACATTCTCCCAGCGGTCGAGCCCGTCAAGAGCGAAGGAGACGAGTCATGGCCGACGTCTCGCACACCCGGGGTGACATGACCGGTCACCCCGACGCCCCGGAGATGCGGGCCCGGTACGCCCGCCTGCTCGGTGGCCGCGACGTGGCGCTCGTGGACGGACCGGTGTTCCTGCTCGGTCTGTACTGCGCCGCGTCGCCGTGGATACTCCACTACACGACGAGCCAGCCCCCGCTCGTGGCGCACAACCTGATCATGGGCATCGCGATCGGCGTGCTGGCGCTCGGATTCACCAACTCGCCGGAACGGATGTACGGCCTGAGCGGCGCCCTGTGCGCACTGGGCACCTGGATGATCATCTCGCCGTGGATCGTCGGCTCCAGCCCCGACACCGGAGTCGTCCTGAACAGCATCATCATCGGGGCGCTGGCCGTGGTGCTGGGGATGGTGTGCATCGTCAACGCGACGCGGAGCACGCCTCGGGCGTGACGGAAGGACGCCACCGGCCGGGCCGGGTCGCCTCGCGCGGACCGGTCCGGCCCGGCCGGTGGGCACGGGAGGCCGCCCCGGCCGCGCGTTCAGGAGTGTCCGGCCAGTGCGGCCAGACCCTCACGCGGGGACGCGAACCTGGGGCTCCAGCCCAGTTCGCGTTCCGCCTTGGCGATGGACACGCGAAGGCTGGACGAGGCCGCGACGTGGGCGTACGACATCGGCCGCAGCAGCCACAGCGGTACGGTCATCGGCCTCGGCAGCCCGAACTCCTCGGCGACGGACCGGACATGGGCGCCGAAACCCATCGGCGTGCGGTCGGCGACGTTGTACGCCTGGCCGCCGCGGCCCCGCTCCACGGCGGCGAGCACGGCGGCCGCGGCGTCCGCGAGTTCCACCCACGGCAGGACACGGCCGCGGTCGTCGGCGACGGGAAGCGCCCGCCTGCGCAGCAGGGGCAGGAGGGCGTCGGTGCCGCCGGCCCCGTAGAAGAGGCCGAAGCGCAGGGAGACGCCCTCCAGGTCCGGGGCGTCGAACGCGAGTCGCTCCTTGGTGCGCATCGCGGCGATGTGCCGTTCCAGTTCGGGGGTCGTTCCCGGCGGCCCGAACAGGTCGTCGTCCTCGGCCAGTTCGCGCGCGCCGTGGTCGCCGTATCCGTATCCGAAGACCATGGACTCCACGACGAACCGCCGGGCGCCGGTGATCCGCGCGGCCTCGACGAGGTGGGCCGTGCCGTCGGTGCGCAGGGTGTCGGTGGCGTGCATGTCGCGGTGGCGCAGGGGCGGCCGGCTCAGCGCCGTGGCCGCGTGGACGACCGTGTCGAAGCGCCGGCCGTCGACGGCGCGCAGCAGCGCGTCCCGGTCCGTCAGGTCGGCCCGTACTCCGTTGGCGGGACCCCGGCCGAGACCGGTGACCGTGTGGCCCGCCGCGGTCAGCGCGCGGGTGACGTGGGCTCCGAGGACGCCGCTCGCGCCCGCCAGAAGGATCTGCTGGTTCGTGGTCATACGGAGGGGACGGATCCGAGGGGCCGGGATGTGACATGCCACGCCGCGTCGTGCGGCGGCCGGGACGCGGACGCCCCGGGGCTCGCGGCACTCCCGTCGCGCCCGCTCACTGGCGGGCGAGCCACTCCCCGTACCAGGCGAGCGTCGCGTCGAGCGCGTCGGCGAGCGGCGTGGGCCGCACCCCGAAGGCCTGCTCGAAGGCGGACGAGTCCACGATCTGCGGTTCCGTGTGCTGGTAGAACATCTCGGCGTACTCGGCCATGAACTGCTCGTCGAAGGGGCCGTAGGGCGCCGCGTCCTTCAGGACCACGGCGCGCACCGGGCGGCCGAGACGCTTCTCGATCAGGGCGTGGACCTCCCGGGTGGTGGGCGCGGGCGCCGTGGGCAGGTGCCAGACCCGGCCGTCGCCCTCGGGGTGTTCGCCGAGGGTGGCGAGGCCGGTGGCGACGTCCTCGATGTACGTGTAGCTGTGCGGCAGGTCGATGTCCCCGAGACCCACGGCCTCGCCGCCGGTCAGGGCGGCGGGGAACACCAGGGCGCCGAGCGTCGAGTTGAGGACGCCGGGGCCGACGAAGTCCGCGGACCGGCCGAGGACGACGCGGGCGCGGCCCTCCCGGTGGGCGGCGAGGTACTTCGCGTCGAGGTCCGCGCGCATCCGGCCCTTGCGGCTCGTGGCGTTCCACGGGGACTCCTCGGTCATCACCGCTCCCCCGGTCTCGCCGTAGGGATACAGGGTGTCGAGGACGACCAGCCGGGCGCCCGTGCCGTGCACGGCGCCGAGCAGGGCGTCCTGGATGCGCGGCATGACCTCCACCTGGAGGTGATAGGCGACGTTCACGCAGTGGTAGACGACCTCGGCGCCGGCCGTGGCGGCCGCGGCGCCCTCTTCGGTGCCGACGTCGGCACCGAAGCGCTCGACCCCTTCGAGGGCGGGTCCGGTGCCCTTGCGGTCGACGAGCCGGACGGCGTGGCCCCGGCGGACGAGTTCCCGGGCGAGCGCCGTTCCGGCCGGCCCGGATCCCAGGACGACGTGGAGGGCGCGGGAGGTGTGCGTGGCGGTGGACATACGGGGTCCTTGTCTCTGGAGGTGGTCGCACGGGTCCGCGGAGGAAGCCACGGCGTGCGGGAGAGGCGTGTCGGTGACCGCTCCTCACTTCTGTTAGACACCGTAACTCTTGCGATGGCTAGCAGCAAGAGTGGTTTCCACTCGCGGTTCGTTAGGGTGTGTAGCGGGATCGAGAGAGGAGCCGTACGTGGCCGGCAGTCAGCAGGGTCCGAGGGCCCGTTACCGCGAGCAGACGCGCGCGGAGATCAAGGACATCGCGCTGCGCCAGGTGGCCGAGGGCGGTACGGCCGCGGTGGCGCTCACGCGCATCGCCAAGGAGGTGGGCCTCTCCGGGCCCGCGCTGTACCGGTACTTCGACAGCCGCGACGCGCTGCTGAGCGATCTGATCCGCGACGCCTACGCGGACCTGGCGGCGGCGGTGACGGCGGCCGCCGGGGATCTCCCGTCTGACGCTCCGGCGCGCGAGCGGGTCCGGGCGCTCGCCGCCGGGTGCCGGGGGTGGGCCGTCGCACAGCCGCACCGCTACCTGCTGATCCAGGGCACGCCGGTCCCGGGCTACAGCGCGCCGCCCGACACGCTGGAGAGTGCCCGCGCGGTGCTCGCGCCCTTCCTCGCCGCCTTCCACGGGGCGCGTCCCGGCCCGGCGGTACGGCCGGTGGTCGCGCAGACGACGGCATGGGTGCGCGCGGACGCCGAGGTCGCCGGCTGGGTCGCCCGCAGCACGGGTGGTGCCGACGGGGAGCCTGCCGCATCGCGGGACATGGATGAGGAGGCGGCCGGGGTGGCGCTCGCCGGCGCGGTGCTCGCCTGGTCGCACCTGCACGGCGCGGTCGGCCTGGAGGTGTCCGGCCAGTTCGACGGCATGGGGCACGACGGCGGCACGCTGCTGACCGCACAGGTCGAGTCGCTCGCGGACGCGTTCGGTCTCGACTGACGGCACGGACGGGAGCGGGGCACGGGCGGCCCTCCAGGACTCAACCCTGGGCGGCCCGCGTGCCTGCGAGCGGTGACGCCGTCTACGCCGGGGCGTCCGAACCGGGGGCGTACACGTACGGCGTCGTCGTGGTCAGCGGCACGAAACCGAGGCGGGCGAGGACCGGGCGGCTCTGGCTGGAGGCGTCGACCTGCACGTAGCGGTACCCGCGGTCGGCGGCGACCCGGGCGCGGTGGGCGACCAGGGCGCGGTAGATGCCCTTGCCACGCCAGCCCTCGACGGTGCCGCCGCCCCACAGTCCCGCGAACCGGGCGCCGGGGAGGAGTTCCATGCGGGCCGCGCTCACCGGGACGTCACCGGCGAGGGCCACGACGGCGACGACGTCGTCCGCGTCGCCGGTGAGCTGGGCGAGGAGCTGGTGGCGCATACGCGAGCTGTCGGTGCCGAACGCCTGCCGGTGGACGTCCGCCACGAGGTCGACACCGGCGCTGTCGGTGACGGGCAGCAGACGTACGCCGTCCGGCGGCGCCGCGTCGAGGGCCAGGTCGCCCAGCTCGGCGACCATCAGCGTCTCCTCCGGCTCCGGGGTGAACCCGGCCGCCCGCAGCCGCTGCCCGAGGTCGTCCGGCCGGTCGTGTCCGTACAGCTTCCACTCGAACTCGCGCCCGAGACCGGTGAAGTACCGGATCTGCCCGGCGATCGCCGCGTCGGCGCTCGTCTCGTCCAGGTCCGACCAGACCACTCCGTTCCAGCCCTGCTCGGCGCCCACCTGGCGCACCACCCTGCCGACGCGTTCCACCCGGGCTCCCGGGCTGTCGGGCCGCGCGCCCTCCCGCATGTCCCGGTCGAACAGGGCCAGTACTCCCACGTGATCCATGGGGTCACTCCAGCACCCGCCGGGAGTCCCTGCAATGGGATTACGTGGTGCGATTCCCCGGGAACGGTTTCCGGCCGCGTCCGCCACGTCCGCCTCACCGGCCCCAGCGGGTGAGGCGGACGTGGTCGTCCGGCGCCTCCCGCTGTCGTGGGGGGGGGGCGCCCCGGGGGGGGGGGCCCCCCCCCCCCCCCCCCCCCCCCCCCCGGCGGCGGGGGGGGGGGGGGGGGGGGGGGCCCGCCCCCCCGGGGGGGGGGGCGGGCCCCCGGGGGGGGCCGGGGCCCCCCCCCACGACACCGGCCGACACGGGCGGTCGTCGGCGGCCGTTCGGACACGGCGTCGTCCACCATGGACTCAGTCCCAGACCGGAGAACCCCATGGCCACGACGCCGGAGCCGTACCCGGACACCCGCCCGCGCACCACCCGCACGTCGCCGGACTTCGCGCGGACCCCGCCGGACCGCGGCTGCGAAGTCGTCGGCACGCCCGAACGCGCGGGCGGCGTCACCCGGCCCCCGCTGCACCCACCCCCCACGGAATCGGAAGAGGAACGAACCCGATGACCATCCGCGTCCTGCTCGCCGACGACCAGGCCCTCCTCCGGGCCACGTTCCGCATCCTGATCGAGTCCTGCGCCGACATGGACGTGGTCGCCGAGGCCACCGACGGCAGGGAGGCCGTGGACCTCGCGCGCGCCCACCACCCCGACGTCGTCCTCATGGACATCCGCATGCCCGGCACCGACGGCCTGACCGCGACCACCACCATCTGCGCCGACCCCGAACTGGCCACGACGCGCGTGCTCATCCTCACCACCCTGGAGATCGACGAGTACGTGGCCCACGCCCTGCGGGCGGGCGCAAGCGGCTTCCTCGGCAAGGACGTCGGCGCCGACGCGCTGCTCAGCGCCCTGCGCACGGTGGCCGGGGGCGACGCGCTGCTCTCCCCGCTGGCCACCCGCGCCCTCATCACCCGCTACCTCGCCACCCCGGCGCCGGGGAGCCCGCTCGCACCCCCCGAGGCGCTGGACTCGCTCACCGCCCACGAGCGGGAGGTGCTCGCGCTGGCCGCCGAGGGCCTGTCCAACGCCGAGATCGCCGACCAGCTCGTCGTCAGCCCGCTGACCGTGCGCACGCACGTGCGGCGCACCATGGCCAAGCTCAACGCCCGCGACCGCGTGCAACTGGTCGTCATCGCCCACCAGTCCGGCCTCGTACAGCCCGCGCCACCGGCCGCGTACTGACTGTCGCCTTGCGGCCCGGGCTCGGGGATGATCGGGCCATGGCAGAGGTGATGGGTCCGGGCGTCGACGATGCCCGGGCGTGGGAGGAACGTCTGGGCTGGGCGTACGGGCTGATAGCCGCCGACCCGGCCGAACGGGACGCGGCGCAGGAGCGGTTGGCCGCCGCCCGGCGCAGCACCGGCCTCGCCCGCCGGCGCTTCGACGAGGCCTGGCGGCTGGCCTCGGGGCAGGGAGTGCGGTCGCCGCTCGACGCTCCCGCGGTGCGGCGGGCGCACGACGAGTACGTCGCGGTCCAGCGGCGGTCGCTGCCCGACGGGCTGTGGGACGGCCCGCACCGCGCGGAGATCGCGGGGTGGCCGGGGCTGCCGTACGCGTTGCTGTTCCTGGAGTGGGAGGCGCGGTACCCGCAGGAGTGGACGCGGTACGCGAAGGCCTGGGGCACGAAGCAGGCCCTGATCCGGGACGTGGCCGCCGCGGCCGGGGACGAGACGGTGCGGGCGAAACTCGTGGACCTGACCGCGACCGTGGTCGGGCGGGCGTACCGCTGCAAGGACCGGGAGTACGTGCGGGTGGCCAGGGCCGTCGACGGCGAGGAGCTGCGCGGGCGCCTCGCCGGGGCACGGGAGTCGGACGACCCCTGGGCCCGGCTGCACGCCGGGTACCTCCTGTGGATCCTCGACCGCCCCGGGGTGCCGAACTCGCGGCACGTGTGGCGGACGTGGCTGGCGGAGGCCGGCTGACGTCCGCCCCCGTGTCAGGGTGCCGGGTCGAACGGCGGCCGGCCCCAGTCGGCGGTCAGGGCCTGCCGCAGCGCGTCGGCGCCGGCCTTGCCGATGCCGTCGGCGAGGACCGACTCGACGACGGCGATGGCCGCCTGCGCCCGCTCGGGGACGCGGCGGCCCTCGGTGGTGGTGCGGATCAGCCGTCTGCGGGCGGAGTCGGGGTCGGGAACCTGCCGGAGCAGGCCCATGGCGATCAGCCCGTGCAAGACCCTGTCCCTCCTCCGGCAGGTCCCTCCGACGCACGGTCGAGTCGCCGTCGGCGCGCGGAACCGGTGGCGGTCGGCGCGTGCGCCGCGAACTCGCCCGGGGTCCGCATCGGCTCGTCATCCGCGCGCGATAGCTTCGCCCTGACGCGGCCGGCCCGGCCGTGCGAGGTCCACAGCCGCGGGAGAGCCATGCGCGAGGACGCGATCGTCCAGGTGGCATCCGGAGTCCACCTGGTCCACGGAAGCGACACGAACTGGGTCGTCCTGTCCGACGGCGACGCGGTCACGCTGGTCGACACCGGCTACCCGGGTGACCGGGCGGCCGTCCTCGCCTCACTGCGGGCCCTGGGCCACGCGCCGGAGGCACTGACCGCCGTACTGATCACGCACGCACACAACGACCACCTCGGCTCGGCCGAGTACCTGAACCGCGCCTTCGGCGTCCCGGTCCATCTGCACGAGGCCGAACTCCCGCACGCGCGGCGCGAGTTCCTGCATCAGGTGTCCGTGGGACAGGTGATGCGGCAGGCGTGGCGGCCGGGCGTGCTGCCCTGGTCGGTGCGGGCCCTGCGGGCGGGCGGCAAGGCGGACGTCCGCGTGACGCGGCCGCTACCGTTCCCGGCCCCGGGCCCGCTCGACCTGCCGGGCCGCCCCGTGCCGGTCCACACCCCCGGCCACACGGCCGGTCACTGTGTCTTCCACCTCCCGGACGCCGGCGTCGTGATCTCCGGTGACGCGCTGGTCAGCGAGCACCCCACGTCCCGGGTCAGCGGTCCGCAGCTGCTGCCCGCCATGTTCGACGCCGAGCGCGAACAGGGTCTCGCGGCGCTGGGGGACATCGAGGGTCTCGCCGCCGACGTGCTGCTGCCGGGGCACGGTCCGGTGCACCGCGGGCCGGTGCACGCGGCGGTGCAACGGGCCCGGGAACTCGGCTAGGAGGCGGTTCGCGGCCCGGCTCGCCGCCGGTGTCACGGGAAGGCCCGGCCGCCGCGTTCGTGCCGTGGAGGTCGCTGCCGCTGGTCGCGGCCGCGCCGGCCGTCGTCGCGCTGGGGCGCCGGCGGGCGTTTCCGGGCGGCGGGCCGCTTGAGACGTCCCACCGAGGGGCCGGATCCGGCGGCATCGTTGCGGCGGTGTGAACATCGCGCACGCCGTCCGGGCCGTCGGCCCGCTTCCCGGCCCCTCACCCTGACATCCAGAAAACAGCAGGTCAGCGGGCATGTACGGGTGCGGGACGGACGGCTCCGGGGGACCGAGCCGTCCGCGGGGCGGCCCCTGTCGGGCGGCCGGTCCGTCCTTGACGGGTCTTCGCGGGCGCTGCGACGCTCGGGGCCGAGCCCGCGCCCCCACCTCCGGTTCCGCGGCTCCTCAGCTCCTCCTTCCTCCTCCGCGAGACCGCTCCGTCTTCGCGCGTCCCCGAAGGGAAACCAGCCATGGCCTCCGCACCCGCGCTCGACGCCTCCCCCGGCCGGCAGGTCACCGTCCAGCGGCTCGGCGGGCGGCTCGGTGCCGTGCTCTCCGGGATCCGGCTCGGGGGCGACCTCGCGCCCGGCACCGTGGCGGCCGTCCGGGCGGCCCTGCTCCGGCACAAGGTGGTCTTCCTGCGCGGCCAGGACCACCTCGACGAGGAGAGTCACGAGGCGTTCGGACGGCTGCTCGGCACCCCCGTCGCCCATCCCACGGTGCCGTCCGCGGACGGGCGTTACGCCCTGGGGATCGACTCCGACCACGGCGGCCGCGCCAACCAGTGGCACACCGATGTCACCTTCGTGCCCGCGTACCCGGCGTTCTCGGTCCTGCGCGCGGTCGTGGTCCCGCCCTACGGCGGCAACACCCTGTGGGCCAACACGGCCACGGCGTACGAGAACCTGCCCGCGCCGCTGCGCGCCCTCGCCGACTCGCTGCGTGCCCTGCACACCAACGACTACGACTACGCGGCGCTGCGCCCCGACGCCGTGCCGGAGCAACTGGAGAAGTACCAGCGGGTGTTCACGTCGACCACGTTCCGCACCGAGCACCCGGTCGTGCGTGTCCACCCCGAGACGGGTGAACGGGTGCTGCTGCTCGGCAGTTTCGTGCAGCGCCTGGTCGGCCTCGCCGCCGCCGACTCGCGGGCGCTGCTCCAGTTGTTCCAGTCGCACGTCGAACGCCCGGAGAACACCGTGCGCTGGCAGTGGCAGGCCGGTGACGTGGCGATCTGGGACAACCGGGCGACCCAGCACTACGGCGTGGACGACTCCGACGACCACGAGCGCAGGCTGCGCCGCGTCACCGTCGACGGTGACGTGCCCGTCGGTGTGGACGGACGCCCCTCGGTGCTGGTGGAGCCCGCGGCGGTGCCGGACCCGGGGTTCGGCATCCCGTCGGGCGCGTCCGGCGCCGTCTGAACTCCGCCCGGGCAACGGGCGGTTCAGCGGAAGCGGTCGAGCAGCGCGTCCAGTCCCGCCGCCAGACCGGAGGGCCCGCCCCGCTCGGCGAGAACGACGGCGACGGCACGCAGCCGGGGCAGCTCCCGTGCGGAGATGCGGTGCAGTCCCAGCCGGAACGCGGGGTCGGGTTCGGCGGGATCGTCGTCCATGGCGCGCAGTTCGACCAGCAGGTAGCCCAGCAGCCACGCGGTGAAGGCCCGGTGCAACGCGACCGTGCGCTCCTCGTCGAAGCCCGCGTCGTGCAGCAGGGCCAGCACGCGCTCGTCGCTGCGCAGGACCGCGGCGGGGCGGCGGGCCAGCGGCGTGGACAGGAGCCGGGTGGCCAGCAGCGGGACGACGTGGGGATGGCGCATCGCGACCCGGTGGGCGGCGAGCGCGATCCGGTGCAACTCACGGACCCACCCGTCCCCGGCCGGGCCGCTCGCGTCCGAGGGCCCCCTCCCGTCCGCCGGACCACTCCTGTCCAAGGGACCGCCCTCGTCCGCCGGCAGGCTCGCGCCTGAGGGCCCGCCCCCGTCCGCCGGGTGACTCACGTCCGGGCCGCCCGGGAAAGGCCCCTCGTCGGGGGCCTCGGGAGCGACGGGTCCGAGCGTCGGGGGCTCCTTGCCCGGACCCGCGGAATTCGCGGGGCCATCCGCGCCGGGTACGTCGCCGGGGCGCCCGGGAGCGGCCGGGCCGTCCGTCGCGGGTGGGTTGCCGCGTTCCCCTCCGGTCCGGCGCCGCCCGGTCGCGAGTTCCGCCTCCAGTTCGAGGCAGAAGCCCTCGACCAGCCCGTCGAGCAGGGCGTCCTTCCCCGACGCGTACCGGTAGAGGGCCATCGCCTCCACCCCCAGCTCCGCGCCGAGCTTGCGCATGCTGAGCCCCGAGAGCCCGTCGCGGTCGACGATCTCCAGGGCGGAGGCCAGCACACGCTCCCTGGTCAGCCGTCCGTAGCGCCCGCGGTCACTGGCCCGGCGGCCCCCGCCGCCTTCTGTCCCGTTCGGCATGGCTGCCTGCTCCTCGCTCCCGGCGGAACCGTTTGACGTAAGGAAACAATAGGCGCAAAGTCGTACATATACGTCGTAAACGTACGCCATCAGTGTACGGAAACCCCCGCACTTCCAGGGCGGAGGCGTCGCCCCATGGCGCAGAGCAAGCCGGTCACCGACCCCCCGGACCTCATCCAGGTGGAGCGTCATCTGGAGCGGATCTCGGACGGCAACGTCGTCCGAGTGGCCGCGAGCGGTCCCGTTTTCGGGCACACGTATCCCGGCCGCAGCGTCCGCCCCGGCACCTTCGTCCCCCTGCTCCCCGCACGGGACCGTGCCCTCCTCGCGGTGATCGCCGCGGCGTGGCTGGTGAGCTTCGTCTGGTTCTGGTCCTGGTGGCTCCAGCCCGAGCACCGGGCGGGCTGGGTGGGCCTGATCGTGAACAGCGCCCTGCTGCTGTACCTCACGGCACTGCCCGCGTACTTCTTCGTCACCGCCCTGCGGCTGCGCCGGGTCGACCCCGCGCTGGCCGTCCCCGCCGTTCCGGTCGCCTTCGCCGTGACGCGGGCGCCCTCGGAACCCTGGGCGACCGTGCGGCGGACGCTGGAGGCGATGCTCGCCCAGGACTTCCCGCACCCCTACGACGTCTGGCTGTGCGAGGAGGTGCCGACCGAGGAGACGGCGCTGTGGTGCCTTGCGCACCACGTGCGGATGTCCTCCCGGCAGGGGGACGCCGCCTACCAGCGGGCCGGCTGGCCCCGGCGCACGCGCTGCAAGGAAGGCAACCTCGCCTACTTCTACGACCATTGGGGCTACGAGCTCTACGAGGTCGTGGCGCAGCTCGACTGCGACCACGTGCCCGCCGCGACCTATCTCGCCGAGGTGGTCCGCCCGTTCGCCGACCCCGCCATCGGGTACGTCGCCGCGCCGAGCATCTGCGACGCGAACGGCGACACCTCATGGGCGGCCCGCGGCCGGCTGCACCGTGAGGCCGTCTGGCACGGCGCCGTCCAGCTCGGCCACAGCGACGGACTGGCGCCCATGTGCATCGGGTCCCACTACGCCGTCCGCACCCGCGCCCTGCGCGACATCGGAGGGCTCGGCCCCGAGCTGGCCGAGGATTTCTCCACCACCTACCTGCTCAACTCGGCGGGCTGGCACGGGGCTTTCGCCATCGATGCGGAGGCGCACGGGGACGGGCCGCTGAACTTCCCCGACATGGTGACGCAGGAGTACCAGTGGTCCCGGAGCCTGACGACCATGCTGACGGGTCTGCTGCCGCGCCACGTGGGACGACTGCCGTTCCTGCTCCAGCTGCGGTTCACCTACGCGCTGGCGTACTACCCGCTGCTGGGACTGATGATCGTCGCAGGCCTGTCACTGCCGCCGATCGCCGTGCTCACCGGGCTCCCGTGGATGAACGTCAACTACTTCGACTTCCTCGTCCATTTCTGGTCGATGCCGGTCTGGCTGATCCTGACCCTGTTCCTGATGCGTCGCCGCGGGCTGCTGCGTCCGCGCACGGCACCGCTCATCAGCTGGGAGACCTGGCTGTTCGCGCTGGCCCGCTGGCCGTTCGTCATCTGGGGCCTGTTCGGGGCGGCCGCCCAGCGGGTGAGCCCGCGCCCGGTCACGTTCAAGGTCACCCCCAAGGGCGACCCCGGCGGGCCGCAACCGCTGCTCGCGCGGCTGGTCCTGCCCTTCGCGACGCTGGCCGTGGTGCTCTCCTCGGTCGCCCTGCTGGGCGAACTGACCGGGCCGTCGGCCGGATACGTCTTCCTTTGCCTGCTCGCCGGGGTGACCTACGCCGTGGTCGCCGTCGCCATACCACTGCTGCACGTCCACGAGTCCGCCCGGGCCGCGGGTACCCGCTTCACCTCGGCCCTGCCCACGGCACGGCTGCCGCTGGCACTCGGCCTTCTCTCGGCGCTGCCCGCGGCGGTGGCCATCGTCTTCTACCCGGCGTACGCCGCCGCCGTCCTGGGCTGGTGAACACAGTGCGAACGAGGCCGAACCACAAGGGAATCCCGGCGTCGGGCACGCCGTCGACCGTCCTCGTCACCGGCGGGGCGGGCTTCATCGGCAGCCATGCCTGCGTGGAACTCCTTGACCACGGCTATGAGTTGATCGTCGTCGACGACTACTCCAACAGCACCCCGCAAGTGTTCGCGCGCGTGGAGAGGATCGCCGGACGCTTCGTCGGTGCCGTCTATGAGCTGGACATCCGTGATCGGCGCGCCCTCTCGGCCGTCTTCGACCGACACTCCGTGGACGCCGTCGTGCACTTCGCCGCGCACAAGGCCGTGGGCGAGTCGACACGGATGCCCATCCAGTACTACGACACCAACGTCGGCGGCACGACCGCTCTGCTGTCCGTCATGCGCGAACACGGGGTGCACCAGCTGGTGTTCTCCTCCTCCTGCTCCGTCTACGGCGACGCCGGGCGCGGCCCCCTGGACGAGACGACCCCGGCCCGTCCCACCAACCCCTACGCGACCTCCAAGTGGCTGTGCGAGCAGATACTCGCCGACGTCTGCCGCCGCACACCCGAGTTCGCGGTGCTGTGCCTGCGCTACTTCAATCCGGCGGGCGCCCACGCCAGCGGACTGCTCGGCGAGGACCCGCACGGCACACCGGACAACCTGATGCCGTACGTGGCGCAGGTGGCCGTGGGCCGCAGGGAGCGGCTGCACGTGTTCGGCGACGACTACGGGACACCCGACGGGACGGCGATCCGCGACTACCTCCACGTCATGGACACCGTCGAGGCGCACCGCGTCGCCCTCGACCACTTCACCGACGGACCCGGCATGCGGGTGTTCAACCTCGGCTTGGGCAGGGGCAGTTCGGTGCTGGACGTCGTCAGCGCCTTCAGTGCCGCCTGCGGCCGGCCGATCCCGTACGAGGTCGTGGGCCGCCGGTCGGGGGACGTGCCCGAACTCGTCGCCGACGCGAGCGCGGTGGCCCGTGCCTGGGGCTGGCGCCCCACCCGCGACCTCGCCGCGATGTGCCGGGACTCCTGGCACTTCCAGCAACTCAACCCCCACGGGTACGCCGGTTCCGCCCGGCGGTCGGCCCCTAAGGAGTGACGCCATGCGGATCACAGTCATCGGTACCGGATACGTCGGGACGGTGCACGCCGCGTGCATGGCCGACCTCGGCCACGAGGTGCTCGGCATCGACATCGACGAGGAGCGGATCGCGTCCCTCTCGGCCGGTCGCGCCCCGCTGCACGAGGCCGGACTCGGGGAAGTGCTCGCGCGCACCGTCTCCTCGGGACGGCTCAGGTTCTCCACGTCGCTCGCCGAGGGCGCCGCGTTCGCCCGTACCCACTTCGTGTGCGTGGGCACCCCGCAGCGCCCCGACGGCCAGGCCGCCGACCTGCGTTTCGTGGACGCCGTGATCGACGGGCTCGCCCCGCACCTGCGCCCGGGGAGCCTGGTCGTGGGCAAGTCCACGGTCCCGGTCGGCACGGCCGCCCGGCTCGCCCGGCGGCTCGCCGTGAGCACCCGCGACTGCGAGGTCGCGTGGAACCCCGAGTTCCTGCGCGAGGGCTCGGCGGTCCAGGACACCATGCACCCGGAGCGGATCGTCGTGGGTGTCGTGTCCGAGCGGGCGGACAACGTGCTGCGGGAGGTGTACCGGCCCCTGCTCCGCGCCGGGGTGCCGTGGTTCAGCACGGACCCGGCCACGGCCGAACTCGTGAAGGTGGCGGCCAACTCCTTCCTGGCGACCAAGGTCTCGTTCATCAACGCGATGTCCGAGGTGTGCGAGGCGGCCGGAGCGGACGCCACGGTCCTGGCCCGCGCCATCGGGGCGGACTCGCGGATCGGCGACCGCTTCCTGGAGCCCGGACTCGGCTTCGGCGGAAGCTGCTTCCCCAAGGACATCCGCGCCTTCGCGGCCCGCGCCGAGGAACTCGGAGCCGGCGCCTCGGTGGTGTTCCTGCACGAGGTCGACCGGATCAACACCCGGCAGCGGCGGCGCACCGTCGATTTGTCGCGGCGGCTGCTCGGCGGGTCCCTCGCCGGCCGCCGCGTCGGGGTGCTCGGCGCCGCCTTCAAACCCGGCAGCGACGACGTGCGCGACTCGCCGGCCCTCGCCGTCGCGTCGGCGCTTCAGGAAGGGGGCGCCGCCGTCCGCGTACACGACCCGGAGGCCCTGGACAACGCGCGGGCCGCGCATCCCGCCCTCGCCTACACCCTGGACGTCCCCAAGGCCTGCGAGGACGCCGACCTGGTCCTGCACCTGACCCGCTGGCCGGAGTACGGGCGGATCGATCCGGCCGGCCTGGCCGCCGTGGTGCACGAGCCGCTGCTGCTGGACGCCCGCGGCGGACTCGACGAGCCGTCCTGGCGGGCCGCCGGATGGTCGGTGCACGCCCTGGGCCGCCCGGATCGGTCAGCGGCCGTGTCCGCCCGAGGAGGCGCGTCATGAAGGTGGTGGTGACGGGCGGCGGCGGATTCCTCGGATCCCATCTGTGCGAGGCCCTGCTGCGCCGGGGCGACACGGTCTGGTGCCTGGACAACTTCTGCACCGGCGAGCCCCTGAACGTGACCCGGCTGACCGGCCACCGGCACTTCCGGCTCGTGCACGCCGACGTCACCTCGGCGTTCGACGTGCCCGGCGGCGTCGACGCGGTGGCCCACCTCGCGAGCCCCGCCTCGCCGCCCGACTACGATCGGCTGCCGCTCCAGACGCTGTCGGTGGGCAGCCGGGGCACGGAGAACGCCCTGCGGCTGGCCGAGCGGCGCGGGGCCCGCTTCCTGCTGACCTCCACGAGCGAGGTGTACGGCGACCCGGTGCTGCACCCGCAGCCCGAGGACTACTGGGGCAACGTCAACCCGGTGGGGCCGCGCAGCGTCTACGACGAGGCCAAACGGTACGCGGAGGCCCTCACCATGGCGTACCGGCGCAGCCTCGGCGTGGACACCGGCATCGTGCGGATCTTCAACACCTACGGTCCCCGGATGCGCCCGCACGACGGGCGGGTCGTGTCGACCTTCGTGCGGCAGGCGCTGGCGGGCAGTCCGCTCACGCTCTTCGGGGACGGCAGCCAGACGCGCAGTTTCTGCTACGTCGACGACCTCGTCCGGGGCCTCGTCGCGATGCTGGACAGCGGCCACGCCGGGCCGGTGAACCTGGGCAACCCGGCCGAACACACCGTGCGGGAGCTGGCGCGGCTGGTGATCGAGGCCACCGGGTCGACGTCGCCGGTCGAGCACCGCCCGCTGCCCGTGGACGACCCGGTCCGCCGCCGGCCGGTCGTCACCCGCGCCCGCGACCTGCTCGGCTGGGCCCCCAGGGTCCCGATCGAAGAAGGCCTGCGCCACACGGTCGCCTGGTTCAGGGCGCAGTCCCCCGAGCCGCGGCGGCTCCTCGACGATCCGGTGGAGGCCTGATCGATGCCCCGCACCGTGCTCGCCGCCCTCGCCGCCACGCTGCTCGTGTCCGCGGGCGGCGCCTGCGCGGCCACACCCCACTACGCCCCTTCCGCTGCCGCCGCCGGCACCTACTACGTCAGTCCCGGGGGTGACGACTCCGCCGACGGCTCGTCGCCCGGCAAGGCCTGGCGGTCCCTGGCACGGGCCGACCAAGTGAAGCTGCGGCCCGGCGACAAGCTGCTGCTCCAAGGCGGTGCCCGCTTCCCCGGGACCGTCACCGTCGGCGCCGACGAGGCCGGTGAGGCCGGGCGGCCGGTGGTGATCGGGTCGTACGGCACCGGCAGGGCCCGTATCGACTCCGCCGACTCCCCCGGCGTCTCCGTGCACAACACGGCGGGCGTGGACATCCGTGACCTCACCCTGCGGGGCCGGGGGGCGGCCGCCGGCAAGGACGCCGGGGTCAACCTCTACTCCGACCGCCGCTCGGACGGCCGGCGGGAGCACGTGAGTGTCTCGGGTGTCGACGTCTCCGGTTTCCGGGTCGGCATCGCCGTCGGCGCCACCGAGGACGACAACGGCTTCAAGGACGTGTCGGTGCGCCAGACCCACCTGCACGACAACAGGGACGCCGGGCTGCTCACCTACGGAGCGGACTTCGACCCGGCCCGCCGCGCCTACGCCCACGAGAACGTCGACATCGAGGACGTGGAGGCTTACGAGAACCACGGCGACCCGGCGGCGGTCGACCGGCACACCGGTGACGGCATCATCCTGGGCGGGGTCCGCGGGGCCACCCTGCGCAACTCCAGTGCGCACGACAACGGCGGCCGTTCGGCCACCCACGCGACGGCCGGGCCGGTGGGGCTGTGGGCGTACGACTCCACCCGCGTGCTCATCGAGCACAGCTCCTCCTACCGCAATCACACCCGTTCCACCGTGGACGGCTCCGGATTCGGCTTCGACTCGAACGTCTCCGACTCCAAGATCCAGTACAACGTGTCGTACGAGAACGACGGTTCGGGCTACTACGTGTTCTCCCGCAACCGCGACGGCACCCACACGGGCAACACCATCCGCTACAACATCAGCACCGACGACGCCCGCAAACTGCCCCTGCACGGCGCGCTGACCGTCTACGGCAAGCGCATCCAGGATCTGGCCGTCTACCAGAACACGGTGGTCATGTCCCACTCCCCGGGGGGCCGCGGGCCAGCGGTGCTCCTGCGGGACGGCAACTCCGGGGTGAGCATCCGCAACAACATCCTCGTCACCGAGGGCGATCCGCTGGTCTCGGCGGACGCGGCGCTGTCCACGGACCAGGTCGTGCTGCAGGGCAACGTCTACCACACGACCAAGGGCGAGTGGGCGGTGAAGTGGGGCGACCGCACCTACTCGGACCTGGCCGCCTGGCGGGCCGGCACCGGACAGGAGCGGGTCGGCGGGAAGGCGACCGGAGCGGTGGCCGACCCCTGCTTCGCGGGAGGCGCGCTGCCGGGTCTCCGTACGCCCGAGGACGCCGGGCTGGTCGTCCCCGGCTGCCCGCGGGACGGACTCGACCTGCACGCCCTCTTCGGCACCGACGCGGGCGGCGTCGACTACTTCGGCCGGGACGCCGGAGACCCGCCGGCCGTCGGGGCCGTCGAGCCCTGACGCGCCCGGGACGAGATGCACCTCCACCGCCCCCGTGCCTACGATCGAAGGTGCCCCGGATCCAGGTGAAGCACTCCGTGTCCCGCGACGCTGGGAGGCGCTTGCCCTTGCTGCAGGCACACCGGCTGATGGCCGGATACGCCGCGCTGGTGCTGATCGTCACCGGTGTCTACCTGTCCGTCCCGGTCCTGCGCACCCCGCTGTGGGCCGTGATCGGGCTCGGCGGTTCCGCCG
The DNA here is from genome assembly GCF_042872045.1 of Streptomyces sp. NPDC005496. NCBI lineage: Bacteria > Bacillati > Actinomycetota > Actinomycetes > Kitasatosporales > Streptomycetaceae > Streptomyces > Streptomyces sp. NPDC005496. Next base: position 284,721 of record NZ_JBIAJQ010000004.1, read on the forward strand.
CCGTGGTCACCGGCGTCCTCGTGCACCGCCCCGCCCACCGCTGGCCGTGGCTGCTGCTCGCCACCGGTCTGCTCGCCTTCGCCACCGGCGACACGTACTACAACGTGCTGGAGGCGTACTTCGACGCCTCCAACCCCTTCCCGTCCCCCGCGGACGCCTGCTACCTCGCGACGTATCCGCTGTTCGCCGCCGGCTTGTTCGGCCTCGTGCGCTACCGGTGGGCCGGCCGCGACCTGCCGAGCCTGCTGGACGCCCTGATCCTCACCGCCGGCCTCGCCCTGCCCGTGTGGGTGCTGCTGGTGCAGCCCCTCACGCACGTCACCGGCATCACCTGGCAGCAGCGCGCGATCAGCATCGCCTACCCGCTGGGCGACGTGCTGGTCCTGGCCCTGCTGGCCTGTCTGCTGGCGCCGCGTCCCGCATGGGAGCGCAACCGCGCCGTGCGGCTCCTCGTCGCCGGGACGGCGACGCTGCTCATCTTCGACATCGCGTACGGGATCCTCCAGCTCAAGGGCATGTGGCAGGCCGGGACGCTGGTCGACACCGGCTGGATCGTCTTCTACACGGCGTGGGGGCTGGCCGCGCTGCACCCCTCGATGGTGGAACTGACGGCGTCCGTCCCCCAGCGGGAGTCCCTGCTGCCCCGGCCCCGGCGCCTGCTGAGCCTCGCCCTCGCGACGCTGGTCGCACCGGGGATCCTGCTCTACGAGGGACTCGCCGGGCACCCGGAGGACGCGGCCGCGATCGCCGCCTTCTCCGGGGTGCTGTTCCTGCTGGTGATCCTCCGCCTCGCGGGCATGGTCGTGGCCCACCGCGAGGCGGTGGCACGCGAGCTGGCCCTGCGCACCGCGGCGGCCTCGCTGATGGAGGCCACCCGGCCCCAGGAGGTCACGGCCGCCTGCGACCGGGCCGTCAGCACGCTGTTCGGGCCGGGAGTCGCCCACGGGACCCTCCTGCTGCCCGCCGAGCGCGCCGTCGGCCTGGCGACGAACCGGACGCACCTGGTGCCCACCGGCCGGCTCGGCCCCGAGATCGCCGCCGCCCTGGGCGATCTGCCGACGACCCTGGTGTGTCCGATGGTCCCGCCCGACCGGCCCGCCGGAGAGCTGCCCGGCGCCCTGCTGGCCGCGGGCCCGGAGCACAAGCTCGCGGAGATCCGCGGTTCCCTGCAGATCCTCGCCTCGCACGCGGCCCTGACCCTCGAACGGACCGCGCTGCGCCGGGAGATCATCCGCACGGAGAGCGAGGCGTACTTCCGGACGCTGGTCCGCAACGCCTCCGACGTCATCCTCATCGTCGAGGACGACGACACGGTGCGGTACGCGAGCCCGTCCGCGCGGGCCGTGTTCGGCGGGGCGCCGCTGACGGGCGCCGCCCTGCCGGAGCTGGTGGGCTCCCGCGACCGGCGGCGGGTGACCGAAGGGCTCACGGCCATGCGCCGCGGCGGGTCGCCCGAGACCCACGACCACTGGTGGGTGCTGCGCGACGGGGACCGCATCGAGGTCGAGGTCCGGTGCAGCGACCTGCGCGAGGACCCCACGGTGCGAGGGCTCGTCATCACGCTGCGGGACGTCACGGAGCAGCGCCGACTGGAGCACGAACTGACGGAGCGCGCCTTCCACGACCCGCTGACCGGCCTGCCCAACCGGACCCTGCTGCTGGAGCGCATCGAACGCGCGCTCCTGCGCGGCCGGCGGGAGTCGACGCTGACCTGCCTGCTCTTCGTCGACCTCGACGACTTCAAGATGGTCAACGACACGATGGGGCACGCGACGGGTGACCGGCTGCTCACGGACGTCGGCGAACGGCTCTCGGGCGCGTTGCGGCGCAGCGACACGGCGGCCCGCCTCGGCGGTGACGAGTTCGCGGTGCTGATGGAGGACGCGCGGCAGCCACTCGACGCCGAGCTGCTCGCCGCGCAGGTGATCCAGACCCTCGGCAGGCCGTTCAGCCTGCCGGGGGGTCCGCTGAGCGTGTCCGCCAGCGTGGGCGTCGCCACCGCCCGGGACAGCACGGACGCCGAGGAACTGCTCACCCACGCCGATCTGGCGCTGTACGCGGCGAAGGGGGCCGGCAAGCGTCAGTGGCGCCGGTTCCAGCCCCGGCTGCGGGTGCGGATGGTGGAGCGGCACGACATACGGGCGCGCCTCGACCGGGCGATCGACGACGCCGAGTTCGCCCTGCGCTACCAGCCGGTGGTGGGCATCGAGGCGGGTGAGGTCGTCGGGTTCGAGGCGCTGGCGCGCTGGCCGCGTGGCCGGGGTGCGCCGGTCCCGCCGGAGCACTTCATCGCGCTGGCCGAGGAGACCGGGCACATCGCGCCGCTGGGTGCCTGGGTCCTGGAGAACGCCGCCGCCGACATGGCCGGCCTGCAACGCCTGGCCGGGGAGACGGAGCGTCCGCCGTACGTGAGCGTCAACGTGTCCGCCCGCCAGCTCGGGGACAACGGCTTCCTGGACGTGGTGCGTGGGGCGCTGCGGGACCTCGCCCCCGGCACACTCCAGCTCGAACTGACCGAGACGGTGCTGATGCGGCAGGACGCCCAGATGCAGGCGATGCTGCGGTCCCTCAAGGACATGGGCGTGCAGATAGCCGTCGACGACTTCGGCACCGGGTTCTCCTCGCTGCGCTATCTGCGGGAGTTCCCCGTCGACGCGCTCAAGATTGACAAGACGTTCATCGACGACATCGCCGTGGACCCCCGTCAAGTCGCGCTGGTCCAGGGGATCGTGAACCTCGCCGGGACACTGGGCCTGGACGTCGTCGCCGAGGGGATCGAGGACTCCGCCCAGCGTGATCTGCTCGCCGGGATGGGGTGCGGGTTCGGGCAGGGGTACCTGTTCGCGCGGCCGATGACTCTGGAACAGAGCGAGTTCCTGCTACGGCGCCGAGACGGGAAGCGGACGCCCGCGTCGGTGTACGGCCCGGCGGCGAACGGAAACCGGGACGGCCGGGCGACGGCGGCGACCCCGGCGCCCCCAGGCGGGCGGCCCCTCCCGGACACGCAGCCCCCCACCCGCCCGACCGCCCGCCGTGCGGACGAACCCGGGCCGCGTCCGGCACCCCGCACCTCCGGTCCGGGGACCCCCGCGACCGGCCGCCGCACACATGACATGGGAGACACCGTGGCCGACCGCAGCACACCCGGGCCGCAGCGCACCGCGGCCGACACGCCCATGGCCGGGCCGGTGGCACCGGCCACCCGCCGCCATCCGCTCGACCCCGCCCCACCCGCCTCCCGTCACGCGGACGACACCGCCCCCGCCGCGCTCCGCCCCTCGCGGTCCCCCGCCTCCCGGCCCGCTTCCGCCGAGGCGCCGTGGCGGCCCGGCGGGGACGACCTCGAACGCCTGCGACGGACCAGTCGCATGAGCGACGCCGTCCTCGACGAGGTGCGCGGGCGGCACATCCGCAGCGGGGACCACTGGCTGATCGACTTCGCCTCCTGCAACTACCTCGGTTTCGACTTCGACCCGGAGATCATCGCGGCGATCGAGCCTTCCGTACGCCGGTGGGGAACGCACCCGAGCTGGTCCCGGCTGATCGGCAGCCCGCGCCTCTATCCGGACATCGAGGAACGGCTCACCGCCCTGCTCGGCGCACCTGACACGCTGCTGCTGCCTACGGCGACCCTCATCCACACCTCGGTGATCCCCGTACTCGCCGACCGGGGACACGTGTTCGTCGAGGCGACCGCGCACCGGACCGTGTACGACGGGTGCGTCTTCGCGCGCGGGCACGGGGCGACGCTGCGGCGCTTCCACGCCGAGCGGCCCGACGAGCTGGAGGCCCAACTGTGCTCCGTACCGAGCGGGTTGCCGCGGCTGGTCTGCGTCGACGGCGTCAACAGCATGAGTGGCGACGTCGTCGACCTGCCCGCGCTGGCCGCCGTCTGCCGCCGCCGGGACGCGACGCTGTACGTCGACGACACGCACGGCTTCGGTGTCATCGGGGAACGGGGTCCGAGCGAGCCCTGCCCGTACGGCCTGCGCGGCAACAGCGTGGTCCGGCACACCGGCGAAACCTACGAGGGGATCGTGCTCGTCGGCGGGTTCTCCAAGGCGTACTCGTCGCTGCTGGCCTTCCTCGCCCTGCCTTCGGACCTCAAGGACCGGCTCAAGACGGCCGCGGCGCCCTACCTCTACTCGGGTCCTTCGCCGACCGCCTCCCTCGCCACGACGATGGCGGGCTTGGACGTCAACGACCGGCGCGGCGACGCCGTCCGCGCTGACCTGCACCGCAAGACCGCCCGGGTGCTCGACCATCTGGCGGCCCTCGGAGTGGACACGCTCAACACCGACGGGCTGCCGATCGTGGAGATCCCGCTCGCGGACGCCGGCGATCTCGAAGCGGTCGCCGAATTCCTGTGGGACGAGGGCATCTACGTGACGCTCGCGGCCTATCCGCTCGTCCCGCGTGACCGGGTCGGTTTCCGCGTGCAGATCACCGCGCTCAACTCCGACGACGACATCGGCCGGCTCATCGGCACGCTGACCCGGCTGACCGAGCGCCACCCGCTGCGGCCCAGGAGCTGATCCCGCATGTCCACCCTCAACGACGACGTGAACTGGGACAGTTGGCCCGTCGAGGACTACCTCGCCGAGAACTACCGCGAGCTGCACCCCTCCGACGCGGCAGTCATCGCCCACCACTCCGCGGTCTACCGCCGGTTCGCCCCCGGCAGCCTCGCGTGCTCGGTGGAGTTCGGGGCGGGGCCGAACCTCTATCCACTGATGCTCGCGGGGGCCGCGAGCCGCCGTATCGACGCCGTGGAGGCCGGGAAGGCGAACGTCGCCTATCTCAGCCGGCAGCTCGACGGCGGGCCCGACGCCAGCTGGCTGCCCTTCCACGCGCTGTGCAGGCGGCTCAATCCCGGTCTGCCCGCGGACCCCGCGCAGGCCCTGTCGCGGGTGCGCGTGGTGCACCAGGACGTGCGCGCGCTCCCGCCCGGCGGCTACGACCTGGCCTCGATGAACTTCGTCGCCGAGGGAGTCACCGAGGACTTCGACGAGTTCAGGGACTTCTGCCGGCTGTTCGTACGCTCCGTCGTTCCGGGGGGTTGGCTCGTCGCGGCGTTCATGGAGAACATGCCGACCTACCGGATCGGGCCCGCCTCGCGGTGGCCGGGCTGCCCGGTGGACCCGGACGTGGTGACCTCGGTGTTCGCTCCGCTGACCCGGCGGCTGCGCGTCGGGCGCATCGACACCGACCCGACCCTGCCGGACTACGGCGATTCGGGGATGGTGCTGCTCAGCGCGGTGTCGGCGCTCCCGGGCTGAAGCCTGAGCGCCGTCTCCACCAGGGCGATGTGGCTGAACGCCTGCGGGGCGTTGCCCAGTTGGCGCCGTTCGACGGGGTCCCACTGCTCCGACAGCAGGCCGACGTCGTTGCGGACCGAGAGCACCCGCTCGAAGACGGCGTACGCCTCCGCCGTCTCCCCCACGGCCGCCAGCGCGTTGGCGTACCACAGCGAACAGGACACGAAGGCGCCCTCTTCGCCCGGTACGCCGTCACCGCGCGTGTAGCGGTGCATGAATCCGCCCCGCATCAGGGATCTCAGCGCCCGTACGGTGTCCCGTACCCGTGGGTCGCCGGCGGGCAGGAATCCCGATCCCGGCAACAGCAGCGCCGAGGCGTCGAGCGCGGACGACCCGTAGGCCTGGACGAACGACCCCTGGCGGCCGTCCCATCCGTACCGGCACACCTGGCGCGCCACGTCGTCGCGCATGACCCGCCAGGCGTCGGGCACCTCGACGCCGAGCAGGCCGCCGAGCCGCAGCGCGCGATCGGCCGCCACCCACGCCATGACCTTGGAGTGGACGAACTGCCGGGCCGGGCCGCGCACCTGCCACAGCCCCTGGTCGGCTTCGCCCCAGTGCCGTCGCAGGTGGCGCATCAGGGACTTCACCAGGCTCCACACGTGCGGTGGCAGCTCGATGCCCGCCCGCTGGGACAGCCACAGGGCGTCCAGGACCTCCCCGTACACATCGAGCTGGAACTGGCCCATCGCGGCGTTCCCGAAGCGCACGGGCTGCGACTGCGCGTACCCGGGCAGCCAGGGGGCCTCCGTCTCCGGCAGGAGCCGCTGTCCCGCGACGCCGTACACCGCCTGGAGTTCGGCGGGGTCCCCTGCTATGGCGCGCACGAGCCACTCGACCCAGGCCGCCGCCTCCTCCCGGTAGCCGCTGCGCAGCAGGCAGGACAGGGTGAGCGTGGAGTCGCGCAGCCAGCAGTACCGGTGGTCCCAGTTGCGGACACCCCCGATATGTCCGGGCAGGGACGTGGTGGGAGCGGCGACGATGCCGCCCGTGGGCGCGTACGTGAGGGCCTTGAGTGTGATGAGCGACCGCGTCACCGCGTCGCGCCTCGGGCCCCGGTAGCGGCATCGGCCGGTCCACCGCCGCCAGAAGTCGCCGGTCTCCTTCAGCGCCGTTTCCGCGGGGACGCCGAGCACGTCGGGCAGGCCGGCCTGGTGCGAGGGCGCCCAGGCCAGGGTGAGGGACAGCCGCCGGCCCGCCGTGACGGTGAAGCCGGTGACGGTGGACGTCTCGTCGCGGAGTGTCTCGACGGGGCCGTCGGCGCTCAGCCAGACGGCGTCGGGCCCGGCGACCGCGACCGTGCAGCTGTCGGTGGGCCGGGTCCAGGGTACGACCCGGCCGTGGTGGAATCTCAGCCGCAGTTCGCTGCGCATGTCCACAGCACCGGACAGGCCTTCGATCATGCGGACCATGCAGGGGAAGCGGGTGCGCGGCGGCATGAAGTCGGTGACGCGTACCGTCCCGGCCGGGGTCTCCCACTCCGAGTCCAGGACCAGGGTGTCCTGCCGGTAGGCCCGGCGGGTGCACGACCGTCCTGCGGCACCGACGGGTGCGACCCGCCAGAATCCGTTGTCCGCCCCGCCGAGCAGCGCGGCCAGACAGGCCGGCGAGTCGAAGCGCGGCAGACAGAGCCAGTCGACGGACCCGTCCGTGCCGAGCATCGCGGCCGTCTCCAGGTCGCTGAGAAGGGCGTAATCCTCGATGGGTCTGTTCATGATCGGGATCACGCCGTCGTGCACATCGCCGTACTTCCAGCCTAAGCCCGCCGGGGTCCGGGGGCCACGGTGCCGTCGACCGGAACCCCGGGGGCCTCGCCGTACGGTCAGCCGAGCTCCAGGGTGGTGACGCCGAAGACGCGCTCGGCCGCGAAGGGCCGGACCGGGCCGGTGTACATGCGGGCCGTCTCGAAGGAGGGGGTGAGGCCCAGGTCCTCGGCGAGGGCGACGGCGGGCGCGTTGTTCTCGGGCACGTCGATCGCCACCTCGCGGCCGGGGGCCGTGGCGGTCAGTCCGGCGAACAGGGCGCGGGCGTCCTCGGCGGTGTCGGCGAAGAGCGGGCCGACGCGCAGGGCGTCCCGGCCGGGGCGGATCACGCCGTAGCCGGTGAGCCGCCCGTCGACGACACGGGCCACGGCGCGGTGCCCCTCCTCGGCGAGCCAGTGGCGCAGGAAGCGCGGGCGGTCCGCCGGGAAGCACGCGCTGTCGTACGCGGCGACGACGGCGGGGTCCGTGAGGGGCCGTACGCCGTGCGGGACGGGCAGTTGCGGTGCGACGCCGCTGTGGCGGACGGTCCGGTGGGCGGGGGCGAAGCCGGACCTGCGGTAGTTGTCCTGCTGCGCCACCACGCCGTCCAGGCCGACGGTGCGGTCCCCGGCGTGGGCGAGCGCCGTCCTCCAGGTGGCGATCCCGTGGCCGCGGCCCCGCTGATCGGGGCGCACCAGGTAGAAGCCCAGGAAGGCGTAGTCGGCGCCGTAGGTGACCACCGAGACCGCCGAGACGGGTTCCCCGTCGATGCTCCCGACGAAGAAGCCCTCGGGATCCTGGGCGAAGAAGCTCGGGGCGTCCGACAGCCCGGGATTCCACCCCTCGGCCGCCGCCCAATCGGTGATCACCGTCCAGTCGTCCAGCGAGGCCCGGCTCACGGCGAGGTCGTGGGAGACGGATGAGGTCATCGAAGCGCTCCACTTCGTGGGGGTCGTGTGGTGCGCGGTGGTCGGCCGCACCGGGGCATCCTCGCCGATCGGGACGGCCCGGGGCACGCCCGGCGCGGCTCCCGGGTCGGCAACCAGCCACTCGCTCACCCCTGTTGTCCGGGACCGGTCGGCGCGACCCGCCGTGCGCGGAGCCGCGCGCCCCCGTGTCCGGCCGCGCCCGCCCCTCCGACCGGCCCGTTCGCGCCGGGCGGGCGGCGCGGGAGCGGAGGAGAAGGCGGGCAGGGTACGACAGGCCGGCCCGCCCCGCTCGTCCGGAGGCACGCTCGCGGGGGCCCGCTTATCGTGATCCAGGGGGTGCCCCCGGCACGTGGTCGTGGGGTCCCCCCGGTCCGCAGCCGGGCGTCCCTGGAGGCTTGCATGCTGTCCGTGCACCAACGCTGCGTTTTCGCCGGAGCCGCGACCGCGACCCTGGCCCTGCTGGCGGTGGAGCTGCCGTCCGCGGCGGGCGCCGCCGACGGCCCCGACCTGACGCGTTTCTACGACCAGAGGATCAAGTGGTCCGCCTGCGAGGACGAGGAGGCACCCGAGGACCTCCAGTGCGGGAAGGTCACCGTCCCCCTCGACTACGCGCGCCCCGGCGCGGGCACGCTGGACCTGGCGCTGGCCCGCTATCGCGCGACCGGCCCGAAACGGGGTTCGGTGCTGCTGAACTTCGGCGGTCCCGGCGGTTCGGGCGTCAGCGAACTCGCGGCCGGCGGCAAGGACTTCATGGGTCTGACGAACGGCTACGACGTGGTGACCTTCGACCCCCGCGGGGTCGGCCGGTCCTCCCCCGTCAGCTGCGGCGAGGGCGCCGCCGAGGCCGAGGCCGCGAGCTCCGAGGAGAGCGATCCGCTCGAAACCCTGGAGGACCTGCGGAAGATGGCGGACGCGTGCGCGAAGCACTCCGGCCCCGTCCTGCCGCACATAGGCACCGTCAACGCCTCGCGCGACCTGGACGTGATGCGGGACGCGCTCGGCGACAAGAAGCTCAACTACCTCGGCTTCTCCTACGGAACGCGCCTGGGCGCGGTGTACTCGGCGCAGTTCCCGAAGAAGGTCGGCCGGATGGTGCTCGACGGGGTCGACACGCTCACCGAGCCGCTGGCCGAACAGGGCGTGGTGGGCGCCGAGGGACAACAGACGGCGCTGGAGGACTTCCTCGAGTGGTGCACCGCGCACATGACCTGCCCCTTCGGGGAGGACACGCGGTCGGCGCGCGAGGACGTCGTGGACCTGATCCGTTCGCTGGACCAGGACCCGGTGCCGACGGACTTCGGACAGGCGTTCTCCGGCCAGGACCTCGTCGGCGCGATAAGTCAGGCGCTGTACAGCCGACAGCTGTGGCCGACACTCGAACAGGCGCTGTCCTCCCTCGTCCAGGACGGCGACAGCCAGGGGCTCATGCAGCTGTCGGGCGGCGCCGCCCTGCCGGACACGCGCCGCGACGGCCGTGCGGCGGGCCCGCGCCGGGACGGCGACCTCGTGGACGCGATGGAGGTCCCCTTCGACAACCTCCCGGCCGCGCTCATCGCGATCAACTGCGCGGACGACCCCGACCGGCCCACCGCCGAGCAGGTCACCCGGGACATCGGCAGGCTGCGCGACGAGTACGAGGACGCGTCACCGGTGTTCGGCCGCTACCGGCTCACCCAGGTGCTGATGTGCTACGGCCGTCCGCCGGGCACCGACTTCATCCGCGACGAGGTCCGGGACGTCGGCACCTCGAAGATGCTGCTCGTCGGCACCCGCGGCGACCCGGCCACCCCGTACCGCTGGACCCAGGAGACCGCCGACCGGCTGGGCTCCTCGGCCGTCGTGCTCGACAACAAGGGGGACGGGCACACGGGCTACGCGTCCTCCAAGTGCGTGCACCAGAAGGTCGACGACTTCCTGCTGTACGGCTCCCTGCCGGACGACGGCAGCTCCTGCGGTTCCGACACCCGCGACTGAACACGGGTCCCGCCGGCAGGGCGACCGGACGGCCTGACGCCGGGGAGGCCGGCCCACTCCGGAGGACGGGACGCTGGCCGTCGGACGCAGACACCGGGACGCCGTCCCGGCCCGACGGGCTCCGGCTCCGGCTCCGGGTGGGCTCGGCCCCGGACTGTCGGGCGCCGGACCGACCCGGACGGGACGGGACCGGCGGTGATCCTCCCCGCACGGCATGGATTCGATCAAGATTCCGCCAAGAACGCGGCGGCACCCCGCGTCGGGGGCACCCGGGAGGCATGCCTGACGTCGCCGACTCCCCTCCCGTGCGTTTGACTCGTGGTGTGCGCCGACTCCTCCCGCTCCTCGTGGTCGCCCTCGCCTCGGCCGGGGCGACTGTCCTGGCCCTCGCCCTGTCGCCGTGGTGGTGGATCGCGGCCGGCGCGCTGCTGGCCGTGACCGGGCTCGGGGTGTGGGACCTGGCGCAGCGCCGGCACTCGGTGCTGCGGAACTACCCCCTGCTCGGTCATCTCCGCTTCCTCATGGAGGCGCTGCGTCCGGAGCTGCAGCAGTACTTCATCGAGCGGAACTACGACGGCCGCCCCTACGACCGCGACGTGCGCAGCATCGTGTACGAGCGGGCGAAGGGCGTCGAGGCCGAGGAGCCCTTCGGCACGGAACTGGACGTGTACGCGGAGGGGCACGAGTTCCTGGTGCCGTCGATGCGCCCGGTGGAGCCGCCCGAGGAGCCGGCGGTGGTGCGGATCGGCGGGCCCGGCTGCACCCGGCCGTACGACATGGCGCTGCTCAACGTGTCCGCGATGAGCTTCGGTTCGCTGTCCTCGAACGCGATCCTGGCGCTCAACAAGGGCGCGGCCATGGGCGGTTTCGCCCACGACACCGGCGAGGGCGGTCTGTCGGAGTACCACCTGCGCGGCGGCGGCGACCTCGTCTGGGAGATCGGGACGGGGTACTTCGGCTGCCGGACCTCCGACGGGGGCTTCGACGAACGGGAGTTCGCGGACAAGGCCGCGCTGCCCGAGGTCAAGTGCGTGTCGCTGAAGCTCTCGCAGGGGGCGAAGGCGGGCATCGGCGGGGTGCTGCCCGGCGCCAAGGTGAACGCCGAGATCGCGAGGACGCGGGACGTCCCGCAGGGCGAGACGGTGATCTCGCCGCCGTATCACCGGGAGTTCTCGACGCCGCGCGAACTGGTGCTGTTCCTGGCGCACATGAGGGAACTGGCGGACGGCAAGCCCACCGGTTTCAAGCTCTGCGTGGGGTCCCGGCGCCAGTTCCTCGCGGTGTGCCAGGCCATGCTCGCGGAGGACGTCACCCCGGACTTCATCGTCGTCGACGGGTCGGAGGGCGGTACGGGAGCCGCGCCCCTGGAGTTCGCCGACCATCTGGGGATGCCGCTCACCGAGGGCCTGATCACCGTGCACAACGCCCTCGTGGGCACCGGGCTGCGCGACCGCGTCCGGATCGGCGCGAGCGGCAAGATCGCCACCGGGGCCGACATCGTCAAGCGGCTGATCCAGGGCGCGGACTACACCAACGCCGCCCGCGCGATGATGTTCGCGGTCGGCTGCATCCAGGCCCAGCGCTGCCATACCAACACCTGCCCGGTCGGGGTCACCACGCAGGACCCGCGCCGGGTCCGCGCCCTGGACGTCGGTGACAAGGCGGAGCGCGTCCACCGCTACCAGCGGGCCACGGTCAAGAGCGCGGCGCAGCTGATGGCCGCCATGGGCGTGCGCGACCCGGGCGAGCTGACGCCCGCCCATCTGGTGCGGCGCACCGACTCCGCGACCGTCGTGCCGTACACGCGGCTGCACGAGTGGCTGGCGCCCGGCATCCTGCTCCACGAGCCGCCCGCCTCCTGGGCCGCGGACTGGGCGGCGGCCCACCCCGACTCCTTCGGCCCCTGACGGGGAGCCACGGTCCGAGGCGGCCGCACCACCTCGGTACCGGGTCGGCCCGTCTCGTCCGGTCCGGCATCCAGGCGGCCCCGTACCGAATGCCCGCCGGATGAATCGGTCCTATCGTGCAGATATGGAGCATGCTCTCAGTCCCGCGACCCTTGCCGAGCTGCGCCGGCCGCGGCCCTACCCGGCCGTGTCGGTGCTGACGCCGACCCACCGCCGCAGACCCGACAACGCCCAGGACGCCGTCCGGCTGCGCAATGTGGTGGCCGAGGCGAAGAAGCAGCTGGAGGCCGATCCCGCCGTCACCCGCGAACGCCGCCTCGACGTCGTCGAGCAGCTCGACCAGGCGCTCGCCGAGGTCGACCTGGCACACACGGAGGACGGACTCGCGATCTTCGCGGCGCCGGGCGAGCACCAGGTGTGGACACTGGCCCGCAGCGTGCCGGAGCGGGTGGTGCTCTCGGACACCTTCCTGACCCGCAACCTCGTCGCCGCCCATGCCGCACAGCGGCCGTTCTGGGTGCTGTCCCTCTCCGCGGACCACGTCACGCTGTGGAACGGCGGCACGGACCGCGTCACCCAGCACCACAGCGACGGTTTCCCGATGACCCGCGACCGCGAGAACTTCGACGCCGAGCGCCAGGAGCGGATCGGCGACCAGCCCAGCATCTTCCGCGACGAGGACACCCGGCACTTCCTGCGCGAGGCCGACAGCGCCATGAGCGCCGTCCTGCGCGAGCGTCCGCGCACGCTGTACGTCACCGGGGAGACCGCCGCGCTCTCCCTCGTCGACGAGATCGGCACCGTCACCAAGGACGCCGAACACCTCTCCCACGGCGGGCTCGCCCAGGCGACGCCCGACGCCGTGTGGCAGGCGATCCGCCCCCTCGTCGTCGCCCACGACCGCAAGACGGCCGACGGTGTGGCGGAGGAACTCGAGAACGCGCGGGGGCGCAAGGAGTTCGCCGCCGGACTGGACGAGCTGTGGCGCAGCGCGACCGAGGGCCGGGTCCGGCTGCTCGCCGTCGAGGAGAACTACCGCGCGACGGTGCGCGACGACGGCGACCACCTCGTGCCCGCCGAGAGCGGTGATCTGGACGCCCGCGAGGACATCGTGGACGAGATCGTCGAGCAGTGCCTGGAGACCGGAGCCGAGGTCCGCTTCCTCGCCGACGGCGCGCTGACGGACGCCGACCGCATCGCGGGGGTTCTGCGCTACTGATCCACGGCCGACAATCTGAGCGGAAGACCGGACTGTCGGCGTGAGAGGTGCGGAGCGCGTGAGCGGACTACTGGGTGTGGCGGTTCTGGGTGCGGGACACATGGGGGCGGACCACATAAGGCGCCTGGACCGGACGGTGAGCGGTGCCCGGGTCGCCGCGGTGGCGGACCCGGACACCGACCGGGCCAAGGAGGCCGTCGCGGGCATCGACGGGGTGTCGGTGCACGCGGACGTCGCCGCCGCGCTGGACGCGCCGGGAGTCGGCGCGGTACTGATCGCCTCACCCGGTCCCGCCCACGAGGAGGCCGTGCTGGCCGCGCTCGGACGCGGGCTGCCGGTGCTGTGCGAGAAGCCGCTGACGCCGGAGTCGGCGGGAGCGCTGCGGGTGGTGGAGGCGGAGGCGCGGCTCGGGCGGCGGCTGACGCAGGTCGGGTTCATGCGGCGCTACGACGCCGAATACCTGCGCCTGAAGTCCCTGCTGGACAGCGGCCGTCTGGGCCGGCCCCTCATGCTGCACTGCACGCACCGCAATGTGGCGTCGCCGCCCGGCTTCACGACCGCGATGCTGATCAACAGCTCCGTGTCGCACGAGATCGACGCGGCACGCTGGCTGCTGGGCCAGGAGCTGACGGCCGTGACCGTGCTGCGGCCGCGGCCCTCGTCGGGGGCGCCCGAGGGGCTGGGCGATCCCCAGCTGGTGCTGTTCGAGACCTCGGAAGGCGCCCTGGTGGACGTGGAGATCTTCGTGAACTGCGGATTCGGCTACCAGGTGCGCTGCGAGGCGGTCTGCGAGACGGGGAGCGCGCGGATCGGCGACGAGCACACGATGGTCGTGACCGACGCCGGCGGTGCGCGGGAGGACGTGGCGCGGGACTACCTCGTGCGGTTCGCGGACGCCTACGACCGCGAGGTCCAGGCGTGGGTGGACGCGACCCGTGAGGGCCGGGTGGCAGGACCGAGCGCCTGGGACGGCTACGCGGCGGCCGTCGTCGCCGAGGCGGGTGTCCGCGCGCAGGAGAGCGGCGCGCGGACGGCCGTCGAAGCGGCCCCGCGCCCCGGCCTGTACGCCTGAGCCGAGGGGAGCCCGCGGACGTCTTCGGGCGGGTCCCGTCCCGTGCGGGCGGAAGGACGCGGAACCCGCCCGAAGGCAGTCGCACAGATGACCCTCGAACAACAGATTGGACGAGGGTCCGACGTCTCCCGATGAGCCATCAAGTCGCGTACTCTGTCTACGACTTGATCCGGTACGAGCGTACGCGATCGGGTCGAGCCGCATCGGCCGGGAGGACTGCGGCATATGCCAGATGCACGACCGCGTCGGGTGTCGCCAAATCCCTTACAGGGCGTCGTGCGCTGTGCCACAGTCGTGATGGTCCTTCCGACTTCCCGGGTCGCACCGTCCCCGCATCGGAGTACGTCATGTCCCCCCATCTCTCTGCGGACAGCCCCGCCGCCCAGCCGCCGCCGAGCGGCACGGTCGACGCGCTCATCTCGCAGACGCGGCGGCTGCGCGGAGAGATGGACGCGGTACGACGTGACGCTCCCGCCGACGGCACCGATCCGCAGGGCCGCTGGCAGCGCGCCCTCTGCGACCTGGCGATGCACCAACTCAACGACCTCGACGCACACTTGGCGCAATTGCGCGACGGGCCGCCGCCCGTGCCCGCGCCCCCAACGGTCCGCCCCGGGCGGGCCGAGCCCGACACGCCCCTGCACGGCTCCCTCCTCAGCCGGGTGGGCAGCGCCGAATGGAACCTGCTGACGGACGAGGCCAGCTGGTCCGGGGAGCTCTACCAGATCCTCGGCCGCGACCCCGCCGCTCCCCCGCTCACCCTCGACGAGCTCCCGGCCCTCGTGCACGACGAGGACCGGTCGATGCTCACGGCGATGGTGACCGACTGCCTCATCGACGCCAAACCCATCGACGGGGAGTTCCGCATCCGGCGTCCCGACGGCGGGGTGCGGACCGTGCACATGATGGGCGAGCCCGTCCTGCACACCGACGGCAGCACCGCCTCCATGTGGGCCGTCCTGCGCGACGTCAGCGAACTCCGCCGCAGCCAGCGCACCGTGAGCGAGACCCGGGACTCGCTGCAACGCCAGCGGCACTTCGCGCAGACCGAACGCCGGCTCGCGGCCGAGTTGCAGGAATCCGTGCTGCCCTCCCTGCGCGGCTCCCCGCGCCCCCTGCACGAGGGACCCGGGGCGCTCGACCTCGCCGGCCGCCACCTGACCTCCGCCACGGGGACCCTGATCGGCGGCGACTGGTACGACGCCATGGAGCTGCCCGGGGACGAGACGCTGCTCAGCGTCGGCGACCTCACGGGCCACGGGGTCGCCGCGGCCTCGGGCATGGCCACACTGCTCGGCGCCCTGCGCGGCATGGCCATGGCGGGCACCCGGCCCGGGCAACTCTTTTCCTGGCTCAACCAGTTGATGGACGCCACCGGCCAGCCCGCGCTGGGCAGCGCCGTCTGCTGCCGCTACCGCCCCGAGACCCGCACCCTGACCTGGGCGCGGGCAGGACATCCCGCCCCGCTGCTGTTCCGCGGCGGGACGGGACGCGCCCTGACGGCGCCCGAGGGTGTGCTGCTCGGAGCGACCCCCGGCGCCGCGTACGGGCAGGCCGAGGAAACCCTCGAAGCGGGCGACGTGCTGCTCCTGCGCACCGACGGACTGGTCCCGCGACGCACCGGGACGGCCGCCGTGCGGCGCCTGCTCGGCCTGGCCCCGCGCCTGTGCGCGGCACGCACGGCCCTGGACTGCGTACGGACGGTCGTCGAGGAGTGCGGCGAGACGGAGCGCGAGGACGACGCCTGCGTGCTCGTCGCCAGGGTGATGTCCTGACCCGGGCCCTCACGCCCGGGAGCTGTTGCCTCCCCTGGGCTTCAACGCGCCCTTGGGCAGCGACAGTTTGATCTCCTCACGCAGGTCGTGGATCTTCGGGTAGCTGGAGTACTGCCCGGTGAGCCGGTACATCTCGCGCAGTCGGTCCCAGGTGCGCTGGGAGGAGTTGGCCCCCATCGACGTCAGCGCCAGTCGCGCGTAGCGGTCGGCCTGTTCCGGGTCGTCGGCGATGAAGCAGGCGGACGCCAGGGAGATGTGGTCGAAGATCTTGGAGCGCTCCCGTCCGGACCCGCGCAGCTTGAGTGCCTCCTTCGCGTGACGCTGCGCGGTGGCGGCCGCCGACGGCTCGTGCTCGGCGAGGGTGCGGTAGGCGAGCGCCTGCATCCCGTGCATGTCGGCCTCGTCGAACATCTGCATCCAGCTCGGCGGCGGCACGTCCCCACGGTCGGAGACGAACAGGTCCTCCGCCTCGCCGAGGGTGCGCCGCATGGCCTGGCCCTTGCCCATCGACGCCTGTGCCCAGGCCTCGATGGTGTAGAGCATGGCCTGCGTCCGGGGCAGCATCTCGTCGCCCGAGCCGGACTTGGCGAGCTTCATGAGGTCGAGTGCGTCGTCGGGCCGGCCCAGGTGCACCATCTGGCGGGCCGCCCGGGAGAGCGCCTCGCCGGCACGGGGCCGGTCTCCGCCCTCGCGGGCCGCGTGGGTGGCGATGATGAAGTACTTCTGAGCCGTGGGCTCCAGGCCGACGTCGTGCGACATCCAGCCCGCGAGGACGGCGAGGTTGGCGGCGACGCCCCACAGGCGCCGCTGCAGATGGTCGGGGTGCCGGTAGGAGAGCATGCCCCCTACTTCGTTGAGCTGGCCCACCACAGCCTTGCGCTGGAGGCCGCCACCGCGGGCGGCGTCCCAGGCCCGGAACACCTCGACCGAGCGCTCCAGTTCCTCGATCTCCTGCGACCCGATGGGGGCGGCCTCATAGCGGTCGAACCCAGCGGGGTCGGCGTGCAGGGGGTTGTCGAGTTCCGGAGCGTCGGCGGTCAGGGCCGGATCGGTGTGCAGCCAGTCATGCATGGCACTGCTGAGTGCTGATCCCGCGGCGAGCGCGGCACCCGCGCCCACCAAGCCGCGTCGGTTGAGCATGAGGTCCATTCCCGTGAATTCGGTGAGGACCGCAGCCGTACGGTCGGGCGCCCACGGCACTCCGTCGGGATGTTCCACGTTCCCGTCGCCTTGCCGTTTCCCCGCGCGCCCGTGCCGGACCAGGCCGAGGTCCTCAATGGTCACGACACGGCCGAGTCGCTCGGTGAACAGCGCCGCCAGCACCCGCGGCACCGGATCGCGCGGGATCTCTCCCATGTCGATCCAACGCCGCACCCGTGAGGTGTCGGTCGCCAGCTGGGGGTGGCCCATGGCCGCCGCCTGCCTGTTGACCATCCTCGCGAGTTCACCCTTGGACCAGCCGGCCAGGCCGAACAGGTCCGACAGGCGGGTGTTGGGTTGTCCGTTCACGTCAAGCCCCCAGGTTCTCGGCTGAAATCGACAGTAACCGCCTGTCAGTTGCTGAGCGACTATTCGCCAGGGTTCGCCAGGGTGCGCCAGATGGTGTGCCAGTGACCCCCGGGTGTCAGGTAGGAACGCGCCACCCCGACCCGGTTGCCGCTGGGGCACTCCCCAGGGTGCATCAGGGCGACCGGGCGGGTTGACGCCGCAATTCGCAGGCACACGAAGGGATCTGTATCGCCCATGTACACAGCATCGTCCTCCGTGTCCGCTCCGCCCCGGTCGCTCCACTCCCGCCCGGCGGGCAGCGGCCCCTACCTCGACCCCGCGCGCCAGGCGGCGGGCCCCGTGCTCGGCGCCGGCAGGACGCGGCGTGTTCCGGGGCCAGGTGCCCAACCGCTCAGCGGGAGACTCGACTTGTCCGGCCCCCAGGGCGCGCAGCTGCGCACGGCGATCGCGTCGGTGCACCGGATCTGTCCGGAGTTCGCTCCGGTGCAGGTACTGCGCCGCAGCGGACGCTCCGTGCTCCTGGTCGGCACCACCGGCCGCAGCACCGCCGTCGCCAAGTGCTTACTGGACCACTCCCCCATCTGGGCGGAGCGGATCCGGCACGAAATAGCTGCCTACCGCTCGTTCGTCCGGCACCGGCCGCCGGTCCGGGTGCCCCGGCTGATCGCGGCGGACCCGGACAACTGCACCCTGGTGATCGAGCGGATGCCCGGTCGGGTCGCCGCGCTGCAGCGCCACCCTCTGGAGACGCCGCCGCGCGCGGACATCCGGGCGGCACTCAGCGCGATCTGCCGGCTGAACGCGTGGCGGCCGCCGGCGGGGACCTTCCATGCCCCGCTGGACTACGCGGAGCGGATCTCCCGCTTCCATGAGCTGGGTCTGCTCACGGACCGGGACATGGGTGATCTCCAGAAGCTCGTGCACGGCATCGCGCATTCCACGGGCCGTCAGGGCATGGGCCAGTTCTGCCACGGCGACGCCCTCCTGTCGAACATCCTGCTCTCACCGGCCGGTCCGGTGCTGGTGGACTGGGAGCACGCGGGCTGGTACCTGCCGGGCTACGACCTGGCGACGCTGTGGGCGGTCCTCGGTGACGCCCCCATGGCGCGGCGCCAGATCAGTCAGCTCGCCCAGGCGGCGGGACCGGCGGCACGCGACGCCTTCCTGGTCAACCTGATGCTGGTACTGACCCGCGAGATCCGTACCTACGAGACGGCCGTGCAGCGTTCGATGCACGACACGACCCCGGCGGCACCGGGACCGGCCCATCCGGGTGCTGCGCCGTCCGGCGAGGAACAGCGGCTGCTGCTGAGGCGGCTGCACGACGACTGCCAGATGGCCCGCAAGGCCGTCCGAGCGGCGGTCGGCACTCGCTGACGGGGGATGGCGGTCCGCGGTACGCCCGGGACAGGGGCGTACCGCGGACCTTCGTCATGTCCGGGCGCGAACCGGGTCCAGAGGTCCACGCCACTGACGCCCCGCAGGCCGCCACGCCGCCGCCACGAAACTCCCTTCGACCGCCTCTGACATGGGAAAGCGGCCTCTGCTGGGCATGATTGACGGATCGTCGGAGAGCGGGTACCACTGACCCACGTCGGGCCCGCCCCACCCACCGCGCCCGACCGTCCCAGGAGGCCGCATTGCGAGGAACCGCCACCTACCCCAACGCCCCCGGCACATCCGGACGCGTACGCAGGACGGCGGTCGCGGTCGCCTCGGCCGCTCTGCTGCTGCCGCTGCTCGGCGCCGCCCCGTCCGGCACCTCGGCACCGGAGCCCGCCGGGAGCCTGCGGGGCGCCTTCGCCGCCGCGGCGGCCGAGTACCGGGTCCCGCAGAGCGTGCTGCTCGGCGTCTCCTACCTCCAGTCCCGCTGGGACACGCACGGCGGAGCGCCGAGCGTCTCGGGCGGCTACGGGCCGATGCACCTCACCGATGCCCGCACCGCGCTCGCCGAGAGCGGTGCGCGCCACCACTCCGAGGGCACGGAGGACGCCCGCGGCGACGGCTCGCGTGCGCCCCTGCTGCCCGGCACGAAGGTGCCGCGGAACGCGGAACTGCCCGCACGGCTCACGACGTTGAGGAAGGCGTCCGAGCTGACCGGGCTCTCGCCCGAGCGGCTGCGCACGGACGCCGCCGCCAACGTGGCGGGCGGCGCCGCGCTGCTCGCCGCCGCCCAGCGGCAGCTGGGTGAACCCCTGAGCGGTGACCCCGCCGACTGGTACGGGGCGGTGGCCCGCTTCTCGGCCGCCGACGACAGCGCCACCGCGGCGGCGTACGCCGACGACGTGTACGACGTCATCCGCGGGGGCGAGCGGCGCACCACCGACACCGGAGAGCGCGTGACGCTCGCCGCGCGGCCCGCGCTGCGGCCGGACACCGCGCAGCTGCGCCGCGCCGGTCTGCGCCAGGCCTCCGCCGAGGGCACCGAATGCCCGGCGAACGTGTCCTGCGAGTGGATCCCGGCGCCCTACGAGGAGTTCGGCGACGGCGACTACGGCAACCACGACCTGGGCGACCGGCCCGCGGCACAGCGCATCGAGTACATCGTCGTCCACGACACCGAGGGCGCCTGGGAGGGCGTCCTGAACATGGTCCAGGACCCGACGTACGTGTCCTGGAACTACACGCTTCGCTCGACCGACGGCCACATCGCGCAGCACGTGAAGGCCAAGGACGTCGCCTGGCACGCGGGCAACTGGTACGTGAACGCCAAGTCGGTCGGCCTGGAGCACGAGGGCTTCCTCGCCTCTCCGGACGCCTGGTACACGGAGGCGATGTACCGCTCGTCGGCGCGGCTGGTGACGTACCTGGCCAGGAAGTACGGCATCCCGCTGGACCGCCAGCACATCCTCGGGCACGACAACGTGCCGGGCCCGACCGCGTCGACGGTGCCCGGCATGCACACGGACCCGGGCCCCTACTGGGACTGGCAGCACTACTTCGCGCTGATGGGCCGTCCCTTCCACCGCACGGCCAAGGCCGACGGCGGGCTGGTGACGGTGCTGCCGAAGTACGCCGAGCACAAGCCGCTCTACACGGGCTGCGTCACCAAGGGCGAGCCCTGTGCGGCCCACGGTTCCAGCGAGGTGCGGCTGTACAGCCTGCCCGACGAGAGCTCGCCGCTGATCAAAGACATCGGTTTGCGGCCCTCCGGGGGCGACTCCACGACCGACGTGAACGACATCGGCTCACGCGTCTCCACCGGCCAGCGGTACGCGGTGGCGGAGCGTGACGGCGACTGGACGGCGATCTGGTACCTGGGCCAGAAGGCCTGGTTCAAGAACCCGAGGAAGCAGCCCACGGCGGTGGACGCCACGGGCCGGGTGGCGACCCCGAAGGCCGGTCTGAGCGAGGTCCCGGTGTACGGACGCGCGTACCCCGAGAAGGAGGCGTATCCGGCGGGCGTGCCGGTGCAGGCCGTCTCCCCGCTGCCGTACAAGCTGCTCGCGGGCCAGCGCTACGCGGTCGGCGCCACGGTGGCCGGCGAGTACTTCTACGCGCCGACCTTCGACACGGCCCCGCACAAGGTCGTGATCGGCAAGGACAAGTACTACGAGATCCAGTTCGGCCACCGGGTGGCCTTCGTCCGGGCCGCCGACGTGGAGCTCACCGGCTCCGCCTCGTAGCGCCGCGCACGGAAAGGGCCGGGTCCGCGTCGCCGCGGGCCCGGCCCTGTCGTCTCCGGGGGTGCCTGCGCTCCGGCACCGGGAGGGCTCAGCCCTGCTGGAACAGTTCCGCCGGCAGCGGCTTCAGCAGCGCGTACAGGTCGTCGGTGATGGGGCGGTCCCAGGCGGCGATGGTCACCAGGACGTTGTCACTGCGGTCGAACTGGACGCACGAGATACGGCTCTCGGAGAGCTTGAGGCGGCGCACGATCAGCAGGTTGTCCCCCTGCATCACCGGCATGTCCTCGGCTCCGACGACCGTGACCTCCTCCTCGTTCTCCAGCGCGAGCAGGAGCTGCGCCACCTCGAACGGGACCTCGTCCTCCTCGATGTCACGGGCCGGGGAGCCCTCCGGCAGATTGCCGATGATCATCGCGGGGCCGCGTCCGCCGAACAGGTCGTAGCGCAGGAAGACGCCCTGGCAGCTGCCGTCGGGGGCGGGGAGCAGGCCGGCGCCGAGATTGCCCGGCCAGTCGCCCGGGTCCATGGCCAGCACGTCGAAGTCGGGGCCGGCGGGTGTGGCGCTGCGGCGGCGGAGGAAGGACATGCCGCCATGGTACGTGCCCGGGCGGGTGCGGGGCCCTGGGGGCGCCGGGGCGGGCGGCCGGGAACACGGCCGGGACGTCACCCCGGCCCACGGCGCACCGCCGGTCACTCCCGACCGGCCGACGCGCACCCTCGGGGCCCTGGACGTCTTCGCGTACATGCCCTCGCCGTGTGCGGGCGGGCAGGACGGCGGCGGGCGTGGCGGCCGGCCGCGGTCCGCGGTCCGCGGTGGAGCGGCGGTGGCGCCGGACAGCCGCGCCCGGGAGGGGGGCCGGCCGACCCCCTCCCGGCCGGCGGGAGGGGGTGGCGGCGCAGGCTCTCAGGTGAGGGCAGGGCTCTCTAGTGGGAGTCCGGGCTGTCAGGTGAGGTCGAACTCGCCTTCGCGTGCCCCCGACACGAACGCGCCCCATTCGGCGGGCGTGAAGATCAGCGAAGGGCTCTGCGGGCGGCCGCTGTTGCGCATCGCGATGAAGCCCTCGACAAAGGCGATCTGGACGTCTCCCCGTCCTCGGCTGCTGGACTGCCACTCGGCGTTGCTGAGATCCAGCTCCGGCTTGTCCCAGCCCGCGAGCGGGTGCTGCTCGATGGTGCTTTCGGCCACGTCCGTGCTCCTCCCGGTTCGTCGTCCGCCGCCAGCCTAGCGATCGGTTCGGGTGGCGGACAGGCCACGTGAGGGGGACGGGTTCAGGAGACCGGAGGCGCGGCGCCGACCAGCCACATCGAGAAGAACTGGGATCCGCCGCCGTAGGCGTGCCCCAGCACCCGGCGGGCCCCGTCCACCTGGTGCTCTCCCGCCTGTCCGCGCACCTGGAGCGCGGCCTCCGCGAAGCGGATCATGCCGGAGGCCCCGATCGGATTGGTGGAGAGGACCCCGCCCGACATGTTGACGGGCAGGTCGCCGTCCAGCTCCGTCACGCCGGACTCGGTGAGCTTCCAGCCCTCCCCCTCGGCGGCGAAGCCGAGGTTCTCCAGCCACATCGGCTCGTACCAGGAGAAGGGGACGTACATCTCGACGGCGTCGATCTCCCGGCGCGGGTCCGCGATGCCCGCCTGCCGGTAGACGTCGGCGGCGCAGTCCTTGCCGGCCTGCGGCGACACGAAGTCCTTGCCTGCGAAGAGCGTGGGCTCACTGCGCATCGCCCCGCCGTGCAGCCAGGCGGGCGGGCGCGGCGAACGGGCCGCGCCGGCCCGGTCGGTGAGGACCATCGCGCAGGCCCCGTCCGAGGACGGGCAGGTCTCCGAGTAGCGGACCGGGTCCCACAGCATGGGCGAGGCCTGGACCTTCTCCAGGGTGATGTCGTGTTCGTGGAGATGCGCGTACGGGTTCTTGAGCGCGTTGCGGCGGTCCTTGTACGCGACCAGCGAGCCGACGGTGTCGGGGGCGCCGGTGCGCCGCATGTAGGCACGTATGTGCGGGGCGAAGAAGCCGCCCGCGCCGGCCAGCAGGGGCTGCTGGAAGGGGACCGGCAGGGACAGGCCCCACATGGCGTTCGACTCCGACTGCTTCTCGAAGGCCAGGGTCAGGACGGTGCCGTGGACCCGCGCGGCGATCAGGTTCGTGGCGACGAGCGCCGTCGAGCCGCCGACGGAACCGGCGGTGTGGACGCGGAGCATCGGCTTGCCGACGGCGCCGAGCGCGTCGGCCAGGTACAGCTCGGGCATCATGACGCCCTCGAAGAAGTCGGGCGCCTTGCCGATCACGACGGCGTCGACGTCGGCCCAGGTCAGCTCGGCGTCGTCGAGGGCCCGCCGGGCGGCCTCGCGGACCAGGCCGGCGACGGACACGTCGTGCCGGGCGGCCACGTGCTTGGTCTGGCCGATGCCTACGACGGCCACGGGCTCCTTGCTCATCGGGCGTCCCCTTCGAGTACGGCGACCAGGTTCTGCTGGAGGCAGGGCCCGGACGTGGCGTGGGCGAGCGCGCGGTCCGACTCCCCGCGGTGGACGCGGGCGGCGGCCTCGCCGATGCGGATGAGCCCGGCGGCCATGACGGGGTGGGCGGCGAGCGCGCCCCCGGAGGGGTTCACCCGGACGTCGTCGCCGAGCCGCAGCGCCTTGCGCAGGACCACCTCCTGCGAGGTGAAGGGGGCGTGCAACTCGGCTGTGTCGACCGGTCGTTCGAAGGCGCCGGCCTTCTCGGCGGCGAGGCGCGTGGAGGGCGAGTCCGTCAGGTCGCGTACCCCGAGGGAGTGCGCCTCGATGCGGTGGTCGATGCCGCGGATCCAGGCGGGCCGCTCGCACAGCTCACGGGCGCGGTCGCCGGCCGCGAGGACGACCGCCGCGGCCCCGTCCCCGACGGGCGGGCAGTCGCCGGTGCGCAGCGGGCGCACCGCGTAGTCGCCGTGCGGTACGGAACCCCGCAGCTGGGCATGGGGGTTGTGGGCCGCGGAGGCGCGGCTGCGGGACGCGACGGCGGCGAGGGCGCCCTCGTCGGTCTCACCCGCGTCGATGAGCGCCTGCGCCTGGAGCGCGGCGAGGGCGACCGAGTCCGGCCACAGAGGCGCCACGTAGTACGGGTCGAGCTGGCGGGTCAGGACGTCCCGTACGGAGCCGGGCGACGACTTGCCGTAGCCGTACACGAGCGCGGTGTCGGCGTCGCCGGTCAGCAGCTTGGTCCACGCCTCGTACAGGGCCCACGCGCCGTCCATCTCCACGTGGGACTCCGAGATCGGCGGCCAGGCACCCACCCCGTCGAGCGCCATGGTGAAGGAGAAGGCGCGGCCGGCGAGGTAGTCCGAGGAGCCCGAGCAGGTGAAGTCGATGTCGCTGGTCCGCAGGCCGGTCCGGTCGAGGACCTCGTGCAGGACCGGGAGGAGCATCTCCACCTCGGAGAGCTCGTCGCTGGTGCGCCGGTGGTCGGTCTGCCCGAAGGCGACGACGGCGATGTCCCGCATCACAGCAGCTCCTTGTACGCCTCGTAGTCCGCGTCGGGTTCGCCGGTGGGCCGGTAGTGGTCGGGGTACCGGCCCCCGTCCGTCCAGACCGGTTCGACCCGCAGCCCCATGCGCACCTGGTCGTAGGGGATGCCCGCGATGCGGCCGTGCAGGGCGAGGTCGGCGCCGTCGAGGGCGATGTGCCCGTAGACGTAGGGCACTTCGATGTCGAGGTTCTTCGCCTTGATGTTGACGATGCAGTACGTGGTGAGCGTGCCGCGCGGGCCGACCTCGACCTGCTCCGACGTGGCGACCCCGCAGGTCGGGCACGCTCCCCGGGGCGGGACGTACACCTTGCGGCAGGACGGGCAGCGTTCGCCCACCGTGCGCCGGTCGGCGAGGGCGTTGATGAAGGCGGTCTGGGCGCGGCCGGGCGAGTACACGTAGTCGAGGCGGGCGGGGGCGACGATGCCGGTCACCATGTCGTCGAACCGCCCGTCGTGGGGTGCCGGTTCGGCCGCGCCCGCCCGTCCGGGCGACTGGGCGCTGACGCCGGGCGGGTCCTCGTGCGGTTCGAAGCAGGCGATGTCCGTGATGGCGCCGGAGCGTTCCCCCGCCCAGCGCACACGGACGCGCATGCCGGTGCGGACGGCCTCGGGTCCGGGGGCGTCGAGGGCGTGCAGCAGGGCGGTGTCGGCTCCGTCGAGGCGGACGAGCACCCAGGCGAAGGGGGTGCCGAGGGGCTGGCCGCGTCGTGGCGCGTGGTTCCACGCCCAGGTGGTGACGGTGCCGGTGGGGGCGACCTCGACGAGGTCGCGTATCTCCTCGGCGGTCACGGGGTCGTACTCGACGGGCGGGACGAGCGTCCTGCCGTCGGTCGTCCGCACCCCGAGCACGACCCGCTCGCGCAGACCGGTGAGGAAGGCGCTCTGGACGGGGCCGAGCGAGCGGGTGAAGGGGAATTCGAGGACCAGGGGGGCTTTGAGGACTTCGGGCATCCCGGGTGGCTCCTTCGGGGGTCGAGCGCCGCGTCTCCTGCCGGAGGTCAGGCGCGCCGGAAGACGGGCGGGCGCTTCTCGGCGAAGGCCCGGGAGCCCTCCTTGGCGTCGGCGGTGTCGAAGACCGGCCAGCCGCGCTCCAGTTCGGCGGCCAGTGCGTCGGTCTCGCTCAGGCCGGCGTTCGCGTACACGGACGCCTTCACGGCCTCGACGGCCAACGGGCCGCAGGCGTTGACCCGTTCGGCGATCTGCAGCGCCTCGGTGAGCGCGGTGCCGTCGGGGACGACCCGGCCGATCAGCCCTATGGCGGCGGCCTCCTCGGCGCTGTACGGGCGTCCCGTGAGCAGCATCTCCAGGGCGTGGGTGTGCGGGATCTGCCGCGGGAGGCGGACCGTGGACCCGCCGATCGGGAACAGGCCGCGCCTGACCTCGAAGAGCCCGAAGGTTGCCGACTCCCCGGCCACCCGGATGTCGGTGCCCTGGAGGATCTCCGTGCCGCCCGCGACGCAGTGGCCCTCGACTGCGGCGATCACCGGCTTTCGGGGGCGGTGGTGGCGCAGCATCGCCTTCCAGTGCAGGTCCGGGTCCTCCTTGAGCCGGTCCCGGTACTGCTGCCCGTCCATCCCGCCGCCCGCGAGCGCCTTGAGGTCCATCCCGGCGCAGAACGTGCCGGCCGCTCCGGTGAGGACGACCGAGCGGACGGTGTCGTCCTCGTCGGCCTCGGTCCAGCCGTCGTACAGGCCGACCAGCATCGGCAGCGAGAGCGCGTTCTTGGCCTCGGGCCTGTTGAGCGTGAGCACCAGTGTGGCGCCTTCGCGCTGCACGGTGAGGTGTTCCGTCCCACCCATTGCCGTCCTCCCGTCTCAGGAACGAGAACAGGTTGCAGGAGGCGCCGGGCCAGTACAAGGGTTTTCTGACAGACAGTCAGATTTCTTCGCCCCGGGCCCTTCCCTGTTGGGTCCCGCTTTGCTCTGATGACCGACGAGCCGAGGGATACCGGGCCTGCCCGGGGTCAGGAGGAGCGGTGGAGTACAACCTTGCCGACCTGTTCGAGTCGGTCGTCGACGTGGTCCCCGACCGCGAGGCACTCGTGTACATCGACCACCCCGGCACCGGGGCCGAGCGCCGTCTGACCTACGCCGAGCTCGACACGGCGGCGAACCGCGTCGCCCACCACCTGATCGACGCCGGTGTCCGTTCCGGCGAGCACCTCGGACTCCATCTCTACAACGGGGTCGAGTACGTGCAGACCGTGCTGGCCTGCCTGAAGGCGCGGATCGTGCCGGTCAACGTCAACTACCGCTATGTCGAGGAGGAGTTGGTCTACCTCTACCGGGACGCCGATCTGGTGGCCCTGGTCTACGACGCCGAGTTCACCGACCGCGTGGCGGCGGCCCTGCCGCGTACTCCCGCGCTGCGGCACCTGGTCCGCGTCGGGAGCCCCGGGCCCGGTGCCGTCACCGCGCCGGGGGTGGACTTCAGGGACGCCGAGGCCGCGGGCTCTCCCGCACGGGGATTCCCGTCGCGGTCGGCGGACGACCAGTTCATCATCTACACGGGCGGCACGACCGGCATGCCCAAGGGCGTGATGTGGCGCCAGGAGGACCTGTTCTTCTCCGGGCTGGGCGGTGGCGCGCCGACGGGAGAGCCGGTCGCCTCCCCGCAGGAGCTGGCCGAGCGCGTGGCGGCGGGCGGCGACGGCATCACCTTCTTCCCGACTCCCCCGCTGATGCACGGCACCTCCACGCTCACCGCGTTCATCGGGTTCAACTTCGGCCAACGCGTCGTGATCCACCGCAAGTTCGTGCCCGATGAGGTGCTGCGCACCATCGAGCGGGAGCGGGTCACCAGCGTGTCCCTGGTCGGCGACGCCATGCTGCGGCCACTGATCGACGCGCTCGGCGGCCCCCTCAAGGGCACCGACTGCTCCTCGCTGTTCAGCGTGTCCTCGTCCGGGGCGATCATGTCGGAGACGGTCCGCGAGCAGTTCCAGGCGCTCGTCCCGAACGTGATGCTGCTGAACAACTTCGGTTCCTCCGAGTCCGGCTTCAACGGCACGGCGACACCGGACTCGGGCCCGGACAGGGGCTTCCGGGTGCGCGTCAACGACCGTACGCGGGTGGTGGATCCGGCCACCCACGAACCGGTCGCGGTCGGCGAGCCCGGGCGCATCGCGCAGCGCGGTCACGTGCCCCTCGGCTACTACAACGACCCGAAGAAGACGGCCGAGACCTTCTTCCACAAGGACGGTGAGCGGTGGGTCCTCCTCGGTGACATGGCGACGGTCGACGAGGAGGGCGTCGTCACCGTCCTCGGCCGGGGCTCCCAGTGCATCAACACCGGGGGCGAGAAGGTCTATCCGGAGGAGGTCGAGCAGGCCCTCAAGGCCCACCCGGACGTCTACGACGCACTGGTCGCCGGGGTGCCCGACGCCACGTGGGGCAATCACGTGGCAGCCGTGGTCCAGTTGCGCCGGGGAGCGGCCGAACCGTCCCTGGAGGACATCCAGACGCACTGCCGTTCCCGTCTCGCCGGGTACAAGGTGCCGCGCCAGCTGGTGATCACGGACAGCATCCAGCGTTCGCCGAGCGGGAAGGCCGACTACCGGTGGGCGCGCGGGGTCGCGGTGCGGGCGGACATCTAGGGCCGCGTGTACGGAGTGGTCGGCGGGTCCCGGCGTAGTCTTTGCGCGCGGTTGACCGTGCGGATTGAACTGCGGGTGAAGGCGGGCCGTACGGAGGGTGGCGGTCCCGGCCTCGGGGCGGTTCCGCCGCGTCAGCACGGGCTTCGTACGGAAGGACCTTCGCGTGTCGCACATCACGCGCTCGCCGCAACAGCCGGACACCGGAGCGGAGGCGGCTGCCGCCGGTCCCGGCGCGACGGCGGACGCCGTCCCCGGACCGGACACCCCGGCGGACGCCGGCCGGGTCGGCTCCCAGCGGGCGCCCGGGCGTGACGGACGGCCCGGCACGCAGGAGCCGGACCGCGGTGGCGTTGGCGGTGACGCGGACACCGCGACG
Source organism: Streptomyces sp. NPDC005496 (assembly GCF_042872045.1). Classification (NCBI taxonomy): domain Bacteria; kingdom Bacillati; phylum Actinomycetota; class Actinomycetes; order Kitasatosporales; family Streptomycetaceae; genus Streptomyces; species Streptomyces sp. NPDC005496. The sequence continues at coordinate 313,268 of NZ_JBIAJQ010000004.1, forward strand.
GACGATGACACCCGCGATGCCGGGGTAGCCCGCGAGGCGGGCGATGGCGTTCCGGGTGCCGAGAACGCCGCCACGAAGGCCGACAACACCTCGGGCCTCGAAGACCTCGCCACGGTTGGCGACGGCACCCCGCACCCCGAAGACCCCACCCCGGAGGGCCACAGCGCCTCGCGCCGCGAAACCGCCGGCGCGAGGGGCGACGCCGACCCGGACCTCGAAGCCGCCGGCGCGGAAGGCCACCGCGCCCCGGACTCCGGCGACGGCGTCACCACCCCGCACTCCTCCGCCGTGGAAGCGGACGACGACGGCGCGATACCCGGGGAGCCCGGCGAAAGCGATGCCGCCGACCAGGGCCCCGATGCCCAGGCCGGCAACGACACCCCCGGCCTCCGGGAACCCGCCGAAGGCGACACGCCCGAGGAGGCCGCCGGTGCCGGGGAGGGGGACGGGGACCCCGTCCGGGCCGGCTGGTGGGGCTGGCGTCGCAGGTACCCGCGGGCAGCCCGGACCGTGACCGTCGGCACCACCGTCCTCGCCGGCGCCCTGGTGCTGTTCGCCCTCCTCGTGCCGAACCACCTCGACCGCCTCAGCTACGGCGCCTTCCTCCGCATCCCGGCCGAGGGCGTGCTCCTCGCCGGGCTGCTGCTCGTGCTGCCGCCGCGGGCGCGGCGGATCACCGCGTGGTGCGCGGGAATCGGCCTCGGCCTGCTGACCGTCCTGAAGTTCATCGACATGGGCTTCTACTCGGTGCTGGACCGGCCGTTCGACCTGGTCCTCGACTGGATCCTGTTCGACGACGCGGCGGAGTTCCTGAAGGAGTCCGTCGGCCGGACCGGCGCGCTGCTCGCCGTGGTCGCGGTCGTCGCCCTCGTGGTGGTCCTGCTCGTCCTGGTGGCCCTCGCCGTCGTGCGGGTCAGCACACTGATGGCCGCGCACCGCACGGTCGCCGCCCGGACCACCCTCGTCCTCGGCACCGCGTGGATCACCTGCGTGACGCTCGGCGTGCAGTTCACCGACGTGCCGGTGGCCGCCAAGCTCAACGCCAACCTGCTGGAGAACCGGGCGCACCAGGTGCGGGCCGGTATCCGCGACGGCCGGGTGTTCGCCGAGCAGGCCCGCGTCGACGCCTTCGCCGACACCCCGCCGGACCAGTTGCTGACCGGACTGCGCGGCAAGGACGTCCTGTTCACGTTCATCGAGAGCTACGGGCGTTCGGCGATCGAGGACCCGGCGATGGCCGAGCAGGTCGACGCCGTGCTGAAGGACGGCACCGCGTCGCTGAAGGCCGCCGGGTTCTCCTCGCGCAGCGGCTGGCTGAAGTCGCCGATCGCCGGCGCGGGCAGCTGGCTGGCCCACTCCACGTTCCTGTCCGGTCTCTGGATCAAGAACCAGCAGCGCTACCGCAATCTCACCTCCAGCGACCGCGCCACCCTGACCAGCTACTTCCAGAAGACCGGCGCCTGGCGCACGGTCGGCATCGTCCCCGGGGTCCGCCGCGCCTGGCCCGAGGGCAAGTTCTTCGGCCTCGACCACATCTACGACTCGGAGCACCTCGGCTACAAGGGCCCGTACTTCAGCTGGACGCCCGTACCGGACCAGTTCAGCCTGGAGGCCTTCGAGCGGCTGGAGCACGGCAAGAAGGACCGGAAGCCGATGATGGCGGAGATCATCCTGGCCTCCAGCCACAACCCGTGGGCGCCCATCGCCCGCATGGTCGACTGGGACGACCTCGGCGACGGATCGCTCTTCGAGCAGATCAAGAAGGAGGGCAAGGATCCCAAGGAGGTCTGGAAGAACCCGGAGGACGTGCGCACCGAGTACCGGCGGGCCATCGAGTACTCGCTGCACAGCCTGACCGAGTTCGTGGAGCGGTACGGCGACGAGAACACCGTGCTCGTCTTCCTCGGCGACCACCAGCCGAACCCGACGGTCACCGGCAGCGGCGCGGGCAAGGACGTGCCGGTCACGGTCGTCGCCCACGACCCGAAGGTGCTGGAGAAGATCTCCGGGTGGAACTGGACGGAGGGCCTCAAGCCCGCCGAGGACGCGCCGAGGTGGGGCATGGACAAGTTCCGCGACCGGTTCCTGACGGCGTACGGCCCTCATCCCGGCTCCGCCGCCCCGGCCACGAAGCCCTGACCGGCGCACGCGTGCCGTGGCCGGCGCCGCACACACCTTGACGATCCGCCCGGGCCCCTGAATTACTGATCCCGAACAGCACGACCGAATGATCGGTCGCCCGTAATGACGCGGTTGTCGAGGGAGAGGTCCCGTGGCGGATTCCATGGACTCCAGGGTTCCGGCGGACCCGGAGGGCCTGCTGGACGAGGCCGAGCGGCTCGACCCACAGGCCCTGCGGGCCCTGCAGACGGAGCGCCTGCGGGCGTCGCTGCGGCACGCGTACGAGAACGTGCCCTTCTACCGGGAGTCCTTCGACAAGGCGGGCCTGCGTCCCGACGACTGCCGCTCCCTCGCCGACCTGGCCCGCTTCCCGTTCACCACGAAGGCGGACCTGCGCGAGCACTATCCGTACGGCATGTTCGCCGTGCCGCGGGACCGGGTCCGCCGGCTCCACGCGTCGAGCGGCACGACCGGGCGCCCCACGGTCGTCGGCTACACGGAGAACGACCTGTCCATGTGGTCCGACATGGTGGCCCGTTCACTGCGGGCCGCGGGTGCCCGTCCCGGGGACGTCGTCCATGTGGCGTACGGCTACGGCCTGTTCACCGGGGGCCTCGGAGCGCACTACGGGGCCGAGCGCCTCGGCTGCACGGTGATCCCCGCGTCCGGCGGCATGACGGCACGTCAGGTCCAGTTGATCCAGGACCTGGAGCCGCGGATCATCATGGTGACGCCCTCGTACATGTTGACGCTCCTGGACGAGTTCGAGCGGCAGGGCGTCGATCCGCGGAGCACCTCGCTGCGGGTGGGCGTCTTCGGCGCCGAGCCGTGGACCGAGGCGATGCGGCGTGAGATCGAGGAGCGGTTCGCCATCGACGCGGTCGACATATACGGCCTGTCGGAGGTGATCGGCCCCGGCGTGGCCCAGGAGTGCGTGGAGACCAAGGACGGCCTGCACGTGTGGGAGGACCACTTCTATCCCGAGATCGTCGATCCGCTGACGGGCGAGGTGCTGCCGGACGGCGAGGAGGGCGAGCTGGTCTTCACCTCGCTCACCAAGGAGGCCATGCCCGTGATCCGTTACCGGACCCGGGACCTGACACGGCTGCTGCCCGGCACGGCGCGGGTCTTCCGCCGGATGGAGAAGATCACGGGGCGCAGCGACGACATGGTCATCCTGCGCGGGGTCAACCTCTTCCCCACGCAGATCGAGGAGATCGTGCTGCGCACCCCCGGCGTCGCACCGCACTTCCAGCTGCGCCTCACCCGTGAGGGCCGCCTCGACGCGCTGACGGTACGCGCCGAGGCCCGGTCCGGCGCCTCGCCGGAGGCACGCGAGGACGCGGCCCGGGCCATCACGCGGGCCGTGAAGGACGGGATCGGGGTCTCGGTGACGGTGGAGATCGTCGAACCGGAGTCCCTGGAGCGGTCGGTGGGAAAGATCAAGCGGATCGTCGATCTGCGTCCCCGCTGACCGCCATCACGAACCGGCGACGACCGTGCCGGGAGGACGACTGGGGCGAACGTCCGGCGCGCCCGGCACGTCGAAGTGGTGTTCCGGGCGTGTCCCTCGCGGAGGATGCGCCCGTCCCGTCGTCCCTGGGGGATCCATGCGTACGTACACCCGGCGCACCGTCGACCTGTTCCTCGTGCTGGCCCTGGGCGCCGCCACGGCCGGTGCCCTCGCCGGTTGCGGCGGTGGACCGCGCGCCGGGTCCCACCCGGCCCACGCGTCGGAGGCCCGTGCCCGCGAGGTCGCCGAGGCCTGGGACGGGTCCGATGCCGCGCGGGTGTGGAGGACGGGCTACCACCCCGTCGGGGACCTCGTCCAGCTGCCCGACCACGCCTTCCGCAGCGACGCCGACAAGCGTGCGTACGGCAGCGGCACCTTCGTGCTGGAGGGCGAGCTGCCCGACGCGCCGCGCGAGCCCGGGCGGGTGGAATGGGAGAACGGCGACTCGCTCACCCTGCCGGTACTGGGCGCGCGCAGGGCCTACGAGCAGGTGGCGCGCGGCGGCGACGAGGAGCCGCACCTCACCGTGACCGGGGCGAGGCTGGGCGAGATGACGGTGGCCACCACCCGGGGTCCGGCCACCGTCCCGGCCTGGCTGTTCACCCTGAAGGGGTACGACACTCCGCTCAGGCGGGTCGCCCTGGACTCCTCGAAGACGCCCGGCCCCCCGATCGGCGCTGCCGGCGAGGTGCCGACCGATCAACTTGCGCCGCTCCACGGCCTGGTGGGGACGGCCCGGGACGGGCGGTCGGTCACCGTGACCGCCGGGCACGGCTCCTGCGACGACGGACCCGCCGTGGACGTCCTGGAGACGAAGGGCAGTGTGGTGCTGTCCGGGTACGTCAAGGGAACGGATGACGGTCCCTGCACGTCCGATCTGCGGTTGCAGGCAGTGACGGTGAAGCTGGACCGGCCGCTGGGCGACCGGCTGCTGCTGGACGCGTTCACGGGCCGCCCGGTGACCACCGATGAGCGTGAAGGAGAAGCACAGAAAGGGAGTTGAACGTCAGGCGTCGGCGAACCGATCGCGCAGCTCCCGCTTGAGGATCTTGCCGCTGGCGTTGCGCGGCAGCTCGTCCACGAACAGCACGCGCTTGGGGGCCTTGAAGTGGGCGAGCTTCTCCCGGGCGTGGGTGAGGAGTTCGTCCTCGGTGACCTCGCCGCGCGGGACGACGACCGCGGTGACGGCCTCGATCCAGCGCTCGTCGGGCAGCCCGATCACCGCCACCTCGGCGACCTTCTCGTGCGTGTACAGCGCGTCCTCCACCTGACGCGAGGCGACCAGCACGCCACCGGAGTTGATGACGTCCTTCACCCGGTCGACCACCGTGAAGTACCCGTGGGCGTCCCGCACGGCGAGGTCCCCGGAGTGGAACCAGCCGTCCCGGAAGGCGTCCGCCGTCTCCTCGGGCTTGTCCCAGTACCCCTCGCACAACTGCGGTGAGCGGTAGACCACTTCGCCCGCCTCGCCGTCGGGCGCGTCCTTGCCGGACTCGTCCACGACGCGCGCCTCGACAAAGAGCACCGGCCGCCCGCAGGAGTCCATTCGGCCCTTGTGCTCGTCGGGCCCGAGGACCATGGCGAGCGGGCCGATCTCGCTCTGCCCGAAGCAGTTGTAGAACGCCAGCCTCGGCAGTCGCTCCCGCAGCCGTTCCAGCACGGGCACCGGCATGATCGACGCCCCGTAGTAGGCCTTGCGCAGACCGCTGAGGTCACGGGTGGCGAAGTCGGGGCGGTTCGACAGGCCGATCCACACCGTGGGCGGCGCGAACAGGCTGTCGGCCCTGCCCCGCTCGACCAGGTCGAAGATCTGCTCGGCGTCGGGCGCGTCGAGGATGACGTTCTCCGCGCCGACCGCGAGGTACGGCAGCAGGAACACGTGCATCTGGGCCGAGTGATAGAGCGGCAGGGAGTGCACTGGCCGGTCCCCTGCCTGGAGGTCCAGGGCTGTGATCGCGCTCAGGTACTCGTGCACCAGGGCGCGGTGGGTCATCATCGCGCCCTTGGGGAGCGCGGTGGTGCCCGAGGTGTAGAGCAGCTGCGTCAGGTCCTCGCCGCGGGGCTCGGGGCCCTCGTACGGCCGGGCCGCCGGGAGCCGGGCGAGGAGCGAGTCGTCGGTGTCGCGCAGCGGGAGGACCCGGGTGCCGTCGGGCAGGTTCGCGGCGAGGTCCTGGTCGGCCAGCACGAGTCCGCAGCCGGACTGGCCGACGATGTAGGCCAGGTCGTCGCCCGTCAGGTTCTGGTTGACGGGTACGTGCACGAGGCCGGAGCGCGCGCAGGCCAGGAAGCCGATCAGGTAGGCGTCGGAGTTGTGGCCGTAGGCGCCCACCCGGTCGCCGCGCTCCAGTCCGGCGCCGAGCAGGACGCTCGCGGCGCGGGACACCGCCTCGTCGAGTTCGGCGTAGGTCCAGGAGCGGTCGCGGTAGTGGACCGCGACGCGCTCGGGGGTCCGCCGGGCGCTGCGCCGCAGCACCCCGTCGACCGTGACGCTTCGTCCCGCCGTCATGACCTGCTCCTTCGTCCGCCGTGCCCTGGCGTGATCCTCGTCGGGCCGCACGACCGGGGTCAAGCATCCGTCACGGTCGGCGGACCGGGAAGGCGACGGGGGGTGCCGCGCGGATACGCGGCGCTACGGGTGTGGGTGTTGTTGCGCCCGCCCACCTGATCGGATGCACCGTCGTGGGTTTTTTCGTCACTCCACAGCGTGGCCGATGAGTTGGTGGCTCCCGGCCGGTCCAAGCTCGTGAGACCTCAGGAAAGGACACCGCCATGTCGGAGCTTCTCGTCGACTTCATCACCTCCCTCGACGGCTACGCATCGGGAGAGGGATGGCCCGGGTTCTGGGGCCTCGAGGGCCCCGAGTACCTCGCATGGCTCGGCGAGCAGCCCCAGTCCACCTACCTCATGGGAGCGAACACCTACCGGCTGATTTCGGGCTTCGCCGCAGGCGAGGTCCCGAGCGGTCAGAACGAGTTCAGGCCCGAGGAAGAGGCGTCCGTCGACGAGCTGACGCAAGCGTCCAAGGTGGTGTTCTCCTCCTCACTCGGGGAGCCATTGGCGTGGGCCAACTCCACGCTCGTCCGCAATGACGCCGTCGAGGCGGTCCGCGCCATGAAGTCCAGTGGCTCGGGGCTTCTCAGCACGATCGGCAGCCTCAGCCTGTGCCGGTCCCTGCTGCGAGCCGGACTCGTCGACCGCTTTCGGGTCGTCATGTTCCCCGTGATCACCGGGGCCACGGGCGAAGAACGCATCTACGACGGCTATCCGGACGTCGCCCTCGACATGATCGAGCACCGCACCTTCGACGGCCGCATCCAGCTGGTCGAGTACAAGCCCCGCGTGCTCGAGCACCCGCCGCTGGGCGCCCCTGCGTGACGTCACCCCGCCAGCCGGCCTGGACAGCCGCCGGGCTGGCACCGACGGGTGCGGAGCAAGACCGTCCCCGGCGGCCCAGCCGCCACTGGAGCCCCGACAGACTGTCGGTCGGCTACGGGATCAGCCGGCGTGGAACGCGTGAGTGCGGCCGCGGCACCACGCCACCCAGCGCGGATCCTCCGAAACGGCGCAGAGATCTCGGAGTTGCGGCTCGATTCACACCCATGACGCGTCAGTCACCGGCACACACGAACGACGACCGACAGGGCTGGTTGGAACGGCGCCGCTATCAGGCCGTCGGCCCAGCGTGGAGCCGTCGCACGTCCCGCACGAGCGTGTACGAAGCGCTGAGGAAGATCACAGCTCCAGCCACGAGCCAGAGGGCCGACGCCCCAGAGCTGTACTCACGAACGAAAGCAACGAGCAGTATCGCGCCGGCAAGGACGCCGAAGGCCGAGATCAGAGCGCTGATGCGGTGAGTCACACGGCCATCATCAACGACACCCTGCGCCAACGGAAGTGATTCAACGCACCGGCCTAGCGGTGGGACGAGCTGGATGACACGCGGCGTGTGAGGCCCCAGCGAGGTAGGTCGGCTGCATGAACCTGCCCGTCCACGCTACGAGGAGTTGCACGGCCAACGGTGTCAGCCGCTCACACCGTCAAGGAAGTCCTGAGGCCCGACGCCGACGGATGCGCACCTGGGGGGGATCGAGGCAACAGTCCCCTACCGTCATTTCGGTGGGGGAGGCGGCGGATGGGGCGGAGGTGGTGGAGGCGAAGCCGGACGTTTCCTCGGGCCGCGAGCCAGGAAGAAGAGGAATGCGAAACCCACGGCTGCTCCTGCGACACCCCCGACCAGCATGACCAGAACAGCGTCCCAGGTGACACCAGAGTCCAGAAGTTCTATCGGGCCTGCCACGACGCACCCGAACAGGGCGGTGAAGAACGCACCACGCCAGCGCTGCCGCATCATGGGCCACGTTCTCCTCACAACACATTCCTTAATTGGAGAGGGCCCGCGAAGTGGTGAGCCCCGCAAGCCCTTGCCCGGCCTGTTCTCCTACCGCATCAAACCTGCGATCCAGCCTCCTGCCGGAGTGGCTCCGACAGCTCCCCACAGCAGGTCGTTTTCGAAGGCAGCGGTGCGGTCGTCGTCGTTGCTCCCGCCGAGCGCGGCGGAACCGATGGCATAGCCGGTTCTACGACCAAGCCCGACGAGCGCTGCTCCGCCCCGCACGTCGAGCGACTCGTCGAACGGTTCAAGGCGTCGCCCGGATAGTTGCCATGTGGGCCTTGTCGCGCCCGCCACGGCGCGGTCCCCGCTGACTGGATAATCGCCACGCTCTGTATCACATTCGTGCCCCTTGCTGGGCAGTCTGCCGTCCAGGCCTGGCAGATCCGCAGACCGTCGCCAGCCGTGCGGTCGGCCACGTCAACCGCCTCGGCAGGCGTGGCTTTCCGTCTAGGCAGAAAGGCGGAGAATTCGCGTTCCTCGTCGGTGACGATGGCGCTGGAGGCGTCCAGCAGTTCTCCCCCCGGAGTGTTCCGGCAAGCTGCTGCCCGAGCGGCGGCGTCTGGACAGGGCTGCGGCCGCTCCATCCCAAGGCCGGACAGCGGCTGCCCGGGAAAGGGCCAATGGGCTACGTGAGCGCTCCCCTTGCCCTCAGCTCCTGGAGCGCGTCTTCGTACGGTTGTCTCGGCTCGCGGTGCAGCGACGCCAAGTCGGCGGAACAGGTGTGGCTCCCCCCGTGCCGCACAGCACCCTCGTGACGTCATGCGACGTGCTTCACGTGGCGGACCAGCCACAGCAGGAGAGCGTCCAGGTCCGCGGCGGCCGAGAGGACCCGGTCGACTGCCTCGGGGGTGTGAAGCCACTCCTCGCAGCCGAGGGAGCGGGCGGCGATCAGGGAACGGTGGCGCAGCAGGTCCGTACGGGGGTGGTCCGCCGGATAGCCGCGTGGGGGGCGTTTCATCACGTCCCCGGGGATGTCGTAGCCCTTCTTCCTCAAGTCCTCGACAATGGCGGACAGTTCGCGGCCGCTCCCCTCGGCTGCCACGGCTTTGCGGAACATGTCCACCTGGCCGGGGTCGGGGTACCACCAGGCGCCCTGGATCCGCAGGCCGTCCAGCGAGAACCGGAGACCGATCTCGATCTTGCGGCCGAGGCGGATCACCGCGCTCTGGTGCTGCCACCACCAGGAGTCGGTGCGGTAATGCCAGACGGAGAAGTCCTCGTATCGGGGATCGGTGTCCGCGACCTCGTTGAGCAGGGCGACCATCGGCTGCCTGACCAGGCGTTCGCGGTCCGCGCGACAGCGCTCGCCGCCGTCGCCGACCTGCTCCCCGCACCGGTGCTGGAACGCCGCAAGAGCCCCTATCCGATGGTCCGCGATCCCGCCTACCGCACCACCCTCACCCAGCAGGTCGGCCGCCTCCTGGCCGGCAGCGGCAGCCCTGCCACCGACCTCCTGGACACCGAGGCCGTACGCAGCCTGCTGCTGGAGCCCTGTGGCCCGGACCGTTTTCCCCGTGAGGGACTGGAGTTCGTCCTGGACCTGGACCAGTGGCTGCGCACCCACCGCCCCGCCCTGCACCTCTGATCACCCGCCCCTCGTCACCACATCCCCCAGGACGTCCCGTCATGCCGCACGCCGTGATCACTTCCGCTGTCCGCACCCCGATCGGCCGCGCCCACAAGGGCATGCTCGCCGCGGTGCGTCCCGATGACCTGCTCGCCCGGACCGTCGCCGAAGCCCTCGCCCGCACCCCCGGCCTGGAGCCGGCGGACGTCGATGACCTGGTCGTCGGATGCGCCCTGCCCGGCGGTGAGCAGGGCTTCAACATCGCCCGGATCGCCGCCGTCCTGCTCGGCTGGGACCACGTGCCGGGGGTGACCGTCAACCGCTTCTGCACCTCGTCCCTCCAGGCCATTCGCATGGCCGCGCAGGCCGTGCGCTGCGGCGACGCCGACGTGGTCGTCGCGGCCGGCGTCGAGTCGCAGTCCCGCCTGGCGTACGGCAGTTCCGACACCTGGCCGGGGACGGAGAACCCCGCCTTCCGGCAGGCCGGAGAGCGCACCAGGCAGCGGTCGGGGCCAGGCGCGGGGCTGCCATGGGGCGATCCACGCGAGAAAGGTGAGCTCCCCGACCCCTACATCCCCGTCGGGCTGGCCGCCGAGAACACCGCCGACCTGTACGGCATCACCCGAACCGACATGGACGCCTACGCTGTCCGCTCCCACCAGCTCACCCAGCACGCCCTCAGCGAGGGCTTCCACTTCGGCGACATCGTCCCCATCAAGCTCTCGGACGGGACAACCGCCACCACCGACGACTGCCCGCGCACCGGGGTCACCACCGAAAGCCTCGCCGAGCTGCCCCCGCGCTTCCGCCCGGACGGACGCGTCACCGCGGGCAACAGCGCCCCGCTGTCCGACGGAGCCGCCGCGCTCGTCGTGATGTCCGAGGACTACGCCCGCGCCCACGGCCACACCCCCCTGGCCAGGATCCTGGCCACCGCGGTCTCGGCCGGCACCCCGGAGACCGAGGGCCCCGTCCCGGTCGCCGCGACCCGTACCGTCCTCACCCGCGCCGGCCTGTCCCTGACCGACATCGGCACCGTCGCCGGCAACGAGCCCTTCGCCGCTCAGATCCTCGCCTACTGCGCCGAACTCGACCTGGGTCCCGAGAGGATGAACCCGCATGGCGGCTCGATCGCGCTGGGCGAGCCCTACGGCGCGGCCGGAGCCCGGCTGGCCACCACCGCCCTCACCACCCTGCGCCATGACGACCTCACCACCGCCCTCATCAGTGTCGTCGCCGCCGGCGGTCAGGGCATGGCCCTCGTCCTGGAACGCATCGCGTAGAGGGCATCACCGTCAAGCACCAGCCGGGGCGGCGGCCGGCAGTGGCATCTCGGGCAGCCGGTGCCTGAGCTGAACGACTTCATGGGCCTACGCGGCTGGATCCGTACAAGCCGTTGGCGACGAGAGCCGGGCCGGAAAGCAGATGTGTGGATTTTGTGACTGGCTCCCTGTCGCGCGGAGGTTGGGGGGAGGCCGGGGATACTCGTGCCATGAAGAACCGCGCCCCCGCGACTAAACGGCTCTGACGTGCGGGACCTCATACTGATGATCTCCCTCTGATCCCGCACGGGATGGGAGGACCGGGACAGACGGCTGGCTCTGAGACGGCACGGCCGTCTGTCCCGGGGCAGAGTTACCGCCTGAAGGTGCAGAGCCTCATCGGGCGGTACGGGTTCGTCCAGCGGCCGGCCGGGGCAGCCGTTCCCGTCATGGGCAAGCCCTCCAGTGGAGTCGGATCTCGCTGACTCCCGCAGTGACACCGCCCGGCCCAGGGCGGTTCCACGACGGACGCGGATCTCCCCCGAACAGACCAACGCGCACGAGCCGCATGAACCCGAAAGCATCGTGCGACATGAGCGTCCACCGGTGAAGCGAGCCGCTTGAGGTTTCGCGAAGAGTGCGGAACTGGTGAGGTCTCGCTCAGTCAGTGCGTGCCGACGGTGACTGGGCGAAGGCGCCGGCGGCCGCGGCCAGGGCGGCGGTTCCGGCCGCGTGGCCGGGCAGTCGCGGGTCGGGGGGCGTGCGGAGAACCTGTGACGGGCCGGTGACCGGGGCGGGGAGGCCGAGAAAGCGCACCCGGACCCCGCGCACGGGGAACCGTGGTGGCCGGATCGCGGACACCGGGGCGGCAGGTGGAGTCCGGCCGGCCGTGGTGCGGGTCTCTAGTCGGGGGTGGTCAGGTACTCGTAGGTGCCGGTGACCTCCAGCAGGCGCTGCAGTACGGGCCCGATGTTGTCCAGATGGAAGCCGAAGCCGTTCTGGCGGGCGGTGCGGTGGATCTGCAGCAGGGCCGCCAGGCCCATGGAATCGACGACGTCCAGCTCCCGGCAGTCCAGGCGCAGGTGTTCCACGTCCGGGCGGTCGCAGAGCCGGGCGTGCACCAGCTGGAGGAGCTCCCCGTAGGTGTCGTAGTCCAGGTCGCCCGTGAAGGACAGGTACACGGTGTGCGCGCCGGCGGACGGGGTGGCTGCGACGGGCTGGGCGTCGGGAGAGGTGGTCACGAGTTCTTTCTCCGGCGGGTGGGGATCAGGTCCGTCCACGGGGCGGCCCGGTTGTCACGGTGCGGCGCGGTGAACCGGACGCCGAGGTCGTGCCGAACCGGCCCGTCGTCGGCATCGCAGGCCACGGTGGTACGGGTGCTCATGGGGTGAGTCTCTTGGTTTCCCGGCGGTCCTTGGGCCGCCGTCTTTGACGGGTGAGGGTCTGTCAGGACTGCTCGTCGGATTGGTCGACCAGGTGCAGAGTGCTGTGGGCGCTGGTGGGGTTGGCGATGGCGAGGACCGCCATGTCGTCATGGTTGTTGCTGCCGAGCCACTGCGAGGCCACCATCTGCACCCGCTCCACGACCGCTTCGGCCGGCATCCGCCCGCACTCCCGCAAGGTCTGCAGCAACCGCTCCTCGCCGAAGAGTTCGTCTCCGAAGGGCCCGCCGCGGGCCTCGGTGATGCCGTCCGTGTACAGCAGGCAGGTCTCACCGGGGGCCAGCACGACCTCGGCTGTACGCGCCAGTGCCTGCGGCAGGGCGCCCACGAGCTGGCCGGCGGTGTCGGCTTCCTCCACGTGGCCGTCGCGGCGCACGATCAGCGGCGGCATGTGGCCCGCGCTGGTCAGCCGCAGACGGACCTGCCCGGCCTGGCGTCGCACGGAGGCCAGCACCAGGGTGGCGAATCGGGTGTGGTGGGAGTTGAGCAGCGCGTCGTTCAGGAGCGTGAGGACCCTCTGGTGGTCGTCCGCCAGGGGCAGCAGGGCCTGCAGCACGCTGCGGATCTTCCCGGTCAGGACCGCGGCCTCCAGTCCCTTGCCGGCGACGTCACCCAGCACGACGAACGTCTCCCGGGACGGGTCGGCGCCGGGATGGACGTCGTAGAAGTCGCCGCCGACGCGCTCGTGGTCCTGCGCGGCGCGGTACGCCCCGGCGAACTCCACCCCGTGCACCCGCTTCAGCTTCGGCGGCAGCAGCTCCCGCATCAGGGTGGCCGTTATCGACGCCTGCTCGCTGTACAGGCGGGCCGCGGACAGGGCTGCCCCGGCGCGGGCCGCGAACAGGCGGGCGAAGACTTCCTCGCTCTCGGAGAAGGCGCGCCGGGTGCTGGAGCGCAGCAGGATCAGCGCGCCCGCGGGGATGCCGTGGCCGGGCAGCGGCGTGACGATGACCGAGCCGATGGGGCCCTCGAAGCCCGGCGGGACGGCCCAGGCGGGGATGTCGTCGGGGCTGATCCAGCGGGTCGGCACCGGCGGGAAGCCCTGCAGCGCCTCGGACAGGCCGGGGACGGTGCCCGGGTCGATCCGGGCGCTGGTCTGCGAGACGTCCCCGCCGACCTGGGCGTAGGTGAGCGGGTGGCGCGGGCCGTGGGCGGGGGCGACGATGACCGCCGCGTCCGCCAGATGGTCAGCGGCCATGCGGGCGGTCACCTCCGTGCAGCGCTCGACGTTCAAGGTCGACAGCAGCGCGCTGGAGATGTCCGCGAGCAGCCGCGTCCGCTCCCGCTCACTGTCCAGGGCCTGCTCGGCCAGCCGTAGATCCGTGCTGTCGACCAGCCACCAGACGACATTCCCGCCGGAGGCCGGAGTCGGATGCGCCTCGAAGGAACGACCGGCGATCTCACCCGAGGCCGGCCCGTCCAAGGCGGCGGAGCCGGGGGCGGAGTGGCGAGCGCGGGCGCTGTGATCGAGACCGGCATGGGCGCCGGCGAGCCACGGCACCGTCTGCTCGAGCCGGGCACCGGGCCGCGCCTGCGGCACAAGACCTCGTGCCGTGCCGTTCGCCTCGACCAGGATCCCGTCCTGGTCCACGACGACGACGGGGTAGGGGGCGTCAGCCGCCGTGCCTGTACCGGCGACCTCGCCGGTCGACTGAACGTGTGTTCCGTGCGAAGGAGTCACTGCAGGGGGGACGCGTCCTGCGCACCCCACCACCTTCCTGCGGAGAGAAAAATGTTGTCTCACGGCAACGTTCCCCTATGCGCCCCTCGCTGTGCAACATTCCACCGAGGTGCACACATCTTCGCCACAGCCTCCCAAAGGTGCACGCTCTCCGGCGGACCCCGCGGCGGCACCCGCCGACCTCGGTCGGCGACGGTCCCGCACGCCCATACGGTCACCCACGCTGTCCACATCAGGGGTGTGCACACCAGCAGCGCAGGAACGTCAGCAGCCTTGCGCGCAGCAGTGCGTGGCGGGCCTCGCGCTTGTCCCGTACCGAGCGAGTGCGGCGGACGACCGTTGCCCCTATGGCGCTCCGTCGGTCAGCGCGGGCCGTAGGCCTTCATGAACATGCCGATGCCACGCTCCACGACGGCATCGATCTCGGCGTCGCGCAACGGCACCTGACCGAGCATCGACTCCAGCTGCGCCTCGCCGACCAGTAGCGCCCGCAGCTGCCGGGCCGCCACTTCGGTGTCGACGATGTCCAGGTGGCCGGCCCGGGCGAGCAGCGCGAGCTGTTCGGCCACGGAGCGCAGACCGGCGTCCCGGTCCAGGCCGCGCAGCGCCTTGCGCAAGGGCTCCTCCACCTGGGCTTCCGTCAGAATCCGCCAGCGCAGCGCGGCGGTGTCGCCCAGCATCAGCCGCACCCAGCGCCGGCCGAAGTCCAGGAACTGGGCCGGCAGGTCGGTGCCGTCATGGGCGGCGATGGTCTCGCGCACCAATGTGTCGAACTGGCCGGCCAGCGGGTCCATCGCCGCCGCCACCACTTCGGCCACGAGGGAGTCACGGTCTCCGAAGTGGTTGTAGAGGGTCTGCTTGGCGACGTTCGCCTCGGCGGCGATGGTGTCCAGGCTCGCTCGCGCGAAGCCGTCGCGGACGAACACCGCGGCCGCCGCCTGGAGGATCTGTGCCCTGCGGTTCCGCCCGCCGTGCACACGGCGCGGGCGGGGCCGGCCCGCCTCATCGGTCTTCGCCACTGCTGCTCCTTCTGGGGGCCAGAGTTACCGCCTTGATTTCTGGACGGCCTAGTCTACTATTCAAAACTAGACGCTCCAGTCCATGTTTCTGCTTCGCCACGCCTACGGAGGGCACCCCTGCCATGAACCCACCCATGCCCGCGGCCGGCGCCGCGGAGCAGGACACCCGCGTCGACCGCGAGCTGTGGTGGCTGTGCGGCGTCCTGGTCCTGGGAGCCCTGGCCACCCTGCTCGACAGCACGATCGTCAACGTCGCCGTCGACACCCTCACCCACGAGCTGGACGCCCCGCTCGACTCCGTCCAGTGGAGCGTCACCGGCTACCTACTGGTCCTCTCCCTGGTCGTCCCGCTCGCCGGCTGGGCCATGGAACGCTTCGGCGCCAAACGGGTATGGCTGGCCGCCCAAGTTCTCTTCCTCGCCGGCTCAGCCCTCTCCGGACTGGCCTGGTCCGTGGAGAGCCTGGTGGTCTTCCGCACCGTGCAGGGCCTCGGCGGCGGCATGGTGATGCCCATGGCGCAAGCCATGCTCGCCCGCGCCGCGGGGCCCGCTCGGCTGGGCAGGGTGATGGCCGTGGTCTCCGTGCCCGCGATGCTCGCCCCGATCATCGGCCCGGTGCTGGGAGGGGTGTTCGTCGACGAGCTGAACTGGCGCTCTATCTTCTTCATCAACATCCCGATCGGGCTGGCCGCCATCGTCCTCGCCTGGATCAAGCTCCCCGCCGGCCGCCCGCAGACCGACCGCAGGCTGGACACCCTCGGCCTGCTGCTCCTCTCCCCCGGCCTCGCCCTGCTCCTGTACGGCCTGGCCGAGGCCGGCGGCAACGGCTTCACCGACGCCGGCAGCCTGTCCTGGACTCTGGGCGGCGCGGCCCTGCTGACCGGCTTCGCCGTGCACGCCCTGCGCACCACCGGCACCCCGCTGATCGACCTGAGGCTGTTCGCGGACCGCGGCTACCGCGCCGCCGTCGCCACCCAGTTCACCCTCAACGCCGGCCTGTTCGGCGCGATGTTCCTGCTGCCCCTGTACTTCCAGCTGGACCGCGGCGCCACCGTCCTGGAAGCCGGACTCATGCTCGCTCCGCAGGGCGTCGGCTACGTCATCGCCATGGTCCTGGTCGGCAAGGCCACCGACAGGACGGGGGCGAACACACTCGCCGTCGCCGGTGTCCTGCTCACCCTGCTGGGCACCCTGCCCTTCGCCCTCCTCGACGACAGCACCGGCACGGTTCTGCTCGCCGCCGCCATGGTGGCCCGCGGCATCGGCATCGGGGTGGTGACCCTGCCCAGCCTCGCGGCCGCCTACCGCTCCCTGGCCCCCGCCGCGCTGCCCCGCGCCTCCAGCGCCATGAACATCTTCCAGCGGCTGGGCGGATCGGCCGGCACCGCCGTGGTCGCCGTCGTCCTGCAGAACGAACTCACCGACGGGAAGACCCCCGGCACCCCGCTGTCCGACACCTTCGCCACCTCCTTCTGGTGGGTGTTCGGCTTCACCGCCCTCACCCTGCTGCCCGCGCTGCTCCTGCCGCGCACCCTGCCGGCGCCCTCCGCCGACACTCCGGTTGAGGCGCCCGCCGCCGCTTGATCACATCCCCCGCCTGCGGCGACAACACTTCGGCCCGGCGTTCCGTCGAGGAGGAACCGGGCCCAAGTCGTCGCGGGCGTGCGGGCTTCAGGCCACCAGCACGACCTCGTGGTCACTTCGAGCTCCGGGCTGTCGGCGAGGTCGGTCCCGACCGCAGGCCAGCGCGCATGCCTCCGCGATCCGGGCGGCTGTCGCGCCCGCCTCCCCCGCCATGACCGTGACCTGCGATGATCCGAACCGGACATGATCACGGGGGATCCAGGCGTGCAGCTCTTCTTGAAGTCGGACAGATCCGGGCCTCAGTCCTGGCAGAGCACGAGACGATCGCGTATGCGGCTGCCGGCCATGCTCGGCGTCGCTGTCTCCCTTGCGGGGTGCGGCGGTTCCGGCGATGAAGGACTGCCGGTGCGGGTGGTCAACGAGTCGGTCTGGGACGCCCGTGTGATGGGTTGCCCCCCGTGCGGCGAGCACGGTCTCGTGGTCGAGGGAGATCCAGGACGCACGCCTGCCGCGGACGGCGGCTCGTACTTCGGGTGGACGGAAGAGCGCGCGTGGCCTGTCACCTACAGAGTCGTCGTCCGAGGAGTGGAGACGGTCTGCCCGTTCATCGACCCCGGGCCCGGCAAGGCGAAGGGCGCGGTGGGCACACGTGATGTCATCTATCAGGTCGACCTGGCCGGGAAGTGCGTCGCCGGCCCGGGGAGCATGGACGACATGTGACATCAGCGCGGTCACCGACACGGCGTTGAGGCGACGGCCCCGCTCGGCGAACACCGTAGGGACGTCCGTGGTCCCGCCCTGGGCCGGGGGCGGGACCACGGACGCGTCACACCGCCCGGGTGCGTCCCGCCCAGTAGGGGTCGCGCAGTCGCCGCTTGTAGAGCTTTCCGTTGGGGTCGCGGGGCATCGTCTCGATGAAGTCGACGCTCTTGGGCCGCTTGTATCCGGCCAGTCGCCGCGCGCAGTGCTCCAGGATGTCGGCGGCGAGTTCCCGGGTGGGCTCATGGCCGGGGGCAGGCTCGATCACGGCCTTGACCTCCTCGCCCCAGTCGTCGTGCGGGATCCCGAAGGCCGCGGCGTCCGCGACGGCGGGGTGGGCGAGCAGCTCCGACTCGATCTCGGCAGGGTAGATGTTGACCCCGCCCGAGATGATCATGTCGATCTTGCGGTCCCGGAGGAAGAGGTAGCCGTCCTCGTCGAGACATCCCAGGTCGCCCACGGTGAAGAAGTCGCCGATGCGGTTCTTCCGCGTCTTGGTCTCGTCCTTGTGGTACGAGAATCCGCCGGTGCTCATCTTCATGTACACGGTGCCGAGTTCACCCGCGGGCAGCCGGTTGCCGTCGTCGTCGAAGACGGCCAGTTCGCTGATGGGCCACGCCTTGCCGACGGTGCCGGGCTTCTTGAGCCAGTCCTCGGCGGTGGCGAAGGCGCCGCCGCCCTCACTGGCCGCGTAGTACTCCTCCACGCACTCGCCCCACCATTCGATCATGGCCCGTTTCACGTGGTCGGGGCAGGGCGCGGCGCCGTGGATGGCGTGCCGCATCGAAGAGACGTCGTAGCGCGCCCGCACCTCGGCGGGCAGGGCCAGCAGCCGGTGGAACTGGGTGGGGACCATGTGGGTGTGGCTGCACCTGTACGTGTCGATGAGGCGCAGCATCTCCTCCGGCGTCCACCTCTCCATCAGCACTAGGCGGTGGCCGATGTGCAGGGAGGCGCCCGCGAACTGGAGGACGGCCGTGTGGTAGAGCGGTGAGCAGACCAGGTGGACGTTGTCGTCGAACGGCTTGATGCCGAAGATGCCGAGGAAGCCGCCGAGATACGTGTCCTCGGGCGGCCTGCCCGGCAGCGGGCGGCGGATGCCGCGGGGGCGGCCGGTGGTGCCCGAGGTGTAGTTCATGACCCAGCCGAGGGTGCGGTCGTCGGGGGCCGACGCGCGCTGCCCTTCGAGGAGGTCGGCGTACGGGCGGAAGCCCTGGACGTCGCCGACCGCGTACCGGTGGGCGGCGGGGAGGGCGGCCTCGTCGGCGGCGTGGCGCGCGGCGTCGGCGAACCGCTCGTGGGCGATGAGCACCTTGGCGCCGGAGTCGGAGACGATCCACGCGATCTCGGGCCCGACGAGGTGGTGGTTGACGGGGACCAGGTAGAAGCCGGCCTGCGAGGCGGCCAGGTAGGCGGTGAGGAACTCGACGCCGTTGGGCAGGACCACGGCGAAGGCGTCGCCGCGTCCGAGTCCCGCGGCGCGCAGTCCGTGGACCAGCCGGTTGGCGTCGGCGTGCAGGCGCCCGGCGGTCCACTCCTCGCCGTCCGGCGCGACGAGGACGGTGCGCCCGGGGTCCGCGGCGGCCTGCGCCCAGAAGCCGTTGGGGGGCGGGGTCTCGGGGCTCATGACCGGGTGCTCCTTCCCGCGATGCGGTTGATGCGGTCGACGGCCTTCTCGAAGCCGCGGGTGAGGTCGTCGAAGACGGCCTGGACGCCGCGTTCGCTGTTCATCCGTCCGACGATCTGTCCGACGGGTGTGCCGAGCAGCGGCTCGACCTCGTACTTCTGGATGCGGGAGAGCGCGTCGGCGACCAGCAGGCCCTGGAGCGGCATCGGCAGGGTGCCGGGTCCGTTCGGGTCGTCCCAGGCGTCGGTCCACTCGGTGCGCAGCTGGCGCGCCGGTTTGCCGGTCAGGGCGCGGGAGCGGACGGTGTCACCGGAACCGGCGGCGAGCAGCTTCTCCGTGACCGTGCGGGAGTGCATGTCGGCCTCCGTGGTGGTCAGCCAGAGCGAGCCGAGCCAGACGCCCTGGGCGCCGAGCGCGAGGGCCGCCGCCACCTGCCGGCCGCTGCCGATCCCGCCCGCGGCGAGCACGGGCAACGGGTCGACGGCGTCGACGACTTCGGGGGTGAGGACCATGGTGGCGATCTCCCCGGTGTGTCCCCCCGCCTCGTAGCCCTGCGCGACGACGACGTCGATGCCCGCCTCGGCGTGCTTGCGGGCGTGCCGGGCGCTGCCCGCGAGGGCGGCGACGAGCACGTCACGGTCGTGGGCGCGGGCGACGACGTCGGCGGGCGGCGAGCCGAGGGCGTTGGCGAGCAGGGCGATCGGGTAGTCGAAGGCGACGTCGAGCTGGTCCCGGGCCACCTGCTCCATCCACCCGGTGATGCGCCAGCCGGACGCCTCTCCCTCGGCGAGTTCCGGCACTCCGTACTTGGCGAGGGTGTCGGCGACGTACTGCCGGTGCCCCTGCGGGATCATCGCCTCGACGTCGGCCTCGGAGACGCCCTCCACCTTCTTGGCGGGCATGACGACGTCGAGGCCGTAGGGCCTGTCGTCGACGTGGGCGTCCAGCCAGTCGAGGTCGCGCCTGAGGTCGTAGGGGGCCGTGTAGCGGACCGCGCCGAGCACACCGAATCCGCCCGCTCTGCTGATGGCGGCGGCGACGGCGGGGAACGGCGTGAAGCCGAAGACGGCGTGCTCGACTCCCAGAGTGGTGCTCAGCTCCGTCTGCATGGCCGCAGGATGCCGCAGACGTCCGGACGAGGGAAGACCTTTTCTGATGCTCCGTCAGTTTTCTGTGGGGCGGCCCCGACACCCCTCGGCAGGGTTGACACGCCCCTCGCCTGACAGGAAAGTTTCACCGCGCAGGGCGAAACCGGAAAGATACTTTCAGGCGGCGCGGCAGGAGGCTTCTCGGTGACCGAAGACGCAGCGGGCAGAGCGACCGGCGGGCCGACCCGCCGCCAACTCGGCCGACGTGCACTGGCCCTGGGCGGCGCCCTGGCCATCGCCCCCTTCCCCGCCGGGCCGGCGGCCGCCACCGGAGGGGGCCGGCGCCATCCGACGCTGCGCCACGGCTCCGCCGAGCGGGCCGGCCTGCTGGCCGGACACCTGCGCCAACTCGTCACCGACGCCGAGGCGTTCCTCGGCCCCTCCCCCAAGCATCCCTGGTACGCGGGCGCGGTGCTCCTCGCCGGCCGCGGCGGCACCGTGGCCCTGCACCGGCCGATCGGCAAGGCGGTGCGCTACTCGGCGTACGACGAGAAGACGGACTCGGGCGTCGAGTTCCCGCCCGAGCGGCAGATCCCGATGGCCGAGGACACCGTCTTCGACCTCGCCTCCGTCTCCAAGCTGTTCACCTCGATCCTCGCCGTGCAGCAGATCGAGCGCGGCGCGCTGGAACTCGGCGCCCGCGTCGCGTCGTACCTCCCGGACTTCGCGGGAGGCGGCAAGCAGGAGATCACGATCCGTCAACTGCTCACCCACACCTCCGGGTTCCGCGCCTGGATCCCCCTCTACAACGCGCCGACCCGCGAGGCGAAGCTCCGGCTCATCTGGGACGAGGCCCCGCTGAACCCGCCGGGCAGCCGCTACCTCTACTCCGATCTCAACCTGATCTCCCTCCAGCTCGTCCTGGAGAAGGTCACCGGCCGTGCACTCGACACGCTCCTGCACGACGAGATCACCGCCCCGCTCGGCATGCACCGCACCCGCTACAACCCGCCCGCCGCCTGGAAACCCCGGATCGCGGCCACCGAGGACGCGCGCCCGCCCTGGTCCGGGCTCGACCGCGGGCTGGTCTGGGGCGAGGTGCACGACGAGAACGCGTACTCCCTCGGCGGCGTCGCCGGGCACGCCGGCGTGTTCTCCTGCGCCTGGGACCTCGCGGTGCTGGGCCGCACCCTGCTCAACGGCGGCGCGTACGGGTCGGCGCGCATCCTGGAGCCCGAGTCGGTGGAGCTGATGTTCACCGACTTCAACACCGCCTTCCCCGGCGACGAGCACGGCCTCGGCTTCGAGCTCTACCAGCACTGGTACATGGGCGCGATGGCCACACCGCGCACCGCCGGGCACACCGGCTTCACCGGCACCTCTATCGTCCTGGACCCGACGACGGACTCGTTCCTCGTCCTGCTGGGCAACTCCGTTCATCCGGTGCGCGGTTGGCGGTCCGGGTCCGCGCCCCGCGTCGCCGCCGCCGACCATCTGGCGCGAGCCGTACCGGTACGCCCCGCGCGCGGCCGAACGGCCTGGTTCTCCGGCATGGCGAGCGCGACGACGGCGACGCTCACCCTGCCCGGGCTCGACACGACGGCGGCGGGGACGCGGCTGCGCTGCTCCGTGTGGTGGGACACCGAGCCCCAGTCGGACGGCCTGTTCCTGGAGGCCTCGGCGGACGGGGGCGCGACATGGCTGCCGGTCCCGTTCACGACCGTACGACGCGACGAGGAGCCACGGGACCATCCGGCCGGCTCGGTCACCGGCTGGTCGGGCCGCGTCTGGCACAGGCTGCACGCCGGCCTGCCCGCGGAACGGGCGCTGACGCTGCGCTGGCGGTACGCCACCGACCGCCTGTACGCCGGACGCGGCGCCTACGTGGACGCGCTGCGGGTCGAGACGGGCGACCGCGTCCTCTTCGACGGCGCGCGGCCCGCGGACGCGGCGCGGATCGAGGCGGCGGGCTGGTCGCCCTCGGCCGACTGAGACTCCCGCACACGGCGCGGGGCGGCACCGGTCCGGTGCCGCCCGGGGTACTCCCTAGCGCGGGCCGCCCTGCTCCACCGCCTCCAGTACGGCCATGGCCGCGTTGTGCCCGGGTACGCCGCTCACCCCGCCGCCGCGTACGGCGCCGGCGCCGCACAGCAGGACGTTGGCGTGCCGCGTCTCCACACCCCAACGGCCCGTGTATTCCTGGGTGTACGGGAAGGCGAGGTCGCGGTGGAAGATGTTGCCGCCGGGCAGCCGCAGGTCGCGTTCCAGGTCGAGCGGAGTCCTGGCCTCGATGCACGGGCGGCCCTCGGCGTCGGTCGCGAGGCAGTCCGCGAGCGGCTCGGCGAGGTACGCGTCCAGCTCCGCGAGCGTCGACTTCAACAGCTCCGCGCGCACACCGTCGTTGTCGGCGGCGAAGAGCCGGGCCGGGGTGTGGAGGCCGAAGAGCGTGAGCGTCTGGTAGCCCTCGTCGGCCAGGCCGGCGCCGAGGATCGTCGGGTCGGTCAGCGAGTGGCAGTAGATCTCCGAGGGCGGCGCGGCGGGCAGCGAGCCGGACGCGGCCTGGGCGTGCGCGGCCGCCAACTGCTCGTACCCCTCGGCGACATGGAAGGTCCCGGCGAACGCCTCGCGCGGGTCCACGGACGTGTCGCGCAGCCTCGGCAGCCGCTTGAGCAGCATGTTCACCTTGAACTGGGCACCCTCGGCGGGGGCCGGCGAGGCGTCGCCGACCAGGGCGGCCAGCTCCTGCGGCGAGGCGTTCACGAGGACGTGCCGGGCCGCGACGACGGCCTCCCCGCCGTCCGCGCCGCGGTGGATGACCTCGGCGGCCCGTCCGTCCGTCTCGATCCGCACCACCTCGCGGCCGGTGGCGAGGACGGCGCCGGCGGCCCGTGCCGTGGCGGCGATCGCGTCCGTGAGCGCGCCCATGCCGCCGACGGGGACGTCCCAGGCGCCGGTGCCGCCGCCGATCACGTGGTAGAGGAAGCAGCGGTTCTGCCGCAGGGAGGGGTCGTGGGCGTCCGCGAAGGTGCCGATGAGCCCGTCGGTGAGCACCACGCCGCGCACCAGGTCGTCGGCGAAGTTCTCCTCGATGGCGGCACCGATGGGCTCCTCGAAGAGGATCCGCCACGCGTCCTCGTCGTCGACGCGCCGGCGCAGCTCCTCGCGGGTGGGCAGCGGTTCGGTGAGGGTCGGGAAGACCCGTTGGGCGACGCGGCCCGTCATCCCGTAGAAGCGCTGCCATGCCGCGTACTCGCGGTCGGCGCCGGTCAGCCGCGCGAAGGCCTCCCGGGTGCGCCGCTCGCCGCCGCCGACGAGCAGCCCGGTGGACCGGCCGTCGCGCTCCACGGGGGTGTACGAGGAGACGGTGCGCCCGCGGACCCGGAAGTCCAGGCCGAGGTCCCGCACGATCTTCCGGGGCAGCAGACTGACCAGGTACGAGTAGCGCGACAGGCGTGCGTCGACGCCGGCGAACGGCCGGGTGGAGACGGCGGCGCCGCCGGTGGTCCCCAGTCGTTCGAGGACCAGCACGGACCGTCCGGCCCGGGCCAGGTAGGCGGCGGCGACCAGTCCGTTGTGACCGCCGCCGACGATCACGGCGTCATATCGCTCGTGTGCAGACATGGTTCTTGGTAGCACGCGATGATCAGGGCGGGCCAGAGGCGTGCGGACGAGCCGCCGTACGGCGGACGGGCCCCGGACGTGGCGGCACCCGGTACCGGCCTCGAATCGGGCCGGACGCCGTACCGCTGGTCGCCGGCCGGTCGGGGCGGCGCCCACCGGGCCGGACGGCTATGAGTCGACCTGGTCGGGGCCGGCACCGTACCGAACCCGGCCTCCGCCGCCCGTGCGACGGCCCCGCCGCCCCCGCGCCCTGCGCGGGCCGTCCTACGGAGCGAGCCGTCCGCCGGCCTCGTACCGTGCCGGACGGGCGTCGGGGCCGAGGCGGGCCACGGCGCGGCGTACGTGTCGGGGCGGCAGTTGCCGGCGCAGACCCGCGGGAACGCAGCGGAGCGCCGTGCCCGTGGCCCGCAGGCGCCGGGTCACCCTGGCCGGGGGCGGGGCCGGTCTGCCGTACAGGGCGTGGGCGTACGGCGGCAGGGCGCCGTACGCGAGCCGCGCCACGCGCCGCCAGAGCAGGGCGCGCGCCGGGACGAGCAGAGGATGTGTCGGCGGCCGGAGCAGGAAGTCGTCCACCGCGCGCGCGTCGGCTCCCGCGGCGAGCTCGGGCAGCATCCCGCGGAAGTACGCGGCGAGTTGGGCCCGGTCGGCGGGCACGGTGTCCGGGTCGAGGCCCACCAGCCGGGCGCTGGTGCGGTGTTCGGCGACGTAGCGGTCGGCCTGCGCGTCCGTGAGCGGGAAGCCCGAGCGGCGCAGGACGTGGAGATACGAGTCGATCTCGGCGCAGTGCACCCACAGCAGCAGGTCGGGCTCGCCGACACCGTAGGGCTCCCCCGTGGCGGGGTCCGTCGCCCGGAGCATGCCGTGGATCTTCCGCACCCGGGCGCCCGCCCGTTCGGCCGCCTTGGTGGTGCCGTACGTCGTGGTCCCGACGAAATCCGCCGTGCGCATCAGCCGGCCCCAGGCGTCGCGCCGGAAGTCCGCGTTCTCCATGACCCCGCGGACCGCGCGCGGATGCAGCGCCTGGAGGTAGAGCGCCCGGATGCCGGCGATCCACATCATGGGGTCCGCGTGCATCTGCCAGGTCACCGACGCGGGGGTGAAGAGTCCCGGGTCGGCCCCGCGCTGTTCGGCGTCCATCCGGTCAGTGTGGCCGCGCCCGTCGCCGCTCCTCAAGGCACGGGAGGGATCCCGGCCGCCTCCCGGTGAGGCTTCTCCGCCGCTCCCCCGCATTCGCGCTGCGACCGTCACCCGTGCGCGGCTTCGGGCCCGTCCCTTCGGTACTGTCGGGGTGACAGGTCCGCAGCAGCCGATGACGGAGTCACCCGTGAGGGCGAGGCGCCAGGTACGCGCGGCAGGTGCCATGGGGCATCTGCTGCTCGTCGTCGTGCTCGCCCTGGGCGTCTTCGTCATGCACACCGTGGGCCATCCCCGCGAGTCGTCCCACGCCACGATGAGCACCGTGTCCCACACGCAGGCGATGCGTGCGGACACCTCGCACACGGCCGACCCGGGTCACGGGAACGAACCCGCCGCCACCGGCGGCGTTCTCGATGACGCCGGCCTCGCGGCCACGTCGGCCTCGTCCTCCTCTCACGAACCGGCCATGGCCATGGACATGCTCTCGCTGTGCATGGCGGTGCTGTTCGGTGCGTGGGTGATCACCGCGCTCCTCGCGTCGGCGTTCGCCCGCCGCCGTGAGCGGTCGGCCGGACTGCTCGCCCGGATCGTCGGCGTACCGCGGCCCGATCCGCCGCCCCGCGGGCCCGATCTCACCCGTCTGTCGGTTCTGCGGCTGTAGGCCGTACCGCCTCCCGTCGGGCGCGCCGCCATGCGCTCCCGCGGGTTCGCCTGCGCCGGAACAGCCGAAGAACCAAGCACACGAGGTGGATTCACCATGACTTCCCACACCCGCGCCCAGCGCCGCACGCCCGTCCGCCGAGCCGTCACCGCGGGCGCCCTCGCCGCCGGTGCGCTGCTCCTCACCGCCTGCGGCGGCGACGGAGGCAGCGGCGGTACGGCCCACGGCGGCCACGACGGCTCCGCGTCGGCGAGCGCCCGGGCCGGCTCCTTCAACGACGCGGACGTCGCCTTCGCCCAGATGATGATCCCGCACCACGAGCAGGCGCTGGAGATGGCCCGGCTCGCCCCCGACCGTGCCTCTGACCCGGAGGTCAAGAAGCTCGCCACGAAGATCGAGAAGGCTCAGGCCCCGGAGATCCGCACGATGAAGGGCTGGCTCACGTCCTGGAACGAGCCGACCTCCATGGAATCCATGCCCGGCATGGACCACGGCGGCGGCGACGGCATGATGTCCGGCACGGACATGGCGCGTCTCAAGGGCATGAAGGGCGCCGAGTTCGACGAGATGTTCACCGAGATGATGATCGACCACCACAACGGTGCGATCGGCATGGCCGAGGACGAGCAGAAGAAGGGTGAGAACGCCGACGCCGTGAAGACCGCCGGCGACATCGTCACCAGCCAGTCCGCGGAGGTCGAGCAGCTGAAGGGCATCCTCGGCCGGCTCTGACCCGCGCCGCGGCGGGCCGGACGTCCGGCCCGCTCGGCCCCGGCCGCCGTCCGGGCTCCGCACCGTTCACCGCGGACCCGCGTTCGCACTCCTCACCCGGGTGTCGCGCAAGCACCATGACGGGGACCTGTCGGCGTTCACCGTGACCACCGGGTCGTCGAGGCGCAGCGGGAACTGCACGGCATGATCGAGGAGTTGCTGGCCGAGGCCGCCCGGGCCGGCGCCGTCCGCGACGACATCGCGCCCGCCGAACTCGCGAGCTACTGCCTGCACGCCCTGGCCGCGGCGGGCGACCTGCCGTCCGAGGCCGCGGTGGACCGGCTTCTCGCCCTCACCCTGGCCGGGGTGCGTCCCGAGGGCGCCGAGCCGTCACGCGCCCCGGCCCGCGCCGAGGGCACGACGCACCCCCGGCACCACGGCCCCAGCCGGCACCACCCCGAGCCCCGGCCCTGAGTACGGCGCTCCGACCTCCGCCGCCCCGCTTCTACCGGCGCACCCTCGGCATGCCCAGCCCGATCCACGCGATGATCTCGCGCTGGATCTCGTTGTTGCCGCCGCCGAAGGTGAAGATCACCGCCGAGCGGTAGCCGCGCTCCAGTTCGCCGTGGAGGACGGCGCCCGCCGAGCCCTCCTTCAGTGCCCCCGGCGCGGCGACGACCTCCATCAGCCAGGCGTAGGCGTCCCGGCGTGCCTCGGACCCGTACACCTTGACGGCGGAGGCGTCCTGCGGGGTGAGGGTGCCCTCCTGGACGGCGTTCACCATCTGCCAGTTGAGGAGCTTCATGGCGTCGAGCCGCGTGTGCGTCTGGGCGAGGCGCCGCCGCACCCAGGGCAGGTCGACCACGCGGCGGCCGTCGGCGAGCTTGGTCTCCATCGCCCAGCGCTGCACGTCGTGCAGGGCGCGGATCGCCATCGTCCCGTGGGCGGCGAGGGTCACCCGCTCGTGGTTGAGCTGGTTGGTGATCAGTTGCCAGCCCTTGTTCTCCTCGCCGACCCGGCGCGAGGCGGGGACACGGATGTTCTCGTAGTAACTCGCCGTCGTGTCGTGCGAGGCGAGGGTGTTGATGAGGGTGCAGGAGTAGCCGGGGTCGGAGGTCGGCACGAGCAGCATGGTGATGCCCTTGTGCGGCGGCGCGTCCGGATCGGTGCGCACGGCGAGCCAGACCCAGTCGGCGGTGTCGCCGTTGGTCGTCCAGATCTTCTGGCCGTTCACCGTGTAGTGGCCGGTGGCCTCGTCCCCCTCCCGCACCGCCTTCGTCCTCAGCGCCGCCAGGTCCGTGCCCGCGTCGGGCTCGCTGTAGCCGATGGCGAAGTCGATCTCACCGGAGAGGATCTTCGGCAGGAAGTACGCCTTCTGCTCGTCCGTGCCGAACCGCATGAGGGTCGGGCCGACCGTGTTCAGCGCCATCAGCGGCAGCGGCACCCCCGCCTGGGCGGCCTCGTCGAAGAAGATGAACTGCTCCATGGGGCTCAGTCCGCGCCCGCCGTACTCCTGGGGCCAGCCCACGCCGAGCCAGCCGTCCGCGCCGAGGCGGCGGACGGTCTCGCGGTAGAAGCGCTTCTGGGCCGCCGGCTCGCCGTGGCGGGCGTAGGCGTTGTCCGGCACCAACCGGGCGAAGTAGCCGCGCAGTTCGGTCCGCAACCGCTGCTGCTCGGGCGTGTATTCGAGATGCACGGCGCCTCCTGGCTCCCAGTGGATCGGCAGGTCCCACCCGGACTCGACGGCGCACACAGTAGAACTCGTTCCAGAAATTGGGAATGCCGATGACGCGCCGGGAGGGAGCGGCAGGTCCCGCCGGTCCCAGTGAGGGCGCACTGAAGGCTCGTACGGCCCGGTCCAGGCGGGGCATACGCGAAGGCTCGTGCGGCCCGGCCCCGGCGAGGGCGCACGCGAGCGCCCGTGCCGCCGTACCGCCCATGTTCCGGACGACGCGCCGGACGTAGCATGCGGGGAGTTCCGTAACCGGCCCCCCGACCGGTTTCCGAACGGTGCCGGAAGCGGCCCGACCACGAACCTGGACCGACTCGTCTCATGAAGACCGACAGACACGCAGCGGGGACCGGCCCGACGCCCCCTCCTCCCAGACCGGCGCTGAATCGTTCCCGCATCGCCGCGGCGGCCCTGGCGCTGATCGACGTCAACGGCCTGCGCGCCTTCTCGATGCGCAAGCTCGGCGCGGGCCTCGGGGTCGACCCGATGGCCGCGTACCGCTACTTCGAGGACCAGGACGCGCTCTTCGACGGCGTCGCCGAACTCCTCTTCGCCGAGGCCGACCTCGAATCGCTGCCCTGGGAGGAGTCCTGGCGGACCGTGGCCGGGGAGTACTGCCTGCGACTGCGGGCCACCCTGCTCGACCACCCGCACGCCGTCGCGGTGTTCGCGACGCACCCGGTGCGCTCACGGGCGGCGGCGGACGTGTGCGCACGGCTCACCGGGCACCTCGCAGCCGCCGGTTTCGATCCGTCGCAGGCAGCCCATGTCGCGCGCTGTCTACGGGAGTTCACCGTCGGGCACGCACTGAGCGTGGCGGTGCGGCACCCGGAGCCGGAAGGCGCCGACGAGGATGCCGCCGCGCGGTTCGAGACCGGTCTCACCGCGATGCTGGACGGCTTCGAACGGCTGAGGTGAGACGCGCGCTCACCGGGCACCGGCACGCGGCTCCGGCCGGAAGCGTCCCTCCGGCGCGTGCGGACGGGCCCCGGTCGTCCGGGGCCCGTCGTTCGTGCACGCTCAGGGCGCCGCGGAAGCCGCCGGGGCGGCGGACGCCTTCTCCTCACCCTGCCCCGTCACCCGGGGCGTCCCGCCGACCGCCAGCCGGTGGGCCAGCTCGCCGAAGACGAGCCCGAAGGAGGTCCACAGCGTCACCTGGATCGCCAGCGCGGCGAGCCGGAACTGCCAGAGCAAGGTGCCCGAGAAGTCCTTGGGCACCTCGTCGAACGCCGGCAGGAACGCGTACGCCAGGCCCACGGCGGCGACGAAGAACGCGCCCGCCGCCAAGGTGGCGTACCAGTTGCCCAGTCGGGGCGCGAGGCGCTTGCCCAGGATGACGGTGGCGACGGCGAGCAGCACGCTCAGCACCGTCATCAGGAAGTACAGCGTCGTGCGCTTGCCGATCGTGTCGGCGTCCCCCACCGCCGGCGGATTCGCCGGGTACTTGAGGAACGGCACGACGTACACCGCGACGAGCCCCGCCGTCGAAAGGAGCAGCGCGCTCGCACGCGGCCCGAAGCGGCCGATCCTGCCGAGGGCGAAGCAGTACGCGAGGGCCGCGATGCCGCCGAAGGCGACGCCGTAGACGAGCACACCGGTGGCCAGGCCGCCGGTGGACTGCATGGTGCGCGTCACCGCCTCCATGCCGTGCTCGTGATGGTGCGCGTGCGATTCCTCGTAGGCGATCGCGGCGTCCACCCGCGACTCGCCGAGGAAGTACGCGACGACCAGGGCGAGCACGCCGGCGGCGAGACCCGCCAGCATGCCGCGCACCAGCAGGTTTCTCACTGTTGCCGAGTTCATCGACTCGTACGCTTCCCTGTCGCCGTCAGTGGCAGGGGAAGCCGAGCAGATGGCGGGCGTCGTGCACCCACTCGTGCACGTTCTCACCGGAGACGAGCGAGGTGGCGCCCTGTTCGGCGCCGACGAAGTAGAGCAGGACCAGCATCAGGATGCCGAAGAAGACCGCCCAGGGGGCGATCGCGCTGATCGGCAGCTTCGCGGGAACGGCGGTGGGCGTGACGGCCGGCTGAGCGACGGACTGCGCCATGTGGCAGGACCTCCTGGGGAACTCGCGTCCCATCGTGGTGGTGCACAGGACGACGGCTGCGGGTCTGACTTGCCGGGCCCTCACCGCCCTTGGAGGGGGCGGCCGTTGCCTGGCTTACAGTGGCGCGACCGTGCCGGATTCTCACCGGGCTTCCGCCGGACCGTCGTCAATATCGTCGAGACCGTACCGCGAAGCGGAGGCCCGGCCAAGGGCGCATGAGTCCGGAGGAGCGCGCCCCGGGGCGCCCGCGGGTCGTCAACTCGCCCGCCGCGCACGGAGGTTGGGCACGGGGACGGCACCATCACGACCACGAAAGCGGATCCATGACGACCCGAGTGACCTTGATCTCAGCGGCGTCCAGCAGGGCCTTGCGCGAGGCGCGCTTCGACGACGGCTGCCCCGCCGACGCGGCCGGTCTGCGGCTCGCGCGGGCTGCCGCCGGCACGCTCACGGCGAGGGGTGAGGTGTGGGTCTCCCCCAGCGCGCGCTGCCGTGACAGCGCGGGCGCGCTCGGCCTGGACGCCGTCGAGGTGGCCGCGCTGGCCGGTCTCGACGTGGGTCGCTGGCGCGGCGCGACGCTGGACGAGGTGGGCGCGAGGGAGCCGGACGCGGTCGTGCGCTGGCTGGCCGACCCCAAGGCCGCTCCGCACGGCGGGGAGTCGGTGCGGGACCTGTGCGACCGGGTCGCCGGGCGGCTGGACGCGGCGGCGCAGCTCTCGGGACGCGTGATCGCCGTCGTGGAACCGGAGGTCGTACGGGCGGCGGTGGTGAGGGCGCTCGGGGTGCCCGAGACGGCGTTCTGGCGGATCGACGTACCGCCGCTGACCGCCACGGAACTCAGTGGCCGCGCGGACCGCTGGAACGTCCGGGTCGGCCGCCCCCTCACGGGCGTGGAAGCGGACCGAGACGGCTCTGGCACCGAGGCCGGCTGAGACCGCTTCGACAGGGGCGGCGACTGAGACCACCTCGGCGCGGACGGCGACTGACGTCACCCGGCACGGACAGCGGCTGAGACGACCCAGGCAGGACGGCCGCGTTTCGCCGGTGCGTACGGCGGTCCGGCCCCGTCGACGTCGCGCGCGCCGGAAATGCCGGCGGTGCCGCCCAAGTGCCGGACCCGAAGCCGCGAGAGCCCGGTCTCAGCGGAGCGTGGCCATGAAGTCGGTGCAAGCCTGGGCGCACTCGCGGCAGGCCTTGGCGCTGTCCTGCGCGCCGGGGTGGTCGTCGAAGACGTCGGCGCACTCCAGGCAGACGTCCCGGCACCACTCCAGCTGGACGCGCATGCCCGCCTCGTCCAGGCCCGCCTGCTCGGACAGCATGCGGCACGTCGCGTCGCACACCTCCGCGCACATGATGCCCTTGCGGCGGACGAGTTCCTGTTCCTTCGGCCCGTCCGGTTCCACGAGGCTCGCGCGCAGCGCGCACGCCCGCGCACACTCCGTGCACGACTGCGCGCAGGTGAAACGGTCCTCCAGGAACCGGAAGAGCTCCTGCTCAGATGTCATTGAGGTCACCTGGTCCGGGTTGCCCCGGTCTCCCTTGTCAAACCCGGCGTCCACGGCCACGCCCCGCCGGGACGGCGGCCGACCGATCGGAATTTGTCATTCCGATTCGCCCGTGGGCCGGGGGGTACTCGCGCGCCAGGACCACACGAGGGACGGATGCGCCATGAGCACACCAGGGATCGACATGGCTGCGGACCGCGGTCTGGTGGCCGGCTTCGCGCCGCTCGCGATCGGGCTGGCCGTCGTGGCACTGCTGGCCGGCGCCATGTGGATGGACAGCCGGATACGCGGCAGGGAGAACGACCGGCCGGGGCCCGAGGAACAGCCGAAACCGCCCGAGAGCGGCCCGGTCTTCGAGGTCAGCGAGAACCGCGAGCCCGACGAGGTGCCCCGCAGCAGCCGGCGGCTGACGCCGTACGAGCTGGCGGCGCACGGCAACATCGCCTCCCGGCCGAGCCGCGACCGGACCAGGCAGCGGTGGAGCCGCGGCTCCAGCGGCTCCTTCGGCGGCGGCGGTTCGGGCGCCCACTGAGAGCACTCCGGGGCCGCGCCCGCGGCCCCACGGCTGGCGGGGCCGCCTCGTCCACCGGGGCCGGCGCCGGGTGCCCCGGTGGTGAGGTGTGCGCTGCCCCGCGAGCGGCCGACACGACGGGCGGGACGGGCGGGGCGGGAGCGAACGGCCGGCGTCACAAGGCCGTTGACCGGAGCGGCCGGCCCGGCATCACCAGGCCGTCGGGCAGCCGCGCCAAGGCGCGCGCCGAGTCGCGCCGGGCTTCTGCGAACGCACTGTTTCCGTCTTGCGAACATCGCGCCGAAGGGGAGGACACGCGTCCTCGGCCGGGGTGACCATGCAGGTCCACGGGCGTCCGCACCCCGTGCCCGTCCCCCGCGAGGAAGCACCATGAGCCTGCCGTCCGCCACCCTGAGGTGGGAGTCCGAGAGCTGGAACGCCGCCGCGGCGGTCCGGCTGCGCGAGCTGATGTCCGCCGAACTGGCCCCCCGCTACGCCCCCGTCGAGCACCGGCGCGTACGTGCGCCGCAGCCGTCGGCGGACGAGATCGTCGTCACCTGGATCGGCTACGCGAACGACGTCCCCGTGGTGACCGCGTCCCTGCGCAGGCTGCCGGACCGGCACGAGGTCAAGCGCGTGTTCGTGCACGCCGACCACCGCGGGCGCGGCCTGGCCAGGGCCGCCCTCGGCGCCGTCGAGTCGACGGCGCGGGAGCTCGGCGTCGAGCGGCTGTGGCTCCAGACGGGCGCCCTGCAGCCGGAGGCCCGGGCCCTCTACGCGCGGGAGGGCTGGCACCGCGTGCCGCCCTACGCGCCGTACGACCGCAACCCGTTCAGCGTGTGCTTCAGCAAGTTCCTCGCACCGCACCCCGGCGGCGGCGCCCATGTCGCCTGAGCGCGCCGGAATCCCGGCGGCCCCGCGCCGGCCGTCCCCTCCCCTGCCCGCCCGGCGGCCGGCCGCTCTCCGACGCCCGGGCACCGGCCGCCCGACCGTCCTCGTGACCCGCCGGTACGTCGACCACGCGCGCGTCACCACCACCGGGTGTCCCGGCGTCGACTGAGCCCGCCAGGAATCGGCGCCCGAAGCGCTGTCCGGTACCCGTCCGCTCCGCCCCCGTGGCGCGCCCCCGACGGCTGCCGCCACGCCACGCCCTCGCCCACTCGCGCGCCCTCGCACACCGCACCAGGGAGAACCATGAGCCAGCCGATCGACTCCGTCACCGCAGGTCACACCCCCGAGGAGGAACCCGCCGGGCCCGACACCTCGGCCTGGTCGTTCGAGACGAAGCAGGTCCACGCCGGTGCCGTGCCGGACCCGACGACCGGGGCGCGGGCGGTGCCCATCTACCAGACCAGCTCGTTCGTCTTCCGCGACACCCGGCACGCCGCGGACCTGTTCTCCCTCGCCGAGCCCGGCAACATCTACACGCGCATCCACAACCCCACGCAGGACGTCTTCGAGCAGCGCGTCGCGGCGCTGGAGGGCGGTGTCGCCGCCGTGGCCCTCGCCTCCGGGCAGGCGGCGGAGACCCTGGCGATCCTGACCCTGGCGAGCGCCGGCGACCACATCGTCTCCAGCACGTCCCTGTACGGCGGCACGTACAACCTCTTCCGCCACACCCTGCCGAAGTTCGGCATCGAGGTGTCCTTCGTCGACGACCCGGACGACCCCGAGGCGTGGCGGGCGGCGATCCGGCCCACCACCAAGGCCCTGTTCGCGGAGACGCTGGGCAATCCGCGCGGCAACGTCCTCGACGTCCGGGCCGTCGCGGACGTCGCCCACGCGGCGGGCCTCCCGCTGATCGTGGACAACACCGTGCCCACGCCGTACCTGCTGCGGCCGATCGAGCACGGCGCCGACATCGTCGTCCACTCGGCGACCAAGTTCCTCGGCGGGCACGGGACGACCATCGCCGGTGTCGTCGTGGACGGCGGCACCTTCGACTTCGGCGCGCACGCCGACCGCTTCCCGGACTTCAGCGAGCCCGACCCCAGCTACCACGGGCTGCGGTACTGGCCCGCGCTCGGCCCGGGAGCCTTCGCCGTCAAACTGCGGGTACAGCTGCTGCGTGACCTCGGCCCCGCGCTGTCCCCGCACTCCGCGTTCCTGCTCCTCCAGGGCGTGGAGACGCTCAGTCTGCGCATCGAGCGGCACTCGGCCAACGCCCAGGCCCTGGCCGAATGGCTGGAGCAGCGCGACGAGGTCGCGGCCGTCCACTATCCGGGGCTCGCGTCCAACCGCTGGCACGAGGCCGCGCAGCGGTACCTGCCGCGCGGTGCGGGCGCGGTGCTGGCCTTCGAACTGCGGGACGGCGTCGAGGCGGGGAAGCGGTTCGTGGACGCGGTCGAACTGTTCAGCCACCTCGCCAACATCGGTGACGTACGCAGCCTCATCATCCATCCGGCGTCCACGACGCACAGCCAGCTCGACGAGGAGGGCCTGGCCGCCACCGGGACCTCGCCGGGGCTGGTGCGCCTGTCGGTCGGCATCGAGAACCTCGCGGATCTGAAGGCGGACCTGGAGGCCGGCTTCCGGGCGGCGAAGGGCGCGTCCTGAGCACCGTACCGACGACGTCTCCGCTCCCCCTCCCGCCTGCCTCGGGTGCCTGGCGGGAGGGGGACCCGCCCGGGCGGCGCCACTGGCACGTCCGGGAGAGGCCGCTGCCCCTGGAGGCGGGCGGTGAACTGCCCGGGGTGCGCCTGGCGTTCGAGACCTGGGGTCGGCTCGCGCCGGACCGGTCCAACGCGGTGCTGGTGCTGCACGCGCTCACCGGCGACAGCCACGTGGCCGGTCCCGCCGGTCCCGGCCATCCGACGCCGGGCTGGTGGGACGGGCTGGTGGGCCCCGGCCGGGCTCTCGACACCGACCGCTGGTTCGTCGTCGCCCCGAACGTGCTCGGCGGCTGCCAGGGCAGTACGGGTCCGTCCTCCCGGCGGCCCGACGGACGGCGCTGGGGCGGCGCCTTCCCGTTTCTGACGCAGCGTGACCAGGTGGCCGCCGAGGCCGACTTGGCGGACGCGCTGGGCATCGGCAGGTGGGCCCTGGTCATCGGCGGCTCGATGGGCGGGATGCGTGCCCTGGAGTGGGCCGTGTCGTATCCGGAGCGCTCGGCGGCGCTCCTGCTGCTGGCGACCACGGCCGCGGCGAGCGCCGAACAGATCGCGTGGGCCGCGGCCCAGGTCCACGCGGTCCGCGCCGACCCGGGGTGGCGCGGCGGCGACTACCACGACGCCGGGCCCGGTGGCGGTCCGCACGCGGGGCTCGGCCTGGCGCGCCGTCTCGCCCACGTCACCTATCGCAGCGAGCCGGAGCTGCGGGCCCGCTTCGGGCGTGCTCCGCAGGACGCGGAGGACCCGTGGCGCGGCGGCCGGTACCGGGTGGAGTCGTATCTGGACCACCATGCCGCCAAGCTGGTGCGCCGCTTCGACGCGGGGAGCTATGTCGCGCTGGCCGAGGCCATGAACAGTCACGACGTCGGCCGGGGCCGCGGCGGTACGCGCGCCGCGCTCCGCCGGGTGACCGCTCGGACGCTCGTCGCCGCGGTCGACTCCGACCGTCTCTATCCCCCGTACCAGCAGGCCGAGTTGGTGGCCGGGATCGGCACGGCGGACGGCCTGCGCACGGTCGTCTCGCCGTACGGCCACGACGGTTTCCTCATCGAGGTGGCGCAGGTCGCCGCGCTGGTCCGGGAGTTGCTGGACTAGGGCCTGTCTGACAATTCCCGTCGTCGCCCGGAGGGCGGCCTCGCGGCGTCAGGTGCGTGCTCTCGGCGTGCCGGGCGTAGAGCCTCGTACTGGACGTACTTGGGTCTGCGCCCGGTGCGGCGAGAGTGCGTGCATGGCGTCGCGAGGCAGACGGGAATTGTCAGACAGGCCCTAGCACGGCGACCTGTCCGGCGTCAGGACGCCACGCGGTCCGCCTCCGCGTCGGAGCGCCGGGCGGCGGGCTCGGCCAGGCCGAGGTGGTCGCGCAGGGTCGTGCCCGTGTAGTCGTGCCGGAAGACGCCGCGTTCCTGGAGGAGGGGTACGACCCGGTCGGCGAAGGGGTCGAGTCCGCCGGGCGTGATGTGCGGGACCAGGATGAAGCCGTCGGCGGCGTCCGCCTGGACCAGGGAGTCGATGGACTCGGCGACCGTGGCCGGGGAGCCGATGAAGGTCTGGCGGTTGCCGGTCTCGATGACGAGGTCGCGGATGGACCACTTGTTCGCGGCGGCGAGCTCGCGCCACTCCCTGGCGGTGGCGACCGGGTCGCGGTACATCCGCACCTGGGCGCGGCCCCGGGCGACGGTGTGCTCGCCGGGGTCGGGGTCGATGTCGGGCAGCGGGCCGTCGGGGTCGTACCCGGACAGGTCGCGGTTCCAGACGAACTCCAGGTGCTTGATCGCGGTCGCTCCGCTGACCTGGAGGCGGCGCACCTCGTGGGCGATCTCCTCCGCCTCGGCGTCCGTGTCGCCGAGGACGAAGGTCGCGGCGGGCAGGATCAGCAGCTGGTCGTGGGTGCGGCCGTGGCGGGCCAGGCGTCCCTTGACGTCGCTGTAGAACGCGCGGCCCGCCTGCAGGGTGCTGTGCCGGCTGAAAATGGCGTCCGCGTCGGCGGCGGCGAACTCCCGCCCCTCCTCGGAGTCGCCGGCCTGGAAGATCACGGGGCGCCCCTGCGGACTGCGCGGGACGTTGAACCGGCCCTGGATGTCGAAGTGCTGCCCCCGGTGCGCGAAGGCGCCGGCGCGCGCGTCCCGCAGGAAGGTGCCGCTCTGCTGGTCGGCGGCGATCTCATCCCCGTGCCAGGAGTCGAAGAGTTCGTGGGCGGTCGCAAGGAACTCCCTGGCCCTGGAGTACCGCTCCTCCTGCGGGAGGAAGCCGCCGCGGCGGAAGTTCTCCCCGGTGAAGGCGTCCCAGGAGGTGACGACGTTCCAGGCGGCCCGCCCGTCGGAGAGGTGGTCGAGGCTCGCGAACTGCCGGGCCACTTCGTAGGGTTCGTTGAAGGTGGAGTTGATGGTGCCGGTCAGGCCGAGGCGGTCGGTGACGGCGGCGAGGGCCGACAGGACGGTGAAGGTGTCGGGGCGGCCCACGACGTCCAGGTCGTAGATGCGTCCGCCCTGTTCGCGCAGCCTGAGCCCCTCGGCGAGGAACAGGAAGTCGAACTTGGCGCGTTCGGCGGTCCGCGCGAAGTGCGCGAACGAATCGAACTCGATGTGGCTCCCCGCCGCGGGGTCGCTCCACACGGTGGTGTTGTTGACTCCGGGGAAGTGGGCCGCGAGGTGGATCTGCTTCAGCGGCTTGTCGGACGACGTGGTCAACGGCTTGCTCATGGCTGGAAGTCCTCGGGCTCAGGCGGTGGCGTAGCGGTTCGCGGGGCGGGCGAGGCCGAGCAGGCCGCGCAGGGTGTCGCTCTCGTACGCGTGCCGGAACACCTCGCGGCGCTGGAGTTCGGGCACCAGGCCCCGGGTGATCGCCGGGAGGTCGTGACCGGCGACGGCGGGCCGCAGCCGGAAGCCGGACAGTCCGGCCTCGCTCAACTCCGTCAGCAGGTCGGCCAGTTGTGCGGGCGTCCCGGTGAAGACGGGTGCGTCACCGGTGTACGGGTGTCCCGCCAGGTCGTCCAGGCGGTCGCGGCGGGCGGCCGCCGCGGCCGGGTCCTCGTCGAGGAAGACCAGGAGGTCGCCGAAGAGGTGGAGCGGCTCCTCGGCGCGTCCGCCGGCGGCCCGGGCGGTGCGGACGGCGGCGACGAGGTCGCGGGCCTGGCCGCTGTCGTGCGGGGTGAGAAATCCGAGGTCGGCGGAGCCGGCGAGCAGACGGAACGGGGCGCCCGAGGGGGTCTGGTGGGCGAGTGCGCCGACGAGGGGCTGGCCCTGCGGGGGCCGGGGGGTGATCGAGGGCCCCTTGACGCTGAAGTGCCTGCTCTCGAAGTCGATGTAGTGCAGCTTGTCGCGGTCGATGAAGCGGCCGGTGGCGGTGTCGCGGATCTCCGCGTCGTCCTCCCAGCTGTCCCAGAGGCGGCGCACGGCCTCGACGTAGTCGGCGGCCTCCTCGAAGAGCTCGGCGGCCTGATCCGGGGCGGCGGCCGTGCCGGGTACCTCGGCGGGGAGGCCGGGGACCGTACGGCGGCCGAAGTGGGCGGCCTCGTCCGGCCGGGCCGACACCTGGACGCGCAGGCCCGCGCGGCCGTTGCTGACGTAGTCCAGGGTGGCGACGGCCTTCGAGATGTGGAACGGCTCGGTGTGTGTGGCGACGACGGTGGGGACCAGTCCGATGTGCCGGGTCAGCGGGGCGACGCGGGCTGCGACGAGCACCGCGTCGAGCCGGCCGCGCACCTGGTCGGTACGTGCGTCGGGGCCGGCGGGGAGGGAGGACTGGAGTCCGAGGGAGTCCTCGATGGTGACGAAGTCGAGCAGGCCGTGTTCGGCCTCGGTGACGAGATCGGCCCAGTAGCGGGCGGTGAACAGCTCCTGGGGGCGGGCCTCGGGCTCGCGCCAGGCGGCCGGGTGCCAGCCCGCGCCGTCGAGCGCGACGGCGAGGTGCAGCGGGGAGTTCGGGGACACGGAGGGGTGCCTTCCTGGTCGACCATGGGAGATCGCCGGCCCTCGTCCGGTGGGGGCGGCGGCGCGGGTGCACGGTCAGGGACGACAGAGCGCGCCGGCCACGCGCAGCAGGTCGATGTGCGGCCGGGAGTACAGGCGGACACAGCCGCGTGGGGTGAACGTCACCACGGGACGGCGGAACGCGGGCGACGCGACTCCCATCGCTCCCACCTCCGCCTCCGCACTCGGTGCCCTCCAGAGCGGCAACCAAGCGGCCGCGCCCTTTGTTCCGCCGAACTGTACGCCGCGCCGCGGGAGTCGGGCATGCCGCCGACCACGTCGTGAGACGGCGCGGACGCCTTCTTGACGCTCCCCCGGGGCGCGGCGACACTGCTGAGGACGGTCACGATTGTCAGCGCCCCGCGAGTGTTCGTGCTCGTACGGTCATCGGCCCCGGCCCGCTGGCAGGCAACCCTTCCACCGCGACGGGGTGCCCCGGGTGACGACCGGGTTCCGCCGGTGCGGCGGGACAAGCGTGGTCTCGCGTCTCGCGAGCCCCGAGCGTGGACCGGTGGGAATGCCCAGGAACGACTTGACGAGGCGCCTGCACATCGATCTGCTGCGTGTCTCCAGCGCGTACTAAGGACCGTCCGGCCCTCCGCGTCGCTGCCCGCGAGGCACCTTCGCATACTCGGGTCCGCGCTCCCGGCGTGCCCGGCGACGAGCCCGGCACCGCACGTACGCGGGCCCGCGCCCGGCGCGCGAGCGAGCGTGCCTGACGTCGCGAGGCGGACGGGAGAGGCCGGACAGGTCCCGGTTCCGGCGATCCCGGACCGGTACGAGAGAAGCGCGGTCACTCCGTTTCGTCACGGCGCCCACGAGGCGGCCGGGACTTCCTCACCCATGGAGAGTCATGCCCGAGACCCTGTCGCACGCCTCCAGCACGAGCACTCCCCGCACCGGCACGCCCGAGCCCGGAACCACCGACCCCACCGGCGCCTGTTCCGGCGTCGGGGACACACCCGGCACTCAGTCCTCCCCCGCGGAGTCCGCCGACGCCGGTGCCCCGGCCCGGTGTGCGTCGTCCTTCCGCGCGGCCGCGCCGCTCGACGCGCTCCCCCGGCCCCGCGGCGCGGGTTCGGCCGGCGCTCAGCAGCACGTCCACAACCGGATCGGCGTCGGTCTCGCCGGCGGTTTCTACCCGGCCCCGCACCGCTATCAGCTGTACCTGTCCCCGGACTGTCCGCGCTCGCTGCGCGTCGCGGTCACCGTCGACCTGCTGGGCCTCGGGGACTTCGTCGCCACCCTTCCCGCGGGCCCCGCTGCCCCTGGCGGCCCGGACTGCTCCGCCTCCCTGCGCCGAGCCTACGAGGCCACCTGGCACCACTACGACGGCCCGCTCGCCGTGCCCGCGCTGTGCGACCGGTGGACCGGACGTGTGGTCAGCAACCACACGCCGGACATCCTGCGCGACCTGGCCGGCCTGGCGGACCGCACCGGGGCACAGGTCCCCGCCCTCCGTCCGCCGGCCCACGCGGCGGACATCGACGCCCTGCGCGAGCTCCTCGACACGGAGGTCACCCCGGACGCCCGGCCAGGGCGCCGGTCGGCCGCGCTGGACCGACTGAACGGGCAACTCGCCTCGTCTCCCTACGTGTTGGGCCACGAGATGAGTGCCGCGGACGTGGACCTCTGGGCCGCCCTCGTCCATCTCGACGCTCCCGGCGCCCTCGCCCCGTACGAGCACCTCCGGGGTTATGTGCGGCGGCTCGGTGCCCACCCGGCGTTCCGGGGGAAGACGAGCCGGAGCGAGGGGGCGGGCGTCGCACCGCTTCGGCGACGGTAGTCCGGACCGGCGGAGGCACCGCCTCCGCCGGCCGTCGTCACTCCGCGGCGCCCATCGCCTCCCGGGAGATCTGCTCGAACTGCGCGGCCATCGCCTCCTGGAGGGCCTGGGCGGCCGACAGCGGGCGGACCATCACCGTGAAGTCGTCGATCCTTCCGTCCTCGTCGAGGTGCAGGAAATCGCAGCCCTCGATCTCCTTGTCGCCCACCTTCGCCCGGAAGATCAGGGCGTGGTCGACGCCGTCGGCGTCACCGATCTCACGGACGTAGTGGAAGTCGGTGAAGACGCGCGAGACGCCGCGGACGATGGCCGCGGTGATCGCCCTGCCGGTGTACGGCTTGAACACCACCGGGCTGGTGAACACCACGTTCTCGGCCAGCAGCGCCTCGATCGCGGCGTGGTCGCCGGCCTCCACCGCCTTGCGGAAGGGATGCATCGCGCCCACCTCTCATAGTCAACTAATTGAATAGGTGTGGAAGAGATTACTCGCGTCGGCGGCCGGACATCTAGCCTTGCGGGCATGGCATTGCGCAACGCGGTCCTGGCCGCGCTTCTGGACGGCGAGGCATCGGGCTACGACCTGGCCAAGGGGTTCGACGCGGCGATCGCCAACTTCTGGATGGCGACGCCCCAGCAGCTGTACCGGGAACTCGACCGCATGGCCGCCGAGGGGCTCATCGAGGCGCGGCTCGTGCGCCAGGAGCGCCGGCCGGACAAGCGGATGTTCTCGCTGACGGACGCCGGGCGCCGTGCCCTGCGCGATTTCACCGGCGCCCCGCCCCGGCCCACGGCCATCCGGGACGAGCTCCTGGTCAAGGTGCACGCGGTGGACGAGGGCGATCCCGACGCCGTACGCGCGTCGATCACCGAGCGGCTGGAGGGGGCCCGCGCGAAGCTGGCCCGCTACGACCGGCTGCGCGCCCGCCTCCTCGACGGGCGGACCGAGGACGCGTACCTCGCCGAGGCGGAACGGGTCGGGCCGTATCTGACGCTGATGCGGGGCCGTTCGTTCGAGCGGGAGAACATCGCCTGGGCGGAACGGGCGCTGCGCGTCCTGGAGCAACGCACCGCCGTACGCGGGTAGTTCCGGGAGCAGTGCACGGCCTTCCCCGACGGGAGGCGGCCCGCCTTGCCGGTCGGTGCGGCCCGCACGTATTCCCTCCGGCCCATTGGAAGTCCTATGGCAGCGAATGGCATGTCTATTGGTCACCTATGGGCCGTACGGCCTACCGTCGCGGTATGTCGAAGATTCTTTTTGTGATGACCGGCGCCGACCACTGGACGCTGGCGGACGGCAGCAAGCACCCGACCGGCTTCTGGGCCGAGGAAGCGGTCGCCCCGTACGAGGCGTTCACGGCGGCGGGCCACGAGATCGTGGTCGCCACACCCGGCGGGGTCGTCCCCACCGTGGACCGGGCGAGCCTGGCGCCCGAGGCCAACGGCGGACAGGACAACGCCGACAGGATCGCCGGGGCCCTGGACTCGATGGACGCGCTCCGCGAGCCGATCCGGCTGGAGGACGTGCGGCTCGACGACTACGCGGCCGTGTTCTACCCCGGCGGGCACGGCCCGATGGAGGACCTCGCGGTCGACGCGGTCTCCGGACGCCTCCTCACCCTCGCGCTGACGTCGGGCAAGCCGCTCGGCGTGGTCTGCCACGCCCCCGCCGCGCTGCTCGCCGCGCAGGGCGAGGACGGCCGCAACGCCTTCGCCGGATACCGCCTGACCGGCTTCACCAACGCGGAGGAGACGCAGGCCGGACTCGCCGGCAAGGCGAAGTGGCTGCTCCAGGACCGCCTGGTCGAGGCGGGCGCGGACTTCCAGGAGAGCGAGCCGTGGGCACCGCACGTGGTGGTCGACCGCAATTTGGTCACCGGACAGAACCCGTCCTCCTCCGCCCCGCTCGCCGCGGAACTGCTGAAGAAGCTCGGCTGAGACACCTCTCCGCCCCCTGAACCGGGCCGGGATCCGGCCGCCCCCACGGGCGGCCGGATCCCGGCCCGCCGCGCTTTCCGGACACCTCTCCGGTGCCCGCGCCGGCCCGCCGCCCCGCCGCCTGATCCGTCCGGATCGGCGCCGCACGTGACCACCGCCTCCTGAGCGCCGATACTGCAAGAGGCTGATCTCATCAGGAGGTACCCATGAAGATGCTCATCAACGTGGCGGAGACAGTGGTCGCGGACGCCCTGCGGGGCATGGCGGCGGCTCATCCGGAGCTGACGGTCGACGTGGAGAACCGGGTGATCGTCCGGCGCGACGCGCCGGTGGCCGGAAAGGTCGGGCTCATCTCGGGCGGCGGATCCGGGCACGAACCGCTGCACGGCGGATTCGTGGGTCCGGGGATGCTGTCGGCGGCCTGTCCGGGCGAGGTCTTCACCTCGCCGGTGCCGGACCAGATGCTGCGGGCGGCGGCCGCCGTGAACAGCGGCGCGGGCGTGCTGTTCATCGTGAAGAACTACACGGGCGACGTGCTCAACTTCGACATGGCCGCCGAACTGGCCGAGGACGAGGGCATCCAGGTCGCCAAGGTCCTCGTCAACGACGACGTCGCCGTCACCGACAGTCTGTACACGGCCGGCCGGCGCGGCACCGGCGCGACCCTCTTCGTCGAGAAGATCGCCGGAGCGGCCGCGGAGGAGGGCGCGCCGCTGGAGCGGGTCGAGGCCATCGCCCGGCAGGTGAACGAGAGCTCCCGCAGCTTCGGGGTGGCGCTGGCCGCGTGCACCACGCCCGCCAAGGGCAGCCCCACCTTCGACCTGCCGCCCGGCGAGCTGGAGCTGGGTGTCGGAATCCACGGCGAGCCCGGCCGGGAGCGGCGCGCGATGATGACCTCGCGGGAGATCGCCGACTTCTCGGTGCACGCCGTCCTGGAGGACCTCGACCCGCGCAATCCCGTGCTGGTGCTGGTCAACGGCATGGGGGCGACCCCGCTCCTGGAGCTGTACGGCTTCAACGCGGAGGTCCAGCGGGTGCTGGCCGAACGCGGTGTCGCCGTGGCCCGCACCCTCGTCGGGAACTACGTCACCTCCCTGGACATGGCGGGCGCCTCGGTGACCCTGTGCCAGGTGGACGAGGACCTGCTGCGCCTGTGGGACGCGCCGGTGAAGACCCCGGGTCTGCGCTGGGGCATGTGAGCGGGGCAGGCATCCGGTCAACGTTCGTACCACGCAAGGAGACCTTGTGCTCGACGCCGACTTCTTCCGACGCTGGATGACGGCCACCGCCGCCTCCGTGGAGCGCGAGGCCGAACGGCTCACCGCGCTGGACTCACCGATCGGCGACGCCGACCACGGCAGCAACCTCCAGCGCGGCTTCACCGCCGTGGTGGCCACGCTGGACAAGGACGCCCCGGACACCCCCGGCGCCGTCCTGACCCTCGCCGGCCGGCAGCTGATCTCGACGGTCGGCGGCGCGTCCGGACCGCTGTACGGCACCCTGCTGCGCCGTACGGGCAAGGCGCTCGGGGACGCCGCCGAGGTCACCGAGGAGCAGCTCGCGGAGGCGCTGCGGGCCGGGGTGGACGCGGTCATGGCGCTGGGCGGAGCCGCGCCCGGCGACAAGACCATGATCGACGCGCTGGTGCCGGCCGTGGACGCCCTCGGGGAGTCCTTCGCGGCGGCCGCGGCCGCCGCGAACGACGGCGCCGAGGCGACGACACCGCTCCAGGCACGCAAGGGCAGGGCCAGCTACCTGGGCGAACGCAGCATCGGGCACCAGGACCCGGGCGCCACGTCGTCCGCCCTGCTCCTCGCCGCTCTCGCGGAGGTGTCCGGTGAGTGACGACAAGCTGGTCGGGATCGTCCTGGTGTCGCACAGCGCCGCCGTCGCCGCCTCGGTCGCCGAGCTGGCGGTGGGCTTGGCCGGCGGCGGCACGACCGCCCCGGTGGCGCCCGCGGGCGGCACCGCGGACGGCGGCCTGGGCACCAGTT
This sequence comes from Streptomyces sp. NPDC005496, assembly GCF_042872045.1. Classification (NCBI taxonomy): domain Bacteria; kingdom Bacillati; phylum Actinomycetota; class Actinomycetes; order Kitasatosporales; family Streptomycetaceae; genus Streptomyces; species Streptomyces sp. NPDC005496. The sequence continues at coordinate 357,543 of NZ_JBIAJQ010000004.1, forward strand.
CGGAGCTGATCTCCGCGGCGGCGGCCTCCGTGGACCGGGGCGCCGGGGTCGCCGTCCTCATGGATCTGGGCAGCGCGGTCCTCACCGTCAAGGCGCTGCTCGCGGAGGGCGACGAGCTGCCGGAGAACACGCGGCTGGTCGACGCGCCCTTCGTCGAGGGGGCGGTCGCGGCCGTCGTCACCGCCTCGGCGGGCGCGGACCTCGCGGCGGTGGAGGCCGCGGCGGCCGAGGCGTACGCGTACCGGAAGGAGTGAGCGCCGGGAGTCGGGCGGCGAGCCTCCGGCCCTCCTCGGGCCGGAGGCTCGCCGCGTCCCGCGTGGGCCGGCGGCGGTGTCGGCGGGCGCTCAGTCCCGGTTCGCGTCGAGGAACTTGCGCGCCAGCGCCTTCCCCCGGGTGACCGCGGCCCGCTGGTCCTCGATCGGCGACACCACCGAGTCCTTGAAGACGATGTAGGTGACCCCCGAGGGCACGCCGCCGCCCCGCGGGTCGGTGCGGATGCCGAGGCCGCGGGCGGCGGCGTAGGACGCCTCACCGATGATGTCGCGGGGCCCGACGTCGCCGACGACGGCGTACTGGACGCGGTCCCGGTAGATGACGGCGGCGACGGAGCCGCCGCGGATCCCGTGGTCGCGGTGGTTCCAGACGGGGCCGGGGGCCGGTACGACGATGTAGGGCAGGGTCTCGGCACTCAGATAGCGTCCGTCGGACTGCTGGAAGGCGGTCATGGACGAGAAGAGCGGGTCGGTGCGCCCGTTGCAGCGGGGGCCGGGGCGGCCGTCGCAGTCGATGTCGAGGTCGCTCTTCCAGAACACGGCTCCGCGCTTGCCGCACACCGGGATGTCCGCCGGGGCGGCGTCGTCGCTGCGGTAGCGGCCCCTGGAGACCGGCGCGCAGTCGCGCACCTCGGCCAGCAGGTCACCGGCGCGTACGGACTCCTCACGCGCCGCGGGCCGCTGGGGCCCGGCGGCGGGTACGGCGGGCGGCGGCTTCGCCGGCAGCGTGGTGGGGGCGAGCAGGGCGGCGCCGGCCGCGGCCAACGTCAGCGACTGGACACGCACGATAAAGAACCCTCTCCTGGGCGACACTGACGGGCACTCACCCAAATCTGGGGTGGGTCACCGAGAGCGGCCACCGGTGAGGGTCCGGACGGTGCACGGCGAGGGAGCACCGCGTGCCCCGGATGCGCATGGCGCGGTGCCGACACGCCCGCCTCGCGGGGGTGGTCGGCCGAGAGGCCGGACCTGGTCGGCCCGGCCCGCTCGGCCGGCCTCTCCGGCGCGGATTCAGCGACGACAGCGGCCCGCGCCGTTGGACATGAACTCCCTTGGATGGAAGGCGAGTTCACGCCGTGTCGGAGTTCAGCATACGGAGCCGCCCGCGGCCCCGGCGAACGGCTCCCCTTCTCGACCCGCCCCCTTGATGTGGCCGCGCCGGCATGGCATACAGGTACAGACCAATCCCGCCGAGGGAAGGCAGTGCCGTGCGACGCACACCCATTCCGGTGATCTGCGGCTCGCTGCTCCTGGTGGCGTCCTGCGGCTGGGGCGGCCAGGACGGGGACGAGAGGGGCCGGCTGCCGTCGGCCCCGGCGGGCGTCACGGCGGCGGCGGGCAGCGCGACCAGCGTGCACGTCATGTGGAACCTGGCCACGGGCGATCCCGAGGTCGACCGGTACGAGGTGTACCGCGGCACCCGGAAGGTGAAGGAGGTGCCGGGTACGGAGCACATGGTGGACGTCACCCGGCTCACCCCCGCCACCACCTACGTCTTCACGGTCCGGGCGCGGACCGCCGACGGCGACGCCGGACCCCCCAGCAGGCGCGTGCGCGCAACGACCCCCGCGGCGGGCACCGCCGACGGCCGCGCCCCGACCCGCCCAGGCCGCCCTCACGGCAAGGTGGCCGGCGGCCGGGCGGTCCAGTTGTCCTGGGAGGCGTCGGCGGACGACCGGCGTGTCGCCTCGTACGACATCTACCAGGGCGCCTCGAAGATCCACAGCGTGGGCGGCGGGCAGACGGCCGCCGTGGTCACCGGACTGCGCCCGGGGACCCGGTACTCGTTCACCGTGCGGGCGCGTGACGCCGCAGACAACGTCTCGCCCCCCAGCGAGCCCGTCCGGCTGACCACGGCCGCCGGCCGCGACGACGGCCGGGGGACGGCGCCCACGGCCTTCCGCGCCGCCACCCACCGCGCGGACGGCGGGTACTACATCGACCTGTCCTGGGACCCCCCGGAGACGGACGGCGTGATCACGGAGTACCGGATCGTGCTCGACGGGCGCACCGCGACCTCGCTCGTGTGGGGCGGCACCCCGCCGGCCGGGCGGGCGACGCACAGCTTCTACGTCGGACGCGAGGCCGGGGCCGTGCACCGCGTGCGGATCCGGGCGAAGCTGCCCGACGGCACCTGGGGCGGGCTCTCGGCGGAGCGGACGGTGACGACGGGAGCCGGCCGATAGGCGGAGACTAGGGTTGTCCTCATGACCCATAGGGATTCCGATGCCTCCCCGCTGGACCTCTCCCAGCTGCGCACCTTCCTCGCCGTCCACCGCGCCGGTTCGTTCACCGGCGCGGCGCGCCTGCTCGGGCTCTCCCAGCCGACGGTGACGACACAGATGCGCGCGCTGGAGGAGCAGCTCGGCCGTGAGCTGTTCGAGCGGCGGCCGCGCGGGGTGGTGCCCACGGCGGTGGCGGACGAGCTGGCCGCGCAGGTGGCGGCGCCCCTCGACGCGCTGGCGGCGGTCGCCGAGCGCGGCGGACCCGGCGCGGACCAGACACCCGAGCCGGTGCATCTGGCGGGCCCGGCGGAGCTGCTGTGCACGCGTGCCGTGCCCGCGCTGGCCCCGCTGACGGACCGGGGCGTACGGCTGCGGGTGAGCACGGGGCTGACCGACGAACTGCTGGAGGGGCTGCGCGGCGGCCGCTTCGACCTGGTGATCGCCACGACCAGGCCGCGCGGACGCTCCCTGACGTCCGCGCCTCTGGGCGACGAGGAGTTCGTGCTGGTCGCCTCGCCCGCGTGGGCCGAGCGCATCGGTCCCGAGCGGGTGGCGGCCGAGGGGGCGGCGGCCCTGCACGGGGTACCGCTGGTGTCGTACGCGGAGGATCTGCCGATCGCGCGCCGGTACTGGCGGCACGTCTTCGGGGTCCGTCTCAGCGGGCAGGCGGCGGTCACGGTACCGGACCTGCGCGGGGTACGGGCGGCGGTGGCCGCCGGTGCCGGGATCAGCGTGCTCCCCCGCTATCTGTGCCTGGAGGAGCTGGCCTCGGGGGCGCTGGTGGCCCTCCTCTCGCCCGAGGACCCGCCGATCAACACCGCGTACCTCGTCCGGCGCCCCGGGGCGCCGGACAATCCGCATGTCGCCCTGGTGCGGGAGCGGCTGCTCCAGGCCGGCCGTACCTGGTGAGCGCGGCGCGCGGGCGGGTCGGGGGCCGCCGTCCGAAGGAGTTCGTCACCTGCCCGGTCCCCCTCCGCGTGCGGTACCGGTCCGGGGCGCGTTGGCTCTCCCTGAGGCAGCACGGCCGCTTCCCGATCAAGGCGGCTCATGGGATGTACCGCCACCGTGCCGCTGGAGGGCAAGTCCTATGCGTTCAACTCAGATATTCCTCCGCTCCGGCCTGACCGTGGCCGCAGCCGCCGCGCTTCCCCTCACCCTGTCCGCCGGCTCGGCCGCCGCGTGGGGTGCGGGAATCTCGGTGAGCACCAGCGGCTCCACGGTCACCGTCACCACCAGCGCCTGCACGGGCAGCGGCGGCAGCTTCGGCAACGCCTCGCTGCTCACCAGCAGCCAGTCGAGTTTCGCCCAGGGCCGCCAGGCGGCGCTGACCGGGACCAGCAACAGCCAGATGGCCAGCTGGTCGGGCGTGCGCTCGGGCACCTACACGGTCATCGTGGTCTGCCAGAACGGCACCACGGCGGGCACCCAGTCCATCGTCGTCTCGGCTCCGACGATCTCCGCCACGGCCTCCCCCTCGCGCGGCGTCATGGGCGGTGTGGGCGGCGCCAGCAAGGACTACGGCACGCTCACCCTGGCCGGCGGCGGCGCGCTGGTGGCCGCGGGCACCGTGGCGGCGGCCTGGTTCCTGCGCCGGCGCTCGAAGCCGCACCGCCTCTGACCGCGGGTCCGGTGCCGGTCACACGGGCGGCCGTCGGTCGGCTCCGGCCGGCGTGACGGCCTCCTGTGCGTTGCCGGTCCGCTGCCCGGCCTGTTCGAACTCCGCCAGCGCCTGGGTCAGCCACTGGGTCCAGAACGTCTCCAGGTCGATCCCGGCCCGCAGGACGAGGTGCCGCAGACGGTGCTCGGGTCCGTCCTTGCCGGGCGGGAAGTCGCGCTCCTGGATCTCCTCGTACTCCGCCAACTGACGCCGGTGCAGGTCGAGATGGCGGCGCAGGTCCGCCTCGATGCCGTCGGTGCCGACGACCGCGGAGGCCCGCAGCCGCAGCAGCAGGGTGTCGCGCAGCGGCTTCGGGTCCTGCGGTGCGGCGGTCCAGCGGGCCAGTTCGGCGCGGCCCGCCGTCAGCACCTCGTAGCTCTTCTTCTGGCCCCGGGCCGGCTGCTCGGCGGGCAGCGCGCGGATGAACCCCTCGGCCTCCAGCTTTCCCAGCTCGCGGTAGATCTGCTGGTGCGTCGCCGACCAGAAGTAGCCGATCGACTTGTCGAACCGCCGGGTCAGTTCGAGCCCCGAGGACGGCTTCTCCAGCAGGGCGGTCAGGATCGCGTGCGGCAGTGACATGGCCTCATCCTAGGGAGGGCCGCCCACCGGGCCGCCCTCCCGCCTTTCTAGAGTGCCGCCGCCAGTTCCGTGCCCTGCTTGATGGCGCGCTTGGCGTCCAGTTCGGCGGCCACGTCGGCGCCGCCGATGAGGTGGACGCTGCGGCCGGCGGCGCTCAGCTCCTCGTAGAGGTCGCGCCGGGGCTCCTGGCCGGTGCACAGCACGACGGTGTCGACCTCCAGGACCTGGCTGAGGCCGTCCACGGTGATGTGCAGTCCGGCGTCGTCGATCCGGTCGTACCGGACCCCCGGCACCATGCTCACGCCGCGGTGCTTGAGCTCGGTACGGTGGATCCAGCCGGTCGTCTTGCCGAGTCCGGCGCCCACCTTGGTGGCCTTGCGCTGCAGCAGGTGGACGGTGCGCGGCGGGGCGGGCCGCTCGGGCTCCGTGAGGCCGCCGGGGGCCCGGTAGTCCATGTCGACGCCCCAGTTCCGGAAGTACGTGGCCGGGTCCTCGCTCGCCTTGTCGCCCGCGTCGGTGAGGTACTCGGCGACGTCGAAGCCGATGCCGCCGGCCCCGAGGACGGCGACGCGCTCGCCGACCTGGGCGCCGTCGCGCAGCACGTCGAGGTAGCCGACGACGCTCGGGTGGTCGACACCGGGGATGTCGGGGGTGCGCGGGCTGACGCCGGTGGCGACGACGACCTCGTCGAATCCGGAGACGTCCTCGGCGCCGACGCGGGTGTTCAACCGGACGTCCACGCCGTGCAGTTCGAGCTGGTGACGGAAGTAGCGGATCGTCTCGTCGAACTCCTGCTTGCCGGGGACCTTGCGGGCCACGTTGAGCTGGCCGCCGATCTCGCCCGCGGCGTCGTAGAGGGTGACGTCGTGACCGCGTTCGGCCGCGGAGACCGCGCAGGCGAGCCCCGCGGGACCCGCGCCCACCACGGCGACGCGCTTGCGCAGCCGGGTCGGCGCCAGCACCAGCTCCGTCTCGTGGCAGGCGCGCGGGTTGACCAGGCAGGAGGTGATCTTGCCGCCGAAGGTGTGGTCGAGGCAGGCCTGGTTGCAGCCGATGCAGGTGTTGATGGCTTCGGGGCGGCCCGCCTCGGCCTTGGCGACGAAGTCGGGGTCGGCGAGCATCGGACGCGCCAGCGACACCATGTCGGCGTACCCGTCGGCGAGCAACTGCTCTGCGATCTCCGGGGTGTTGATGCGGTTGGTGGTCACCAGGGGCACCGACACGGCACCCATCACCTTCTTGGTGACCCAGGCGTACGCGCCGCGCGGCACCGAGGTCGCGATGGTCGGGATCCGCGCCTCGTGCCAGCCGATGCCGGTGTTGATGATCGTCGCGCCTGCCTCCTCCACGGCCTTCGCCAGGGTGACGACCTCCTCCAGCGAGGATCCCCCGGGCACCAGGTCGAGCATGGAGAGCCGGTAGATGATGATGAAGTCGTCGCCGACCGCCTCGCGCACCCGCCGGACGATCTCCACGGGGAAACGCATCCGGTTCTCGTACGAGCCGCCCCAGCGGTCCTCGCGCCGGTTGGTCCGCGCCGCGATGAACTCGTTGATCAGGTAGCCCTCGGAGCCCATGATCTCGACGCCGTCGTAGCCCGCGCGCCGGGCCAGCCGCGCCGCACGCGCGTAGTCGTCGATGGTCTGCTCGACCTCGGCGTCGGTGAGCGCGTGCGGCGGGAAGGGGCTGATCGGCGCCTGGAGGGCGCTCGGGGCGACCAGGTCCTGGTGGTAGGCGTAGCGCCCGAAGTGCAGGATCTGCAGGGCGATCCGGCCGCCCTCGCGGTGGACCGCCGAGGTGATCTCCGTGTGCTGCTCGGCCTCCGCCTCGGTGGTCAGCTTCGCCCCGCCCTCGTAGGGCCGTCCCGCGTCGTTGGGCGCGATGCCGCCGGTGACGATGAGTCCGACGCCGCCGCGGGCCCGGGTGGCGTAGAACTCCGCCATCCGCTCGAAGCCGCGCTCGGCCTCCTCCAGGCCCACGTGCATGGAGCCCATGATCACGCGGTTGGGCAGCGTGGTGAATCCCAGGTCGAGCGGGTTCAGCAGGTGCGGGTAACGGCTCATCGGGCCCTCCGTGCGCGGTGTGGTGTGTCTGTTGTAGACGACCGCACAGCGCTTTTGCAACTAGTTGCATAACCGGAGGGACCCAGCTCACACGGCGCCCTTAGGGTGTGCCCGGCCGGACGCCGAGGACGACGTGGGCCTCCATCTCCTCGGACACCGCCAGCCGGACGGTCAGGCCGCCGCGGGTGAAGGCGTCCACGGCCGCGGACGCCTGGAGTTCGCTCGTCTCCACGAGGAGGCAGCCGCCGGGCGCGAGCCAGCGGGCGGCCCCGGCGGCGACGCGGCGCAGGACGTCCAGACCGTCCGCGCCCCCGTCGAGCGCCACCAGCGGCTCGTGGTCACGCGCCTCCGGGGGCAGCAGACCGACCTCGCCGGTCGGGACGTAGGGCACGTTCGCGGCCAGCACGTCCACCCGGCCGAGCAGGCCCTCGGGCAGCGCCTCGAACAGGTTGCCCTCGTGGACCCGGCCGCCGAGTTCGGCCAGGTTGCGGCGGGCGCAGCGCACCGCGGCGGGATCGATGTCGGCGGCGTGCAGCTCGGGCCGTCCGAGGGAGACGGCCAACGCGGCGCCCACCGCGCCGGAGCCGCAGCACAGATCCACCACGACCGCCGCCTTCGGGGCGTGGGCGACGGCCTGGCGGACCAGGAACTCGGTGCGGCGGCGGGGCACGAAGACACCGGTGTCCACGGTGATGCGCAGTCCGTGGAACTCGGCCCAGCCGACGACGTGTTCCAGGGGCAGCCCGGCGACCCGGCGCGCCACCATGGCGGCGACCTCGTCCTGGTCACGGGCGGTGGAGAGGATCAACTCCGCCTCGTCCTCGGCGAATACACAGCCTGCGGTACGAAGTGCGGCCACTACGGCGGAAGGTGCGAGAAAGGGCATGGAGAGCGAGGGCCTTTCGATGAACCGAAGGGCGCTCTCGCGATCACCTAGAGCAGGCGACCCGCGTTGCCTCGAAGGGAGAGCACCCGACCTGACACAGCGGTAATGGGTCTCACCTCCTGGCGACTTGTCGGTTGGGGCCGTCCACAACCGCGAGGCCACATTACAGGAACGATCAGACGGCCACCGACTCCTCCAGCTCCTCCTCCGCCTCCTCGTCCGGAGCCGGCGCGGGGGCCGCCGCTGCCGCCTCCGGCGCCGGCTCGGAGCCCGGGACGGCCCGCCGGGCACGCGCCCGCTCGGCCGCGCCCGCGACCGCGGTGAGCAGCAGACCGGCCAGGAGCCAGACGACGAGCGTCCCCGCGGCGCCGGACAGCCCGTCGCCGTCGAAGTAGAGGAGACCGCGGACGCCCTCGACGAAACCCGCGCCGTTCCAGAACGCGTGCAGCGTGCCGAAGAAGCCGTTCTGGAGCTCGGGCCGGAACAGGCCGCCGGAGCTGGTGAAGTTGAGCATCACGAACAGCACCATCATGGCGAGGGTGGTCCACCGCTTGAGGAAGGTGTGGAGCCCGACGCCGATGAACAGGATGCCCGCGGAGTACAGCCAGCCCATCCCCCACACACCCGCGAGGTCGTGGTGCGCGAGGTGGAACACCGGTCCCGCGAGCAGCGCGCCGATGGCACTGACGACGCCGGACACGCCGACGGCCAGCAGGCTCCGTATCCGCAGGGGCAGAGCCGCGCCCGCCGCGCCGAGGGCGGCGACGGACGCGTAGGAGCCGATGCTCAGCGCGACGAGCAGGAAGAACAGGCCCTGGCCCGTCGGGTCGTCGCGGACCGTCGGCGCCACGTCGGTGATCTTCAGGGGTTCACCCTGCCGGGCGGCGACCGGGGTGAAGACCTTCTCGACGGACAGGGCGCCCATGTCCGAGGAGGCGGTCGCGACGAGCAGCTCGGGCGCCTTGCCCGGGGCGTAGGCGCCGGTGATGTCGCGGGACCGCAGGAGGTCGACCGCCTCGGGGCGGGTGGCGACGGTCCGGACGTCCAGCGCGTCCCCGGCCTCGTCCTTGACGGTCTGGGCGAAGACCTTCGTCTCGGGGCCGATGCCCACGACGGCGACGGGCAGGTGGTTCGGCTCCGGGGTGGCGAAGGCCCCCAGGTAGGCGAGCCCCATGCCGAGGCACATCAGGAGCGGGGTGACCAAGTGCGTGAGCACATGGCGCAGGGCGGGTGAGCGCAGGCCGGCGACCACGGGGCCTCCTCCATTGGTTGGCATTTACAACTCCTTATCCAGTTGTACTATACAACCAGGAGAGTGAGGGAGTCGCCGTGACCACATCCGAAGAGCCCACCGCCCCCGGCCGGGACGGTGCCGACGGCCCCGGCGCCCCGGCCCGCCGGGGTGTCCGCGGGACGGCGGCCCGCGACGGGGCGAAGCTCCCCCGCTCCGCCGACGCCGCCGTCGAGACCATCCAGCGCGAGATGACGGCGTTCGCCCGGCGCGCCCGGGCCTCGGCGGGGCGCATGCACCCCGAGCTGTCGCTGGTGTCGTACACCCTGCTCGGGCACCTGGAGGAGCGCGGCGGCTGCCGGGCCACCGACCTCGCCGCGCACTACGCGCTGGACAAGTCCACGGTGAGCCGGCAGGTGGCCGGTCTGGAGCGCGCCGGGCTCATCGAGCGGCGCCTCGATCCCGACGACCACCGTGTGCAGGTGCTGCATCTGACACCGGCCGGCAGCGCGCTGCTCGTCCAGGTGACCGAGAGCCGCCGGAGCGCGTTCCGCGAGCGTCTCGACGGCTGGCCCGAGGACGACCTGACGCGGTTCGCCGAGTACCTGCTGCGGTACAACGACGCGGCACCGGACGCCCGGGAAGACCACCCGTCCGCGGGCTGAGACACGCTCGGCCCGGGCGGACGCGCCCCGCGGCCCCAACTCGCCGTCCTCGGCGAGCGGAGTGCCACGGAGCGGCCCTCGTCCGGCCGGCCGCTCACGTCATACGGCGGCGGGGGTGTGCCCGTCCGGCGCGTGCTCCGGCACCCGGGCCGCCATGAAGCGGGTGGTGCGCCGCAGCCGGAAGCCGAGTGCCTCGTACAGCCGGATGGCGCCGGTGTTGGCCGCGCTCGTGTGCAGGAACGGGGTCTCGCCGCGTTCGCGGACACCGTGCGCGACGGCCAGGACGAGCCGCCCGGCCAGGCCCTTGCCCCGGAAGTCGGGGTCGGTGCAGACCGCGCTGATCTCGGTCCAGCCCGGCGGGTGCAGCCGCTCCCCCGCCATCGCGACCAGCGCGCCGCCATGGCGGATCCCGAGGTAGGTGCCGAGTTCCACGGTGCGCGGCAGGAACGGCCCGGGCCTGGTGCGCCGCACCAGGTCCAGCATCTCCGGCACGTCGTCCGGCCCGAGGCGTACGGCCTCCGCGTCCGGCGCCGCGGGGATGCCGTCGTCGACGAGCTGGACGCCTTCCAGGCTGAAGGTCACCTCCCAGCCCGGCGGTGTCCGCCCCTGGAACCCGGCCAGGGGCGCCTCCCCGCCGGGACCGACCAGCGCCGCCAGATCCGCCCAGTCGTCGGCGTCGGGCTCGTCCGGGAGGGCCAGCCACGGCGACACGTCGGTCGGGTAACGCAGGACGCGGCCGCGGCGCTCCGCGAAGTGGGCGTGCGGCCCGGTCAGCGAGGCCAGGGCCGGGTTGTCCAGGACGTGCCGCTCCGGAGCCCTGCCCGGGTCCGTGCCGAGGGGCTGCCGTTCGGTGCTCGCCCCGGCGCTCACGCGGCCACCTCGATCACGGTCTTGCCGCGCGCGTGGCCGTCCTCGACGAGGCGCAGCGCCTCACCCGCCCGGTCCAGGGGGAACGTCCGTGTGACGAAGGGGTCGAGGCTGCCGTCGGTGACGAGCCGCGCGACCTCGTCGAGCACGGCGGCGGTGCGGGCCCGGGCGACGGCCGCGCCGCCCAGCCGCGCGACCGTCTCCCGGTCGGCCCCGGTGATCAGCTTCGAGGCGTCCGGCAGCAGTGTCGCCGCCGCTTCGAGGGCCTCGCCGCCGACCAGGTCGAAGACCGCGTCGATCCCGTCCGGCGCGGCGGCCCGCACCCGCTCGGCCAGTCCCGGGCCCGAGGGGACGTGCACGGCGCCCAGCGACTCGACGAAGTCCTTCTTGCCCTCGCTCGCGACGCCGACCGCGCGCAGCCCGAAGGCCCGGGCGAGCTGAAGCGCCGCGACACCGACCCCGCCGCCCGCCCCGGTGACCAGCAGGGTCTCCCCGGGCGCCAGACCGAGCTGCCGGAGGCCGTCGTACGCGGTCGCCGCGGCCACCGGGAGCACGGCGGCGTCCGTGAAGGACAGCGCGGCCGGCTTGTGGGCGGTCACCGCCACCGGAAGCACCGCGTACTCGGCGTAGGCGCCGTCCACCGGGTTGCCGAAGACCTCGTCCCCGACGGCGAAGCCGGTCACCCCGGGGCCGGTCTCCACGACGACACCGGCGGCCTCGTTGCCGAACACCGCCGGAAGCTCGCGTGCGGGACCGCCCGGACGCCGGTAGCCGGCGCGCTGCTTGAAGTCGACGGGGTTCACACCGGCCGCGCGCACCGCGACCAGGACCTCACCGGGGCCGGGACTCGGCCGCTCCCGGTCCACGAGGGACTCGGTCTCCGGGCCGCCGTACCGGGTGAACACGTACGCCTTGGGCATGGTCTGCCTCACTCTCCCTTCGCAGTCGCCGGTCGGGGACCCACCGGCGTCGGCATCTGTGGCAAGGGAGATCACGACACCGCTATTCCCGGCGCCGCGGAGTGTTCATACGGCCGCAACGATCGGGGCCGCCGTCCACAGGGGCGCCGGTCGGGGCCGCCTTCCGCGTACGGTTGAATGCGTACGCACGGACCCGCGCGGGCGCCCGCCCGCGGACGGCCGCGCCACCCCGCACACCGCTCGCGATCGACCCCGCGCCGTCCCCGGGACGGCCTGGAGGCACCACCGTCATGAACGTCACCCGAGGCTTCACCGGACGCCCCCGCGTCCACAACGCCGGTCTGCCGCCCGGCCAGTACGACGCGGGGGACGACTGGCCCGTCCTGTCCGCCGAGGTCACCCCCGAGCTGGCGCCGGCCGACTGGAGCTTCCGGATCGACGGTCTGGTCGCCGAGCCCCGCGGCTGGGACTGGGACGAGGCCCACGCGCTGCCGTCGTCGGTGTACGAGGGTGACATCCACTGCGTGACGAGCTGGTCGAAGTTCGGCGTGCGCTTCGGCGGCGTGTCCCTGGACGCCTTCCTCGACGCCGTCCGCCCGGACACCGCCGCCACCCACGCCGTCGCGTACTCCCACACGGGCTACACGGCCAACCTCCCGCTGGCCGACCTGAGGGGCGGGCGCGCCTGGATCGTCTGGGAGTACGACGGGAAGCCGCTGCCCGCCGAGCACGGCGGCCCGGCCCGGCTGATCGTGCCCCACCTGTACTTCTGGAAGAGCGCCAAGTGGATCGCGGGCATCCGGCTGCTGGACCACGAGGAGCCCGGCTTCTGGGAGCAGAACGGCTACCACGCGCGCGGCAACCCCTGGGAAGAGCAGCGGTACTCCGGTGACTGAGACGTTCGTGCCCCCGACCCCGTTCGCCGTGCCCGGCCGGATCGCCGTGAGCGAGCAGGCCGCGACCCACTGGCAGGACGCCACGCTCACCGGGATCCGCCGCGAGACCCCGTACGCCTCCACGTTCCGGTTCGCCGTGCCCGGCTGGACGGGGCACCTGCCGGGACAGCACCTGATGCTGCGGCTCACCGCGCCGGACGGGTACACGGCCCAGCGCCACTACTCCCTCGCGTCCGCGCCCGACGACAGCGGGCACATCGAGCTCACCCTCGACCATGTCGACGGCGGTGAGGTCTCGGGCTGGTTCCACACGGTGGCAAGGCCGGGGGACGTGGTGCAGGTGCGCGGTCCGGTCAGCGGTTTCTTCGCCTGGCCCGGTGACCGGCCGGCCCTCCTGATCGGCGCGGGCTCCGGTGTCGTCCCGCTCATGTCGATGGTGCGGCACCGCCGCGCGAGCGGTCGGTCCGTCCCGCTGCGGCTGCTCGTCTCCGCGCGTGGCCCGCGGGAGCTGATCTACGCCCGGGAGTACGGCGAGGAGACCACGACCGTCTTCACGCGCAGCGCACCGCGGGGCGTCCCGGTCGGCCGCCTGTCGGCGGCACATGTGGCGCCGCTCCTGGCCGACGCGCCCGCCGGTGGGTGGGAGGCCTATGTGTGCGGCTCCAACGGTTTCGCGGAACACGCGTCGCGGCTGCTGGTCGGGGCCGGTCAGCCGGTGGACCGCATCCGCATCGAGCGCTTCGGCTGAACCAGCCGCTCAACGGACGACCCGCTCAGCCCGTGCGCTCGCCGACCGCGGCCCGGTCGGCGGGTCGGCGGGCCCCGGTACCTCGAGCCGACGTCTCGGGGCTCGCGTGCCGCGTCCGCCGTCGGCGCGCCCGGGGCTTCGGTGCGCGTGCGGTCCCGGCCGACGGTCCGCGGTCAGCGGTCAGCGGTCAGCGGTCAGCGGTGCGGGACCACCGCCACGGGGCACGCGGAGTGGTGGACCAGCACACGGGCGGCCCGGCCGAGACCGGCCGTGTCGGCGCGTCGGCCGACGACCAGCAGCCCGGCCCGGCGGGACTCCTTCAGCAGGTGCGGGCCGGGCCGGCCGTGCACGACGTGCTCGGTGACGGTGGTCTCCGGGAACTTGTGCCGCCACGGTTGCAGGGTGCTCGTCAGCACACGCCGCCTGCCCTCCTCCCGCTCGGGGGCGTCCTCGGGCGGCGGCGCGCCGGGCACGTAGCCGCGCGGCGGTGGCGGCGTGGTCCAGGTGTGTGTCACGTGCAGCGGCGCCGAGCGGGCGGCGGCCGTCTCGAAGGCGTACGCGAGGAGTTCGTCGGCGGGGCGGTCCGGGTCGAGACCGAGGACCACCGGCAGGTAGGGGGCGCGGTGCGGCGGGGTGCCGTCGACGGTGGGCATCCGCTCGTCCTCGGGGAGTTCGCCCGCGCGCACCAGGACGACCGGATGCGCGGCGGCGGAGGTGACGGCGAGCGCCACCGAGCCGACCGGGAAACCGGTGAATCCGGTGGCGCCCCAGGAGCCGAGCACCAGGGCCTCGGCCTCGGCCGCGGCGTCGAGCAGCGCCGGGACGACGGGTGTCTCGACGTGGTCGGCGACGATGTCCAGGGCCGGGTGGGCGTACGACAGCCGCACCGCGGCCCGGTCGAGCAGGGTGCGCGCGGGGAGGTCGACGTCCTGGAGCGGGGCGGGGGCGGCCGGTTCGGCGCCCGCGTGCAGCAGGCGCAGCGGAAGGCGACGGCGCTCGGCCTCCCTGGCCGCCCAGTCGGCGGCGTCCAGCGCGGCCCGTGAGCCGTCGACGCCTGCGGTGACGGTACGCGTGCCGCTGCTCATGGCTCCTGCCTTTCGGGATCGCTCATGGCCGGGCTGCCCGGTGCGGGGGACGGGGGACCTCCCTCGGCGGGCCGGTACAGGAGCGGGTTCCACGCGGGCCGCGGATCAGTCGTGCGGCGCCGTGATCCCTCGCGAACTCCGCCCGGCACGCCGGGGGTTGGGTCCCGGCGGTCCCCTGGGCGGTGTGCCGGACCTCGGGGTCGGTCCGTCAGCGGCGCTGGTCGAGCAGAATTCTCGCCAGTTCGTGCGGCTGGGAGAACATCGGCCAGTGCCCGGTGTCCATGTCGACCAGGCGCCACCGCTCGCTCTTGAGCGACTCCGCCACGTCGTCGTTCGGCTCGGGGCCGTCCAGGAGGCACTTGACGTAGGTCGCCGGCAATTCGCCCAACGGGCGGGTCAGGACGGCGGGTTCGGTGAGGCTGGCGCCCGGGTGCGGTGTCGCGCCGGCCGCGAGCCGCGCGATCTGCTCGCTGCTGAGGCCCTGACCGTCGTACTCCTCCGCGCTCAGCGGCTGCCAGAAGCCGCCGTTCTCGGCGAGCCCGGCCTCGAAGCGCTCCTCGCCCTGCCACCAGTTGGAGGCGAACGAGGCGCCGTCGACGGGGATCTCGGAGTCGACGAAGACCACGCGGGCGAGCCGGTCGCCGATGCGCTCGGCGGCCTGGCCGACCGGGATGCCCGCGTAGCTGTGTCCGACGAGGACGACGTCACGCAGGTCGAGGCGCTCCACCTCGCCGACGATGTCCTCCACGTGTGTCCGCTGTCCCGCGGGCTGTCCCTGCCGCTCGGCGACGCCGGACAGCGTCAGGGCGTGCGCGCCGCATCCGGCCGCGCGCAACTCCGGCACCACCTCGTCCCACGCCCACGATCCCAGCCACGCGCCTGCCACCAGTACGAAGTCCGTCATGAGGAAAACGTAGCGCCGGGGTCTGACACGCGCCGCCCGATCCCGGTTCCGTACCCCTTCGGGTCGGTGGTCCCGAAGGGATCTGGCGGGCGCGCGGACCGCGCCCGTACGGTGTGATCATCCGCACCCCGATGTCAAAGGTGGCCCTTCATGGCCCTGTTCGACCTCCCCCTGGACGAGCTCCGCGGCTACCGCAGCGCGTCGGCCGAGCCCGAGGACTTCGACGCCTTCTGGGCCGACACCCTCCAGGAGGCGCGCCGGCACGAGCTGGACGCGCGCTTCGAGCCGGTGCGGACGCCGCTCAGGACCGTCGAGCAGTACGACGTGACGTTCGCCGGCTTCGGCGGGCACCCGGTCAAGGGCTGGCTGACGCTGCCGGCCGGCACGGACGCGCCGCTGCCCGTGGTCGTGGAGTTCATCGGGTACGGCGGCGGGCGCGGCCTGCCGCACACGCACCTGCTGTGGGCCTCGGCCGGGTTCGCGCACTTCGTGATGGACACCCGGGGCCAGGGCAGCGCCTGGGGCGGCGGTGAGACGCCCGACCCGGTGGGCAGCGCGCCCGCGTTCCCGGGCTTCATGACGCGCGGGGTCGAGGACCCGGAGAGCTACTACTACCGGCGCCTCTACACGGACGCCGTGCGTGCCGTGGAGGCGGCCCGCGCCCATCCGCTGACCGACCCGGCGCGCACGGCGGTCGTGGGCGCGAGCCAGGGCGGCGGCATCAGCATCGCGGTCGGCGGTCTGGTGCCCGACCTGGCGGCGGTCGCCCCGGACGTGCCGTTCCTGTGCGACTTCCCGCGTGCGACGACCCTGACGGACCGCGACCCCTACCGGGAGATCGGCAGGTACCTCAAGACGCACCGCGGCCGCACCGAGCGGGTCATGAGCACGCTCGCGTACTTCGACGGGGTGCACTTCGCCGCCCGCGGCCGGGCACCCGCCCTGTTCTCGGTGGCGCTGGAGGACCAGACCTGCCCGCCCTCGACCGTCTACGCCGCCTTCAACGCGTGGGCGCACGAGGACAGGACGATCGAGGTGTACGACTTCAACGACCACGAGGGCGGCGGCCCGTACCAGGAGGAGGCCAAGCTGCGCTGGCTGCCGCGGCACCTCTGAGGCGCCGCGGCACGGGCCGGCCGCGCCCCTCTCAGCCCGCTGTCCCGCGCGGTACGACGGTGGCCAGGACGGCTGGCAACGGGTACCAGTCGGCGGAGACCACGCTGGCGTGCCGTCCGGCCAGCAGGCCGACCCGGTCCAGGGCCTGGGCCTGCGTCGGGTTGGTGCCGTCGATGGCGGGGGCCACGTTGTGGGCGTCGGTCATGACGAGGAGGTAGTGCCGGTCGTCGTACCAGGCGGTGTCGACCGACCCGTTGGTGTAGGCACCGGCGTCGCCGTCGAAGACGACGAACCAGGGGCGGATCGAGGCGTCGGCGTAGCGGGTGCGCGGGTCGCCGGCGGCGGCGCCGTGCACAGCGGGGAAGGCGGCGGCCTCGCGCAGGCGTCCGGCGGCGGCGAGGTCGCGCAGGTACTGGGCGTACTCGCGGTCCGTCCACAGGGTGTCGGCGGGGTTGCCCTCCTCGACCGTGCCCGGGATCAGCTCGACGACGAACTTGCCGGCGAGGGCGGAGCGGGCGGGCCAGCCGTCGGCGCGGACGGCCGTGTCGAGGTCGGGGTGGGAACCGGTCACGTCGGCGGGGCGCAGCAGGGCGTCGCCGAGCTTGGCGGTGAGGAGGGCGTCCAGCTGGGCGGGGCCGCGGCCGTTCCTGGACTGGAAGCCGTCCTTCATCTCGACCTTGAGCTGGATCGGCCGGTGGCCGGGGTGGGCGTCGTGCCAGGCCCTGATGTCGGACAGGCAGCCGCCGAGGTCGCGGTTGCGTGTCTTGGTGCGCAGTTCGGAGGCCCGGGCGGCGTTCTCGCAGTTGTTGTCGTTGCCGAGCGGGTTGCTGTGCGAGACCCGCCAGGAGGAGCCGAACACGTTGGTCCACACGTCGAGTTCGAGCATTCCGGCGCCCGAGTCCAAGGCGTCCGCGAAATAGGGGTACTTGCTCTTCTCGTAGGCGTTGTGGACGCCCACCCAGGTGGTGGACGAGTACGCCGGGTCCGCGGCCGTCGACGGCGGTGCGGCGGTCAGCGCGAGCACGGCCGCCGCCGTCACCGTGATCCCGGTACGCGTCAACGCCTTCGCAAGTCTGGGCATGTTCCCCCTGCCTCCTGTGCCTCGGTGGTCAACCGCTCGGCAGCGTAGGGGTGTTGGGTGACATGCGGAAGATCGCGGAGTGAAGGATCGAGTGACGTGATCCGGCGCCTTCCCTCCAGTCCGACCAGTCGGTACGTTCGGTTCGGCCGGAGCGCGCGCCCGCGTTCCGCGTCATCCACGGACGACGGAGGTTCCATGTCCCCGCAAGTGCCTCAGGTGCACGGTCACTGCGACGCGCGCTTCTCCTCGGTCCGCACGGCGTTCGAGGAGAACTTCCGCGAGCGCGGGGAACTGGGCGCGGCGGTGGCCGTCGTCCGGGACGGGGAGACCGTGGTGGACCTGTGGGGCGGCTGGGCCGACGCGGCGGGCACCCGCCCGTGGGAGCGCGAGACGCTGGTGAACGTGTGGTCGACGTCGAAGGGGCCGACGGCGCTGTGCGCGCACATCCTGGCGGACCGGGGGCTCCTGGACCTGGACGCCCCGGTGGCCGCGTACTGGCCGGAGTTCGCGGCGGCGGGCAAGGAGTCGGTCCTGGTCCGGCATCTGCTGTCCCACCGGGCGGGGCTCTCGGGGCTGCGCGAGCCGCATTCGCTGGAGCAACTGTGCGACTGGGAGCTGACGGTAGCCCGGCTGGCGGCGCAGGAGCCGTGGTGGGAGCCGGGGACGCGTTCCGGGTACCACGCGCTGACCTACGGCTTCCTGGTCGGCGAGGTGGTACGGCGGGTTTCGGGGCTGCTGCCGGGCGCCTTCCTGGAGCGGGAGGTGACCGGGCCGCTCGGGATCGACTTCACGATCGGACTGCCCGGAAAAGAGGCCGGCCGGGTGGCGGAGCTGGTGCATCCGCCGGCCGCCACGACGAGTGAGCAGGCTTCCGTCTTCGCCCAGTTGGCGCCCGCGGCGCTGGCCGCGCTGACCAATCCGCCGGTGGGTGCCGCCGAGGCCAACACCTCGTGGTGGCGGGCTGCCGAGATACCCGCGGCCAACGGCCACGGCACGGCCCGCGCGGTCGCGGCGCTGTACGGGATCTTCGCGTCGCGGGGCTCGTACGGCTCGCGTCAGGTGCTGTCGGCGGCTGCCGCCGAGCGGGTGCGTGAGGGCCAGGGCAGCTGCCGTGACCTGGTGCTGGGCGCGGGCTTCGCGCACGAGACGGAGATCGGGCTCGGGCTGTGGCTCAGCGGGCCCAATGGCTCGTACGGGCCGAACCCGAGGGCTTTCGGACACGACGGCTTCGGGGGTTCCTGCGGCCTCGCCGATCCGGAGGCGGGCGTCTCGCTGGGCTACGTGATGAACCGCATGGGCCCGCACATCGCGGACGACCCGCGCAAGAGGGCGCTCGTGGAAGCCGTGTACGCCGCCCTCTGAGGCTCCATGGGCCGTGGGCGGGCGCGGGTGGAAACCGGCCGAACCGACGAGCCGCTCTTCCCTAGTGTTTTAGACCAATGATAGACGTGGTCGCGCAATGAGCCCGCACGGCTACGCCTTGTCACCAACAGGAGGCGCGGACATGGCCCGCACCGTCCACACGCCCGACCACGAACCCCGTTACCGGCGCGTCGCCACCCAACTGCTCGACGAACTACGGGAAGGCGCCATCCCGCCCGGGGAGCGGCTGCCCGGGGAGCGGGTTCTCGCCGCGCGATTCGACGTCAGCCGCGAGACCGTCCGCCAGGCCCTGCAGATGCTGCGCGGCAGCGGACTGGTCTCCACCGACCGGCGCGGCAGCCACGCCACGCTGCCGGGCACCACCGCCGAGCACGTGCCCTCCCTGGACTTCCCCGTCGGCGCGCACACCGCGGAGCCGTGCGCCGTCCACCGGACCAGCGTCGCCTGGGAGCCTCCGCCGCCGGAGCACGCCCGGGCGCTCGGACTCGCGCCCCGGCGGCCGACGTTGGTCCACCGCTACGAGTCGGCCACCGCGGACGGGCAGGGGCTGCGCACCGCCGTGACGTCGTTCTCGGCGGTCGCCGTCGCCGAGGTCGAGGAACTGGCCCGCTACCGCGACCGCGCGGACGGCAGCGGCTCCGCGCACCTGCGCCGGGCCTACGACTGGATGCGCAGGGCCGGACTGACCCTCCACCACCGGGACACCATCACGCGATCGCCGCGGTCGGTGCGGGTCACCCGGCGGGTGCACGACCAGTACGACCGGCCGCTGGAGGTCACCGACCTCGTCGTGGAGGCGCAACAGGACGCCCTGGTGTACGAGTTCACCCTTCCCGCGGCCGGGTGACCCCCTCCGGCGACGGAACGAGCGCCGGCTGCGCGCGACGCTGGGTGAGGCGCGCTTCGCCGAGGCGGTGCGCGGGGGGCGCGCTGGGGCCGGAGGCGGCGGTGACGCCGGCGCTGGGGGGACAGGCCGGGACGCCGACTTCTGACGCGGGGCGGCCCGGTCTCCCCCACGGCCACCGGGGGCTCCTCCGGCGGCGGCCGATTTCACGACGCGGCCGATGCAGGGTTTCCCGGCCGAGAGGAGTCCGGCTTCTGCCGTGGCCGTGGCAGGAAGCCTCAACCGGAAAGCACTCGGCTCACGACGCCGGCAGGGCGAGGCTGCCTGTGCCGCACGGGGCCCTGCTTCTGACCCGGCCGGGACAGGACTTCTGCCCTGGAAGCAGGCGGCTTCCGGCCTGCGGTGCGCCGGTCACCCCGGGTGGCACACGCACCGACGGACTCCCGGGACCGCCGCACATCCCTGCCCCGGCCCGCCGGGAGGGCCGACGCCGGTGTGAGGTGCCGAAGTGGCGAGGTGCCCGGACGCCGGCACGACGGTCGGCGGCGAGATGCAGTCATGTGACAGATTCCTTGACGGCCGCGGACGCCTAACGTGCTGGATATGTCCACCCACGACGCACAGCGGACCGAGCGGGCCTGCTCCACCGAGCGGGTCCCGGTCGTCCGCGCCCCCGGGCAGGGGCTGCCGCCGGGCGACCCGAACCACCGGGCCGCGCACCTCGGGCAGACAGGGTCCACGGCCGTCGCGTGGACCCGGCCGGACGGCCTCGACGCGCTCGCCGGGCCCGGCGAGCGTCCCGCGACGGTCGCCATCCGGAACCGGATCCTTCCGGCGCCGCCGGGCGCGACACCGGAGCGGGAGCCAGCCGTATCCGGTCACTCCTTCGGCGGACCGCCCGCCCGGATTCTCACCGGTCACGGCCCGTCCACCGCCGACGCCACCCCGCCTTCGTGGCGCGCTCGGGCCGTCCCGGCCCTCCTGGGCACGGCGGCCCGTACGGGACGCGCGCCCTGCCCGCGCCACCGCGCCGGGCGGCGGGCTCCGCACTTGGACCGGGGGCCGGGACGGACACCGTCGATCCCGCCGGTCCCGCGCTGACCATCGACCCCGGCCGGCAGGAGACCGCGGACAGCGCATCGGCTCCGCGCGCCGCCTCCCCCACCGGCCCCTCCGCGCCCGTACCGGCTTCCCGGCGCTCCCCGCGCCGCGTCGCGCGACCGGCGCGCGGAGACCGCATCACCCGACCGGACGCACCCCGTCCGCCCTCCGAAAGGCAAGCGACATGAGCACGTTCACCACCTCCGACGGCACCGAGATCTTCTTCAAGGACTGGGGCAGCGGTCAGCCGGTCGTCTTCAGCCACGGCTGGCCCCTCAACGCCGACACCTGGGACAACCAGCTCCGCCTGGTCGCCGAGAACGGCTTCCGCGCCATCGCCCACGACCGCCGCGGACACGGCCGCTCCGGCCAGCCCTTCCAGGGCAACCACATGGACCAGTACGCCGACGACCTGGCCGAGCTGATCGAGAAGCTCGATCTGCGCGACGTCGTCCTGGTCGGCCACTCGACCGGCGGCGGCGAGGTGGCCCGCTACATCGGCCGCCACGGCACCTCCCGGGTGGCCAAGGCGGTACTGCTGGGCGCGGTGCCCCCGCTGATGCTGAAGACGGACGCGAACCCCGAGGGCACGCCCATCGACGCCTTCGACGGGATCCGCGCGGGCGTCGAGGCGGACCGCTCGCAGTTCTACTGGGACCTGAGTGAGGCGTTCTTCGGCTTCAACCGGCCCGGCGCCGCCGTCTCCGAGGGCATGCGCCGCTCGTTCTGGCTGTGGAGCATGCAGGTCGGCGTGAAGGGTGCCTACGACTGCATCAAGCAGTTCTCGGAGACCGACTTCACCGAGGACCTGGCGCGCATCGACGTACCGACGCTCGTCGCGCACGGCGACGACGACCAGATCGTGCCGATCGGCGCCGCCGCGCTGAAGACGGCCGAACTCGTCAAGGACGCCACCCTCAAGGTCTACCCGGGCGCCCCGCACGGCCTGGTGGGCGAGTACGAGAAGGCCTTCAACGCCGATCTGCTCGACTTCATCAAGAGCTGACGCCCCGGCCCGGTCGCCTTCCGCGGAGGGCGACCGGGCTCGGCCCTTCCCGGGCCCGCTAAGGGGTTCCGGGTGTGCCGCCGGTCCTCCGGGTTTCCGCGGCCGGTGCCGGAACGGCCGCCGCCTTACCGCGGGTCCGGGACCACAGGGTCAGGCCGAGCGCCACCGCCGTACCGGCCAGCATGACCGCGACCACGACCCACACGGCGCCGCTCACGGCGTCCGTGAACGCGGTCCGCGGATCGCGCACCTCCAGGACGCGGTCCTCGAACCGTGACGTCATCAGCGTGCCGAGGACGCTGGTGCCGAGGACGGCGCCGATCTGCCGGGCCGCGTTGACCGTGCCGCCCGCCTCGCCCTCCCGGCCGCGCGGGACGTGGCCGACGGCGAGAGCGGTGGACGGGGCGTTGGCGAGGCCGCAGCCGAGACCGAAGACGACGAGGGCGGCGGCGTACCCGCCGAACCCCGTGCCGGGCTCGACTCGGGCGAAGAGAGCCGCCCCCGTGGCCGCGAGCAGCAGCCCGGCCGCGATCAGCGCGCGCGGTCCCAGGCGCCGCACGAGCACTCCGGCCAGCACCGAGGCGGCGATGAACGTGCCGAACTGGGCGAGGAGTTGGACGCCCACCTCCAGGGCGGTCAGTCCCCGCACCCGCTGGAGCCACAGCACTTCGAGCAGGGACAGGCCGACGAAGCCGAACAGGACGGCCGCGGCGAGCAGGAGCGAGGCACCGTAGGACGGGTCGCGCAGCAGGCGCAGGTCCACCATCGGCGCCTGCCCGCGCAGTTCGGCCACGACGAACGCGGCGAGCAGGATCACGGCGCCCGCCGCGGCCGCGAGGGCACGCCCGGATCCGTATCCGTGGTGGCCGCCGTCGATCAGCCAGTAGACCATCAGGGCGAGACCGCCGATGGCAGTGAACTGGCCCGCCCAGTCGATGTGTTGGGAGCCGTTGCGGGACTCTTGGACGTAGCGCAGGGCGACGGCCGCGGCGAGGACCGCTACCACCGCGTTCAGCCAGAAGGCCGTGTGCCAGGTCCACCAGCGCAGGGCCAGACCCGCGGTGAGGGGCCCGATCGCGAGGCCGAGTCCCGAAGCCGCCGCCCAGGCGGCGATCGCGCCCGCCCGCCGCCTGGGGTCGGGGACCGCGTGGGTGACGAGGGCCAGCGAACTGGGCGTGATCAGCGCGCCGCCCACACCGGCGATCGCCTGACCGGCCAGCACCGCGGCCAGACTTCCCGCGAGGACCAGCACCACCCCGCCCGCGGCCATCGTCGCGGCTCCGGCGAGGAACACGGCGCGCCGGCCCCAGCGGTCGGCGAGGGCGCCCGCGCCGAGGACGCAGGAGGCGACCACCAGGGTGTACATGCTGGGCACCCACACCAGGTCGGCCGCGGTGACGCCCAGGTCGTCCTGGACGGCGCTGAGTGTGCCGATGGTCTGCGTGGTCTGCAGGAAGACCGTGAACAGGCCGAGGCAGGCGGCGATGAGCACCGGCAGCGGGCGTTCTCCGCGCGTCGGCCCTGAGGAGCGGGCGGCGTCGCGCAGGGCGGTGGGGGCGTTCACGAGGTCTCCCTTGCGGAGGTGGAGTCGGCGGGGGCGCCGGGGTCCGTGCCCGGCGTCGGATCCAGTACGACGCGGGCCTGCCGGGCCACGGCGAGGAGGCGGCCGTCGGACGACCAGACGGCGCTGTCGTCGATCGCCCAGCCGCCGCCCGCCCGTTCGGTGCGCATCCGCACCAGCGCCCAGCCCTCGGGGGCGCCGCCGGTGAGCGCGTCGGTGAAGTGCACCGTCAGCTCGGCCGTCGGGACGGGCTGCGGGACGCGCCAGCACGCGTACAGGGCGGGCGGCAGGACGTCGGTCAGGGTCACGACCGTCGCCTCGTCCAGGGGCCGGCGGTCGGTGCACCGCACCCACGCGACGAGTTCGGCGCGCTCGCCGCCGGCGAGCGGGAGGTCCGAGGTCGCCGGGCGTATCTCCAGCTGCCGGGCGAAGGGCGCCAACCCGACCGGCAGGTCGAGGAGTCGGCAGTCCTCGGGGCGCGGCACGTCGGGCGCGGGAAGTCCGTCGTACGCGGGTCCCGGGCGCGCCGGACCGAAGACCGCGGAGCCGAAGAGGGCCGGGGTGCCGTCCTGGTGCCCGGTGAACGCGCAGGTCGCCGCGCGACGTCCGGACTTCGCGGCGGTCACGGCGAGTCGCAGCGGCCGGGCGTCCACGGGGGCCAGGAAGTGAGCGGTCAGGGAGCGGACGGGGTCGGCGCCCCCGGTGAGGTGCTCGCGTACGGCGGTGAGGGCGGCGGCCGCGGCGTGTCCGCCGTGCGCCCCGTCCCAGGACCACCACAGGGGGTCGATCCGGGCCACGGTGTCCTTCGTGGCGGGCGTGCTGCCAGGCGGTGCAGTGGCTGTCGGAGCCCTCATCGCGTTTCCTCGCACGGTCGGCCCTTCCCAGGGCGATGGGTTGGTGAGTTTGAAAAGCGGACTCACTATAACCTGTGCGGGTCCGGAAAACGGACTGACTTGACGGCTCGGTGCACCCCGAGGACCCGGACGACGAAGTCGCCTGTCCGGCACAGGAGTTCGGGTCAGGAGTCGGGTGAAGAGCTCAGGTGAGAAGGCGGCGGTGGAGGAGGGGGCTCAGCCGGTCGTGGTCGCCGTCGTCCGGGTGGCCACGACCATCCGGCAGCGAGGGCTCCCGTCGCGCCTGCGGCCGAACTCGGGCAGGGCGTGGAGTTCCACCGCGAAGCCCGCCCGCTCCAGCTCCCGCCGCACCTCGCCCAGCCGGAACGTCCGGTAGTACATGACGAACGCCGGGCGCCGGACGGCGTTGCGCACTCGCATCACCGCGTCGAACCCGAGCAGCGCCCAGTACCAGGGCGAGCTCGGCGGGGCGGGGGCGGCGACGGGGAACGCGAAACGTCCGCCCGGCCGCAGCACGGAGTGCACCCCGGCGAAGAGGCCCGGCAGCTCCCGGGGCAGGAAGTGGCCGAACGCCCCGAAACTGACGACCAGATCGAAGGCCGGCCCGAAGGGCAGCGCCCGCGCGTCGCCCCGCACCCAGGACACCCGCGACGAACCGCCGTGCCGCTCCCGGGCGACGGCCAGCATCCCGGCGCTGATGTCGACCCCGGTCACGTCCTGTTGGCACAGCCCGCGCAGCACACCCACGCCGGCTCCGGTGCCGCAGCAGAGGTCGAGCCCGCTGCCGAAGGGGCCGAGCGGGGCGAGGGCACGCGCCACGGAGTCGAGGATCGCGTCGGGCGTCCGGAACGGGGTGCGGTCGAACTTCGGCGCGAGCAGGTCGTAGCCGTGCTCGACCGAGGAGAGGGCCTGAACGGCCAGTTCGCGCAGGGTCGGACCGTCGGGAGTGAACATCGCGTGCAGCTTACGACGCACGCGCCCCGCCCACACCGCGGACGGGAATCCGACGTACGTCCCTCCCTCCTCCTCCCGTGGACTCGGCATCTCACTCGACGGGCCGGCACTCCCTCAACCGCCACTCCAGGAAACGACGTTCGGCCGCGTTCTCCACCAGCTCCAGGGCCTCGTCGTACGCCCGGGCCGCCTCCGCCGTACGCCCCATGCGGCGCAGCAGGTCGGCGCGGGTGGCGGGAAGCAGGTGGTAGCCGTCGAGTTCGCCCGTCTTTTCCAGTTCGGCCACCAGGGCGAGGCCCTGCCCGGGTCCCTCGGCCATGCCCACGGCAACCGCCCGGTTCAGCCGCACCACGGCGGACGGGACGCGGCGTGCCAGTTCCGCGTACAGGGCCGCGATGTCGGCCCAGTCCGTCTCCCCCGCCGTGGCCGCGGTGGTGTGGCAGGCGGCGATGGCGGCCTGGATCTGGTAGGGCCCGGGCCGCCCGCGGCGCAGCGCGGTCTCGACGAGCGCCGCCCCCTCCTCGATCGCCGCCCGGTCCCAGGCCCCGCGGTCCTGGTCCTCCAGCGTCACCAGGGCGCCCGTCGCGTCGACCCGGGTACCGCGCCGCGAGTCGTGCAGGAGCAGCAGCGCCAGCAGACCGAGGACCTCGGGCTCGTCGGGCATCAGCCGGGCGAGGACGCGGGCGAGCCGCAGGGCCTCCGCGCACAGGTCCGTGCGCACCAGGTCGGTCCCGGACGTGGCGGCGTACCCCTCGTTGAAGAGCAGGTAGACGACCCCGAGGACGCCCGTGGTGCGTTCCGGCAGCAGGTGCGCGGGCGGTACGCGGTACGGGATGCCGGCGTTGCGGATCTTGCGTTTGGCGCGCACGAGGCGCTGGGCCATCGTCGCCTCGGGAACCAGGAAGGCGCGGGCGATCTCGGGCGTGGTCAGCCCGGCGAGCGTACGGAGCGTCAGCGCCACCCGCGCCTCGACGGGCAGCGCGGGATGGCAGCACGTGAAGATCAGCCGCAGCCGGTCGTCCTCCACGCCGCCGTCCTCGTCGGGGTCGCGGGGTCCCTCGTCCCGGACGGACATCGCCACCTCCCGCAGCTTCCGTACCCCGACCGCCTCCCGGCGCAGCACGTCCAGGGCCCGGTGGCGGGCGGTCGTGGTCAGCCAGGCGCCCGGGCGGCGCGGGACCCCGTCGCGCCGCCACCGGTCCAGCGCCTGCGCGAAGGCGTCCTGCGCGCACTCCTCGGCGAGGTCCCAGTCGCCGGTCACCCGGATCAGGGTGGCGACGACCTGGCCCCATTCCTCGCGGAAGGCGGTCGCGACCGCCTCCTCGACGTCGTTCACTCCCAGACCGGCCGCACCTCCACCGAACCACCGCTCCGCGCGGCGGGATGGCACGCGGCGAGCGCGACGGCCTCGTCGAGATCGGCGACCTCGATCAGGTCGAAGCCGGCGAATTGCTGCGGGGACTCCACGAAAGGCCCGTCGCCGATCAGCACCTCGCCGTCGCGGACGCGCACCGAGGTGGCGTCGGCGGGCGGTCTCAGACGGGCGCCGCCCCTGACCACCTCACGGCCGCGCGCGTCCCCGATGTACGAGGCGAGGCGTGGGTCGTCGGCGCTCTCCCGCGGGCCGGGTTCGCCGTCGCCGGGGGCGCAGACGAACAGCACGTACCTCACGGCCGGACGCCCGCGTCGAAGGGCACGGAGGAGTGCTGGTGGACGATCTGCCAGCGGTCCCCGGCGGCACGGTAGCCGGTGGTCACCCGCAGCACGCTGTCCAGCGGTTCGCCGGTGGTCCGCGCGGCCCGCACCCGCACCAGCGCGTGGCTGAACGCGACGCTCTCGTCGACCCGGACGCGGAATTCGAGAACCTCCCGGTCCACGGGCCCGGCGACCGTCGAGAACCACCACTCCTCGGCCTTGCGCAGGGCGTCCACGCCGCGCTCCTCCAGCCCGCTCATGGGGTGGAACACCTCGACGTCCGGCGCGTAGCAGGCCATCGCCCGGTCGAGGTCCCGTTCGCGGGCCGCGTGGGTGAGTTCCGCGTCGATCCGCCGGATCTCCCCCACGGCGTCCTCGTCCTCCCAGAACGCCCGCACCTCCAGGGCGCCGACGGTCGCGACGGGGTGCCCGGCGGCCACGCGTACGGCCTCCTCCATGCTGTCGCACTCGAGGATGTCGTACCCGGCCACGTACTCCTTGGTCTCCGCGAACGGCCCGTCGGTGCGCAGCACTTCCCCGTCGCGCACCCGTACGGTGACCGCGTCGGCGGGCGCCTGGAGCCGGTGGCCGTGGAGGCGGACGCCGCGCTCGGCGCCGTGCTCCTCGACCCAGGGTTCGACGGGGGCCATGCCGGAGGCGTCGGCGGTGTCGTCGCCGCAGACCAGCAGCATGTACTTCATGGTTCCTCCATGTGTTCACGGGTCCTGACACCCCACCGACGAACGGACCGGCGCCGGATCGACACATCCCTCCCACGAATTTCTCCGGGCTGGGCGTGAGGGGCTCAGATCCGCACGGGCAGCGCGCGCACGCTGTTCCCGACGAAGCTGGCGGGCCGCGGGAGTTCCTCCTCCGGCACGGCGAGGGCGAGGTCCGGGAAGCGGGTGAACAGCCGCTCCAGGGCGATGGTCGCCTCCATCCGGGCCAGCGGGGCGCCCAGACAGTAGTGCGCCCCGTGCCCGAGGGAGAGGTTCCGTACGGCGCCGGGCCTGCGGGGGCGGGTCACGTCGAACCGGTCGGCGTCCTCCCCGTGCGCGGCGGGGTCGCGTCCGGCGGCCGAGTACCCGGCGAGGACCGGGGTGCCGGCGGGGATCAGCGTGCCGTCGACGGTCAGGTCCCGCACCGGGTAGCGGAACGGGAAGTAGCTGACCGGCGCGTCCCAGCGGAGGGTCTCGTCGACGACGTCCGCCCAGCTCGCGTCCCCGCGCCTGACGGTCTCCAGCTGGTCGCGGTGGCCGCACAGCGCGCGCACCGCGTTGGTGACCAGGTTCAGGGTGGTCTCGTGCCCGGCGATGATCATCAGCACGAGCGTGCCGATGAGTTCCTGCCCGCTCAGCCGGCCGCCGTCCTCGTCGCGGGCCGCGATCAGCGCGCTGGTGAGGTCGTCCCCCGGCCGCTCGGCCCGCGCGGCCGCCACGGCACTCAGCACCTCCACCAGTTCCCGGTTCGCGGCGAGTGCCTCCTGCGGCCCGATGTCGGTGGCCACCACCTGATTCGACAGGTGGTGCAGCCGGTCCCGGAACTCGGTGTCCACACCGAGGAGTTCACCGATGACCCCCATCGGCAGCGGCAGCGCGAAGTGCCGTCGCAGGTCGGCGACGCCGCCCTCCGCGGCGGCGGCCCGTCGCAGGTCGTCCAGCAGCCGCTCGGTCAACTCCTCGATTCGCGGGCGCAGTTCCTCGATCCGGCGGGGAGTGAAGGCCTTGCTGACGAGTGAACGGAGCCGCCGGTGGTCCTCGCCGTCCGCGGTCGTCATGCCCGGGACCGTGGCGAAGGTCATCAGCGGCCAGCCTTCGGCTATCCGCCCTTCGCGCAGGGCCGTGAAGTGCCGGGCGTTCTTGGCCACTTCGGGGTGCGCCAGGAAATCCCTGAGCGCGTCGTGTCCGAGCACGGCCATGCCCTCGACCCCGCCGGGCAGGACGACCGGCGCGACGGCACCCCGCGCCAGCAGACGCGCGTTGGCGGGGTGCGGGCAGCCACCGGCCGCGTTCATGGTGTGCGGCACGCCGGACGTGGTCTCCACCCAGATCTCCTGACTGACACGCGGAGTTCGGACCGTGCGAGGGCCGATTCTGCCCGCTCGCGGCGCGGCGCGCAGCGGGTCGGCGGAGGAAGAACGCGCGGGGGCCGACCTCGGCCGGAACCCGTCCGCGAGTCCCGCTCGCCCGACGGCGTCGATGGGGTCGACGGGGACAACGGAGTCGACGGGGCAACGGGCGCAACGGCCTGGCGCGCGCCATGCGGCCATGCAGGTCACGCGGACCATCCGGGCCACGCTGTCATGCGGCCCTACCGTCGCGCGGCTCGCCCGCCGCGCCGGGGTCGTGCCGCATCCCTTCCCGGACCTACGCGACATCCCGAGAAGCGCGAGATCGAGCCGACCGCCCACACCCACCCTGACCTGCGGAAGGACCGAGAACACAGCGGCACCGAGCAGCCGTTGCGTCACTCCCCTGCCCGCCGTTTCTCCGCCCGGCTCGCCTTCTGTGGTACCTTGCCATCAGCACTTGTGTACGCCCCGCTCGGGGCGCCGGTGCCAACTCCCTCTCATTCAGCTGTGGCGCCCGTCCCGCACGGACCGGCGATTCCCGGCTTCCCGGCACCACCTCCTGCACATGAGCACGGCCCTGACGTCCTTCGTCGTTCCGGCCGTCCGCCGCACCCGTGGTGATGCCTTCCCGCCGCACGAGGCGTGCGCGACCCCGTCTCGCCGGCCCTCCCCCTCCCCTCCTCATGACCTCGTGAAACCGTCCTGGAAAGGACCCCGCATGACCATCACACTCGAACACCCCCAGGTGAAGAAGCAGCTCCCGGCCCAGGCCACCGGTGTCCTCGACATCGCACACAACGGGCAGGGGTACCTGCGCCGGGCGAGCTGCGAGCCTACACCGTCCGACGTCCAGGTCCCCGTCGCGCTGATCCGCCGCCACGGCCTGCGCAGGGGCGACACGGTCGAGGGCGTACGCGGCGCCTCCCGCGCCCTCACCGAAGTACGGCTGATCAACGGCCGTACGCCCCAAGAGCTGCGGCACCGCCCGCACTTCCGGGATCTCACCCCGCTGCACCCCCGTGAGCGGCTGCGCCTCGAACACCCGGGGAGCGCCCTCACCGGACGGGTCGTCGACCTCCTGGCGCCCGTCGGCAAGGGGCAGCGCGGCCTGATCGTCGCGCCGCCCAAGACCGGCAAGACGGTGCTGCTCCAGCAGATCGCCGCGGCCGTCGCGGGCAACCACCCCGAATGCCACCTCATGGTGGTGCTGCTCGACGAGCGGCCCGAGGAGGTGACCGACATGCGGCGCTCGGTGCGCGGCGAGGTCTTCGCCTCGACCTTCGACCGGACGCCCAAGGAGCACATCGCGCTCGCCGAACTCGTCGTGGAGCGGGCCAAGCGGCTCGTCGAGGCCGGCCAGGACGTCGTCATACTCCTGGATTCCCTGACCCGGCTGTGCCGCGCGCACAACAACGCGGCCGCCGCCGGTGGCCGGACCCTCAGCGGAGGCGTCGACGCCTCCGCACTCCAGGGGCCCAAGCAGCTTTTCGGCGCCGCACGCCTGGCCGAGGAGGGCGGCTCCCTCACCATCCTCGCCACGGCCCTGGTCGAGACCGGGTCCCGGGCGGACGACTTCTTCTTCGAGGAGCTCAAGGGCACCGGCAACATGGAGCTGCGCCTGGACAGGACCCTCGCCTCCCGGCGCGTCTTCCCGGCCGTGGACATCGTCCCGTCCGGTACCCGGCGCGAGGAACTCCTGCTCCCCGCACCTGAGTTGACAGCCGTACGAGGACTGCGCCGCGCCCTCGGGACCCGGGACGGCCAGGCGAACCTCGAAACCCTCCTGGAGCGGCTGCGGGCCACGCCCGACAACGCCACGTTCCTGCGCCGGATCCAGCCGACGCTGCCCGCCGCCTGAGGCCCACCGTGCGGCATCCGGGTGCTGGATCCCCGTGGCCCGGCCCTGGCACCCCGTCGGACGGCGCGAGCATTCCTACGTTGATCATATGACCATCGGATTCTCATCCCGCGTCGCCATCGCGTGCTCCGTCGTCTGTGCGGTCGGGCTGCCGGCTCTCGCGCCGGGCTCCGCCGCCGCCCGCGTCGGGACGGACCCGGGGGCGGCGAGACCCACGGCCTCGCGGTCGCCGTCGTTGCACAGCCCCGGAACCCAGGTCCTGCCGCGCGCCGGGGCGCCCGCCCTTCCCGAGGTCTCCGCGCTCTCGTGGCTGGTGGCGGACGCCCGCACCGGCGAGGTCCTCGCCGGGCACGACGCGCACCGGCCCCTGCCGCCCGCCAGCACCCTCAAGACGCTCTTCGCCCTCACCGTGCTGCCCGTCCTGCCCGGAGGCGTCCAGCACACCGTCAAGGGGGCGGACCTGGCCGGGATCGGCGACGGCAGCAGCCGGGTCGGGGTCGCCGAGGGGCACACCTACCGCGTCGCCGACCTGTGGCGCGGCGTCTTCCTGAACTCGGGCAACGACGCCGTGCACGTCCTCGCCGCGATGAACGGCGGCTGGCAGTCGACCGCGGTCCAGATGCAGGCCAGGGCCCGCGCGCTCGGCGCCCTCGACACCCGGGTCGTCTCCCCCGACGGCTACGACGCGCCCGGCCAGGTCTCGTCGGCGTACGACCTCGCCGTGTTCGGCCGGGCCGGGCTGCGCAACCCGGACTTCGCGCGCTACTGCGCCACCGTGCGGGCGAAGTTCCCCGCCGGGGGCTGGTCCTACGACATCCAGAACACCAACCGCCTGCTCACGGGCGCGGACGGGGTCGCCCCGTACCCGGGTCTGATCGGCGTGAAGAACGGCTACACCACCAACGCGGGCAGCACGCTCGTGGCCGCGGCGCACCGGGGCGGGCGCACCCTCGTCGTCACCGTGATGAACCCCCGGGCGGGCGGCCCCCACGCCGTGTACGAGGAGGCCCGCTCCCTGCTCGACTGGGGCTTCGCCGCGGCCGACCGGGTCACCCCGGTCGGCACCCTCGTACCGTCCCGCGCCACCCCGGCCGCCTCGTCGCCTCCGGCCACCGCCGACGCGTCGTCTCCCGCCCCGGCGACGGCGCAGGCAGGCCCCGCCGCGGCGTCCCCGGCCTCCGACGGTTCCGACGACGGCGGCTGGTGGGACACGGTGGCGATCGTCGGCGCGGCGGTGGTGGGCGCGGGAGCGGTGGCCCTGGCCCTACGCCGCAGACCCCACGCCCCGGGCCGCTGACCCGGCGGGCGGAACACCCGAAAGGTCGCGGCACCGCCGGGGTGACCTGCCCTCGGTCCTCACCCCTGCCGACGGCGACGGGCCCAGCGCCGGTCGTCCGGAGTCGACGGGATCCGCCAACGAGCCCGGAGGACTCCGTCGTCGGTCAGAACACCGACAACCCCGTCAGTGTCGTGAAGCGGTCCAGGGCCGCGACGCCCGCCACCGAGTTGCCCCGTTCGTCCAGTCCCGGGCTCCAGACGCACAGCGTGCAGCGGCCCGGTACGACCGCGATGATGCCGCCGCCGACACCGCTCTTGCCGGGCAGCCCGACGCGGTAGGCGAAGTCCCCCGCCGCGTCGTACGTGCCGCAGGTCAGCATGACCGTGTTCACCTGCTTGGCCTGGCTGCGGGTCAGCAGCCGGGAGCCGTCGGCGCGGACGCCGTGTCTGGCGAGGAAACCCGTGGCCAGCGCGAGGTCGGCGCAGGACGCCTCGACCGAGCACTGCCGGAAGTACTGCTCCAGGAGCACGGGCACGGGGTTGCCGATGTTGCCGTAGGACGCCATGAAGTGACCGAGCGCCGCGTTGCGGTCCCCGTTCGCGGCCTCGGAGGCGGCGACGTCGGCGTCGAAGGTGAGGTCCCGGTTGCCGCTCTCCTCGCGCAGGAAGTCCAGCAGTACGCCCGCCGCGTCACCGGTCCGGGTCTGCAACCGGTCGGTGACGACGAGCGCGCCCGCGTTGATGAACGGATTGCGCGGGATGCCGTTCTCGTACTCCAGCTGCACCAGGGAGTTGAAGGGGTTGCCGGACGGCTCGCGGCCGACGTGCTCCCACAGCTCGTCGCCCTCACGGGCCAGGTCGAGCGCCAGCGTGAAGACCTTGGTGATGGACTGCGTGGAGAACGGCTGCCGCCAGTCCCCCACTCCGTACACCGTGCCGTCCAGCTCCGCGACGGCCATGCCGAAGCTGCGCGGATCGCAGGCAGCCAGCGCCGGGATGTAGTCGGCGGGCCGCCCCCGGCCGGGCCGCTGCGCGATCTCGGAGGCGACGCGTTCCAGGACCGGCAGGAAGGTGAGGGAGGACGAGGGCACGGACATGATCGCCATTGTGCCGCGCGCCCCGCGACCTGGCTCGTCCCCCGGGCACGCATCGCGCCTTCAGGCTCGTCCGCCGGGCGCACCGTCGTCCTCCAGTTCGTCCCGCAGGCGCGCACCGTCGCGCTCTCAACCTCGTCCCAGGGACGCGCTCTCCGACGCCCCGTCCGGCTCTTCCCCGGGGCTCGTACCGTCCCCGGAGTCAGAGCACCCCCGCGCCCAGCAGCCCGAACAGCAGCAGGCCCACGGCGATCCGGTAGATCACGAAGGCGTTGAAGGAGTGCTTGGCGACGAACTTCAGGAGCCAGGCGATGGAGCCGTACGCCACCACGAAGGAGACGACCGTCCCGGCCACGAGCGGGGCGGCGCCGACCCCCGCGCCCAGGGCGTCCTTGAGCTCGTACAGTCCCGCGCCGGTCAGCGCCGGGATGCCGAGGAAGAAGGAGAGCCGGGTGGCCGCGACCCGGTCCAGGTCGAGGAGGAGCGCGGTCGACATGGTGGCGCCGGAGCGGGAGAACCCCGGGAAGAGCAGGGCGAGGATCTGCGAGCTGCCGACCAGCATCGCGTCCTTGAAGGAGGTGTCGTCCTCCCCTCGCTTGTGCCGCCCCATCTGGTCCGCCGCCCACATGACCCCGCTGCCCGCGATCAGGGAGCCGGCGACCACCCACAGCGAGGCCAGCGGCCCCTCGATGAGCGGCTTGGCGGCCAGGCCCACGACGACGATGGGGATGGTCGCGTAGATGACCCACCAGGCGAACTTGTAGTCGTGCGAGTGGCGCTGCTCGGGGTCGCGCAGCCCGCGGCCCCAGGCGGAGACGATCCGGACGATGTCCTTGAAGAAGTACACGAGCACGGCGGCGATCGCGCCGACCTGGATGACGGCCGAGAACCCGACGACGGCGTCGTCGTCGACGGGAATGCCCATCAGCCCTTCGGTGATCTTCAGGTGGCCGGTGGAGGAGACGGGCAGGAACTCGGTCACCCCCTCGACGGCTCCGAGGACGACGGCCTGACCGACGCTGATGACGCTCATGGGATCCAGTTCTGCTCAGGGGCGGAGTGCGGCGGCCCCAGTCTTACTACACGGACGTGAGCGTCTTCGGCCATCTGCGGGGGCCCGGCGGCTACGTCCACCACGCTTCGGCGAGGGCGACCCCGGCGAACGCGGCCCCCAGGCCGGTGACCACACTCGCCACGACGTTGACGGCCGCGTACCCGCGGGCACCGCCCTCGGCCAGCCGCAGGGTCTCGTAGGAGAAGGTCGAGTACGTGGTCAGCGCGCCGCACAGACCGGTGCCGAGGAGCAGCTGGAGGTGCGACGTCGCGGCGCCCGCGGCGGCGGCGCCGGTCAGCAGGCCGAGGACGAGACAGCCGACGACGTTCACCGTGAAGGTGCCCCAGGGGAAGACGCTGTCGTGCCGCGCCTGCACCGCGCGGTCGGTCAGATAGCGCAGCGGCGCACCGACGACCGCGCCCGCGACGACGAGCACCCAGTTCACAACGACCTCTTACCTTTCCTCGCCCGTTTCGCCCGCTTGACGGGTTTCGTCCGTCCGGCCCGCGTACCGGACGACCTCGCAGTCGTCGAGGATCACGAGCCCTTCGCTGACGAGTTCGTCGAGTTGCGGCAGGAAGCCGCGGACGCGGTCCTCGCTGTCCACGATCACGATCGCGACGGGCAGGTCCTCGCTGAGGGAGAGCAGCCGGGAGGTGTGGATCAGGGAGGAGGCGCCGTAGCCCTCGATGCCCCGGAAGACGCTCGCGCCCGCCAGCCCGGCGGCGCGGGCGCGGTGCACGATCTCGGAGTAGAGCGGCCTGCGGTGCCAGGTGTCGTTCTCGCCGATGAGGATGGTCACCCGCAGCGCGCGGCCCGTCAGCCTCGTCATGTCCGCCTCCGCTCCAGGACCCGGCGTGTCCCCGCCGCGGCGAGCCACACCGCCGCGAGCGCCGCGCAGAGGGTCGCGGCGAGGTAGGCGAACCCCGTCCGGATGTGACCGGTGTCGACAAGTCTCTGGATGTCGACGGCGTACGTCGAGAAGGTGGTGAAGCCGCCGAGGACACCGGTGCCGAAGAAGGGGCGCACCAGCCGGTGGGCCGCCCACACGTCGGTGATCACCACCATGAAGACGCCGATCACGGCGCAGCCGGTCACGTTCACCCCGAACGTCGCCCAGGGAAAGCCGCCGGTGCGGGTGGGCCACAGCAGCGAGACCGCGTACCGGGCGGTGGCGCCGACGCCACCGCCGAGGGCGACCACGGCCACGACCGGGGCCTGGCCTCGCCACGGCGAGGGCCGGAGTGCGGGCGCGGGCAGGGTGACGTCGGGACCGGTGGAGCCGGGGAGGCCCGGACCGGTGGACGCGTCCAGCCGGTCGGGGTGCGGCACTGTCATGGGGCGCTTCTCCTCCTCGCCGGGACCCGGCGGGTCCTGCGTCCGCGCGCTCCGGCCGCGTGCGCACCGGCGCGGGCGGGAGCCGTCGGCGGCACCCGTGCCGCGCTCCGGGGCGGTGCGCACCGCCGCCGCGCGCCGCGGGTGAAGATCACGGACGGTGAACAGCGTAACGCCGGGGGCGCGGGCGGCGCATGCGGGTCAGTCGGCGGCGGGCGGCTCGCAGACGGCGACGCCCCTCTCCCACAGGCTGCCGAGGACCAGCAGGCCGTCGGCCTCGCACACACTGGTGACCATGCGGAAGCCGGAGTGGCGGCGTTCCAGGTGGTGCACGAAGCGGCCGTGGTCGTCGACGGCGAGGACGCCCGCGAACCCGGGCGGGCGGAAGGGGGCGCGCACCGCGGACCGGGCCGCCGCGCGCCGTACGGCGGGGCCGCGCCGGTGCAGGAGTTCCAGGGCGGGGATGCGCGGGCCGG
The DNA here is from genome assembly GCF_042872045.1 of Streptomyces sp. NPDC005496. Taxonomy (NCBI): domain Bacteria; kingdom Bacillati; phylum Actinomycetota; class Actinomycetes; order Kitasatosporales; family Streptomycetaceae; genus Streptomyces; species Streptomyces sp. NPDC005496. The sequence goes on from NZ_JBIAJQ010000004.1 coordinate 393,302, forward strand.
CCAGCGCCACCCAGATGAGGCCGCCGGGACCGCGCCAGATGTTGTCCGGCTGCCCGGGGAGACCGGCGGCGAAGGTCGCGGCCCGACCGGCGTCCGGTCCGGTGAGCCCGTAGCGGGTGAGGCCGTTCCTGCCGGTCTCCGCGAGGACCAGGAACGACTCGTCGGCGGCCGCCGCGACTCCGTTGGCGAACTGGAGGCCGTCGAGCAGGACTTCCGGCTCCTTGTCGCCCGGCGTGAGGCGCAGCAGGCGTCCGGTTCCGGTGTGCTCGACCAGGTCGCCGATCCACTGCTCCAGCGGGTGGCTGCGGCTGGAGACGGTGAAGTAGAGGGTGCCGTCGGAGAGTGCGGTCACGTTGCTGCAGAAGCGGAGCGCCTCGCCGTCCACCGAGTCGGCGAGGACGCGTACGGTCCCGTCGCCGAGGGTCACACGCAGCAGGCCCCGGTGGGCGTCGCACACCAACAGGTCGCCGTCCGGGAGCAGTTCGAGCCCCAGCGGCCGCCCGCCGGTACGTGCCAGCACCTCGACTCGGGCCTCACCCGGGCCGGCGAGGCCGTCCAGGCGCAGGATGCGGCCGTCCTCGTCGCCGGTCAGCACCCGGCCCCTGTCGTCGGCGACCACGTCCTCCGGACCCCGGCCCCCGATCCCGACGTACCGGCGGGGCGTGAGCGCGGCGGGGCGGCCGGTGTCCTGCGACTGGGTCATACGCCTGTTCCGATCGTCGTGGCGGCCGGCCGCGCGGTGCGGCCCGTACGTGTACGGGCGGGGCAACCCGTAGGAGTCCGGGGGGTGTTGCCCGCGCGTGCGGGCCTGGTGTGGCCCGTGCGTGCCGGGTGGGTGCCCCTGCCTGTCGGACGGGTGTCCGTGCGTGGCGGCGGGCGCCCGGCTACCAGCCCTTTTCGAAAAGGTGCTTGACCTCGGCGATGCGGTACTCGTCGCGGCGGTACACGGTGCGTCCTGCGGTTCGCTCGGCCCGCAACAGACCGCAGCGGGCGAGGAGTTCGAGGTGTGCGCCCGCCACGGGGACGCTCATCCCGAGCGCGGCGGCGACCGACCCGGGGCTGACGCCGTCCGCTTCCCTGTCGGCGGCCCGGCACGGCGGGGAGGCCCCGGCGGGGTTCTTCATCCACTCCAGGATCTCCAGGCGGTCTTCACCGGCGGGTACCTTCAGCATCTCGTCCCCCTCCGTCGCGGCTTCTGGGGCCACTGTCCCGCGTCCGGAGGTGACGCGTAGGGCCCTTCGGTCCTTTGGCGAGGGCCGAACGGGCAGAAGTGGCCAACAGATCACCCCGGCGGACCCGTGGGACCCCTCAAGGGCCCGGCTGCCCCGGCAGCCGGGCCCTCATACGCTCAGCGGTGACCGAACCAGGCGATGGCCGGAAGGGCCCTGTCGTCGTAGCCGAACAGGGCCTGATTCTCCCAGCCGTTGCCGGACGCCGGGTCCGCGGGGTCCCAGCCGTTGCCGGCGACCGCGGTCCAGGTGGCCTCCCAGTAGAAGACACCGAGGCCGCGGCCGTTCGGGACGGCCTCGACGATGCTCGTCACGTCCCGCATCCACGCGGACTGGCCGGCGGGCGTGGCCGGGTAGCCGGGGACCAGTTCACCGGTCGTGTCGATGATGTCGGTGAGGGAGTCCTCGCTGCCCAGCCGGAACGGGTACGCCGTCTCGGCGACGAAGACCGGCTTGGCGTAGCGGGCCGCCGCGTCGTCCATAGTCGTCTGGAAGTCGGCGAACGAGCCGTGCCAGTACCCGTAGTACGACAGGCCGATGGCGTCGAAGCGCACGCCGTTCGCCACCGCGTTGTCGAACCACCAGCGGGTGCCCGCGAGGTCGCCGCCCTTGGCGAGGTGCAGCGCCACGACGGTGGACGAGGAGACCGCCTTGGCCGCGCTGTACCCGGAGTCGAGCAGCCCCGCGAGCTGGGTCCAGTTGTCCGTCGAGCCCTCGGCCCAGAGCATGCCGCCGTTGATCTCGTTGCCGATCTGCACCATGTCGGCGGTGGTGCCCTGCGCCTTCAGGGAGTTGAGGACGTCGTACGTGTGCTGGTAGACGTCGGTCTTGAGCCGGCTGTACGAATGGCCGGACCAGGCGGCCGGTTTGGTCTGGGCGCCGGGATCGGCCCAGGTGTCCGAGTAGTGGAAGTCGACCAGGAGCTTCATGCCCTGGGCCTTGACGCGCTTGGCGGTCGCGAGGACGTGCGCCTTGTCGTTGTAGCCGTCGGCCGGGTTCACCCAGACCTTGAGGCGGGCGTAGTTCATGCCGCCGGACCTGAGGACGGCGAGGGCGTCGCTCTTGGTGCCCGAGGCGGTCCGGTAGACGCCGCCGTACGCCTCGCTCTTGGCGAGGGAGGAGATGTCGGCGCCCTTCACGGGGACCCCGGTGGAGCCGCGGGTGAAGGCCAGGTCGTCCACGTTGATCCAGTTGCCGGCGTCGGCATCGGAGTAGACGCTGATCGTGCACTGGTTGTTCGTCACGGCGACGGAGGTGACGATCCGGATCCAGCCGCTCGTGGAGACCGGCAGGTCGGTGCGCTGTTCCGCGCCGCCGCAGTTCTTCAGCGCCAGCCGGGCCGCGTTCTGTCCGCCGCCCGAGCGGACCCAGGCGGTCAGGGTGTACGTCCCGTTGGTGAGCCCGGACAGGTACTGGTACGTCTCGACCTTGTAGGCGGCGGACGACCAGTGGGTGAGGCGGTGACCGCCGCTGTGGCCGCCGGACTCGGTGAAGGAGGCGGCGTCGTGGCCGGCCGCCGAGTAGGTCGACCAGCCGGTCGGGGTCGCCGTCCCGGTGCCGTCCGACTCGAAGCCGCCGTTGGTGAGGGTCGCGGCGGCGTGGGCGGGGCCGGCGGGGAGCGTGGTGAGTGCCAGACCCGCGAACAGCGGTATCAGCAGGGTCCGTAGGGCGCGTCTCGCGTGGAACATCGTCGTCCCTTCGACGAAGGCGGGGAGACAGGGAGAGGGCAGTGCCGTGCCGAGGGAGCGGGCACGGCACCGCGGGCCGACCGGATGTCCCCCCGGAATCCGGCCGATGTCTTGGGGATGGTTCGGCCGCCTGGACGGCGCGCGGCCGGGGCGGTCGACACGTCGGCTTGTCGGCAGGTCGTCTTTCGGGCCGGGTGGTGCAGCGCGCCGCCCCGGGCCGGGTCAGCCGTCGAGTCGTACGACCCGGACCGCGCCCGCGGGCACCGGAAGACGGCCGGCCGCGCGCTCGCCGGTGAGCAGTTCGGTGCCGGCGGCGTCCAGCGGCACCTTGGCGTCCGTCGCGGTGTGGTTGAGGGCGAAGAGGTACGTGCCCGACTCCCCGCTGCGGCGCACCACCTCGACGTCGCGCGGCAGGTCGGTGCGGGGCGCGATCCGGGCGTCGTCGGCCGCGCGGCCCAGCACGGCGTCGAGCCCCTGGGCGGCCAGCCGGGTCGAGACGTACCAGGCGGTGCCCTCGCCGAGGCGGTGCCGGGTGACGGCCGGACGGCCCGCGGTGAGTCCGTCGGCGTACGTCCAGACCGTCTCGGCGCCGCGGGGGACGACGAACTCGCTCCACACGTCGCCGGTCAGCTCCGCGCCGTCGGGCCCGGTGATCCGCACCCGGTCCTCTGCAAGCAGGGGCGAGAACTCCTCGACGGTCAGGCCGAGTACGTCCCGCAGCGCCCCGGGGTAGGCGCCCTCGTGCACGGCGTCGTGCTCGTCGACGATGCCGGAGAAGTACGAGACGACGAGGGTGCCGCCGTTCTCGACGTACGCGCGGACGTTCCTGCCCGCGGCCTCCGTCATCAGGTACAGGGCGGGCACGACGACGAGGGGGTAGGCCGACAGGTCGGCTTCCGGGTGGGCGAAGTCGACGGTGAGGTGACGGTCGTACAGCGCCTCGTAGAAGGCGTCGGCGCGCTCGCGTGCGTCGTGGTCCTCGCTGGGCCGCCACTGGAGTCCCTGCGCCCACCAGGACTGCCAGTCCCACAGCATCGCCGCGTCGGCGACCGTGCGGGTGCCCTTCAGCTCGGCCAACGACTCGACTGCGGCGCCGAGTTCGACGACCTCGCGCCACACCCGTGAGTCCGTGCCCGCGTGCGGCAGCATCGCCGAGTGGAACTTCTCGGCGCCGCGCCGGGACTGCCGCCACTGGAAGAACATCGCGCCCTCGGACCCGCGGGCCACGTGGGAGAGGGAGTTGCGGGCCATCTGGCCGGGGGCCTTCGCGGGGTTGCGGGGCTGCCAGTTGACGCCCGAGGTGGAGTGTTCGAGCAGCAGCCAGGGCGCGCCGCCGCCCACCGAGCGGGTGAGGTCGGCGGCCATCGCGAGGTTCACGTGGGTGCGGCGGCCGTCGGTGATCAGGTAGTGGTCGTTGGTGACGAGGTCGACCTCGCGGCCCCAGGCCCAGTAGTCGATGGAGTCGCACTGGCTCAGGGCGGTCATGAAGTTGGTGGTGACGGGGACGCCGGGGGCGAGGCGGTGCAGGATGTCCCGTTCGGCCACGAAGTTCTCGCGCAGTGTGGCGTCGGCGAAGCGCCTGTAGTCCAGCGCCTGGCCGGGGTTGCCGACCGTGGGCGTGACGCGCGGCGGGTCGATCTCCTCGAAGGAGGCGTAGCGCTGGCCCCAGAACGCCGTCCCCCAGGCCTCGTTGACCGCGTCCACCGTCCGGTAGGTCCGGGTGAGCCAGCGGCGGAAGTGCTGCGCGCAGCTCTCGCAGTAGCAGGCGGAGACGGGGACGCCGTACTCGTTGTGGACGTGCCACAGGGCGAGCGCGGGGTGGCCGGCGTAGCGCGCGGCGAGTCGGGTGGTGACGGCGGCGGCGGCCCGGCGGTAGGCGGCGTTGCTGTGGCAGATCGCGCCGCGTGATCCGAACGCGTAGCGGGTGCCGTCGGCGGTGACGGGCAGCGCGTAGGGGTGGGCGCGGTAGAACCAGGCGGGCGGTGCCACGGTCGGCGTGCCCAGGTCGGCACGGATGCCGTTCTCGTGCAGCAGGTCCAGGAGGCGGTCGAGCCAGCCGAACTCGTGGACGCCCGGCTCGGGTTCGAGGAGCGCCCAGGAGAAGATCCCGACGCTCACCATCGTGACGCCGGCTTCGCGCATCAGCCGGACGTCCTCCGGCCAGACGGACTCCGGCCACTGCTCGGGGTTGTAGTCCCCACCGAAGGCGAGCCGGGTGAGGCCCTTCGGGGTGGTCTCCGGCATGGATCTCTCCCGTTTGAGTCGATCAATTGGGAACGTGCACACACATCCCCGGTGGCGAGAGCCCAACATAACCGCACAGCAACAACCATTGACAAGTGTCCGGGATGTTTCTCTACTGTGAACGCTCACAGAAGCATGGCAGGTCGTCCGCAGCAGGCGGAGGCCCAGGTCAGGGGAGAACAATCCATGCCGAACAAGAAGCTCCACCGTCTCGCGGCAGGTACCGCAGCCGTCGCTCTCGGCGCCGGCGCGCTCACCGCCTGCGGCTCGTCGGACGACGGCGCCGAGTCGGGGCCGGTCTCGCTGACGTACTGGACCTGGACACCGGGCATGGACAAGGTCGTCGACCTGTGGAACGAGGGACCGGGCAAGAAGCAGCGGATCCAGGTCACGGTCAAGAAGCAGGCGTCCGGCGACACGCTCGTCACCAAGATCCTCACCGCGCACAAGGCGAAGAAGGCCCCGGACCTTGTGCAGGCCGAGTACCAGGCACTGCCGACGCTGGTCAGCAACGACGCCCTCGCCGACATATCCGCCGACGTGGACGGGGTGAAGGACAAGTTCGCCGACGGCGTCTGGCAGCAGACCACCCTCGGCTCGGACGCGGTCTACGCGATCCCGCAGGACTCCGGGCCGATGATGTTCTACTACCGCGAGGACCTGTTCAAGAAGTACGGCCTGACCGTCCCGACGACCTGGGACGAGTTCGCCGGGACCGCCCGCGCGCTGAAGAAGAAGGCCCCGGACAAGGACCTCACCACCTTCTCCGCCAACGACTCCGGGCTCTTCGCGGGCCTCGCCCAGCAGGCCGGCGCCAAGTGGTGGACCACCTCGGGGGACAAGTGGAAGGTCGGCATCGACGACACGGCGACGCGGAAGGTCGCCGACTTCTGGGGCGGCCTCGTGAAGGAGGGCGCGATCGACAACCAGCCCATGTACACGCCGGCCTGGAACAAGGCGCTGAACACGGGCAGGCAGATCGCCTGGGTGAGCGCGGTGTGGGCACCCGGCACGCTCACCACCGCCGCCCCCGACACCAAGGGCAAGTGGGCCATGGCCCCGCTGCCGCAGTGGTCCGCCTCCGAGGACGTGACGGGCAGTTGGGGCGGCTCCTCCACCGCCGTCACCACGGACTCCGGGCACCGTGAGGCCGCCGCCAAGTTCGCCGCCTGGCTCAACACGGACCGCGACGCGCTGACCGCGCTGGCCAAGGAGGGCGGCATCTACCCCGCCGCCACCACCGCGCAGACCAGCGAGGCGTTCCTGAAGCCGCCGGCGTTCTTCGCCAACCAGCCGGACTTCTACCCGCAGGCCGCCAAGATCGCCGGGACGACCGCCCCCTCCGCCTGGGGACCGAACGTGAACGTCGCGTACACCTCCTTCAAGGACGCCTTCGCCACCGCCGCGAAGAACAGGTCGGACTTCGGCGCCGCGCTGAAGACGATGCAGGACGACACCGTCGCCGACCTCGAGAAGCAGGGCTTCGAGGTCGCCCGGTGAGGACGGCACGCCGCAGGCCGTACGGGGCCCCGGGGTCCTCGTACGGCCCCTCCTCCCCCGCCGCCCCCGTAAAACGCACCCGAAGCGCCCCCTACCTCTTCCTGCTGCCCGCGACCGCCCTGTTCGCCCTCTTCTTCGCCCTGCCCATCGGCTACGCGGTCTGGCTGAGCCTGCACAAGGTGCGGGTCAAGGGCCTGGGCCTGGGCGCCGGCGCCCGCGAGGAGGTCTGGGCCGGGCTCGGGAACTACGCCGACGCGTTCACCGACTCCGAACTCCTCGACGGCGCGCTGCGCGTCCTCGGCTACGGCGCCATCGTGGTCCCGGTCATGCTCGGCCTCGCCCTGCTCTTCGCGCTGATGCTCGACACCGAGCGGGTCCGCCTCGCCCCGGTGACCCGGCTGGCGATCTTCCTGCCGTACGCCATTCCCGGCGTCGTCGCCGCCCTGCTGTGGGGCTTCCTCTACCTGCCCGACGTCAGCCCCTTCTACTTCGTGCTCGACCGGCTGGGCCTGCCCCAGCCCGACCTGTTGGACGGCGGCCCGCTGTACCTCGCCCTGTCCAACATCGCGGTCTGGGGCGGCACGGGCTTCAACATGATCGTCATCTACACCTCGCTCAGGGCGATCCCGGCGGAGGTGTACGAGGCGGCGAGGCTGGACGGCGCCACACCCCTGCAGACCGCCCTGCGGATCAAGATCCCGATGGTGGCGCCCTCGCTGGTGCTCACCTTCTTCTTCTCGATCATCGCGACGCTCCAGGTGTTCAGCGAGCCGACCACGCTGAAACCGCTCACCAACTCCGTCTCCACGACCTGGAGTCCGCTGATGAAGGTCTACCAGGACGCCTTCGGCAAGGGCGACATCCACTCGGCCGCCGCGACCGCGGTGATCATCGCCGTCGCCACGCTCCTGCTGTCCTTCGGCTTCCTGCGCGCCGCGAACTCCCGTGACCAGCAGGAGGAAGCCCGATGAGTTCCCTCGCCGTCCGCGAGTCCGTCCCCGCCGCCGGCACCACGCCCGGGACCGCCCAGGGGCCGCCGCCGCGCCGCCGTATCGCCCTGGTGCCGACGCTCACGCTGGTGCTGGGCGCGGTGTACTGCCTGCTGCCCGTCGCCTGGGTGGTGATCGCGGCCACCAAGTCGGGCAGTGAGCTGTTCTCCACCTTCACGTTCCTGCCCGGCACCGGCTTCACCCAGAACGTCAGGGACCTCGGCGCCTACCGTGACGGCATCTACTGGCGGTGGATGGGCAACTCCGCCCTGTACGCCGGACTCGGCGCGCTCCTGTCGACGGCCGTCTCGGCCGTGAGCGGCTACGCGCTCGCCGTCTACCGCTTCCGGGGACGCGAGGCCGCGTTCAACGTGCTGCTCGCGGGCGTGCTGATGCCACCGGTGATCCTCGCGATCCCGCAGTACCTGCTGCTGGCGAAGGCCGACCTCACCGATTCGTACGCCTCCGTGCTCCTCCCCCTCGTCCTGTCCCCCTACGGCGTGTACCTCGCGCGGATCTACGCCGCCGCGGCCATTCCCGGTGACGTGGTCGAGGCGGGGCGGATGGACGGGGCGGGCGAGTGGCGCATCTTCACCCGGATCGCTCTGCCGATGATGGTGCCCGGACTGGTGACGGTGTTCCTGTTCCAGTTCGTCGCGGTGTGGAACAACTTCCTGCTGCCGTTCATCATGCTGAGCGACGACGAGCGGTTCCCGATCACGCTCGGCCTGTTCACCCTGCTCGAACAGGGCTCCAACACCCCGGCGCTCTACACGCTGGTCATCACCGGGGCCCTGCTGGCGGTCGTCCCGCTGATCGCCCTGTTCCTGGTGGTCCAGCGCTTCTGGAGTCTCGACCTGCTGTCCGGAGCCGTAAAGTCGTGACCATGAACAACACGGGGGGCAGACGCAGGCCGCCGACGATCCACGACGTGGCACGCGAGGCCGGCGTCTCCCGGGGAACGGTCTCGCGCGTCCTCAACGGCGGCCACTACGTCAGCCCCGCCGCGCAGGAGGCCGTCAACGCGGCCATCCGCAGGACGGGTTACGTCGTGAACCGGCATGCCCGCTCGCTGATCACCGGGCGCTCCGACTCGGTCGGCTTCCTGCTGACCGAGCCCCAGGAGCGGTTCTTCGAGGACCCCAACTTCAACGTGCTGCTGCGGGGCTGCACGCAGGCCCTGGCCGCGCACGACGTCCCGCTGCTGCTGATGCTCGCGGGCACCGAGGACGAACGGCGGCGCATCACGCGGTACATCACCGCCGGCCATGTCGACGGGGTACTGCTGGTCTCCAGCCACTCCGGCGACCCCGTCGCCGAGGAGCTGCGCGGGGCGGGGGTGCCGCTCGTCGCCTGCGGCAAGCCCATCGGGCTGGGGTCCAAGGTGAGTTACGTGGCCGCGGACGACCGGGACGGCGCCCGTGACATGGTGCGCCATCTGCTGTCCCTGGGCCGGCGCCGCATCGGCGTGGTGACCGGGCCGCTGGACACCCCCGGCGGCGTGGAACGGCTCGCGGGCTACCGCGAGGTGCTGACCGAGGCGGGCGTCGAGGCCGACGAGCGCCTCGTCGTGTCCGGCGACTACAGCAGGGCCAGCGGTGAGGCGGGGGCCGAGCGGCTGCTGGCGGTGGCGCCGGACATGGACGCGGTCTTCGTCGCCTCCGACCTGATGGCGCAGGGGGTGCTCGCCGCCCTGCGGCGGGCCGGGCGGCGCGTTCCCGAGGACGTGGCGGTCGGCGGCTTCGACGACTCGCCCGCGGCCACCTCGGCGTCCCCCGCGCTCACCACCATCCGGCAGCCCTGGGACCGGATCAGCGCCGAGATGGTACGGGTCCTGCTCGCCCAGATCGGCGGCGAGGACCCCGCCGCGGTGATCCTGCCGACGGAACTGGTGCGCCGCGACTCCACGTGAGCACGGCCGGCGGCGACCGGTCAGGATCGGAGAAGCGGTCCGCCCCTCCCCGGCCTAGCGTGGGAGGAGCCGGCGAGGACACGCCGGCTCCACTCGCAGCACGGAGGAGTACGCCATGACCGCCGGCCCCAAGACCATCGTCTACCCCGTCAAGGACCTCTCCCTGACCAAGCCCCTCTTCACCGCCCTCCTGGGAGTGGAGCCGTACGCGGACGAGCCGTACTACGTGGGCTTCCGGACCGCGGACCAGGAGATCGGCCTGGACCCCAACGGCCACGCCAAGGGCATGACGGGCCCGGTCCCCTACTGGACCGTCGAGGACATCAAGGCCACGCAGGCGGCCCTGCTGGGTGCCGGAGCCGAGACGCTCCAGGACGTGCAGGACGTCGGCGGCGGCAAGCTGATCGCCTCGCTGAAGGACGCGGACGGCAACCTGATCGGCCTAATCCAGGAGCCCGCCGGTTCGTAGCGCTCGGGGCGGGCGGATCGTCCGGGGCGGCGCGCTCGGCACGCCGGCCCCAAGTCGTATGCGTCTGCACTAGTTGCATGCTCAATGAATGGCCGGATGTCTGTTACCGTGCATATATGGCAGCCAAGACGACCGGCGCCCGCCTCGAAGAGCAATGGCGGGACATCCTGGCGGTGCACGCGCGCACGATGTGCGAGATCGACCGTGCACTGCATCCCCACGGCCTCGGTGCCAGTGACTTCGAGGTGCTGGACATCCTCGCCACGAGCGCCGCGGCGGACGCGGGCGAGCAGTGCCGCGTGCAGAACATCGCGGGCCGCGTCCACCTGAGCCAGAGCGCGCTGTCGCGTCTCATCGGCCGGCTGGAGAAGGAGGACCTGGTCGAGCGCACCGTCTGCCAGGAGGACCGGCGCGGAGTGTGGGTCGCCCTCACTCCCAAGGGCCGTGACCTGCACGCCCAGGTGCTTCCGCTCCAGCGGGACGTCCTGGACCGCATGCTGAACGGCTGACGCCGGCAGACCGACGGCCGCGTCCGCCGTATTTGGGACTCCGCCTCGCGGCCGCGTCGGGCCGGGGACAGTCACGGGCCCGGCCGCTCCCCTCCTCGGTGACGGCCGGGCCCGTACGGCTCGCGGCGGTTACGCCCGCGGCCGGGCCAGCAGGGTGCGGACGCCTTCGGAGGTGAGGGTCAGGCCGTGCGGGGAACTGGCGTCGATCGTGAGCGACAGATCGCTGGCGGGCCACTGCGAGGCGAGCGCCCCGAGCGGCACGAGGCGGTAGCGCGAGACGGAGGGCAGCAGCCCCGCCATCTCCACCTCGGAGGTGAACACCGGTACCACCTGCCGACCGCCCGGCTGCTCCAGCACGGGCAGCGCCACGGCCGACGGGTCGACCTCGTCCTCCTCGGCGGCGTCGTCGGGCACGGGAACGAGGACGTCGCTCCCGGCCAGCGTGTCCAGCGCCACCACGTCCTGGGTATCGCGGGCGAGGGTGTCCAGCGCCTCCTGCGCCGGGGTCGCGGGCACGGGCACCGCGGTGAGGTGCTCCGCGGGAGCGGTGTGGTCGTTCGAGGGCTTCTCCATGGCTGATTCCCAGGTAGTACGGACGGGCCACCCGGGACAAGATCACCCCGGGGCGCAACTCCCGTCGCGTACCCGGACACAGCCGGGGCATTCCTGCCCGTACGCGGAACCGGGCCCGGCCGGCCGGCGCGTGACGCGCCGTACGCGGCCGGGCCCGGTTCCCGCCCGTCGGGCCGGACTCCCGCTCAGTACAGCTTGTCGACGGCGGTGACGGTCGTCGCCTTGAAGTCGGTGACCGGGGCGTTCTCGAACGAGCCCAGCTGCGCCCACTTCACGATCGTCACGGCCGTGCCGTCCCGGCCGACCGAGAACAGGCTGATGTCGGAGGCGCCCCAGGAGGTCTCGGTGTGGACGCCGTAGACGTGGGCGCCCTCCTCGACGTTCAGCTTCCCGTAGTACTTCTGCGTCGCCGTCACCTCCGGGTCCTGCTCCATGAGCTGGGCCGCGCAGTTCGCGAGGTCCGCGCGCAGCAGCGCCGCGAAGTCCTTGGCCCGCTTCACACTGCGCTCCTCCACCGTGACCTGGAGGGCGTTGGTGTCGTAGTCGGTCCAGAAGGTGCGGTGGCTGGAGATCGACGGCAGCGCCTGCCCGACGCAGATCGGCAGCGGGTCCGGCTGGCCGGCGGTCACGTCACCGGCGAACCAGGCCGACGACGGGTGCGGCGGCAGTTCGCCCGGCTCCAGGAAGGCCGGCGAGTCGGACGCGGCAGCCGAGGCACTGGCCGGTACGGCGGTCGCCGTCACCGCCGCGCCGACCGCGACGGCGGCCAGGACGAGCTGCGTGCCGCGAGTACGGATGTTCATGGTTCCCCCTGTTGACGGTTCGTCAGAATGCGCGGGTCACACCGGATCATGCCTCCGGTCACCCACCACGCCACGTACGACCCGCGACGGTCCCCGACCGTTGCCCCCTCCCACCGCTACGGATCCGTCCCGTTCGTCACCGGACGGCAACAGACGGGGCGACGGCGTCCGCGTCGGGGTCGCACACCAGCCGGCACGGTACGTTCCGGCGTCCACGGTGGGCCGACGCTTCGAACGTCGCCGAAGTCGTTCCCTGCCGTCGGCGGCCGCCGGAGGAAGGTCCGGGCGAGCGGCACGGGCGTGATCCGGCGGCGGCCGCCGCTGTCGAGGCACTACCGTGCCGACGTGACTCTCTTCTCACATACGTGGGCGGCCCTTCGGGGCGCTGTCGCAGAGCTACGGGACGAGGACTTCGCGCGGCCCTCCGGGTGCGCCGGCTGGCTCGTCCGGGACCTGGTGTGCCATTTGGTCATCGACGCGCAGGACGTCCTGATCACGCTGGTGACGCCCGCCTCCACGGAGCCGACGCGCGACGCCGTGACCTACTGGGAGGTCAGCGGGACACCGCCGACCGGCGACGATCCGCTCGACGCGCTGACCGTCCGGCTGGCCGCGGCGTACGAGCAGCCGGAGCTGCTGCGGTTCCATCTGGACGACGTCGGCTCCGCCGCGGGGCGCGCGGCCGAACTGGCCGACCCCGCCCGGCGGGTGAGCACTCGCGGGGAGGTCCTGACCGCGGGCGACTACCTCTCGGCGTACGTCCTGGAGTGGACGCTGCACCATCTCGACCTCGTGGCGCACCTCCCCGCCGTGGCGGGACCGCCGCCGGAGGGCCTCGCCCGGTCACGGAAGCTGCTGGAGAGCATCGCCGGGGCCGCCTTCCCCGCCGCCCTCTCCGACACGGACGCGCTGCTGGTCGGCACCGGACGGCGAGCCCCGACCGGCGCGGAGACGGCCGAGTTGGGCGAACTGGGGGCGAGGCTCCCGTTCGTCCTCGGCTGAGGGCCCGGCCGCGCTTGCGGATCGGCGCGGCGGATCCTGCCCGGGGAGCGCGTCCCGTGGCCGTGCGCTCGTCCGCGTCCGGCCCGCGTCGGCGGCGGGGTCACCCGGTGCGGTGGGTGCGGCGCACGACGAGCCCGCCGAGGACCAAGGCCACCGGCGCCAGGAGCAGTGCCACCACGGCCCCCGCGCGCCCGTTACCCGTGCCGAAACCGCCGCTGAAGGTGGCGAGATGGAGCACGGCGAGGGCGATGCCCAGCAGCCCCGTCACGACGGCCACCACCGCCCCGTCCCGCCCGGAGCCGTCGCCCGTCCGTCCGGCGGAGCGGGCCAGCGCGAGTCCGCCGGCGACCACGCCGGTCAGCGCAACCAGTCCGGCCACGACGGCCCCGGTGCGCCCGGAGCCGCTGCCGACACCGCCGGCGACGACGGAGACGTGCGCGGCGGCAGGACCAGCCGACCCGACGACCGCGAGCAGGGCGGCTCCGGCCGCGCCGAGGACGGCTCGGACGGGGGTGCGGGTTCTCGATGCGTTCATGTGTCTCTCCTCGTGCGCGCCGCCCGCGTCTCGCTGCGGGGGCCCGGGCCGGCCCTCTGGGATGTGGTCCGATCCTTCCGCCCGTCGCACCCGCGGGTCGTCCGGCGGGAGGAGACACTTCGCCCTGCCACCGCCGGGGCGGACGGCTGCCGCGGACGCGGCAGGAGCCGGCGAAGTACTGCGTACGCGGTAGCCGGACGGTCGTCCGCCGGCGGGACTCGCCGGACGGTGGCCTGCGGCTAGGGTGCGCGCATGAGCAGAGGACGGCCCGGGATTCCGGCCGGTGTCAGGGACTGGGTGACCGCCGTAGGCGTCGCCGCGACGCTGCTGGTCGCGGGGCTGTCGGAGCCGCTTCCGGTCGGCGGCACCGCACTTCTGGGCCAGGTGCTGCTGGTGGCGGGCGGCCTGGCGCTGGCCACCGGGCGCAGGGCCCCGGTTCCCGTCCTGGCCGTCACCGGACTGTGCGCCGTGGGGTACCAGGCGGCCGGTTTCGACGTACCGGCCATCGCGTTCCTCTTCGCGGTGTACGCCGCGATGCGGGCGGGGCACCGCCTGGTCACAGTGGTGGCGAGCGTGTCCATGCTGGCGGCTCTCCCGCTCGCGGTCCTGGTCTCGCTGCACGACACCGGTGAGGCGTTCGCGCGGGCCCGGGGCGCCCTGGAGCTGGCCTGGCTGATCGCGGCCGGTGCCGCGGGAGAAGCGCTGCGGCAGGCCGAGAGGCGGGCGGACGAGGCCGAGCGGACCCGGGAGGAGACGGCACGGCGGCGCGCGGACGAGGAGCGGCTGCACATCGCGCGCGAGCTGCACGACTCGCTGGTGCACCAGATCTCGATCATCAAGGTGCAGTCCGAGGTCGCCGTCCACCTCACCCGCAGGCAGGACACCCAGGTGCCGGAGGCGCTGCTGGCGATCCAGGAGGCCTCCCGTGAGGCGAGCCGGGAGCTGCGCGCGACCCTGAGCGCGCTGCGCGACGACGACACGGCACCGCCGCACGGCCTCGCCGACGTCCCGGAGCTGGTGGAACGGGCCCGCAGGAGCGGCCTGGACGCGACGCTGACCATCGAGGGGCAGCGGGACGACGTGCCGGCGGCGGTGGGCCGGACCGTGTACCGGATCGTCCAGGAGTCCCTCACCAACGTCGCCCGGCACGCGGCCGCCGCCTCGGCCGACGTACGGATCGACTGCCGCCCGGAGGCTCTCGCCGTGCGGGTGGACGACGACGGCGGGGCGACGGCGTCCGCCGCCCCGGTGCCGGGCGTCGGGCTGCTGGGGATGCGGGAACGGGTGACCGCACTCGGCGGGCGGCTGCGCGCGGAACCGCGCAGCGGGGGCGGCTTCACCGTGCAGGCCGAGCTTCCCGTGGACGGCACGTCGTGATCCGGGTCCTGCTGGTCGACGACCAGCCGCTCATCCGCAGCGGTTTCCGCGCGCTGCTCGACCTGGAGGACGACATCGTTGTGGTGGCCGAGGCCGCCGACGGGGAGCGGGGGCTCGCCCTCGCCCGCGAGCACCTGCCGGACGTGGCGCTGGTCGACATCCAGATGCCGGTCGTGGACGGCATCGAGGCGACCCGGCGCATCGCCGCGGACCCGGCCCTGGCCGCGGTGCACGTCGTCATCCTGACCAACTACGGCCTGGACGAGTACGTCTTCCACGCGCTGCGGGCCGGCGCGGCCGGGTTCCTGGTGAAGGACATCGTGCCGGAGGACCTGCTGCACGCGGTGCGCGTCGCCGCCCGCGGTGACGCGCTGCTCGCCCCGTCGATCACCCGCACACTGATCAACCGGTACGTCACCCAGCCGCTGCGCACGAGCGTCGGCGCGGGTCTGGAGGAGCTGACCGGCCGCGAGCGCGAGGCCGTCGCCCTGGTCGCCCAGGGCCTGTCCAACGACGAGATCGCCGGCCGCATGGTGATCAGTCCGCTGACGGCGAAGACCCACGTCAACCGGGCGATGGGCAAGCTGCGGGCCCGGGACCGCGCCCAACTCGTCGTCCTCGCCTACGAGTCCGGTCTGGTCACCCCGCGCGCCCGCTGACCCCGTGGCCTCCGTCGGGGCCGGCGGCTCAGGCCGCGGTGGCGGTCGTCTGCGCGTCCAGGGCCGCGAGCAGCCAGTCATGCGCGGACCCCGGCGTCGGTTCCGTCGGGCCGCCCGGCGGGGTGATCACCTCGGCCACCAGTTCCCAGTACCGGTCGATCCGCGGGTCGGCGGCGAGCTGCCGGGCCAGCGAGCGGCGGAAGTCCGGGGTGTCCCGGGTGCCGTACGCGCTCACGTACGCGGCGACGAAGCAGTCCAGCGCCTCACCCGGCCGGGGTGCCCGGCCCCGACGCAGCAGGGCGCCCGCCAGTTCGTAGGCCTCGGCGAGGCCCGCGTACAGGACCGCGGCCCCGCGAGCACCCGCGGTCCGGTGTGCCTCCGGCTGGGGCCGTCCGGTGCCCGGGCAGGACCCGAGGGTGAGGGCGTTCAGCCGGGCGAAGGCGAGGACCTGGGCCGGCGCCGGGTCGTCGGGCGGCTGCGGGACCGTCGCCTCCAGGAACGCCGCAGTCGAGCGGGCCGGCATCCGCGGCGGCAGCCAGGCCCGCCAGAACCGGGCCAGCGGGGCGGTGCTCGGCGGCACGGTCACGGCGCCGACCAGGAGCAGCCGGTCGGCCCGCTCGTCGGTCGGGGACTCCTGCACCAGCCGCAGGGCCGCCTCCCGCCAGCGCAGGGCCCGAAGGCGGGAGCCGAGCTCGCGCAGCTGCCCGGCGACGGCGTCCTCCAGGGCGCCGCCCGTCGCGGCCGCCCCGTCCTCCTCGTCCAGGATGCGGCGCACCTCTGGAAGGGGCAGGTCGAGAGCGCGCAGGGAGCGGATCAGCCGCAGCCGGTCGAGGGCGTCGGGGCCGTACCGGCGGTGCCCGCCGGCACTGCGGGACGCCTCGGGCAGCAGTCCGCGGTCGGAGTAGAAGCGCACCGTCTTGACGGTGACACCCGCCTGTTCGGCGAGCTCTCCGATGCTGCACAGACCGTCGTGCGACAGGAACACTTGAACCTCCCTCAGGGGGAGTTCCTACGGTACCGGCGGGCGCGGCCGAGTGATCGGGACGGTCCGCCCACCACCAACGGAACGACCTACCGAGGAGAGGCCCATGACCGCATTCATCCTGGTGCCGGGCGCGTTCACCGGCCCACAGGTGTGGGAGGAGACGGCGGCACGGCTGGCCGCGGCCGGAGCCGAGGTGCACACGGTGGCCCTCACCGGGCTCGGGGGCCCGCGCGCCGCGACAGGCGCCGTCGTCGACCTGGAGACGCATGTCGCGGACGTACTGGCGGTGATCGACTCGACGGGTCCGGCGGGCGGCCGGGATCTGGTGCTGGTCGGCCACGACTACGGCATCCATCCGGTACGGGGCGCCGCCGACCGCCGCGCCGGGCGCGTCGCACGCGTGGTCCACCTGGACGCGGGGATGCCCCAGGACGGCGTGCCGGCCCTGGCCGCGGTGCCCGACCAGGCCCTGCGCCGGCGCCTCGCGGAGGACGCCGGGGCCGGTGCGGCGGCTGACGGGGCCGGTGCGGCGGCTGACGGGGCCGAAGGAGCGGACGGAGAGCTGCGCCCCCCGGCCCGCGGGAAGTGGGGGTGCTGGGGCAGCACCGCTGGTCTGTCCGACGCGGCGCTGGACCGGCTCACCGCCCTCGCCTTCCCCCAGCCGCTCGGCACGTTGCTCCAGCCGCTGCGGCTGACCGGCGCCGTGGACGGGGTGCCCAGCACCGGTGTGCTGTGCACGGAGAACGGCGCGAGCATCGAACTGGTCCAGATGCAGGTGGACTTCGGCGATCCCGCGCTGCGGGCGCTCACCGACGAGAAGGTCACCTTCTTCGAACTCCCCACCGGACACTGGCCGATGCTGTCCTGCCCAGCCGAACTGGCCGAGGTCCTGCTGCGGGCCGCCGCCGGTGAGGGGCACCGACTGAGGCCGCCCGGTGCCGCCCAACCGCCCCCGCACTTGCGGCCGTTCCTTCTCGACGTGCCCCAACTGCCGCGTGAACGGACCGGGAACGTCGATCTGTACGTTCCCGAGGCCGAGGAACCGCGGCCGGCGGTCGTCTTCGTGCACGGCGGTCCGGTGCCCGCCGGGGCCCGGCCGACGCCCCGGGACTGGCCGACCCTGACGGGGTACGCGCGGTACGCGGCGGGACAGGGAGTGGTGGCCGCGACACTCGACCACCGCCTGCACGGCCTGGACGGCTACGAGCGCGCAGCCGCTGACGTCGCCGCCGCCGTCGAGTTCGTCAGGGCCGATCCGCGGGTGGACGGGGACCGGGTCGCGCTGTGGTTCTTCTCGGGCGGTGGCCTGCTCACGGCGGACTGGCTGGCGGGCCCACCGGCTTGGCTGCGCTGCCTCGCCGCCACCTACCCGGTGCTCGCGCCGCTGCAGGGTTGGGGGCTGACCGACGTCCGCTTCCGTCCGGTGGAGGCGGTGGCGAAGGCGGGCTCACTGCCCGTGGTGCTCACCCGGGCGGGACGCGAACAAGCCGAGATCGCCGCCACCGTGGAGGAGTTCCTGACGGCGGCCGGGCAGTGCGGGGCGGACGTCGAGGTGGTCGACGTACCGCACGGCCACCACATGTTCGAGACGCTCGACCCGACGGACGAGTCACGGGAGGCGGTGCACCGGGCGATGCGGCTGCTTCTGGAACGCCTGAGGTCCTGACGCAGTCCAACTGAGCGCACAAGGAGGGGAGTTGAAGTGCTGGCGGAACGCGCCCGGCATCCGCGGCACGGAAACATCCGCGCTCCAGCCGGTCCCTGATCTCAGCCGGCAGCCGGCCCGACGCGGGCCCAGTCGACGATCAGTTCGGCATCCTGCCGCCTCACGTGTGTGTCGGCGGTCGACGTCAACTCCGGGGCCCGGGGAGTGCGTTGGCTCCGTCACCGTCCCGTGCCCACGGAACCGGCACCGGCCGTCCGTGGGCATGACTCAATGGTCGGCTTTCGGACCGCCCGCGTGGCTCGGCTCGGTCTGCCGCTGCGCATCCTGGTCGCCGTGCCGACGGTCGTGCTGCGCCAGGAGCGACAGCAGGTCCCCCACCGTGAGGTTGGAGTCCGCGGGGTGCCTGAGCAGCGTGCCCGTCTGGATGCGGTACTGGTTGGAGCGTCCCTGCCGGGTGTGGGTGAGGTACCCGTCCTGCTCCAGATCGGAGATGATCTTCTGCACCGCGCGCTCGGTGAGCCGGCAACGGGCGGCGATGTCGCGGATCCGGGTGGTGTGATCCTCGGCGATCGCGGCCAGCACGCGGGCGTGATTGGTGAGAAAGGTCCAGCCCGTATGTGTCTCAGGTACTCCGCCCATGAGCCCAGCATATGGCCAGACATTCGCGTATACAAAAGGGCGAAATACGGTTCACGTATTTTTCTGCGTGCCGCGGATTCGTTCGATGGACGCGCCGACGGGCGTCGGCACGTGTTCTCCGCGGTGACGGGACCGCGCCTCCTCGGACGGCAGGACCCCGGAAACGGCTTGAGCCCTCCGCGCCTCACGGCGTGGAGAGCCCAACGGGGCTACCTTTCCGAACCCCGTACCGTTCGAGTCCCCCTCATGCTCCGCCCCCGTGCGGCGGGTGCTGTCAGGTGCTGCCGGAGCCGCCGCTTCCGAAGGAACCGCTGGAGCCCGACTCCCAGCGGGGACGCGGCTGCTCCTCGTCGGCGGTCCTGCTGCCCGACTGGTGGACCTGCTGGGGCCGCAGCCGCTCGCCCTCGCTCCCGGCCCGCGGGACCTCGTTCGGCTCGCGCGTCTCACGCGTCTCGTGGACGGGTCCGGTCGGGGGAAGCTTCGGCTGCTCCTCGGGCTTCGGGGGCGCTGGTTCGCGGCGCCGCGTCTTGATACCGAGGCGTACGGCCCAGATCAGCGCGCCGGCGATGATCAGACCGCCCACGAAGGCGCCCATCACGCCGAATGCCGCGTCCTTGAAAACAGCCAGTTCGTATCCCGTCGCTTTCATGGCTGCCGGGTACCCCGCAACGGACAAGTAATCCACCTATGTCCCCTGCACGGACCCCCGCTGACCTCTGCCTCTTCACCGCCGGCCGCCGCCGCCCGCATCGTCGCGCCGCCTCACGCGGACAGGACGCGGACCCCCGGTGCGGTGGCGCCGACGGACCGTACGCGGATCAGATGTCGCGCTTTTCGAGCGGACGGGTGGCGGGACCCTGGACGATCTCGCCGTCGGTGCCGAAACGGGAGCCGTGGCAGGGGCACTCCCAGGCCCGCTCCGCGCGGTTGAAGGCCACGAGGCAGCCCATGTGCGTGCACCGCGCGGAGACGGCGTGCACCTGTCCGCTGTCGTCGCGGTAGACCGCGCAGCGTTTGCCCTCGACCCGCACCACCGCTCCGTCCCCGGGCGCGATGTCGTCCACCGAGTGCGCCGGACCCGACGACAGCCGGTCCCCGAGGAAGTGGCCCGCGACCTTCGCCTGGTTCTTGAGGAACGTCGGTGCCTCCCGCACCGCCGGCAGCAGGCGCCGCGGGTCGTACAGGTCGCTCCACGGCGACTTCTCCCCGCTGATCAGGGTCGCCAGGAGCCGGCCCGCCATGACGCCGCTGCTCATGCCCCAGCCGCCGAAGCCGGTGGCCACGTAGGTGTGCCGGCTGCCCGCGTGCATCGGCCCGACGAGCGGCACGGTGTCGGTGGGGTCGTTGTCCTGCGTGGCCCACCGGTGGGTGAAGTCGAGTGTGCCGAAGTGCTTCGTGGCCCAGCCCGCGAGCCGCCCGAACCGCTCCTCGACGTCGGCGGTACCGGGCGTGAAGTGCTCACCGGTGACGATCAGCAGGCGCTGCCCGTCTCCGTAGGGGGCGGTGCGCACCGAGCGGGTGCCCTGCTCCTGGGTGATGAACATGCCGTGCGGATCGAGCTCGGCCGGGACCGGCGCGGCCAGGACGAGTTCGCGGCGCGGGGAGAGGCGGGTGAAGAGCAGCGCCCGGTCGAAGATCGGGTAGTGCGTGGCGACGACGACGTCCGCTGCCGTCACCGTGGACCCGTTCTCGGTCGTGAGGCGGCAGGGCTCGCCCTCCTTGAGTCCGACGACCCTGGTCTTCTCGTGGATCACCACGCCCTGCCGGCGCAGGTCGTCGGCGAGGGCGAGGAGGTACTTGCGCGGATGGAACTGGACCTGCTCCGTGACCCGCACCGCGCCCGCGACGGGGAATGGCAGTCCCGTCTCGGTCACGTACTCGGCGGGCAGTCCCGCCTCCCGGGCGGCCTCCGCCTCCGCCTTCAGCTCGTCCACGCCGGAGGGGTCCTGCGCGAAGGTGTAGGCGGCCGTGTCCTCCCAGTCGCACGCGATGCCCAGCTCGTCCACGATCCCGGCCGCGTGCCGGATGGCCTCCATCTGCGAGCGGGCGTACAGCCTGGCCCCCTCGGCGCCCCGGGTCTGCCGCAGGCGCGCGTAGACGAGGGTGTGCAGGGCGCTGACCTTGGCCGTGGTGTGACCGGTGACGCCCGCCGCGATGCGGCCCGCCTCCAGCACCGCCACCTTGCGCCCTCGGCGCGCCAGCTCCCACGCCGTGCTGAGGCCCGCGATCCCGGCGCCGATCACGGCGACGTCGACCGTGATGTCCGCGTCCAGGGACGGCTGAAGGTCTCCGGAGGGCGCCGTCTCGATCCAGTACGACTTCTGCTCGTCCGCGTACGTGTTCATGCGGCCCGGGTTCCCCGGCCGCCGAGACCGAAGCGCGGCGACGCCCGGACGGCTCAGTGGCGCGCCGGCTCCGGCGTTTCGCGCTGGTCGGGAAGCTGCGGGTCGAAGGCCGCGTCGGGGTCCGCGACGCGCAGCAGGGCCGACAGGAGACGCCGGGTGTCGGCGATCACGCCTCCCGTGGTGGACGTGAGCCCGCGGCCGGTCCGGGCCGCCGCGGTCAGGCGGCGGTGGGCCGCGGAGGCCCGGGCGAGCGCCCGCCGGGCCTCGTGCGTCCGCGCGTCGTCCGGTCGTCCGTCCTCGCGGAGGTGGTCGTCGAGCAGGCAGGTGTCGCCCGCCGCCCGCAGCAGCGCCGCGAGGGCGTCCCGCGCCTCGGCCGGGAGCGGCGGCCGTACCGCGGCCTCGGTCAGCGTGCGCATGGTCCGCGCGGTGTGCTCGGTGACCTGGTCCCAGACGAAGTCCCAGGCGGCCGGGGGTTCGGTCGGGACGCGGCGCAGTCGGCGCGCCGGGTTGATCCGGTAGCTCTCGGCCGACCAGCGGCGGGCCTCCCGCAGTTCGGTCACCACATCGGTGAGGCGCTGCGCGGACTCGTACCAGCGCCGGGCCTGCTCCGGGTCGTAGTCAGCCGCCAGTTCGTCGGCGGCGTGGTGCAGCAGGTCACCGCAGGAGTGCGGGAGCTGCTCGCGCAGCTGCGTCACGCGCCGCGTGTGGACGGGCGGGAAGACGAGTGCGTTGACCCCGATGCCGATGACCGCGCCGAGGAGGGTCTCCAGGAGGCGGTGGAGGATGTCGGCGCCGGTGTAGGAGCCGTAGACGAGGACGAACAGCGCGGCGGTCGGCGCGTAGAGGCCGTTGCTTCCGAAGCGGGCGTAGTTGCCGAGGAGGACGGTGACGGGGAGGGCCAGGGCCATCGCGGCCATCTCGTTGTGCGTCAGCACTCCCGCTCCGGCGGCCAGCAGTGTGCCCACCAGCACCACCACGAACTGCTGGAGCGCGGACAGCAGGGAGCGGTAGACGGTGTTGTGCATGAGGAAGAGCGCCGTCCAGGGAGCCATCAGCGCCATCGGCGCCTCCCACCACCAGCCGGCCACCGCCCAGGCCAGCAGGGCCGCGGCCGCCGCCTTGAGGGACTGCACCGCGGTGTTGCGCTCCGATCCCGCCACCGTGAAGGCCCGGTGCACGGAGCGTCCGATCTCCCCCGCTTCCCAGCGCAGGGTGTGCAGAACGACATGGCGTTCCTTCGCGGCCTTCCGTTCCGTCACCCGCTGTCGCACCGTCCTCCTGTCGTCGTGAATCGCCGGTTGTCAGTCGTCAGTCGTTCTTCGTCGCCAGTCCGCGGCCCGGTCAGGGCAGGGGCGTCCCGCCGGTGGCGTTCATGATCTCCGCGGTGATGAAGCTGGCGTGCTGCGAGGCGAGGAAGACGTACGCGGGGGCCATCTCGGCGGGCTGCGCGGGCCGGCCCAGCGGGGACTGCTTCCCGAACTCGGTCGTGTCCGGCATGGTCGCGGGGATGAGCGGCGTCCAGACCGGTCCGGGGGCGACGGCGTTGACGCGGATGCCGTCACCGGCGACCATCTGCGCCAGTCCCTGCGTGAACGTCACGATCGCGCCCTTGGTCATGGCGTAGTCGAGGAGGTGCGGGCTCGGCTTGTAGGCCTGCACGGACGTCGAGTTGATGATCGAACCGCCCTCGGGGATGTGCGGCAGGGCCATCTTGCAGAGCCAGAACATGCCGTACAGGTTCGTGCGCACGACCCGGTCGAACTGCTCCGTAGAGATGGCGGAGATCCCGTCCGGCTGGGACATCTGGTACGCGGCGTTGTTCACCAGGACGTCGATGCGGCCGAACTCCGCGACCGCGCGTTCGACCAGCCGACGGCACTGCTCCTCGTCGCGGATGTCGCAGGGCACGGCGACCGCCTTGCGCCCGGCCTCCTCCACCAGGCGGGCGGTCTCGCGGGCGTCCTCGGCCTCCTCGGGCAGGTGCGTGAACAGGACGTCTGCGCCCTCGCGGGCGTAGGCGAGCGCCACCGCACGGCCGATGCCGGAGTCCCCGCCGGTCACCAGTGCCTTGCGGTCCGCCAAGAGGCCGCTGCCCCGGTAGGACTCCTCGCCGTGGTCCGGCGGCGGGTCCATGGGGCCGGTCCAGCCGGGGTGCTGCTGTTCCTGCTGCGGGAAGTCGGGCTGCGGGTGCTTGTCGACGGGGTTCTGCTGCCCGTGGTCACTCATGGGGTGCTGCCTTTCTCGCTCTGGGGGAAGCGTGGCGCGTACGCCTGGTCGTGGGTGCCCAGCGGACGGTGGTCCACACGTCAGCCGACGGTGTGGCCCTGGAGCGGGGCGGTGTCCGCCCCCGCGCCGCGGCGCATGCCCGCCAGCAGTTCCTCCAGCGCCTCGACGGCGGTGTGCCGGGGCTGCCAGCCGAGCACGGTGCGGGCGCGTGTGCAGTCCAGCAGCGGCACCCGCAGCACGGCGTCGAAGAGCTGCGGCGAGGCCGGCAGGAGGTGCAGCGCCCACGCCGCCGCCAGTCCGGTGCGCGCGACCGGGCTCGGCAGGCGCACGGGCCTGGCGTCGAAGAGCTCGCCGAGGACCTTGGCGTCGAGCGGCGGGTCGGCGGCGATGTTGAAGGCACCGCGTACGTCGCCCAGCGCCGCGAGACGGTACGCCTCGGCCGCGTCGTCCGTGTGCAGCGCCTGGAAGCGGAGCCCTGGGATGTCGGGCACGACGGGCAGCGTCTCGGGCCTCATCAGGGGGCCGGGCAGGAAGCGGCCGCCGAAGATGCGGCGCTGTTCGCTGGCGGACTCCCGCTTGAACAGGAACGCGGGCCTCATCCGCACGACGCGTGTCTCGGGGTGGTCGCGCTCGAAGGTGTCGAGGACGCGCTCCAGGTAGGCCTTCTCGCGGGTGTACGCGGCTCCGGGCCAGCCGTGGGTGGGCCAGGACTCGTCGACGGCACGGTCGTCGGGGCCGGGCGAGTACGCCCCGACGGACGAGGCGTGGACGAGCGCCGGGACGCCGGCTGCCGCGACGGCCTCGAAGACGCGGGCGCTGCCCAGGACGTTGGTGCGCCACGTGACGGCCGGGTCCCGGGCGGGCTGGAACTTCCAGGCGAGGTGGACGACGGCGTCCGCGCCGCGGAACAGCTCGACGGGGTCGGTGTCCTCTTCCAGGTCCACCGCGTGCCACGTCGTGCGAGGCGGCGACCAGTCCGGGACCCGGCGTGCCAGGCCCACCACGGAACCGATCGCGGGGTCCTCGCTGAGCAGGCGCACCACGCTGGTGCCGACGTTGCCGGTGGCTCCGGTGACGACGATCTTCTTGCCGGGTGAGTCCGTCACGTCGTGGGTCCTCTCGTGCGGGTCCGGAGCCATGCGGCCCCGGCGGTGTTGCCCTCGTACCGGAGCGCCGCGGGGCGGGGCTCCGCCGGACGGGCCGTCCGGGTTCCCCGGTGCCACCGCCCCACACGAACCGTCCGGCTACGCGAGGAGGCGCAGCACCGCCTCCTCGATGGGTCCCTGGGTGGCGGGCCTGCCGAAGGCGGCGCCGTCGCCGAGCCGGTCGAGGTCGGGCGCGATGGTCCGGCCCTCCTCGAAGAGTTCGACGACCCGCGGGTTGATGTACGACGCCCGCACACCGCCGGGGTGTTGCCCAGGTAGCCGCTGACCTCCTTCCCGGCACGCGTGATCGCGCGTTTCCGGGCGGCCTTGGAGTCGCCCGCGACCCGCCAGGACACGGCGAGGGCGACGGACGCCGGCACGGTGGCGTGCCAGGTGCGGAAGTCCTTGGCGGTGATGTCCGCGCCCGTGTGGTCGCGCAGGTAGGCGTTGAGGTCCTCCGCGCGCAGGTCGTGCCAGGTCCCGGCGTCCCGGTAGGCGAACAGCCGGGGACCGCCGCCGCGGCGGCGCAGCAGTGAGCGCAGGGCCCGGCAGGCGGGTTCGTCGACCAGGGCACGCGTCTGCGTCTTGGAGTACTTCGCCGGATAGGTGAAGCACACCTCGTCCTTCGCGCCAGGTGGCGTGCTCCTTGAGGAGTGTCGTCAGCCCGTGCGTGCCGTTAGCGCGCCGGTAGGCCTCGTTGCCGATGCGGAAGAAGCGGAGGTCGAGCAGGCGCACCGCGCACGACAGGCCCCGTTCCCGGGTGAGGCCGCGGCCGGCCAGGCTGCCGGCGACCTCGGAGCGCAGGTCGGGGAGCACGGAGGCGACCTTCAGGACGTGGTCGTGCTTGCTCGCCTCCTGCCGCTCACGGAACCTCGGGTGGTAGAGGTATTGGCGGCGTCCCGCCGCGTCGGTGCCGACGGCCTCGACGTGGCCGTTGGGCCAGGGGCAGATCCACACGTCCCGCCAGGCGGGCGGGATGACCTGCCCGCGCAGGCGCTCCTTCTCTCGCGGATCGCCGAGGGCACGCCCCGAGGGGTCCGTGTAGCGGAATCCGCGTCCGCAGCGGGTCCTCGTGATCCCGGGACCGTCGATGTCGCTCGTCCTCAGCCGCACGGCGGCCGTCCCGGGGCCGAGGCGGGCCGTCCGTCCGTACCCGGCCCCGCGCGCCCGCCACCGCGCCCGGGCCTCCCGGCCGTATCGCGTCCGCCGGTGCTGACACCGGCCGTCTGCCCGCTCCCGCGTCCCGGCGGGCGCCGTCGCACATCGCGCATGCCCGGAGAGTCCCCCGTAACCGGCAATTCAGGCATGGCGGTCCCGGACCGGTCGCGGGCGCGACAGGGCGTGCCGGGAGCCGGAGAGACGTGACGTTTCTCCGGCTCCCGGTCTTTTCCCTTGCCTTCCCTCGCGGGTCGGTACCCGGCGCGGAACCGCCGGTCAGTCCTCGCCTCTGACGATGTTCCACTCAGGGCCCGCCTGGGCCTGGCGGGTGTCGCCGTCGGCCGTCGCCGGGACGCAGGTCCGTATGGCACGCTCCCGCCGGCGACGGGCTTCCGCCCATCCCGTCTCGGGGCGGCGGGAGGCGTTCTCTCTTCTGACGTCCGTGGTCACGGCTCTTCATCTTCCTTCTGCCCGGTTCCGCTCGGGACTGGCTCTGTTCCGCGCTGTCTGTCGTCCGTCACGGGTCCCCCTCGTCGCCGCCGGGAAACCCGTGCGGGCACGCGGGGTCCCGGTGCGAGGTGCGCCGGGTGGGATCACCGCGTCCGCGGGAGGGCAGGCGTCGGCCGTGTGGGCCGGGGAGACAGGCGGCCCGGAACTGCGTCTGCGGACAGGTCTCCCGTCAGGAGGGCCGGGCGAACGGTGGGGGGCGGTCGGCTCCGTGACCCGTTTGGCCCGGGTGCGAGGGGTACTCGGCCGCCAGGACCGGCAGAGTCGTGGTCGTCGGCACCTCGTAGCGCGCCCGTCCCGTCCGGGCACCGGGGCGCTGAGCACCGACCGCCCGGTCTGCGACACCGCCGGCCGCCGCCCGCAGGTCGAGGAGCCCGCGCGCGACGTGCGATTCGACCAGCGGGGCCCGGGTACCCAGGCGATCCCCGACCCCCTTGGAAGTGTGATGACTGAGAAGAACCCCCTGAAGGCCACGGCCGACAAGGTCGTCGACGCGATCCGTGAGACCGACCCGTCGAGCTCCGTGCCGGGCAAGCCCGCCGTGCAGCCGCCGACGGTCGCCGAGCCCACCGAACCGCGCGAGCCGCTGCCGCCCAAGCCGGACCAGGGCGCCCCCGAGACGGTCGGCCCGACCGGTCTGCCGACCGGCGCCGCCCCGACCGACCGGGCTCAGGGAGGCGCGTACCTGACCACGGCCCAGGGGGCCCGCCTGTACGACACGGACCACTCGCTGAAGGCCGGAGCCCGGGGACCGGTCCTCCTCCAGGACCACCACCTGCGGGAGAAGATCACCCACTTCGACCACGAGCGCATCCCGGAGCGCGTGGTGCACGCGCGCGGCGCGGCCGCCCACGGCGTCTTCCAGGGCTACGGCACCGCCGCGAACGTCACGAAGGCGGCGTTCCTCGGCAAGGACGTCGAGACGCCGGTGTTCGTCCGGTTCTCCACGGTCCTGGGCTCGCGCGGCTCGTCGGACACCGTCCGCGACACCCGGGGCTTCGCGACGAAGTTCTATACCAGCGAGGGCACCTTCGACCTGGTCGGCAACAACATTCCGGTCTTCTTCATCCAGGACGCGGTGAAGTTCCCGGACATCATCCACGCCGGGAAGCCGCACCCCGACCGCGAGATCCCGCAGGCGCAGAGCGCCCACGACACGTTCTGGGACTTCGTCACGCTGCACACCGAGGCCACGCACCACACCCTGTGGAACATGTCCGACCGGGGCATCCCGCGCTCGTACCGCATGATGGAGGGCTTCGGCGTCCACACCTTCCGGCTGGTGAACGCCGAGGGCGCGACCACGCTGGTGAAGTTCCACTGGAAGCCGAAGCTCGGTGTCCACTCGCTGGTGTGGGAGGAGGCCCAGATCGTCAACGGCATGGACCCGGACTTCCACCGACGGGACCTGGCCGACGCGATCGAGGCCGGCGCGTACCCGCAGTGGGAGCTGGGCATCCAGGCGTTCCCGGACACCCCTGACCAGACGTTCGAGGGCATCGACCTCCTCGACCCGACCAACATCGTGCCCGAAGAGCTGGCGCCTGTGCAGCCGATCGGCATGCTGACTCTCAACGCCAACCCGACCAACTACTTCGCGGAGACCGAGCAGGTCGCGTTCCACCCCGGCCACCTCGTCCCCGGCATCGACGTCACCGACGACCCGCTGCTGGCCGGGCGGCTCTTCTCCTACCTGGACACGCAGATCAGCCGGCTCGGCGGCCCGAACTTCGGCCAGCTCCCGATCAACCGCCCCCACGCGCCCGTCAACGACATGCTGCGCGACGGCATGCACCAGACGGCGGTGCACACCGGAGTGGCCCCCTACCGGCCGAACTCCCTCGACGGCGGCTGCCCGTTCACGGCCGGCGCCGACACGGGCGCGTACGTCGAGACCCCGGTCGAGGTGCCCGCCGCCCACAAGGTCCGTGAGGCGCCCGCGTCGTTCTCCGACCACTTCTCCCAGCCGCGCCTGTTCTGGCTCAGCATGACCCCGACCGAGCGCGAGCACATCGTCGGCGCGTACACCTTCGAGCTGGGCAAGTGCTACGAGCAGGCGATCAAGGAGCGGGCGCTGCAGGTGCTCGCCAACATCGACCCGGAACTGTGCGAGCAGGTCGCCGCCGGGCTGGGGCTGCCGGCCCCGGAGGCCACGGAGCCCCTGCTGACCCCCGAGCCGAGCCTGGCTCTCTCCCAGCTGGGCAAGGTGTGGCCGCTGGAGGGACGCGTCATCGGGATCGTGACCGACGCACAGGGTGACCTCGACGGTGTCCGCGCCGTCCAGCAGGCCGTGCTGGACGCCGGCATGGTGCCGCTTGTCATCGCCCCCACCGGAGGCAAGCTCGACCCGGACGGCGAACCGCTCACGGTGCAGCGCAGCTTCGCCACGGCCCGGTCCGTGGAGTGCGACGCGCTGCTCCTGGCGGGCGTCCCGGGTCCCGCCAAGGACGCCTTCGGAGCGCGCGACGCCAAGGCGGGCGACGGCGCCGTCGACGCGCCCGCGGACCCGCGGGTGACGCTGATGCTGGCGGAGGCGTTCCGGCACGGCAAGGCCATCGGCGGCTGGGCCGGCGCGGACGCCGTGCTGACCGCCGCGGGCATCCCCCTCGACGCTCCCGGCGTGGTGACCGCGGACAGCGGCACGGGCGTGTTGGAACAGGTCACCGGGCTGCTGGGCAAGCATCGTGTGTGGGAGCGCTTCGCAACCCGGCTCTGACCTCAGGAGCCGACGACAAGACCAGAACGGCAGTGCGACGAACCATGAACAGCGACAGAACGCTCCCCAGCAAGGTCTACTCCAGCCAGTCGGTCTTCGGGGCCCCGTGCTGGGTCAGCCTGACCGCGCGCGATCTGCGGGCCACCCAGGACTTCTACGCGGCCGTCCTGGGCTGGGAGTGGCGCTCGGTCAAGCTGGGTGAGCAGTTCAAGGTCGCGCACGTGAACGGGGTCCCGGTCGCCGGGGTGGCCGCGGTGGCGTCCATGTGGCAGATCGCCGCGGCCTGGACCCCGTACTTCGCCGTTCCGAGTGCCGACGAGGCCGTGGCCCGCAGCCAGGAGCGCGGCGGTACGACGGCGGTGGGGCCGATCGCCTTCCCTCCCGGGCGGGCGGCCCTGCTGGCCGACCGCGACGGGGCGGTCTTCGGGATCTGGGAGGGCAAGCTCGTCACCGGCTGGGAGGACTGGCGCCGCGCTGCGCCGGCCTTCGTACGGCTGCACACCCGTGACGCCTTCGACGCGGCGATCTTCTACGGCGAGGTGCTGGACTGGGCGTCCGAGCACGCCGGCTGCTGCGACGTCGACTACGAGGAAAACGAGGTCGTGCTCCGCAGCCGGGGCGACATCGTGGCGCGCATCCACTCCGGTGCCCTCGGGGCCGCGCCCGACCCCACCCTGCGGCCCCACTGGCAGATCCACTTCGCGGTGAAGGACGTGGAGGCCTGCGCCCGCGCCGCCCGCGCCCACGGCGGCACCGCGATCCAGGGCGGCATGGGCTCCACGGAGGCGATCCTCTCGGACCCCGACGGGGCGCACTTCACCGTGACGCGCACGGATTGAGACGAGGGGCTCGCCGCCGGGCGGCGAGCCCCTCGTCCGGCCGCCGGCGCTCAGACGAACGCGCTCTGACCGGTGATCGCCTTCCCGACGATGAGCGTGTTCATCTCCCGGGTGCCCTCGAAGGAGTAGATCGCCTCGGCGTCCGCGAAGAACCGGGCGATGTCGTAGTCCAGGACGATCCCGTTGCCCCCGAAGATCTCGCGCGCCCAGGCGACGACCTCCCGCATACGCGCGGTGACGTAGGCCTTCGCCGGCGAGGACTGCTCGTCACGGAACACGCCCTCGTCCTGCAGCCGGGCCAGCTGCACGAGCATGCCCCACGAGGCGGTGATGTTGCCCAGGCTCTTGACCAGCAGGTCCTGCACCAGCTGGAACCCCGCGATGGGCCGCCCGAACTGCTCGCGCTCCGTGGCGTACGCCAGCGCCAGTTCGTACGCGCCGACCATCACGCCGAGCGCCTGCCAGGCGACACCGCTGCGGGTGGCGCGCAGGATCTCGGCCACGTCGCGGAAGGACTCGACGTTCTGCAGGCGGTCGCTCTCCGGCACCCGTACGTCGGTCAGCGTGACGTCCGCGTTCTCGACGATCCGCAGCGACGTCTTGTTCTCGATCTTCCGCGGCTCGAAGCCGGACGTGCCCTTTCCGACGACGAAGCCCTTGACCTGGTCGTCGTCGAGGTCGCGTGCCCACACCACGACATGGTCGGCGAAGGTGGCGTTGCCGATCCACCGCTTGGACCCGTTGAGCACCCAGGTGTCGCCCTCCCGCTTCGCGGTGGTGCGCATGCCGACCGCCACGTCGGAGCCGCCGAGCGCCTCGGTCAGCGCGAACGCGCCGATCGTGTCCATCCTCGCCATCCCCGGCAGCCAGCGGTCGCGCTGCTCCTGGCTGCCGCCGGCCTGGATCGAGTACATCGCCAGCCCGTTGTGGACGCCGAAGAAGGTGGCGACCGAGGCGTCGACGCGGGCCATCTCCATCGCCATCATCCCGGTCAGCAGGTGACCGGCCGCCGGGCCGTGCTCGCCGTAGCCCTCGTAGGGCAGGCCCACGAGACCGCTGCTGCGGAACTTGCCGATCAGCTCGGCCGGGAAGGTGCCCGCGGCCCAGTTCTCGTTGAGCAGCGGCTTGATCTCCTCACGCATGAAGCCGCGCGTCCTCAGCAGCGTCTTGCGTTCCTCCTCCGACAGCGCGGATTCGTAGTCGTAGAAGTCCGCGGCGAGCTGGTCCTCATGGTTCGTAGACATGCCAGCCTTCTTCCACGCTTTCGTTGCGCGATGCACGCAGGTCGCTCCCCGCTCAGGAGCCCCCGGGAGTACGCCACCGGGTCCGGAGTGGGGCCCCGGCCCTCTTCGAGGTCGGCGGCGCGGTGAGTACGCTCGCCGGGCGCAGCCTTTGATCGTCCGCCGTCCGAGAAGGGACCGCGCATGCCGGTCTTCACCGCCACCGATGGCATCAGCCTCTCCTACCGGGTCTGGCCGGGCGCCTCCGGACTC
The DNA here is from genome assembly GCF_042872045.1 of Streptomyces sp. NPDC005496. Taxonomy (NCBI): domain Bacteria; kingdom Bacillati; phylum Actinomycetota; class Actinomycetes; order Kitasatosporales; family Streptomycetaceae; genus Streptomyces; species Streptomyces sp. NPDC005496. Next base: position 424,510 of record NZ_JBIAJQ010000004.1, read on the forward strand.
CCCCTGGTCCTGCTGCACCACGGCTTCATCGCGGACGGGGAGTCCAACTGGGTCTCCCCCGGCGTCGTCGCGGCACTGACCGCCGCCGGCCGCCGGGTCGCCGCCGTCGACGCCCGCGGCCACGGGCGCTCCGACAAACCCCACGATCCGGCCTCCTACGGCGAGGCCCGCATGGCCGAGGACGTGCGGACACTGATCGACCTGCTTCAGGAGCCGACCTACGACCTGGTGGGCTACTCGATGGGGGCGATCGTCTCGCTGCTCACCGCCGTGGCCGACACCCGCGTACGCCGCCTGGTGGTCGGCGGTGTGGGCGCCGCGGTGGTCGAACTCGGCGGCGTGGACACGCGGGTGATCGGCGGACGGGCGCTGCGACAGGCCATGCGCGCCGACGATCCGGCCGACGTCACCGACCCGGCGGCAGCGGGCTTCCGTGCGTTCGTCGACGCCGTCGGGGGCGACCGGACCGCCCTGGCCGCGCAGGCCGCCGCGGCCCACGACCGGCCGATCCCGCTGGAGAGGATCAAGGCCCCCACGCTCGTCCTCGCCGGCCGGGACGACCCCCTCGCGGTGCGTCCGCACGTGCTCGCGCAGGCCATACCCGACGCGACGCTGCGCCTGGTGCCCGGCGACCACATGCGGGCGGTCGGTGCCCCCGCGTTCCGGGACGAGCTGGTCGGCTTCCTGGGCGGCGTCTGATCGACCGGCGTGCCCCGCCCGCCGCCCGGAAACGGAACGGCCGCCCGGAACGGCAGAGCGCCGGTCACCGGGCTGAAGATGCCGGTGGCCGGCGCGCTGTCGTGGGCGGCCTCGGGTGCGGCGGCCTCAGTGGCCGACGGTGCCCGCGGGGAGGATCGACTGCAGGGAGGTGGCCGGGTGCCCCACTTCCAGGGACCCGAGGACGCCGTTGAGGAAGGGCACGAGGGGAGCGCCGCCGGACGGAGCCGGAGCACGGGTGGCCTGAGCGGCCTCGGCGGCGGGGGCGGACGCCAGCAGAGCGGCGGCGACGGCGGAGACGAGGGCAAGCTTCTTGATCATGCCCGTCCTAACGACGCCCCCTGCGACGGGCAACGCCACCCTCACCCGCTTGCCCCCACGACGCAGGTGAACGCCCGTGCCGGAACCGGATCGCGCCGTGAGGCGCGCGGCGCAGGACCGTGCCGACGCGGCGGACGGGCGCCGTCGTCTCGGCTGCCGCCCGGGGACCGGGCGGCGGCGTCACGTGTCTGGTTCATGTGCGGGTCCACCTCTGGCTCGCCCGGCCGTCGCAGGTCCACAGGACCAGCCGCGTCCCGTCGGCGGTGCCGGCACCGTCGGCGTCGAGACACAGCCCCGCGTGCACATTGCGGAGGGTGCCGTCCGAACCGACGGTCCACTTCTGGTTGTTCTGGCCGTTGCAGGTCCAGGTGATGACGCGGGTGCCGTTCGTGGTGCCCTGGTCGTAGGCGTCCAGGCACTTGTCGCCGTAGACCCGGATCTCGCCGCCGGCCCAGGTGGTCCACAACTGGTTCGCGGCGGTGTGGCAGTCCCAGAGCAGGACCGTGGCGCCGGGGGCGGTGGAGGCGTTGTCCACGTCCGCGCAGCGGCCGGACGCGTTGCCGCGCAGCCGTGAGGTGGTGGCGGCGACGGGGGTACCGCCGCTCACCCGGAACACGGCCGCGCCGTGGGCGGGAACGCTCGCCGAGATCTGCCCGGACGTGCTCGACGTGCCGCCGGTCCACAGGTCCGTGAGGGTGAACGGCCCCGCGGACAGGCCGACTTGTGCGGCCGTGGTGGTGACGGTGGCGGTGCCGCCGCCCCGGTTGAACAGACCCACCGCGACCGAACCGTCGGACAGGGGCTTGGCGAACACCTCGGTGTCGCCGTCGTCACGCACCCTGCGTCCGCCCGCGCCGAGCGCGTCCTGGTTCACCGCCAGCAGCCGCGGGTTGCGCAGAATGGCGCTCACCTCGGCGGACATGGTGCGGATGTCGTTGCCGGCCATGAGCGGGGCGGCCAGCAGGGACCACAGGGCGAAGTGGGAGCGGGACTCGGTCAGCGACAGACCGGGCCGGCCGACGACCAGCATGTCGGGGTCGTTCCAGTGCCGCGGGCCGGACTGCGCGGCCAGGGGCGCGGTGACGTCCAGGACGTTGCCGACGCCCATGGGGTAGCTGTTGGTGTTGCCGTTCTGCCAGATGTCGAGCAGGTCCTCGGTGGTCCGCCACAGGTCGGCGACCTCGCCCCAGTCGTAGGTGGCGCCGGTGATGGCGTGCAGGCTGTTGGGGTTGATGCTGTAGACGATCGGCCGTCCGGTGGCACGCAGGGCGTCGCGCATGAGCGTGAACCGCGCGACCTGTTCGTCACGGGTGCCGCTGGACGAACACCAGTCGTACTTCAGGTAGTCGACGCCCCAGGCGGCGAACGTGGCGGCGTCCTGGGTCTCGTGTCCCCGGCTGCCGGTGGAGCCCGGGTAGCCGCCCGTGGCCTGGGCGCAGGTGCGCTCGCCCGGCACCTGGTAGATGCCGAACTTGAGTCCCTTGCCGTGGATGTAGTCCCCGAGCGCCTTCATCCCGCTGGGGAACTTGGTGGAGTTGGCCCGCAGATTGCCCGACGCGTCACGCTGCGGGTCGAACCAGCAGTCGTCGACGACCACGTACCGGTAGCCGGCGTCCCGCATCCCCGACGACACCATCGCGTCGGCGGCCTGGCGGACCTGCGCCTCGGTGACTCCGCACCCGAAGCTGTTCCAGCTGTTCCACCCCAGTGGCGGGGTGAGGGCGGGACTGCCGGGCGCGGCCGAGGCGGTCGGCTGGACGGCGGCCGTCACGGACGCGGCGACCGTCAGCGCGACGGCCGTGAGGAGACGGAGCAGTCGTCCGCCTGATCGTCTGGGCACCAAGGGCTCCTTCAGCACGCGAGGGAAACGAGGAGTTCGAAATTTCGAGCAGCGTTCGGAAACTTGGTGAGGCCCCACGGATCCTAGGGGGGTGACTGAACATGTCAACACTGCGCGTCGGATCGGCTTCGGCGTGCGACCGGGGAGGTCGGGGGGCGATGCGCCGCAGCGCCGGAAGATGACCTCGGGAGTCTCGGCCCCGAGAAGTCCGAAAGTTTCGAGGCAAGTGCGGTTCCTGCGCGAGGGGTTGACGGTGCGCACCGGCCTCCTATCATCCAGAGCGTCGACAGGTCGATCCGCATTCGGTATCTCGAACACGGGCTGTCGAAAGGGCGCGATGTCGTCACGGTGTTAGGAGCCCACGGGTCCGCGGTCGCGGCGGCAGTCGCGGCGGGCCGCGCGCGAGGGCCGGGCGGGTCCGCCGCGTGATCGCTCGTACAGAACCCAGCGAAGGAGTCCCACCTGTGAATGACATGCGCATGACGTTCTGCCGATCGCGGAGGCGCGGCAGACGAACCCTGGTCCTGACCGCGGTGACCGCCTTACTCGCGGCGCTCCTGTCCGCCCTGGGTGCCGCCGGGACGGCGCAGGCCGCAACCGTGGATCCGAACGCGTGGTACGTGCTGGTCAACCGGGGCAGCGGCAAGGCGCTCGACGTCTCCGGCTCGGACACCGCCAACGGCGCGCCCGTACAGCAGTGGGCCCGCGCCGACGGCACCAACCAGCGGTTCCAGTTCGTCGACTCGGGCGGCGGCTACTACCGGCTCAAGGCGCAGCACTCCGGCAAGGTGCTGGACGTCTACAACCACTCCACCGCGGACGGCGCGGCCGTCGTCCAGTGGACCGACCTCAACGGCGCCAACCAGCAGTTCCGGCTGGCCGACTCCGCCGACGGCTATGTCCGTGTGATCAACCGCAACAGCGGCAAGGCCGTCGAGGTCCAGGGCGGCTCCACCGCGGACGGCACCAAGGTCGTGCAGTACGCCGACTGGGGCGGGGCAAACCAGCAGTGGCAACTGGTGCGCGTCGGCGGCGGTTCCGGCAGCGGCTCGCTGCCGTCGACGTTCCGCTGGTCCTCCAGCGGCGTCCTGGCAGGGCCGAAGCCGGACGCCCAGCATCCGCAGGCACTGGCGATCAAGGACTTCTCGATCGTCCGGCACAACAACCGGTGGCTGACCTTCGCGACGACCGCCAGCCCTTCCGGCTGGGGCCTCGTGCAGTTCGACTTCGGCGACTGGTCCCAGGCCGCCTCCGCGTCGCACAGCTACCTCGACAACTCACCCATGGGTCCCGGCTACCGGGCCGCCCCGCAGGTCTTCTACTTCGCGCCGCAGAACCTCTGGTACATGGTCTACCAGACCGGCCCGCCGACCTACTCGACCAGCACCAACCCGGCGGACCCGCGCTCCTGGTCCGCGCCGCGCACCCTCATCTCCCAGGAGCCGGCCGTCGTCAGCCAGAACAAGGGGGACGGCACGTGGATCGACTTCTGGGTGATCTGCGACGCCGGCAACTGCCACCTGTTCTTCAGTGACGACAACGGGCACGTGTACCGGGCCCAGACCAGCCTGGCCAACTTCCCGAACGGCTTCGGCAACACCCGGATGGTGATGTCCGACAGCAAGTTCAACCTCTTCGAGGCCACCAACGTCTACAAGGTCTCGGGCCGCGACCAGTACGTGCTCATCCAGGAGGCCATCGGCTCCACCGGCCGGCGCTACTTCCGCTCGTACACGTCCGGCAGTCTCACCGGCACCTGGACCCCCCTCGCGGCCACGGAGAACGAACCGTTCGCGGGCCGCGCGAACGTGACCTTCCCCGGCGGCGCGTGGACTCAGGACATCAGCCACGGCGAACTCGTCCGGGCGTCCAACGACCAGACCCTGACCATCGACCCGTGCCGTCTCCAGTACGTCTACCAGGGCATGGATCCCGGCGCCGGCGGCGACTATCTCCGGCTGCCCTGGCGGATGGGCCTGCTCACCCAGACCAACTCCCCCTGCTGACCCCCTCGTCCCGGACCAGGGCGCGGCCCCACCGACGGATTTTCACGTCGGCGGGGCCGCCTCCGTCTCCCTGGAAGGCCCGCCCACGGGCAGGCATGGTGGCCGCACGCATAGGCACGCCCGGAACTATGTTGCCCCACCACATGTGACCCTGACCTGCATCTTCCTACGGTGTGCCACACGTACCCGTCCCCACCGCACACGAGGAAGTGGCGCACATGGCCTCCGCAGCATCCGCTCCCCCGACACCCTCCAGTCTCAAGCGCATCGTCGCCGCCAGCCTCATCGGCACCACCATCGAGTGGTACGACTTCTTCCTCTACGGATCGGCCGCCGCTCTCGTCTTCAACGAGCTCTTCTTCCCCAACTCCGATCCGCTCGTCGGAACGCTGCTCTCGTTCCTGACCTACGCCGTCGGGTTCGCGGCGCGGCCGATCGGCGCGCTCGTCTTCGGGCACTTCGGCGACCGCCTCGGCCGCAAGAAGCTGCTGGTGCTGAGCCTGCTGCTGATGGGCGGCGCGACCTTCGCGATCGGCCTGCTGCCCACCTACGGCACGATCGGCGTCGCGGCACCGGTCCTGCTGACCGCGCTGCGTCTCGTCCAGGGCTTCGCCCTCGGCGGCGAATGGGGCGGCGCCGTACTGCTGGTGTCGGAGCACGGGGACGCGGAACGGCGCGGCTTCTGGGCGTCCTGGCCGCAGACGGGAGCGCCCGCCGGTCAGCTCCTGGCCACCGGTGTGCTCTCGCTGCTGACGGCCACGCTCTCGGACGGCGCCTTCGGTTCCTGGGGCTGGCGCATCCCGTTCCTGCTCTCGGGCGTCCTGGTGATGGTCGGTTTGTGGATTCGTCTGTCTGTCGACGAATCACCGGTGTTCAAGGAGGCGTTGGCCCAGGCGGAGGCCCGCAAGGCGGCGGAGGCGGCGAGCGCCTCGGCGTCGGAGCCCGAGAAGATGCCGCTGGTCTCCGTCCTGCGCCACCACTGGCGTGACGTGCTGGTCGCGATGGGCGCCCGGATGGCGGAGAACATCAGCTACTACGTGATCACCGCCTTCATCCTGGTGTACGCCACCACGTCCGCCGGTGTCTCCAAGCAGACGGCCCTCAACGCGGTGCTCATCGCCTCCGCCGTGCACTTCGCCGTCATCCCCGCCTGGGGCGCCCTCTCGGACCGCGTCGGCCGCCGCCCCGTCTACCTGCTGGGCGCGGCCGGGGTCGGGCTGTGGATGTTCCCGTTCTTCCGGCTGATCGACACCGGCGGTTTCGGCAACCTCATCCTGGCGGTGACCGTCGGCCTGGTGTTCCACGGGGCCATGTACGCGCCCCAGGCGGCCTTCTTCTCCGAGATGTTCGCGACCCGGATGCGCTATTCGGGAGCCTCCATCGGCGCCCAGTTCGCCTCCGTCGCGGCCGGCGCGCCCGCACCGCTCATCGCGACCGCGCTGCTCGCCGAGTACGACGACTCCACCCCGATCGCGCTGTACGTGATCGCGGCGGTCCTCCTCACGCTCGTCGCGGTGGGCGTCGCGAAGGAGACCCGGCACCGGGACCTGGCCGACGTGAGCGCGCCCTCCGACGCGGAGCCCGCCCCGGTGGCCCCGCCCGCGGACGCCCGGACCGTCTGACCCCGCCGCACGGCACCGGCCCTCGTACGCACCGGCGTACGAGGGTCAGTGCTGTGCCGCCGACGACAACCGGTGCAGGCGCAGGGCCAGTTGGATCTCCAGTGCGCGGGCCGGGCTCTGCCAGTCGTCCCCCAGCAGTCTGCCCACGCGCTCCAGCCGCTGGGCGACCGTGTTCACGTGCACGTGCAGCTCGTCCTTGGTGCGCGCCGGGCTCATGCCGCACGCGAAGTACGCGTCGACGGTCCGCAGCAGATCGGTGCCGCGCCGCTCGTCGTACGCCACGACCTGTCCGATGGTGCGCTCGACGAAGCCGGAGATGTCCCGGTCGCCGGCGAGCAGCAGACCGAGGAAGCCGAAGTCCTCGGTGGCCGCGCCGTCGCCCGCCCGGCCGAGCAGCCGGAGTGCTTCGAGAGAGCGCTGTGCCTCCGCGTAGGCCGCCGCCACCACGTCGGGACGGGCCGCGAGGTTCTCGACGGGCGGTGAGGCGCCGACGGTGACGGCGTCGTGGACGGCGGTGCCGAGGTGTGCGGCGGTACGGCGGGCGAGGTCCGTCGCCGTGTCACCCGGGTCGAGGGGAAGCAGCAGGACGGTGCCGCCGTCGCGGGCCGCGGCCAGACCGCGCCGGGTGCCGGCGAGGTGGGAGGCGGCGGACCACAGGCGCCGGCGGGCCGCGGCCTCCTGGTCGGCGTCGGCAGCCGTGCCGTCGAGACGGGCGGCGAGGACCACGTGGGTGGCGTCGAGGTCGGCGTGCAGCCGGGCCGCCCGGTCGCGCAGCAGGCGCGGGTCGCGGTCGCGGGAGTCGAGCAGGTCGTCCAGCAGCTCGCCCCGCACCCGCTGTTCGGCCTCGGCGGCGGAGCGTCTGGCGAGCAGCAGCAGCGAGGTCACCATCGCCGCGCGCTCCAGGGTGCGCTGGTCGACGGGGTCGAGGCCGGGCTGGCCCCGCAGCACGAGGGCGCCCAGCAGCTCGCCGCCGGCCGTCACCGCGGCCACCCAGTCGTCGCCGCTTCGCACGGCGTGGCCCTCCGCGCGGGACGCCTCCAGGGCCGGGTCGGGGGTGGTGCCGGCCTCGGCGAACTCCACGGTGCCGTCGAGGACCTCGGAGACCGCCGCGGCCACGTCGTGGACCCCGCCGCCGCGCAGCACGAGTTCGGCGAGGCGGTCGTGGACGTCCGACGCGCGCTCGATCACCGCGCTGCGGTCCTGGATGATCTCGTTGGCGCGGCCCAGCCGGTCGAGGGCCGAGCGGGTCTCGGTGAGGAGGTTCGCGGTGTCGATGGCCGCGGCGGCCAGCGCGGCGAACGAACCGAGCAGGGCGATCTGCTCCCGCTCGAAGACGCGGGCGCGCCGGTCCGCCGCGAACAGCACCCCGATCACGTGGGGCCCGATCATGAGCGGCACGCCGAGGATCGCGACGAGGCCCTCGTCCCGCACGCCGGTGTCGATGGTCTGCGTGTGCTGGAAGCGGTCGTCCTTGAAGTAGTCGTCGGTGACGTAGGGGCGGGCGGTCTGCGCGACGAGGCCGCCGAGCCCCTCCCCCATGCCGAGCCGCAGCTGCTGGAAGCGGGCGGCGACGGAACCCTCGGTGACCCGCATGTAGGTGTCGCCCCTGGCCGGGTCGTTCAGGCTCAGGTACGCCACGTCCGTGCCGAGCAGGGACCGGGCCCGCTGGACGATGGCCTGCAGGACGGCGTCGAGGTCGCGCAGTCCCGCCAGGTCGTGGGCGGTCTCGAACAGGGCCGACAGCTCCGCCTCGCGTCGGCGGCGTCCCTCCATCTCGGAGCGCACGCGCAGCGCCAGCTGCTTCGCCTGTTCCAGCGCGGCGACGCGCTCGGCGGAGCGGCCCTCGGCGCGGGCCAGCAGGACCGGCTGCTCGTACGCGTCGGCGGACGCGCCGCGGGCCAGCAGCTCCAGGAAGGGCGCCTCGGCGCCGACGGCGGGGCGCTCGGCGGACTGCACGTGATCGCGGGACATGCTCACAGGATTACCTGTCGGCGGGCCGGCGCCGCCAGCCCTGTGGACAACTCGGCGGCCGGCGCATCAGTGGGCGGTCCAGCCGCCGTCCAGCGTCAGGGACGTGCCGGTGACGTAGGAGGCCTGCGGGCCGCACAGGTAGGCGACGGCCTCGGCGACCTCCGACGGTTCGATGAGGCGCTTGACGGCGCTGTCCCGCAGCAGGATGTCGGTGAGGACCTGCTCCTCGGGGATGCCGTGCGCCCGCGCCTGGTCGGCGAGCTGCTTCTCGACCAGTGGGGTGCGCACATAGGCGGGGTTCACACAGTTGGAGGTGACTCCGTGGGGGGCGCCCTCCAGGGCGGCGGTCTTGGACAGTCCTTCGAGGCCGTGCTTGGCGGACACGTACGCCGACTTGAACGCGGAAGCCCGCAGCCCGTGCACCGACGAGATGTTGACGATGCGGCCCCACCCCTGCCCGTACATGTGCGGCAGGGCTCCGCGGATCAGCCGGAACGGTGCCTCCAGCATCACGGTGAGCACGGTGTGGAAGACGTCGGGCGGGAACTCCTCGATCGGGCGCACGAGTTGCAGTCCGGCGTTGTTGACGAGCACGTCGGTGCCCGCGGCGGCGAGTTCGGCCGCGTCCAGGTCGGTGAGGTCGAGCACGTGGGACTCGACGGTGCCCGCCAGCCCCGCCGCCTGCTCGGTGAGGGTGTCCAGGCCCACGGCGTCGCGGTCGACCGCCCTCACCTCGGCGCCGGCTCCGGCGAGCCGCAGCGCGCAGGCGCGGCCGATGCCGCTCGCGGCGCCGGTGACGAGGGCGGTGCGGCCGCCGAGGTCGAGAGACGGGGCGTGGAGACCCGGAAGGGCACTGAGCGCGGTCATGTCTCGACCCTAGGCAGCGCCCGCACCCCTCCCGATATGGCCGCCACCCATACTTCGCCCTCAGGTCATGGGGTCGAACCACGTGGGTGCGTCCGACAGCGCCTGCTTGATCCGGAACAGTCCGAACTCGTTGAGCTCGGGCAGGGCGTCCACGTCGAACCAGCCGACTTCGAGCGACTCGTCGTCGTTGACGCGGGCCTCACCGCCGACGGCACGGCACCGGAACGTGATGTCCATGTACTGGCAGGTGTCCCCGTTGGCGTAGGTCACCGGTTCCAGCGCCTGGACCAGCACGACCCGCTCGACGACGCAGTGCACCGCCGTCTCCTCGTGGACCTCCCGCACGGCGCAGGCCGCGGGCTGCTCGCCCGGATCCGGGATGCCGCCGATGACCGACCACTTGCGGGTGTCGGTGCGGCGCCCCAGCAGCACCCTGCCCTCGTCGTCGAAGACGAGGGCGGTGACGCCGGGGAGCCAGAGGAGCTGGTGGCCGGCGGAGGCGCGGATCGTGCGGATGAAGTCTGGAGTAGCCATGGAGCGACCCTAACGGCCTGGCCGCGCCCCCTCGGGGGCAACCGTGGCCGCCGGGTCCTACAGGTCGCCGCCCCGCCTGGCGCGGGCCGCCGAGGCGGCGGCCCAGCCGAGTCCGCCCAGCGCGAGCGCCACCAGGACCATCTCGGGCAGGATCCCGAGACGGGTCGCGGGCGTCTGCGAGGAGCGCAGCGGCACCTTCTGGACCAGGGAGTCCGCGACGAACATCCCGGTCCGCTGGGTGATGCGCCCGTCCGGCATGATCACGGCACTGACGCCGCTGGTCACCGGGACCGTGACGGTGCGGCTGTGCTCCACCGCCCGGACCCGCGACATGGCGAGCTGCTGGTAGGTCATCTCGCTGCGGTCGAAGGTCGCGTTGTTGCTCGGCACCGAGATCATCCGGGCGCCGCCGGTCACCGTGTCGCGCACCGCCCAGTCGAAGGCGGCCTCGTAGCAGGTGGCGAGGCCGACCTGGGTGCCCGCCATGGTGAACACGCCCGGCTCGGTGCCGCGGCTGAAGTCCTGGCGCACCATGGACGTCCAGTTCTCGTTGATGGCGCCGAGGAGCGAGCGCAGCGGCAGGTACTCGCCGAACGGCTGGACCTGCCGCTTGTCGTACGTGTCGACGGGGCCCTTGTCCGGGTCCCACAGGATCTGCTCGTTGTAGAGCTTGCCGTCGCGCTCGACGACACCGCCCACCGAGATGGGCGCGCCGATCGCCCGGGCCGCCCGGTCGATCACGGCGCGTGCGTCGGGGTTGGCGAAGGGGTCGATGTCCGAGGAGTTCTCCGGCCACAGCACGAAGTCGGGCCGGGCGACCCTGCCGGCCTCGACCTCGGCGGCGAGGCGCTCGGTCTCGCGGACGTGGTGGTCGAGGACGGCTCGCCGCTGGGCGTTGAAGTCGAGTCCCGCGCGCGGCACGTTGCCCTGGATCACGGCCACGGTGGCCGTGCCGTCCTCCGCCGCGTCGCTGACGAGGGACCGCGCCGCGAACGCTCCGGCGACCGGGACGGCGACGCTGAGCAGGGCCACGGCCGCCGCCCCGCGCCGTACGGCACCGGTGCGGCGTCCCTCGATCACCTGGCGGACGATTTCGTAGAGCCCGAAGCCGCAGAGCACGACGGCGAAGCCGAGCACCGGGGTGCCGCCGACGGCGGCCAGCGGGAGGAAGACGCCGTCGGCCTGGCCGAAGGCGATCTTGCCCCAGGGGAAGCCGCCGAACGGCACACGCGCGCGTGCCGCCTCTCCCGCCGTCCACAGGGCCGCCGCCCACAGGGGCCACCCGGGGAGCTTCGAGACCGCCGCGATGCCGGCACCGACGAGCGCGACGAACACCGCTTCCACCACGACGAGCGCCAGCCACGGGCCGGGCCCGACCTCCACGCCGGTCCACACCAGCAGGGGCAGCAGGAAACCGAGGCCGAAGAGGTAGCCGAGACCGAGGGCCCGCTTCCACGTGCGGCCGCGCAGCGTCCAGGCGAGGACGGCGAAGGCCGGGAGCGCGAGCCACCACAGGGTGCGTGGCGGAAAACTGACGTAGAGCAGGACTCCGGCGAGCGCCGCGGCGGCGGACGGAACGAGCCGCCGCGCCCACCGGGCACCGCGGGAGAGGGGCAGGGCCTGGGATCCGAGCTGTTCCGGCTCGTCCACGGAGGTTGCGGTCGCGGTCACCCGGCGAGTCTACGGCGCGTGACCTGGGCCCCGACAGCACGGTCGGCGGCGGCCCGGGGGTGGCCGGGACCCGTCTGGCACAACGTTTCTGCGCAACTCGTCCACAAACGGCACATCAGCCGTTACGGTGTGCCCACGCCTCTGACGTGCGACCGGAGGCGCTATCGGCGGCCGGGGGGCGTCACGGGTCGGGGGGCGACGGGGTGGGGTCCACGGGGACGGAGTCCGCGGCCGGTGCGTCCGCCGCGGGCGAGAGACGCGGCACCTCGGACGCCACGGGCATGATCGTCCTCGCCGCGTGCGCCGGCTGGGCCCTCGTCTCGGCGGCGGCGCGCGACGGCCGACCGGAGGGTGTACTTCTGGCCGTCCTCGCACTGGCCGCCGGCTACGCCTCGGGACGCATCTGCGGCGCGCTGCTTCCGGTCGCCGCCCCCTGCGCGGGCGCCCTGGCCGGTCTCGGTCTCGCGCTCGCCGCCCCGCACATCACGACCGCCCCCGCGCTGTTGTCGCCGCTCGGGCACACCGGGGCGACCGCCGCGCTGCTGACCCTGTCCGCGGGCGCCGCCTGCTGCGCGTCCTCGGCGGCCCGCTCCCCGGGACCGCGCCTGACACTGTTCGCGCTGGCCGCGGCGACGACACTCACCGCGCTCCTCGTCGGCTCGACGACGGGGTTCGCCGCCTGCGTCGGGGTGCTCCTGTGCTCACTGGCGGGCGGCCGGCTGCGGCACCGGGCCCTGGGACTGGCCGGCCTCGGGCTCACGGCGGCCCTGGTCGCGGGCACCACGTGGGCGATCGCCGAGAACGCGCTCCCCGAGGGACCGACCGCCGCCCTGGAGGGCCGGCTCACCGAGCACCGGGTCCTGCTGTGGCAGGACGCGCTCGGCATGGTGAGCCGCGATCCGGGGCTCGGCGCCGGCCCGGGCCGCTTCGGCGAGCTGAGCGCCACCGCGGCGCTGTCGCCGTCCCCCGACGGCAAACCGCACTCCGCGGCCTTCCAGCAGGCCGCCGAGCAGGGCGTGGTCGGCGTGGCACTGCTGGCCGTGGCCTTCGGCTGGGTCCTGTACGCGCTGTGGCGGTCGCCGCGCTCCACGCCCGTCGCGCTCAGCGCCGGGGCGGCCCTGACCGCGCTGGCCGCCATCGCGGCGGTCGGCAACGCGCTGAGCTTCACGACGGTGACGGCGGGCGCGGGGCTGCTGGCGGGCATCGCCACTGCCCGGCCGCTGGCCGAGGAGAGAGACGACGCCGACGCCGGGGAACGCTCGCGCGGGGTGTCGTTCTGAGGTGACGGTCGGGCAAGGACCTCACGGCGCCCTCCGTGCCCTGCGGGCCCCCGTGGGCGTCAGGGTGCCGCGGGTGTCCCCGGGCGCAGGTGGTCGCGGATGATCCGTACGGCCGCCTCCGCGTTGTCGACCGTGATCGTGAAGGTGTGACCGTCGCCGAGGCGCAGGACCACTCCCTCACCGCGCCGGACGATGACGGCCGTCCCCTTCTCGGGACGCCACCGGTATCCCCAGCCGCCCCACTGGCGCGGGGTGACCTGGGGCGCGAAGTCCGCCGTGACCACGTGCGACAGCGGGATGCGGCGGCGCGGCACACCGATGTGGCCGCAGCGCACCTCGAGGCAGTCCTTGTCGACCCGCACGGCCACGTGCACGAAGGCGAGCGTGCCGAACAGGATGAGCAGTCCCGCCGCGATGCATCCGACGACGGACATCACGAGCGGAGCGCTGCCCGAGGTCCATGCGGAGTCGACGGCCAGCTCGATACCGAGCGCCAGACAGGCGACACCGCCGAGGGCCGGCAGCCACTGGACGCGGTTCCGCGCGCGTCCCGTCCAGACCTCGGGGTGGGGGGCGTTCTCGCCGTGGGGGTGGTCCCTCATGCGTATGAGACTACTCAGGTTTCGCTGTGCTGGTACCTGGTGGCGGACAGTCACTGCTCCGGCCGGGCGGCCGGCGCGCGGGCGGACCCGTCGGTCGCGCCGGGTCAGTTCGCGGGGCTGAGCGACTGCAGGAGGCGGCCTTCCTCGTAGGCGAGCGCGGCCTCGGGCAGCGTTCCCTCGCGTCCGCCGAGCAGCACGGTCAGGGAGCCGGTCGCGGGGGCGTCGGGAGCGGGGAGCTCACCGATCCTGCGCAGCGCCTGGGCGGCCACGGCGCCGGCCGAGCCGTGCAGGACGAGCGGCGGGAGTCCCGGCCGCTGCACGGCGTCCCGGATGCGCTCGGCGACCAGCTCGTAGTGGGTGCAGCCCAGGACGACGGTGGTGACGTCGGCGGGGGTGAGGGCCGCGGCCGCCGCGATCGCCGCGTCGACCGCCTTCTGGTCGGCGTGCTCCACGGCGTCGGCGAGCCCGGGGCACGGCACCTCGGTGACGTCGATCCCGCTCGCGAACTCGCGGATGAGGCCCTGCTGGTACGGGCTGCCGGTGGTGGCGGGCGTGGCCCAGATCGCGACGGGTCCGCCGCCCGCCGCGGCCGGCTTGATCGCCGGGACCGTGCCCACGACGGGCACGCCCGGCTCCAGGCGGGCCCGCAGGGCGGGCAGGGCGCGTACGGAGGCGGTGTTGCAGGCGACGATCAGCGCGGCGGGCTCGAGCCGGGCGGCGGCCTCGGCGACGGCGAGGGCGCGGGCGGTCACGTCCTCCGGGGTGCGGGGTCCCCAGGGCATGCTGCCGGGGTCCGAGGAGAGGACGAGATCGGCGTCGGGCCGCAGACGGCGTACCGCGGTGGCCGCGGCGAGCAGGCCGATTCCGGAGTCCATGAGCGCGATCTTCACCCGGTCACCATAGACGATCCGCCCCGGCGGCCCGGCGGGGTGGGGCAGACTTCGACGGGTGAGCGCCGTTGTGTGGATCGCCGTGGGATCACTCGCCGCCTGGCTGTGGCTGCTGCTCTGCCAGGGCTTCTTCTGGCGCACCGACGTGCGGTTGCCGCCGCGCCGGGAGCAGGACGAGTGGCCGTCCGTCTGCGTCGTCGTCCCCGCGCGGGACGAGGCCGCGGTGCTGCCGGACAGCCTGCCCTCACTGCTGGCCCAGGACTATCCGGGGCGGGCCGAGATCTTCCTGGTGGACGACGGCAGCACGGACGGCACCGGGGAGCTGGCCCGGGAACTGTCCCGGCGGCACGGCGGGCTGCCGCTCACCGTGGACTCCCCCGGCGAGCCCCCCGCCGGCTGGACGGGCAAGCTGTGGGCGGTCCGGCACGGGATCGGCCTGGCACGCGCGCGTACCCCCGCCTATCTGCTCCTGACGGACGCCGACATCGCGCACGCGCCGGACAGCCTCAGGCAGTTGGTCACGGCGGCGCGCACCGGCGGTTTCGACCTCGTCTCCCTGATGGCCCGGCTGCGCGTGGACAGCGTGTGGGAGCGGCTCGTCGTACCCGCCTTCGTCTACTTCTTCGCCCAGCTGTACCCGTTCCGCCGGATCGGGGTGCGCGGGTCGCGGACCGCGGCCGCGGCGGGCGGCTGCGTCCTGCTGCGCGCCGACGCCGCCGAGCGGGCGCGGATCCCGGACGCGATCCGGCACGCCGTCATCGACGACGTGGCACTCGCGCGCGCGGTCAAGGGCTCCGGGGGGCACATCTGGCTCGGTCTCGCCGACCGGGTGGACAGCGTGCGCCCCTACCCCCGGCTGCACGACCTGTGGCGCATGGTCTCCCGCAGCGCCTACGCGCAGCTGCGGCACAGCCCCCCGCTGCTCCTGGGCACGGTCCTGGGGCTCGCCCTCGTCTACCTGGCGCCACCCGTCACCTTCGCGGCGGGTCTGGCCGCGGGGAGTGCGGGGGCGACGGCGGCCGGCGGGCTCGCGTGGCTGGTGATGACGGCGACCTACCTGCCGATGCTGCGCTACTACCGTCAGCCGGCGTGGCTGGCACCGCTGCTGCCGGCCACCGCGTTCCTCTACCTCCTGATGACGGTCGACTCGGCGGTGCAGCACTACCGGGGGCGTGGTGCGGCCTGGAAGGGCCGCACCTACGCACGTCCGGACGCCGCGGTCCTCGACGAGGGCTGAGCGCTCACTTCCTGCCGGGGGTCCAGTTCATGCCCCACCCGTAGGCGTAGTCGACGGTGCGCTGCGGGCTGACCCCGCGCTCGGGGATCAGGTAGCGGGCCTCGCGCTGGACGACGAGGTCGCCGCCGTTGTTGGTGATCAGCGCGAGGGCGCAGACGTTCGAGGGCACCGTGCACTCGTCGAGCGAGAAGTCGATCGGCGCGCCGTTCAGCGGGTGCAGCGTCACCGTGGCGTGCAGGTCGGCGAAGGAGCGGGCCCCCTCGTAGATGGTGACGAAGATGAGGATGCGCCGGATGCGCTGCTTGTGGTCGAGGTTGATGGAGAGGTTCTCTCCGCTCGCCGCGGCGCCGGTGCGGTCGTCCCCGTCGAGATGGATGTACGGGGGCTGGTGCAGAGCCCCGAAGGCGTTGCCGAGCGCCTGGACGACACCCTTTTGACCGTCCGACAGTTCGTACAGGGCGCACAGGTCGAGGTCGAGGTCGGAGTGCATCGCGACGGCCCGGCCGAGCTTGCTGGCCCACCCCGAGAACTGCTTGCGCACCTCCCAGTTGAGGTTCACGCGCATGGCGCCGGACGTGCCGCCCTGCTTGGCCAGCGAGACCGAGGGGGCCTCCTTGGTGAGCGTGACCTTGGTCAGCCGGACCGGGGCCGTCGGCGGGGCGGGCGGCGGGGCCGGGTGGGGCGGCGGCATGGTGACGGGCGGGGCGACCGGCGGCGGGGCGACCGGCCGGGACGTGTTCACGGGCGGGGCGGCCGGGGGCGGCGTGCGGGGCGCGGCGGGCGGCGGCGTGTGCTGAGGCTCGTCCACGGTGATGCCGTAGTCCGTGGCGAGTCCCTCCAGGCCGCTGTCGTAGCCCTGTCCGACGGCGCGGAACTTCCAGGCGCCCTGACGGCGGTAGAACTCCCCGAGGACGAAGGCGGTCTCGACGGTGGCGGCGCTGTCGAAGCGGGCGATCTCGGTGCCCTGCGCGTCGAGGACGCGGATGTACAGACCGGGGATCTGTCCGAAGGTGCCGCCGTCCGACGACGCGGCCAGGACGATGGTCTCGATCGCGGGCTCCACGCGCGCGAGGTCGACCAGGAGCGTGTCGGTCGCCTGGCCGCCCGCGGTCCCCTTGCCCTCGTGGCGGACCGCGCCGGAGGAGTGCACCGGCTGGTTGTAGAAGACGAAGTCGGCGTCCGACCGCACCTTTCCCGAGACGAGCAGCAGCGCCGACGCGTCGGCGTCGGGCACCCCGGGTCCGGAACCCCGGCCCAGCTCGACCCGCAGCGCGGCCGTCGGCACGGCCACGTTCGACCCCTTGGACATTGACATGTACGCCCCCATCACCGTCTTCGCACCGAGCCACCCAGGACAGTGCAGAGGATCCGACCGGCTCGTCGGACCCGTTCGGCCAAACCTATTCCCCCGAGCCCCGAACGCCCATGATCCGGGCCGGAAGACCGGTGGCCAACCGCCGGTAACCCGCCAGGAACTCGGCCTTTACACGATCTGAACCCTCTTTGGCGTCCTTTTTTGCCGAGTTCGCTCGCATTGGGGATCCCACGTCACCGCCGACACGGAAAACAACCCTCTTATCGGTCTCCCCAACCAGCACATCGTGGGCTTAACTTATGTGCCATGACCTCCCCCCGCTCCACCTATGGCGGCGGTTACTACTCCGCGCCGTCCTTCCCGGACACCCCGATCTACGACTCCCTCGTCGCGGAACGTGGCACCCCTCAGATCGCCCCCATCCGGGTCCCCTCCGCATACGACACGGGCAGCCACCTGCCCGCGCTGCCGTCGGCTCTCCCCGCGCTGCCGGCCGGACCGTCCCAGCCTTCCTACGGCTACCCGCAGGCCCAGCAGCCCGCACCACTGCACCAGGCGCCCACGGGCTACATCCCCCAGCAGGCGGCGGGCCCCCGCGGCTACCCGGGGCACCAGCAGCAGCAGCCCCGTCCGATGGCGGCCAACACGGGCTACGAGGCCATGCGCCCCGCGGCTCCACGCCCCGCCCCCGCGCCGTACCAGGACCCGTACAACAACGGGCAGCAGTACCGCGGCTACTGAGCACCCCGGGCCCCTCGGGGTCCGGGTCCCGGGTGGCCGCCGCGTCCTGGCACCATGGCCTCATGGCGAACAACCCGGCGCTGCAAGCGATTCACGTCCACCCGGTCAAGGCACTGCGGGGCCACGCACCCGGCGAGGCCGTGGTGGAGCCCTGGGGGCTGGCCGGTGACCGGCGCTGGGCAGTGATCGACGAGGCGGGCAAGGTCGTCACCCAGCGGCAGCGGCCCCGTCTCGCACTGGCCGCCGCCGAGCCCTTGCCCGGCGGCGGCATCCGGCTGTCCGCGCCCGGCACCGACCCGCTGACCGTGCCGGTGCCCGACCCGGCCGTCACGATCCCCGCCAAGTTCCCGCGCCAGAAGGTCGAGACGGTCGCGGCCGACGCGTCCGCGAGCACCTGGTTCAGCGCGTACCTGGGCGTGGACGTCACGCTCGTCCACCTCGACGACCCCGCCACGCGCCGTCCCATCGACGACGCCCCGCACGCCCTTCCCGGTGAGACCGTCAGCCTCGCCGACGCCTACCCGCTGCTGCTCACGACGCAGTCCTCCCTGGACGCCCTCAACTCCCTGATCGCGCAGGGCGACCACCCCGACGAGGGCCCGCTGCCCATGAACCGTTTCCGGCCCAACGTGGTGGTGGCCGGTACCCCGCCGTGGGCCGAGGACGACTGGACGCGCATCGCCATCGGCGAGGTCTCCTTCCGGGTCGCCAAGATGTGCGGCCGCTGCGTCGTGACCACCACCGACCAGGGCACGGCCGAGCGCGGCAAGGAACCGCTGCGCACCCTCGGCCGCCACCGCCGCTTCGGCGACCAGCTGGCCTTCGGGCAGAACCTCGTTCCCGAGTCCCGCGGCACCGTGCGGGTCGGCGACCCCGTCCGCATCCTCGGCTGACCACCGCACGCGCCGCCCTCCGCCGAGCCCCGTGTCCGCCGGAATGCGTGAGGGAACCCTTGAGCGGGGAACCCGAAGGCCCCGCACGGTCGTTGAAAGCCTGTGAGAAGTCCATGAGAGGGCCTCGCGGGACCGGCGGGTGACATCGCTCCGTCTTCGCCGGGCTCACGCGTGGACGGCTTCGCGGGGGTTGTCACGGAGGGGGAAGGGGGTGCGGGACGGTGCGGGCAATCGGCGGACTCTGGCGGTGGCGGCACAATCCGCTGCGCCGTACGACCGATCTGATCGAAGCCTGGCTGGCGTTGGCGGCCGTCCTGCTGGTCCTGGGCGCCGCGCCCCTCGTCGGTGCCGTCGTCGGAGGCGCCGCCCAGCGGGCCCTTCAGCAGTCCGTCCGCGAGCAGCGCCAGGCGCGCCATCCGGTCGTCGCCACCGTCGTCAGAAGGCTCGACCGCTCCCCGCTCGACCCGGATCCGGAGACTTCGTCGGCGCGCAACGCGCACAGCCGCGTGCTGGCCGGCTGGACCGGCCCGGACGGCACCGCACGGCACGGCGCGGTGACGGCCGACCTCAGAACCCCGCACCGCGGCGACCACTTCACGGTGTGGACCGACCGGCACGGCCGCCTGGCCGCCCGTCCTCTGGACTCCGCGACCGCGACGACGCACGCCTTCCTGGCCGGGTTCGGAGCGGCGGCGCTGACCGTCGGACTCGTCGAGGGAGGGCGGCGCCTGATCATGTGGCGCATGACCCTTCGCAGGTACGCGCGTTGGGACCGGGCCTGGGACAGAGCGGGCCCCGACTGGGGAAGGACGGGCACCGGCAGCTGACAGCCTTGCCGCTCCGGTCAACCCGCCGCGTCCGCGCACGCTACGGTGGACCGGCCGAACTGTTCGGCACCTCGTGAGAGGTCGTCCTCTGTCTGCGACACACGATCGGATCCCCCTTGGGCGGGATCGGATCTCCGGCATGACGCGGTCGGCCTCTCAGGACCCGCGTACGACTAGGTGGGGGCACAGCAGCGCCATGGCACAGGGCACGGTCCAGGTGACGCACACCGGCACCTCGCGGTGGCGGCGCCGCACAGGGGAGTACGCCTCGCTCGCCGCCGCCCTTGAGGCCGCGGCCGACGGCGACGTCCTCACCGTCGCCCCAGGCACCTACCGGGAGAACCTCGTCGTGCAGCGCGCGGTGACGCTGCGCGGCCCCGACGGCACACCCGGCTCGGTCCGCATCGCGCCGGTCGACGGGGTGCCGCTCACCGTGCGGGCCTCGGCCGTGGTGCAGGACCTGCACATCGAGGGGCAGGACGCGGCGGCGCCCGCGGTGCTCGTCGAGGAGGGCACGCCCGAGCTGACGGACCTGCGGATCGTCACGCGCTCCGCGGCCGGCATCGAGGTGCGCGGCGGTGCCCGCCCGACGGTGCGGCGGTGCACGGTCGACAACCCGGCGGGCATCGGCATCGCCGTGGTCGACGGCGGGGGCGGGGTCTTCGAGGAGTGCGAGGTCGTCGCGGCCGGGCAGTCCGGCGTCGCGGTGCGCGGCGGTGCCCGCCCGCGGCTGGAGCGCTGCCGGGTGCACCACGCCTCGGGCGCGGGCCTGTCCGCGACGGGCGAGAACTCGTCCCTGGAGGCCGTCGGCTGCGAGGTGTACGAGGTCAAGGGCTCGGGGGTGCAGATCACCGGACGGGCCACGGCGCACCTCACCGACTGCGACGTGCACCGCACGACCGCGGACGGCGTGACGCTCGACACCGACGCCGTCCTCACCCTCGCCGACTGCCGCATCCACGACATCCCGGAGAACGCGGTGGACCTGCGTTCCCGCTCGGTGCTGACGCTGACGCGCACGACGGTGCGCCAGTTCGGCCGAAACGGCCTGTCCGTGTGGGATCCCGGCACCCGCGTCGACGCCAACCAGTGCGAGATCTTCGACAGCACGGGCGACTACCCCGCGGTGTGGGTCAGCGACGGCGCGACGGTCGTCCTGGAGTCGTGCCGGGTGCACGACGTGCCGGACGCGCTGTTCGTCCTCGACCGCGGTTCGCGCGCGGACGTCGTCGACAGCGACCTCTCGCAGGTGCGGAACACGGCGGTGTCGGTCAGCGACGGCGCCACCGCGCAGCTCGACGACTGCCGCATCCGGGACGCCGCGACGGGCGCCTGGTTCCGTGACCACGGCAGCGGCGGCACGCTGTCCGGCTGCACCGTGGACGGCACCCAGACCGGCGTCATCGTCACCAAGGGCGCCGACCCCACCATCGAGCGGTGCACGGTGGACTCACCCGCCGAGGCGGGCTTCTACGTGTCGGCGGGCGGCCGGGGCAGCTTCCACAACTGCCGGGTCACGGGCAGCGGCGGCTACGGCTTCCACGTGATCGACGGCTGCCGCACGACGCTGAAGAAGTGCCGGACGGAGCGCTGCGCGCGCGGCGGATACGAGTTCGCGGACGCCGGCACGGGCACGGCGTCCGACGGCGGACCGCTCGTCGAGGACTGCACCAGCGACGAGAGCGCGGGCCCGCGGCCCCCGGCGCAGGAGACGGCCGTACAGACGGCGAGCAACTCCCCCGGCCTGCTGGGCGCCATCCCCGGCCAGCGCACCACCGAGCAGGAACCGCTCGTCGCGCCGGCGCCGGAGGCCGACCGGCCCGCGCGGCCCTCGACGGCCGTACTGGGTGAACTCGACGCCCTGGTGGGCCTGGAGAGCGTCAAGCGCGAGGTGCGCGCCCTCACCGACATGATCGAGGTGGGCCGCCGGCGCCGACAGGCGGGCCTCAAGGCGGCCTCCGCACGCCGCCACCTGGTCTTCACGGGCTCCCCCGGCACCGGCAAGACGACCGTCGCCCGGCTCTACGGCGAGATCCTGGCCTCCCTCGGTGTGCTGGAGAAGGGCCACCTGGTCGAGGTGTCCCGCGTCGACCTGGTGGGCGAGCACATCGGTTCGACGGCGATCCGCACCCAGGAGGCCTTCGACAGGGCGCGCGGCGGTGTGCTGTTCATCGACGAGGCGTACGCGCTGTCCCCGGAGGACTCGGGCCGCGACTTCGGCCGCGAGGCGATCGACACGCTCGTGAAGCTGATGGAGGACCACCGGGAGGCGGTGGTGGTGATCGTCGCGGGCTACACGGCCGAGATGGAGCGCTTCCTTTCCGTCAACCCCGGTGTCGCCAGCCGCTTCTCACGGACCATCACCTTCGGCGACTACGGCCCGGAGGAGCTGCTGCGGATCGTGGAGCAGCAGGCCGAGGAGCACGAGTACCGGCTCGCGCCCGGCGCGCCCGAGGCGCTGCTCAAGTACTTCACGGACCTCCCCAAGGGCCCCGCCTTCGGGAACGGCCGCACGGCGCGCCAGACCTTCGAGGCGATGGTCGAGCGGCACGCGGGGCGGGTCGCCCAGCTCGCCGAGCCGAGCACGGACGACCTCACCCTGCTCTACGCGGAGGACCTGCCGGAGGCGCCCTGAGGAGGGTCCTCGTGGGGCGACGGGCCGGCCGGTCCGTCGTCCTCCCGGGTGCGCGGCCCCGGCACGCCGGGCGTGAGCCGGGCGAGCAGCCACTCGCGTTCCTCGTCGAACGCCGGATCGGCCTGGTAGTCGCTGTGCCCGAGGACCGGCGCGGGCAGCGGGTGCCGCTCGGTGCGGCCGTAGGCGAGGGGGTCGCGCAGGGCCTCGCGGTCGACCTGCGGGCCGCAGTCTCCCGGCAGCCGTACGGGTCCGCCGATCGGGTCGGTGGGACGGTACAGGTTGCGCCAGCAGTCGACCTCGCGGTGCAGGGAGGTCAGGGCGGCCGGTCCGAAGTGCGCCGGGAACCAGCGCCCGTACAGCCGCTCCAGCGGTGAGCCGTAGGTGAGGAGCGCGACCCGTCTGCGGACGGCGGGCTTCAGCTGCCAGGCCGCGGCGGCCGCGAGCACGCTGCCCTGGGAGTGGCCGGAGATGACGAGGCGTCCGCCGGTGGCACGGGTCCACGTGTCCATGCGCCAGGTCAGGTCGGGGACGGCGCGCTCCGCGTAGCAGGGCGGTGCGAAGGGGTGCGCGGCGCGGGGCCAGAAGGTGCCGACGTCCCAGAGGATGCCGATGGTGCGGCGCGCGGCGGCGTCCTTGTAGGCGCGGCGCCCCCAGGTGACGAAGAGCAGGAAGCCGAGTCCGATCAGCCAGGACCCGAGAGCCTGCGCGGTCTGGGCCGCGCCCTGCACGAAGGCGGACGAGCCCCGCGCGGCCTCGCCCGGCGCCTTCCCGGTGAGCCCCGCTCCGAGCAGCGCCGCGGCGCCGAGGAGCAGGGTGGCCGCGGACGTGATCCCGATGATCCGGGGGGCGCGGTCGGTGAGGGCGGCATGCGCGCGCGTGGAGGCGATCCGGCGGGTGCGGACGGTGTCCTTCGCCTCGCCCGGGTAGTCGAGTTCCACCCCGCGCATCTCCCGGTGCCGCAGCAGGCGGGTGCGAGCGGCCAGCCAGCCGGCGAGCACCAGCAGGACCAGCAGCAGGGGCGGGATCGCGGAGGCCTGCCAGGTCAGCAGCACCGGCGGGCTCACCAGCGCGTCCCGGGTGCCGTCCAGCCAGTCGGCGACGCGCTGGGCCACTCCCCCGGACATGACGCCGCCCAGC
Organism: Streptomyces sp. NPDC005496; assembly: GCF_042872045.1. Classification (NCBI taxonomy): domain Bacteria; kingdom Bacillati; phylum Actinomycetota; class Actinomycetes; order Kitasatosporales; family Streptomycetaceae; genus Streptomyces; species Streptomyces sp. NPDC005496. The sequence goes on from NZ_JBIAJQ010000004.1 coordinate 447,616, forward strand.
GCGCACGCCAGCATCGCGACGGCGGGACCGGCCAGGCCGCGCATCGCGGTACGCGCGTCGGGACGGGTGCGGTACAGGACGTGCGCGACGACGCCGAGGACGACGACGAGCAGTCCCTGTCCGAGGGCGACGGCCCCGAACGTCATGTCGCCGGGGAGCCGCCCGGCCGACTCCCAGCCGGGACGCGACCAGCCGGCGTACAGGACGGTGAGCGCGAGCAGGACGAGGGCGCCGCCGGGCAGCCATCGGGTGAGCGTCCCGTCCAGTTCCCGGTCGAGGCGGTTCTCGCTGCGGCCCCTGCTGCACACCACCCACACCACGACACCCGCCCCCAGGAGGAGGGTCACGTCGAGGAGCCGTCCCAGGGCGTCCAGCAGGGCCGGCCCGTCGGACCCGCGGTCGTGACGCGCGGCCGACGTGCCGACGGCCGCGGCGACGGTCAGGAAGCCCGCCGCGGTGTGCGCGGCGCGCAGCCGGGCCACCAGGCGTCGCCCGTACCAGAATCCAGGGCGGCCGAGTCCGGTGCGGCCGGTCTCCTCGTCGGGCTCGGCCCGGCGGGAGAGGGGCTGTTGCGACTCGTAGGCGCTCCAGGTGCGGTGGGAGAGGTACCAGAGCAGTCCGGTGAGCGCGGCCGGCACCACCGAGGCCAGGGCGAGTCTGCGCCCCGGCGTGCTCCACCAGCCGTCACCGGACGTCGTCGGCGCGAGGAAGCCGAGCCAGGAGTGCTTCTCGGCGCACGCGCGCGTGCCCGCGCACTGCCAGGCGGTGAGGTCGAGTGCCACCTCGCAGGCGGCGGCGACCAGGAGCACGGTCAGGCTGAGGCCGACGAGCCGGACGAGCAGGCCGTACAGCCGTACCGTGCGCGTCCGGTCCTGCGCGGTGGGGCGCATCCAGTGCGCGAGGTTGACCACCATGAACGGCAGCAGCAACAGCCACAGGGCGCGGGAGCCGTTGCCGGAGGTGAGGTTGCACCAGACGTACGCCTCCGGCACCGGCTTCGCGTGCGGGCCGTCGGGGCGCCGTTCGGCGTCGGCGTCGTCGGCGCGCCGGTAGACCGCGGCCGTCTCGTCGCCCGTGATCCGCACCGTGCGCGGATCACCGAGCATGTCCTGGGGTGTGGCGCCGCCGACTCCGTGGACCAGGAGTTCGAGGGCGGGCTCGGCCCGTCCGGGCGGCTGCGGAGGGACGGCGTGTTCCCTCGTCGAGTCCTGGAGGGAGTCGCCGTGCTCCCCGGCCGGGCCGTGATGTCGTGCACGCTCCACTGTTCCGCACTTCCCCCGTGCTGCCCGTCTGGCGTGTCATGTGCAGGCACAGGATCTCCGTTCCGGGACCGGCTCACACCTCTCGTCACGGAATCTCCCCGGTACGTGTGACGGTGACCGTGGTGACGCGTGCACAGGCAGTGGCGCGACTGTCGGTGACCCGTGCGAGTATGGGACGTCCTGCGGAGCCCGGGCGAGGCGAATGTCCTCGTCGGAGCGGGTTCGGACGGCGTGTCGGGCGGCTTGAGGCGAAAGGAACCGGAGCGGACGTGAGCGAGAATCAGAACCTCCTCGCGGAGCAGCGGCGCAACCTCATCCTCGACGAGGTACGCCGTCGCGGCGGAGTCCGCGTCAACGAACTGACCCGCAAGCTCGGCGTCTCGGACATGACGGTCCGCCGCGATCTCGACGCGCTCGCCCGCCAGGGTGTGGTGGAGAAGGTGCACGGCGGCGCGGTCCCGGTGGTCGAGGCGAGCACGCACGAGCCGGGTTTCGAGGCCAAGTCCGGTCTGGAGCTGACGGCCAAGGAGGACATCGCGCGGACCGCCGCCGGGCTGGTCGCCCCCGGCACCGCCATCGCGCTCTCCGGTGGCACGACGACGTACGCGCTCGCCCATCAGCTCACCGACGTGCCCGACCTGACGGTGGTCACCAACTCGGTCCGTGTGGCCGACGTGTTCCACTCGGCGCAGCGCGTCTCGGGCCAGCGGCAGGGCGCGGCCACGGTGGTGCTGACCGGCGGGGTGCGCACGCCCTCCGACTCCCTCGTCGGACCCGTGGCCGACCAGGCGATCGCGGCGCTCCACTTCGACGTGCTCTTCCTCGGCGTGCACGGCATATCGGTCGAGGCCGGCCTGTCGACGCCGAACCTGGCCGAGGCCGAGACGAACCGGCGGCTCGTGCAGTCCGCGCGGCGTGTCGTGGTGATCGCCGATCACACCAAGTGGGGCACGGTGGGCCTGAGTTCCTTCGCCACGCTGGACCAGGTGGACACCTGGGTCACCGACGCCGGGCTGCCGGCCGAGGCGCGCGAGGAGATGGCGGAGCATCCCACCCGCCTGATGGTGGCGGGCGAACCCGCGGACGATACAGACATCTGACGGGCCGCCAGCTAAGGTGGCGCCGCCCGGGGCACGGCCGCCCCGGGCATGCCTGGGCACGCTCGATACCGCCCGGGATTCCGTTCCCGCCAGGGGGGTTGCGCATCCATGGCACGCCGTCTGCGCCCGGTCGGACTCGACTTCGTCGAGCTGGCTCCGCTCCGCCTGGTCTTCGCACGCGAGGTCACCGCGCCTCCCGACGCCGTCTTCCGCGCGCTCGCCGAGGACGTGTCGGGCTGGCCGGAGTGGTTCTCGGCCGTGACGCTCGCCCGGCCGACGCCGGACGGGGCGGGGCGCGAGGTCCGGCTGAAGGGCGGCACCCGCTTCGAGGAGACCGTGCTCGCGGCCGAGGCACCGCGGGTGTACGCGTACCGCGTGGACGTGACGAACGCGCCGGGACCCCGTGCGCTCGCCGAGGAATGGCGGCTCACGCCCGCGGGGTCGGGCACCCGGGTGCGCTGGACCTTCGCAGCCGACGGGGCCGCGCCCTTCCGGCTGGCACTCGGACTGGGACGGGCGGGCCTGGGCCGCGCCTTCAAGGACGCGGTCGTGGCACTGGACCGACGACTGACCACCACGGCGGCTTGAGCGCGGGCGGTCGCCCGCGCGGGCGACTCGCCGAACGCCGGGGCGCCCGAGGACACGGCACATCGGTGACCAGCGGCGGCATGTCCTCGGCGAGGCCGGCGCCGCGCGCGGCGGCCGCCGGCCGTTCGTCGGGGTGGGCGGCGGGGCGGCCCGCGTTCGCTTTTCGCGGCGGGCTCGCGGCTGCCTTCCCTCGGGGCAAGCGGGTGCTGTCAGGCCCCGCCCGTACCCCCACCGGCGCCCGCTGAAGAACCTCACGGCATCGGCAACCGACGTCCCGGACGGGACCGTCGGGACCCTGCCCGCTAGTCCGCCCAGACGCCCGTGAGCAGCAGCGTCTCGATCGCCTCGGTGTACGGCGTGATGTCCAGCCCCTGCTGGGCCAGCCACGCGTCCGAGTAGTACTTGTCCAGGTAGCGGTCACCCGGATCGCAGATCAGGGTCACCACGCTTCCCGTACGGCCCTCGGCCACCATCTCGGCGACGATCTTCAGCGCGCTCCACAGACCGGTGCCGGTCGAGCCCCCCGCCTTGCGCCCGATGGCTCGCTCCAGGGCGCGGACGGCCGCCACGCTGGCCGCGTCGGGCACCTTCATCATCCGGTCGATGGCGCCGGGCACGAAGCTGGGCTCCATCCGCGGCCGGCCGATCCCCTCGATGCGTGAACCGCAGTCGGTCGTGACGGCCGGATCGCCGGTCGTCCATCCCTCGAAGAAGCACGAGTTCTCCGGATCGGCGACACAGATGCGGGTGTCGTGCTGCATGTAGTGCACATAGCGCGCGATGGTCGCCGAGGTGCCGCCGGTCCCGGCCGTGGCGACCACCCACGCCGGTTCGGGGAAGCGTTCCAGTTCCAGCTGGCGGAAGATGGACTCGGCGATGTTGTTGTTCCCGCGCCAGTCCGTGGCCCGCTCGGCGTAGGTGAACTGGTCCATGTAGTGGCCGCCGGTCTCGACCGCGAGGGCGGCGGACTCCTCGTACATCCGGCGCGGGTCGTCCACGAAGTGGCACTGCCCGCCGTGGAACTCGATGAGCCGGCACTTCTCGGCACTCGTCGTACGCGGCATCACCGCGACGAAGGGCACGCCGATCAGCTTCGCGAAGTACGCCTCGGAGACGGCCGTCGACCCGCTGGACGCCTCGATGACTGGGCGTCCGGGCCGGATCCAGCCATTGCAGAGGCCGTAGAGGAAGAGCGAGCGGGCTAGCCGGTGTTTGAGGCTCCCGGTCGGGTGGGTGGACTCGTCCTTCAGATACAGGTCGATGCCCCACCGCTCGGGCAGCGGGAAGCGCAGCAGGTGCGTGTCGGCCGAACGGTTGGCGTCCGCCTGGACCTTGCGGACCGCTTCTTTGAGCCAGGCTCGATACGCGAGGTCGCTGTGGTCGACGTCGAGGGTCTGTCCGGTCCGGGTCGAGGGAGTGATGCTCACGGCGAGGCTCCTTACGCGTTGCGCCGACGCCGGTTCACATGGTCGGACACCTCGATCATAGGCACCTTCCTCACGCTTCTCACCTGCATAAACGCATCTTTGGGCAGCTCAAAGGAGGGCCTGGGGGGCGGGGCGCGCGGCGCCGGGGGCGCATGCTCGTGAGTGCTCCCACCGACCGGCAGGACGTCGTCGTACGTACTGGTGCTCGACGCCGGTGGCGGGCAGACTGCAGGCACGGGGATGCTTCACTGGATCAAGAACCACGCCGAGCACGACGGAGCGGCGGCCGAACACGCGAGGGGGCGGAGCATCATGGCGGATCCGGAGTTCACGGCCACGGGCGTGCGGATCGGGAAGAGGCTGCGCTCGCTCACCCGGGCCGGACAGGTCCGGATCAACGACGGCAGGCTCGAGTTGCTCACCAGCTACGGCAGCGAGATCGACAGCGCGCCGGTCCAGGCGGTGCGCGCCTCGAAGCCGTGGTTCGCCCATGACGACCGGGCGTCGGCCGACCTCAACGGCACGCGCTACCAGCTCACCCTCGGGGAACACGATCCGGCGCCGGGAAAGCCCGGCCCGCCCTCCGCCCGCCGGTTCATCGAGGCGGTCCGCAGGGCGGCGGGACGCAGCAGTTGAACGGGGCGCGAGTTGCGGGACGGCATTCCCTGGGTCACGCTGATGTCACGTCACTCTGGGTTTACCGGCGATAACGCTGCGAACCAGCCCGCCGGCCATCACAGCAGGCGGTCGTTCCACGCAGCCATCTGCTGGATTCGATCTCCGTCTTCTTCCGGACCTCAATTCGGGGAGTCGCAGCCGTGATCAGCCAGCCAAGCAGGCATTGCACGGTGGGGCTCCAAGCCCTGCCCTCGCGGATCGGCCAGGTCCGCAGAATCGTATCTGCGCAGTTGCGCTACTGGCATCTGGACCAGTTGATAGACCGCGCAGCGCTCGGCGTCACCGAACTTCTGACCAACGTTCACCGGCACGCCGAGCCCGACAAGATGTGCACCGTGGAGATCGAGTTCCTGCTCGACCGGCTCACGGTCTCGGTGCACGACAACGACCCGCGTCTGCCCGTCGTGGAGGACCCGGAACTCTTCGCCACCTGTGGTCGCGGCCTCGCCATGGTCGCCGCCATGAGCGAGAGCTGGGGTGTGCGGCCGAACGGAGAATCCGGCAAGGTCGTGTGGTTCACCCTGCCGGCTCACTCCGCCGCGGCGACTCCGGTGCGGCCGGCGTACGCCACCGCTCTCGAGGCGCCTGTGCGCAGGTTCGGTTCGGAAGCGCGCAGGCCCGAACACGCTCCCGCCCGGTCCGCCGTTGTCGGCTGACCGGGCGGTGACCTCCGCGTCGCGGGGACGGGTCACTCGGTGGCGATGGCGCGCAGCACGTCGAGGCGTGCCGCCCGCCGGGCCGGGCGCAGACCCGCGAGCGCTCCGGCCGCGAGGCCCACCAGCGCCACCACCACGAGCTGCACGGGCGGCACCGCGAAGGCGAAGTCGCTGTCGGAGGCTCCGTCCGAGGCCTTCACGAGGACCCAGCCGAGGAAGCCTCCCAGCGCGAGCCCGCCCGCCGTGCCGAACGCTGCGACCAGGACCGACTCCCAGCGGACCATGGCGCGCAGTTGCGCCCTGGTCTGTCCCACGGCCCTCAACAGGCCGAGTTCACGGGTCCGTTCGTGGATCGCGAGCGTCAGCGTGTTGGCGATGCCGAGCAGCGCGATGAGTACCGCGAGGGCGAGCAGCGCGTAGACGAGGGTCAGCATCATGTCGATGCCGGCCGCCGAGGACCGCGCGTACTCGTCGCGGGTCTGCACGTCGGGGTTGCCGTACGCCGCCGCGGTCCGCTCCACCGCCGCCGTGCCCTCGGCCGTGCTCACGCCGTCCGCGAAGGAGACGGCGACGAGCGTGTCGGAGTCCTGCGTGCGGTGCGGGGCCCAGGCGGCACGGGTGATGACGTAGTCACCGGCGAGTTCCGAACGGCCGTAGACCGCGCGGACGGTGAAGGTCTTCCGGTCGCCGTCGGTGAAGGTGAGGCGGGTGGTGTCGCCCGTCGTGAGGCCCTGCCGGCCGGCCTCCTCCCGGGTGACGGCGATCCCGTCGGTACCGAGGCGGTCCAGTGATCCGTCCACCCGGCCGAGGTCGAAGACCTTGCCGAGGGTGACGGGATCGGTGACGGTGAGGGCCCTTCCCTCGCCGTCGACCTCGGCGACCCCGCGGCCGAGTCCCACGGCGTTCTCGACGCCGGGCTGCCGTGCGATCGCGGGGGCCAGCTTCGGGCTGAGCCCGCTGCCGCCCGCGCCGAAGGACGGGGTGCTGACGACGACGTCGCCCGCGAAGGAACGCGAGACCGTCTGGTCCATGGTCGCCTTCAGCGAGGCGCCGAACACCGTGAACAGCGAGACGACGGCGATCCCGATCATCAGCGCGCTCGCGGTGGCCGCGGTGCGCTTGGGGGTGCGCAGCGCGTTGCGCCGGGCGAGAGCGCCGGTGACGCCGCGCAGCCGGTCGAGGGGGATGCCGATGACCCGTACGGCCGTGCCGGCCGCGACGGGCCCGAGGACCACGAAGGCAGCGAGGGCCAGGACGGCGCCGGAGCCGGCGAGCCACAGCGACGGCGCGGCGAGGACGCCGACGAGGGTCGCCGCGAGGGCGAGCGCGGCCAGGGAGCCGCCGACGGCGGCACGTCCGCGTGAGGCCCCGGACCGGTCCACCGCCGTCTCGCGCAGTGCGGCCAGCGGTGCGGTCCGGCCCGCCCGGACGGCGGGCAGCACGGCCGACCCCAGGCAGACGAGCACGCCGACGGCCAGGGGCAGCAGGAGCGAGAGCCCGCCGACGACCAACGCGCCGTCCGGGAACGGGAATCCGATGGCGGGGAACAGCGCCTGCAGTCCGGCGGCGATGCCGACGCCGCCCGCGAGGCCGGCGGCGGAAGCCGTGACGGCGACCGCGCTCGCTTCGAGCAGCGTCGCGGCGGTGACCTGGCGGCGGGATGCGCCCAGTGCGCGCAACAGGGCGTTTTCGCGGGTGCGTTGGGCGACGACGATGGCGAACGTGTTGTGGATGGAGAAGGTCGCGACGAGCAACGCGACGCCCGAGAAGACCAGCAGGAAGGTGGTGAAGAGGGTCAGGAACTGGCTGGAGATCATGTCGGTGTTCTCCTCGGCCGATTCCTGGCCGGTGATCGCCTCGACTCCCTTCGGCAGCACCGGGGTCAGCCTCTCGACGAGTTCCCGCTGGCCGGTGCCGGGCGCGGCCCGCACCTGGATGGCCGCGGCCTGGCCCGGCCGGGCGGTCAGGTAGGTCTCGGCGTCGGCCCGTGTCATGCCGGTGAAGGTCACCTGGGCCATGCCGTCCTCGCCGCCGAAGGTCGCGAGGCCGACGATCGTCACCTTCACGGGGTCCGGGGTGCGCAGCGTCGTGGTGTCGCCGATCTCCAGGCCGCCCTTCTTCGCGGCTCCCCGGTTGATCACGACTTCGCCGCTCCTGGCGGGTGCGCGGCCCTCGGCGAGACGGTACGGGTTGAGTCCGGGGTCCGTGATCCAGTTGCCGGCCACGGTGGGCGGGCCCTGGCCGCCGACGGGTTCGCCGTCGGCGCCGACGAGCTGGCCGGCGCCCTGGATGTCGGGTACGGCGGCCGCGACTCCGGGCGTCCGCTCGATCGCCGCCGTCAGTGCGGTGTCGATGGGCCGGCGTTCGCCCTGGCTGTCGCCGGGTGTGGTGATCGTCGCGGCGTTGCGGACGACGGCGTCCGTGCCGCTCGTCGCGTTGCCGAACATCGTGTCGAACCCGGCGCGCAGGGTGTCACCCATGACGAGCGTGCCGGTCAGGAAGGCGACGCCGAGGAAGACCGCGAGGAACGTACCCGCGAAGCGCCGCTTGTGGGCTCTCAGGGAGGCCGCGCCGATGCGGACGGAGGCGTTCACGACGGCGCCCCCTTGCTGTCGAAGGCCTTCATGCGGTCGAGGACCTTGTCGGCGGTCGGTGCCTCCATGCGGTCGACCAGGCGGCCGTCGGCGAGGAAGATCACCTCGTCGGCGTGGGCGGCGGCGACCGGGTCGTGGGTGACCATGACGACGGTGCGGTCCATCGTGCGCACGGCCCGGCCGAGCAGGCCCAGCACCTCCTCGCCGGAGCGGGAGTCCAGGTTGCCGGTGGGTTCGTCGGCGAAGACGACGTCCGGCCGTCCCGCGAACGCCCGTGCCACGGCGACCCGTTGCTGCTGCCCGCCGGACAGTTCGGAGGGTCGGTGGTGGAGCCGGTCGCGCAGGCCGACGACGTCGACGAGCGCGTCGATCCACGCGGTGTCGCCCCGCTGCCCCGCGAGGTCGACGGGCAGCGTGATGTTCTCCGCGACGGTCAGCGTCGGGACCAGGTTGAAGGACTGGAAGACGAAGCCGACGCGCTCGCGCCGCAGGAGGGTGAGCCGGCGGTCGTCGAGTGCGCCGAGTTCGGTGCCGCCGATGAAGGCCGCTCCCGAGGTGAGCGTGTCCAGGCCCGCCGCGCAGTGCATGAGGGTGGACTTGCCGGAACCGGAGGGCCCCATGATCGCGGTGAAGCGGCCGGCCGGGAACCCGACGCTCACCCCGTCCAGGGCCCGTACCGCGGTGTCACCGGAGCCGTACACCTTGACGGCTCCGGTGACTCGCGCGGCGTGGCGGGTGGTGGTCGCCTCGGTGGCCGCGGGTGCGCCGCTCATACCGCGCCGCCCTTGCCCGTGCGCCCGAACTGCTCGTCCAGGACGGACAGCCGGCGCCAGTACTCGTCCTCGTCGATCTCGCCGGCCGCGAAGCGGCGGCCGAGCACGGCGATCGGCGAGTCACCGGCCGGGCGCCCGCCGTCCGCCGGACGCCAGGGACCGCCGCGGCCCAGCCGGGCGGTGCGGCGCAGGACGGTCACCGCGCCGACGACGACGGCCGCCCAGATCAGCGGGAAGAACAGGATCCACGGGCCGGGGCCGCCGTCCCAGTTCGCCAGGGTCTGCATCTCGGTTCATCTCCTCGGTGGGTGTCCTCGTGATGTTCCGAGCCTGGCTCCGGGAGGGGGTCCGAGTCGTCGTACGGCCAGCGGCAGTGCGCGTACCTCCACGGGAGTACGCGACGGTCGGCCGTCTGCTCCCGGCGGCCGCGGCTGCCCCGTCGACGGCTGTACCTACTAGTATGTACAGTACGGTCATGAGCACCCCGGAGCGACTGATCGAGTCCACTCGCGAGCTGCTGTGGGAGCGCGGCTACGTGGGCACCAGCCCCAAGGCGATCCAGCAGCACGCGGGCGCCGGACAGGGCAGCATGTACCACCACTTCAAGGGCAAGCCCGATCTCGCCCTGGCCGCCATCCTCCGGACCGCCGAGGAACTGCGGGCCACCGCCGAGGACGTACTGAGCACGCCCGGGACGCCGTACGAGCGCATGGCGGCGTACCTGCGGCGCGAACGCGACGTGCTGCGCGGCTGCCCCGTCGGGCGGCTCACGATGGACCCGGACGTCATGGCGAGCGAGGAGCTGCGCGCGCCCGTCGACGCGACGATCGACTGGCTGCGCGAGACGCTCGCCGGGATCGTCGAAGAGGGCAAGGAGCAGGGCCAGTTCGCGCCCTCCCTCGACGCGGAGGAGGTCGCCGCGACGATCGTCGCCACGGTCCAGGGCGGGTACGTCCTGGCCCGCGCGTCCGGCTCACCCGCCGCGTTCGACACCGGCGTCCGGGGACTGCTGGCCCTCCTCGACCCCGCCCGCTGAGCCACGGCCGGTCGCTCCGACACCCGCCCCCGCAAAGCCACTTGGAGGCACCGTGCACGCCATGCAGTACGAACTGACACTGCCCGCCGACTACGACATGGGCGTCGTCCGCGACCGCGTCTCGCGGCTCGGCCACCGGCTCGACGACTGGGACGGCCTCGGATTCAAGACCTATCTGATCCGCGAGCGGGGTGTGCACGGCTCGCCGGTCAACCAGTACGCGCCCTTCTACCTCTGGAACACCGTGGAGGGCATGAACGCCTTCCTCTGGACGGGCCCCTTCCAGGGCATAGTCGACGACTTCGGACGGCCCGTGGTGCAGCAGTGGACGGGCCTCTCGTACGAGGAGGGAGTCGCCGGCGGCTCCCCCGCCGCCGTCGCGGTGCGGTCCGCCCGGCCCCTGCCCGAGGGCGTCCCGCTGTCGGAGGCGGCGAAGGACGCGGTGCGGGAGACGGAGCGGCTGGCCTCGCTGGACGGCGCCGTCTGCGCGGCCGCCGCCGTCGACACCCGGAACTGGGAGACGGTGCACTTCTCCGTCTGGGCCCATGACACCCCCGAGGCCGTCGGCGAGGTGTTCCAGGTGCTGCACATGTCGCAGCCCGGGCGGGGCCTGCTCCCCCGGGGGCCGCGGTGGTGAGCACGGTCCGCACCGTCCTGGGCGACCTGCCTCCGGAGCGGCTGGGCGTGTGCGACGCGCACGACCACGTCTTCTTCGGCAGCCCCCAGCTCCCCGGCCAGGAGTTGCGCGACGCCGCCTCCGCGCGGGACGAACTCACCGCGTTCCGGGCGCAGGGCGGCGCGAGTGTCGTCCAGTGGACGCCGTACGGGCTCGGCCGGCGGGTGGCGGATCTGCCGATCGTCTCCCGGGACACGGGAGTTCACGTCGTCGCGGCGACCGGACTGCACCAGGCGGCGCACTACGCGCCCGAGATGCTCACCGCACTGCGCGGCAGACTGGCGGAGCTGTTCGTCACGGAACTGACCCGGGGCATCGGCACGACGGGGGTCCGGGCCGGCCTGATCAAGGTCGCCGGGGGCTTCCACGCCCTGGACGCGCACGCCCGCTGGACGATGACCGCGGCGGCCGAGGCCCACCACGCCACGGGTGCCCCCATCGCCGTCCACCTCGAGCTGGGCACGGGCGCGCTCGACGTACTCGACCTGCTGTGCGGCGAGTCGGGGGTGCCGCCGCACCGGGTGATCCTCGGCCATCTCAACCGGGCACCGGATCCGGTGGTGCACCGCCAGGCCGCCGAGGCGGGCGCCTATCTGGCCTTCGACGGCCCCTCGCGCGCCCACCACGCCACGGACTGGCGCATGCCGGAGGCCGTACGGGCCCTCGCCGAGGCCGGGTTCGGCAATCGCCTGCTCCTGGGCGGCGACACGACGACCGCGGCCGCCCGCTCCGTCGACGGCGGTCCGGGCATGCCGTATCTGCTGCGGCGCGTCCGGCCGCGTCTCGAACTCGCCCTCGGCAGGGAGCTGGTGGAGCGGGTGTTCACCGAGAATCCCGCGCGCGCGTTCTCGGTGGAATGGACCTGACGGCGTCGTCCCGCCGGTGGATCAGGCCTCGGCGAGGGCCGTCAGCGGGTCGTCGAGGACCGGCTGCCAGGCCAGCTCGGCGGCGCCCACCAGGCTGTTGTGGTCCAGCGTGCAGGCGAGGATCGGCACGCCGCCGCTCTGCCCCCACAGGCTGCGGTCCGCGACGACGGCACGCAGCCGGTCGGGGTCGGCGTCGAGCAGGGTGCGGTGCAGCCCGCCGAGGATGATGCGGTCGGGGTTGAGGATGTTGACCAGCCCCGCCAGGCCGAGCCCGAGCCGGTCGATCAGCGCCTCGGTGGCGGTGCGCACCGCCGGGTCCGCGTACTGCCCGCGGATCAGGTCGTTGGACTGCTGGAGCAGCGAGACCTCGGGACCTGGGTCGCGGCCGGCGGCGTCCAGGAACGCCAGCGGGTCCGCCTCCACGTCGAGGCAGCCCCGGCTTCCGCAGTGGCAGGGGCGTCCCTCGGGGTTGACGGTGAGGTGGCCGACCTCCAGCGCGAGGCCCGAACTGCCCGTGTGCAGGCGCCCGTCCAGCACCAGCGCACCGCCGACGCCCCGGTGCCCGGTCGCCACGCACAGCAGGTCGCGGGCGCCGCGGCCGGCGCCGTGCCGGTGCTCGGCGAGGGCGGCGAGGTTGACGTCGTTGGCCGCGAAGGCGGGCCCGTGGATCCCGGCGGCGCGCACACGCTCGGCGAAGATCTGGCGGACCGGCGAACCGGCGGGCCAGGCGAGGTGCAGGGGGTTGAGGGCGAGACCGTCCGGTTCGGCGACCGCCGAGGGCACCGCGAGACCGGCGCCGACGCAGCGCCGACCGGTCTGCGCCAGCAGTTCGGCGCCGGCCTCGACGACCGAGCCGAGGACCTTCGCCGGGTCGGCGTCGACGGTCTCGCAGCCGGGCGCGGTCGCGACGATCCGGCCGCCGAGACCGACCAGCGCGGCGCGGAACCCGTCGGCGTGGACCTGCGCGGCGAGCGCGACGGGACCGTCCTCGGCGACCTCCAGGCGGTGCGAGGGGCGTCCCTGCGAACCGGCGGCCGCTCCGGGACGGGCGTCCACGCGGATCAGGCCGAGCGCCTCCAGCTCGGCGGCCACGGCGCCGGCCGTCGCCCGGGTGACGCCCAGTTCGGCGGTGAGGACGGCACGGGTCGGCGCACGCCCGGTGTGCACGAGCTCCAGCGCGGGTCCGAGGGCTCCACGCCCCCGGTCCAGCCGCGTCCGCGTGTTCCCTTCCCCCGCCGCCCGGGGGCCCGCCTTGCCGTTCATGAGGGCGAGTCTCCCATGATCCGGACGACCGGTGGCCCGTCCGGGGTGCGCCGGGAGGCGTCCCCGCACTCCCGGCGCGGCGCCGGCCTCGATACCCGTACCGGAGGGGCCGCGGCCGTCTCCGCGTCCTGCGACTCGCTCACGTGCGTGCGACGGGCGGATCCTGGAAGCCGCCGACCCGCAGGGTGACGTTCAGCCGGCCCGTGAGTCCCAACTCGCTCGGCCCGGTGCCCGCGTGCACCCGGGGAACCCCGTGGTAGGCCGACCGGGACGGGCCGCCGAAGACGAAGAGGTCCCCGCTGCGCAGCTCGACGTCCGTGTACGGCCGGGTCCGCGACTCGGTGTTCCCGAACCGGAAGACGCAGCTGTCGCCGAGGCTCAGGGACACCACCGGCGCGTCCGACCTCTCGTCGCTGTCCCGGTGCATGCCCATGCGGGCGTCGGCGTCGTAGAAGTTGATCAGTGCGATGTCGTGCGCCTCGGAACCGGCCGGCTGCGGGCCGAGGGCGTCCTCCACCGCCCTGCGGCCGAGGTCCGCCAGCCACGGCGGGAACGGCTTCACCGGGGAGCCGTCGCCGTCGACCACGGTGGGCGCGTACCCGTAGGGGTACCAGTGCAGGCCCAGGCAGACCTGCCGCGAGGTCATGGTGCCGCCGCCGGGGGTGCGCACCGTGCGCAGGCCGGCCGGCGGCCTGGCCCACTCCCGGCAGGCGGTCAGCAGCCCCAGCTGACCCTCGAGGTCCAGCCAGTCCGGCAGGTGCACGGCGCCCGGCGCCACCTCCGTCCGCCCGCGCGGAAACAGCTCACTCTCCATACCTTCCATCATCACGCAGCCGTCACGCGGACCGGCGACGACGTGGTGTCCGGCCCGTTCCCGTGGCCCGCCGCCCGGGCCGGCGTGCCTCCCCGGCCGCCGCCGGGCCACCGGGACCGGCTCTGAGCTGCGGCTCGGATAGCCTGGGGCACGATGAACGACCGGATGGCCACACCCTGGGGCGAGCTCACGCTGGCCCGCTTCCCCGAGGACCCCCGCGACAGGCTGCGTGCCTGGGACGCGTCCGACGCCTATCTCCTGCGGCACCTCGCGGCGAGCGGCACCTCCCTGTCCGGGTCGGTGGTCGTGGTCGGCGACCGGTGGGGCGCGCTGGTCACGGCGCTCGCGTCACACCGGCCGGTGCAGATCACCGACTCCTACCTGGCACGGGAGGCGACCCGGGCGAACCTGCGGCGCAACGGCGTCGACGAGGACGCCGTGCGCCTCCTGACCACCCGGGACACGCCCCCCGACCGCATCGACGTCCTGCTCGTCCACGTGCCCAAGAGCCTGGCGCTGCTGGAGGACCAGCTGCACCGGCTGGCGCCCGCCCTGCACGAGGGGACGGTCGTCGTCGGCACCGGCATGGTCAAGGAGATCCACACCTCGACGCTGCGCCTGTTCGAGCGGATCATCGGCCCGACGCGTACGTCGCTCGCGGAGCAGAAGGCCCGGCTCGTCCTCAGCACCCCGGCGCCGGGGCTGGTACGGACCGCCAATCCGTGGCCCTACCGCTACGAACTCCCGGACGGCGTCGGCGTGGTGTCCGGTCGGACCGTCGTGAACCACGCGGGAGTGTTCTGCGCCGACCGGCTCGACATCGGCACCCGCTTCTTCCTCCAGCACCTTCCGCGCACCCGCGACGCCGAGCGCGTCGTCGACCTCGGCTGCGGCAACGGGGTCGTGGGGACGGCGGTCGCGCTGGCCAACCCGCGCGCGCATGTGCTGTTCGTCGACGAGTCGTACCAGGCGGTGGCGTCCGCCGAGGCGACCTACCGGGAGAACACGCGGGGCCCCGGACAGCCGGAGAGCTCACCGGCGCCCTCGGGCTCGGCGGAGTTCCTCGTCGGGGACGGCCTGACCGACGTACCGAACGGGAGCGTCGACGTCGTCCTCACCAACCCGCCCTTCCACTCCCACCAGGCGACGACCGACGCCATCGCCTGGCGGATGTTCACCGGAGCACGGCGCGCGCTGCGTCCCGGCGGTGAGCTGTGGGTGATCGGCAACCGCCACCTCGGGTACCACCTCAAGCTGCGGCGGCTGTTCGGCAACAGCGAACTCGTCGCGAGCGACGCGAAGTTCGTGGTGCTCAAAGCGGTCAGGAAGTAGCGCTCCGCGGGCCCGGGGCGAGGCTCCCGGCTCCCGCCGCGGGGGCTGCCGAGCGGGTGCGACGTCCGGGCGGTCCTGTCCGGGGGCACCGGTGCGTGTCAGCCCTCCAGAGGGCGGAAACCGGGCAGCTCGGCCCGGACCGCGGCGACCCCGGGGCGCGGCCGGCACGCACACGGGACGCTCACGTCCGCAGCACGCCGATGAGGTGCGCCACCGTCCGCGCCATGGCCTCCCGCCCCGCGCCGAGGTACGCGC
Organism: Streptomyces sp. NPDC005496; assembly: GCF_042872045.1. NCBI lineage: Bacteria > Bacillati > Actinomycetota > Actinomycetes > Kitasatosporales > Streptomycetaceae > Streptomyces > Streptomyces sp. NPDC005496. Next base: position 462,936 of record NZ_JBIAJQ010000004.1, read on the forward strand.
GCGAGTCCACCGCCTCGGGGCGGGCGGTGAGGAACTCCCTGATGGCGCCGGTCATGGCGAGGTTCAGCGCCGTTCCGATGTTGACCTTGGCGATGCCTCCGGCGACGGCCGAAGCGAGTTCGTCGTCCGGGACCCCGGAGGAGCCGTGCAGCACGAGGGGCACGTCGAGGGCCGCGGCGAGGCGTTTGAGCAGTTCGTGGTCGAGGGCCGCGGTGCGGGTGGTCATCGCGTGCGAACTGCCGACCGCGACGGCCAGCGCGTCCACGCCGGAGTCCGCCACGAAGGCCCGCGCCTCGGCGGGGTCGGTGCGGGCACCGGGTGCGTGCGCGTCGAGGGCCGGTTCGCCTCCCTTGCCCCCGACCTTGCCCAACTCCGCCTCGATCCACAGCCCTTGGGCGTGTGCCCAGTCGGCGGCGGCGCGGGTGGCGGCGAGATTCTCCTCGTACGGCAGCCGGGCGGCGTCGTACATCACGGAGCTGAACCCTGCGTCGGCGGCCTGACGCAGGAGCGCGTCACCCTGCACGTGGTCCAGGTGGAGCGCGACGGGCACCGCGGCGCGCTCGGCCGCCGCGGTCGCGGCACGGGCGAGCGGGAGCACCCGTCCGTACCGGAACTTCACGGCGTTCTCGCTGACTTGAAGGACGACGGGTGCGTCCACGGACTCGGCGCCCGCGATGACGGCTTCGACGTGTTCCAGCGTGATGATGTTGAACGCGGCGACGGCGGTCCGCTCCCGGACGGCGGCGGTGATCAGGTCACCGGTGGCTGCGAGTGGCACAACTCCTCCTTCTGCGCGGGCGGTCGTGCCGGTTCAGCGGGCGTCCGGCTGGAGGATCACCGAGCGGGTGAGGTGGCGGGGCCGGTCCGGGTCGAGCCCGCGGGCGGCGGCGACCGCGACGGCGAGACGCTGGGCGCGGACGAGTTCGGCCAGCGGGTCGAGACGGCCGGCCACCCACCGGGCGCCGGTCCCCCGCACCTGCTCGGCCAGACCCTCGGGGGCCTCGCCGAGCATCCAGGTGGCCGTGCCGTGGGTGGAGACGCTGATGGGGCCGTGCCGGTACTCCATCGCCGGGTAGGCCTCCGTCCAGGCCAGTGAGGCCTCACGCATCTTCAGTCCGGCCTCGCTGGCCAGCCCGACGGTCCAGCCGCGGCCGAGGAAGGTGAACTGCGCGCAGTCGACCAGCCCTTCGGGCAGCGGGGTGTCGAGCGCGGTGGCCGCGTCGGCCACGACGGCGTCCGTGTGCAGTCCGAGGTGGGCGCGGAGCAGGGTGAGCGCGGTGGTGGCGAACCGGGTCTGCACGACCGACCGCTCGTCCGCGAAGGCGAGCACCACGACGTCGTCGGCCGCCTCCATGACGGGTGTCCCGGGGTCGGCCGTGACAGCCGTGGTGCGCGTCGCGCCCTTGAGGCGGCCGAGGAGTTCGAGCACCTCGGTGGTGGTTCCGGACCTGGTGAGCGCGACGACGCGGTCGTACGCGCGGCCGTACGGGAACTCCGACGCGGCGAACGCGTCGGTCTCACCCTGCCCGGACCGCTCACGCAGCGCGGCGGCGGCCTGGGCCATGAAGAGGGAGGTGCCGCACCCGACGATCGCGACCCGCTCCCCCGGCGCGGGCAGCGCGGCGCCGTGCCCGGGGGCCTGCTCGGCGGCCCGGGCCCAGCACTCGGGCTGGCTGGTCAGCTCGTTCTCGACATGGGTCATGCCGTACCCCTCCCGCAGATGCAGTTTCGTGCAAGATAGCGCGCCTTTTCGAGCAACATCAAGCATTCAAGCGCCGCATAGGTGCGTTAGGGTCGCGGAGGAACGAGGAACGGAGAGTGCGGATGTCGCGCGACGCCCGCTGGAAGACGCTGCTGGAACTGCTCGTGGAGCGGGGCCGGCTGGACGTCGAGGAGGCCGCGGCGGAGCTGGAGGTGTCGGCGGCGACGATCCGGCGCGACTTCGACCAGCTCGCGGAACAGCAGATGCTCGTCCGCACCCGTGGCGGGGCGGTCGTGCACGGGGTCTCCTACGAACTGCCGCTGCGCTACAAGACCGCCCGGCGCGCCTCGGAGAAGCAGCGGATCGCGAGGGCGGTCGCCGACCTCGTGGCACCCGGCGAGGCGGTGGGCCTGACCGGCGGCACGACCACCACGGAGGTGGCCCGCGCGCTGGCCGTGCGCCCCGACCTCGCGTCCGGGTCCCCCGCGCTGACCGTGGTGACGAACGCGCTCAACATCGCCAACGAGCTCGCCGTACGGCCCCAGTTCAAGATCGTGGTGACGGGCGGGGTCGCCCGCCCCTCCTCGTACGAGCTCGTCGGCCCGCTCGCGGACGGCGTGCTCGGCCAGATCACCGTCGACGTCGCGGTGCTCGGCGTGGTCGCCTTCGACGCCACGCACGGGGCGGCGGCGCACGACGAGGCGGAGGCCGCGATCAACCGCCTGCTGTGCGAGCGCGCCGAGCGCGTCATCGTCGCCGCGGACTCCAGCAAGCTGGGACAGCGGGCGTTCGCCCGGATCTGCGCGGCCGACGCGGTGGGCACGCTCGTCACCGACGCCGGGGCCGACGAGGCGACGGTACGGCGGTTCCAGGACGTGGGCCTCGAGGTCCTCGTGGTCTGAATCCGGCCACTTCCCCCTGTACGTGTGGCAGGCAGGCACCTACCCTGACTTTGTGCCGCTAATAAACAAACTGTCCTCGCACAGCGTCGTGCCGGGCAACGACCTGACCCGGCTCCGCCTCGCCATCACCGCCTTCTTCGCCCTCGACGGTTTCGTCTTCGCCGGCTGGGTCGTGCGCATCCCGGCCATCAAGGAGCAGACCGGCGCCTCGGCCAGCTCACTCGGGCTCGCGCTGCTGGGGGTTTCCGCCGGGGCGGTGATCACGATGATGCTCACCGGCCGACTGTGCCGCCGCTTCGGCAGCCATCCGGTGACGGTGGTCTGCGGTGTCCTCCTCGCACTCAGCGTCGCCCTGCCACCGCTCACCCATTCCGCCCTGACCCTCGGTGCCGTCCTGCTCGTCTTCGGCGCCGCTTACGGCTGCATCAACGTCGCGATGAACAGCGCGGCCGTCGACCTGGTGGCCGCGCTCCGGCGGCCGGTGATGCCCGGCTTCCACGCGGCCTTCAGCCTGGGCGGGATGCTCGGAGCCGGTCTCGGCGGGCTGGTGGCCGCCCACCTGTCCCCCACCCGCCATCTGCTCGGCCTCACCGCGATCGGACTCCTCGTCACGGCGGTCGCCGGGCGTACGCTGCTGCGCCAGGAACCGCCGGTACCCCCCGACCGCACGGACGCCGAGCAGAAGGCGCCCCGCCGCCTCGACGGACGTACCCGCGGACTCGTCGCGATCTTCGGCCTCATCGCGCTCTGCACCGCGTACGGCGAGGGAGCACTCGCCGACTGGGGCGCGCTCCACCTGGAGCAGGACCTCGACGCGCACCCCGGTGTGGCGGCGGCCGGCTACTCCTGCTTCGCACTGGCCATGACCATCGGGCGGCTGAGCGGTACGACGCTCCTCGAACGGCTCGGCCGGACCCGGACCCTGATGGCGGGCGGCACGACGGCCATGCTGGGCATGCTGGTCGGCTCGCTCGCCCCGTCGGTGTGGGCGGCGCTGCTCGGCTTCGCGGTCACCGGCCTCGGGCTCGCCAACATCTTCCCGGTGGCCGTCGACCGCGCCGGCGCGCTCGCGGGCCCGACCGGCGTCGCCGCCGCGTCCACGCTGGGCTACGGGGGCATGCTGCTCGGGCCGCCCGCGATCGGTTTCATGGCCGACTGGTACTCGCTGCCCGCGGCGCTCACGAGCGTGGCGGTACTGGCGGGAATCGCGGCGCTGATCGGATTCGCCACACGCCGGGTGACGGTCGCCTGACGGCCGGCGCTGCCGCAGCCCAGGAGCGCAGGTCCGGCCCGCCTCTCGGCGGCGGCGGCGCTCGACCGCGGCCGGCCCGGTCTTCGACGGGGTGGACCGGAGGGCAGACCGTTGGTGAGTCGACTGACGCGCCTCAGGCGAACGGGTGCGTCAGCGCCTTCCCCGTAACCGACGTCATACGGAACGGCGGCAGGGCTCGGCCGGGCCGCCGCGGAAAGTTCATGTTCTTGCCGCTCCCTGCGGGCGCCCACCACTCGCTTCCCCTCAACGGCACTCCATCCGGCACACTCACCGCATGGAGATTGCGCAGTTCTTGGAAACCCTCGACCGCGAGGGGCAGTTGCTGGCGGCCGCCGCCGGGCGGGCCGGTTCCAAGGCCAAGGTCCCGACCTGCCCGGACTGGCAGGTACGCGACCTCCTTCGGCACACCGGCATGGTGCACCGCTGGGCGACGGCATTCGTCGCCGAACGGCACACGAGCTACCAGCCCGACGCCGGCCTGCCCGACCTGGACGGCGACGAGCTCCTGACCTGGTTCCGCGAGGGCCATCGGCGGCTCGTCGACACACTCGCCGCCGCTCCGCCCGACACCGAGTGCTGGAGTTTCATGCCGGCCCCTTCGCCACTGGCGTTCTGGGCGCGGCGCCAGGCCCACGAGACCACCGTGCACCGGGTCGACGCCGAGTCGGCGCTGGGCACCGGATCGAGCGCGGTCGGCACGAATCCAGGGGCGATCGGCACGAACTCCTCGCCGGTCGCAACGGACTTCGCACTGGACGGCATCGACGAGTTGCTGGGCGGATTCCACAACCGCGGCAAGAGCAAGGTGCGTTCGGAGGAGCCCCGCACGCTGAGAGTGCGGGCGACCGACGCCGAGGACGCCGCGTGGACCGTACGGCTGTCGCCGGAGCCGCCCGTGATCGAACGGGGAGCGGACGGACACGTCGACTGCGAACTCGTAGGTCCCGCCGACCAGTTGTACCTCTCACTGTGGAACCGTCGGCCGTTCCCCGAAGTGACGGGCGACGCCGAGGTGGCGGCGCTGTGGCGGGAGACGTCGGCGGTCACCTGGAACTGATCCCCTGAATTGCCCCCTGCGACCTGTATGCGGAAGCTACGGGCTCGAAGGGGCGGCAGGTTCAGGAGCAGTCGGTGGCGCCGCCCGCGAGCATCCGGTGCAGCACCGCGCGCTGCACCGGCAGCACCTCGTCGTGCAGTGCGCGGCCCCGCGGTGTGAGCGCCACACTGACCCCCCGGCGGTCCTCCGGACACACGCACCGCGTGACATGTCCGTCCTTCTCCAGGCGGCCGATCAGCCGGGACAGCGCACTCTGACTCAGGTGCACCCGCTCGGAGATCTCCTGCACGCGATACGAAGGGCCGCCGCCCGACGCCGTGCCCGCGGCCAGTACGTCGAGCACCTCGAAGTCGCTGGCGCCCAAGCCGTACGGATGGAGCTCGCGGTCGAGTTCGCACAGGGTGCGCGCATGCACCGCGAGGATGTCCCGCCACCGGTCCACGAGCACGTGCTCGGCCTTCTTCGCCGCCATGGCCGCACCGTAGCAAAGAACCGACTTTGTTGCATCGGAATTAAATGCACTTGCATTGGATGCGCGTGCATGTAGTGTCGTCGGCATGACCTCTCCGCTCACCACCCCCGCGTCCCAGGGAAGCTGGACGCCCCGGCTGTGGGGCACCCTGCTGGTGCTCTGCGCCGCGATGTTCCTGGACGCGCTGGACGTGTCGATGGTCGGCGTCGCCCTGCCGTCCATCGGTTCCGAACTCGACCTCTCCACGTCGACGCTGCAATGGATCGTCAGCGGCTACATCCTGGGATACGGCGGACTCCTCCTCCTCGGCGGACGCACCGCCGACCTCCTGGGCCGCCGCCAGGTCTTCCTGGTCGCCCTCGGCGTCTTCGCGCTCGCGTCGCTGCTCGGCGGACTCGTCGACTCGGGCCCGCTGCTCATCGCCAGCCGCTTCATCAAGGGGCTGAGCGCCGCGTTCACCGCGCCGGCGGGACTGTCCATCATCACCACGACCTTCGCCGAGGGCCCGCTGCGCAACCGCGCGCTCTCGATCTACACCACCTGCGCGGCCACCGGCTTCTCCATGGGGCTCGTGCTCTCCGGTCTCCTCACCGAGGCGAGCTGGCGGCTGACCATGCTGCTGCCCGCCCCGATCGCCGTCGTCGCACTGATCGCGGGCCTGCGGCTCATCCCGCGCAGCGAACGCGAGAGGGACCACCGCGGCTACGACATCCCGGGCGCCGTCCTCGGCACCGCCGCGATGCTGCTGCTCGTCTTCACCGTCGTCCAGGCGCCCGAGGTGGGCTGGGGCACTGCCCGCACGCTGCTCTCCTTCGCCGCCGTCGCCGTGCTGCTCTCCGTGTTCGTCGCCGTCGAACGCCGCAGCCCCAGCCCGCTCATCCGGCTCGGCGTCCTCCGCTCGGGCAGCCAGATCCGCGCCCAGCTCGGCGCGATGGCGTTCTTCGGCTCGTACGTCGGCTTCCAGTTCATGGTGACGCTGTACATGCAGTCGCTGCTCGGCTGGTCGGCGCTGCACACCGCACTCGCCTTCCTGCCCGCCGGCGCGCTGGTCGCCCTGTCCTCGACGAAGGTCGGTTCCGTCGTCGACCGGTTCGGCACCCCGCGCCTCATCGCGGTCGGCTTCGCCCTGATGGTCGTCGGCTACGCCCTGTTCCTCCGCGTCGACCTCGACCCCGTCTACGCGGCCGTCATCCTGCCGACGATGCTGCTGATCGGCGCGGCCTGCGCCCTCGTCTTCCCGTCGCTCAACATCCAGGCGACGAACGGCGTGGAGGACCACGAGCAGGGCATGGTCTCCGGCCTGCTGAACACCTCGGTCCAGGTGGGCGGCGCCATCTTCCTGGCCGTGGTGACGGCGGTGGTGACCGCGAGTTCGTCCGAGGGTTCCTCCCCCGAGGCGGTCCTCGACAGCTACCGCTCGGGGCTGGTCGTCGTCACGGGTATCGCTCTCGCGGGCTTGATCGTCACGCTCACCGGCCTGCGGGCCCCGCGTTCGCGGGAGACGATCCTGGTCGCCCGCTCCCCGCACGAGGAGCCCGCGGAGGCAGCCAAGCAGACGGAGGAGGCGCGGGTGGCGGTCGTCGACTGAGTCCGCACCCGCACCCTCGACCGGGTGCCAGGCGATGCCTTCCTCGACTCGGTGCCGACCGGCGACTCGGTGCCATGCGATGCCCTCCCTCGACTCGGTGCCGACCGGCGACTCGGCACCGACCGATGCCTTCCCTCAACTCGGCGCGCCCGACGGACAGTTCTTGTCTGTCGGGCGTACGCCTGTTTGACTGGATGTATGGGGAAACGCACGCAGGCGGAGCGGGACGCGATGACGGTCGAGATCGGGTACGCGCTGTTCGCCGGTGCCGTGCTGGCCGGCGCCGCCTTCATGGCAGTCGCGCACGCGCTCCCGGCGGTCTTCGGGATTTCCGGTGGACCGCTGAGGCAGACGGCGGCGGGCCTCGCGGCCGGCGTCTTCTTCGCGACCGTAGTGACGGTCCTGACCCGCTTCCCGCGGATCGGTCAGCCCAACCAGCCCGGCCGCACCAACCCCGACTCGTAGGCCAGAACGACCAGTTGGGCGCGGTCGCGCGCACCCAGCTTCACCATGGTCCGGCTGACATGCGTCTTCGCGGTCAACGGACTGACGACCAGGCGGCGGGCGATCTCGTCGTTCGACAGACCGATCCCGACCAGAGCCATCACCTCCCTTTCCCGCTCGGTGAGTTCACTCAACGCCCCCGCCGCCGCGGGCTCCTTGGAGCGGGCGGCGAACTCCGCGATCAGCCGACGGGTCACACCCGGCGACAGCAACGCGTCGCCCTCGACCACCGCCCTCACGGCACGCAGCAGTTCGTCCGGCTCGGTGTCCTTCACCAGGAAGCCGGAGGCTCCGCAGCGGATCGCCTCGAAGACGTACTCGTCCAGTTCGAAGGTGGTGAGCATGACCACCTTGACGCCCTCCAGGTCCGGGGCGTCGGTGATCCGGCGCGTGGCGGCGAGCCCGTCGAGCCGGGGCATCCGGATGTCCATCAGCACGACGTCCGGGCGCAGTTCGCGCACCTTCTCCAGCGCCTCCTCACCGTCGGCCGCCTCACCGGCCACCTCGATGTCGGGTTGCGCGTCCAGGAGCGCCTTGAATCCCGCCCTGACCAGCGACTGGTCGTCGGCGAGCAGTACGCGGATCACCTGGCCTCCTCGGATTTGAGCGGCAGTACCGCCAGTACACGGAATCCGCCTCCGGCGAGCGGGCCGGCCTCGATCGTGCCACCCAGCGCCGCCGCCCGCTCGCGCATCCCGGCGAGCCCGTTACCGCTGCCCCAGGCGTCCGCACCGGTCGCGGGCCCGTCGTCGTCGATCCGCAACCGCAACGCCCCCTCCGCCCGGTCGATCCGCACGCGCGCACTCCGCGACCCCGAGTGCCGTACGACGTTGGTGAGCGCCTCCTGCACGATGCGGAACGCCGCGAGGTCGGTACCGGGTGCCAGCGCCGGGACCCTGCCCAGCACCTCGACCGTCAGTCCGGCGCTCGCCGCCTGCTCCACGAGTTCGGGCAGCCGGTCGAGCCCCGGAGCCGGCGCGCGCGGAGCCTCACCGGGCGCCCGCAGCGTGTCGAGGACCTGCCGGACCTCGCCCAGCGCCTCCTTGCTGGCGGTCTTGATGGTGGTGAGCGCCGTACGCGCCTGTTCGGGGTCGGAGTCGAGAAGCGCGAGACCCACGCCGGCCTGGACGTTGATCACGGAGATGCTGTGCGCGAGGACGTCGTGCAGCTCGCGAGCGATCCGCAGGCGCTCCTCGTCGGCCCGCCGCCGGGCGGCCAGCGCACGCTCGGCCCGGTCACGCGCCCACTGCTCACGGCGTACGCGGGCCAGTTCCGACACCGCCACGATGGCGATGACCCAGGTCGCGGTGACGATCTCCTGACTCCACGCGGCGGGCTCGCCCCCCGCCGGCGGCAGCCAGACGTAGAGCCAGTGCGCGACCAGCACGTGCCCGACCCACAGCATCCCGACCGCCGCCCAGGCCGCCCGGCGGTGCCCGGCGACGATCGCGCCGAAGCAGCCCACCGCCACCGTGAGGAACACCGGCCCGTACGCGTACCCGGCGCCCAGATAGACCGTCGCCGCGGCGGCCGTGGCGAAGGCCGCGAACGCCGGGTAACGCTGCCGCCACAGCAGTACGCCGCAGCCCACGAGGAGCAGCACACGCGCGAATGCGTCCAGCGGCGCCCGCTCGTCCGCCTGGGCGTGGGACGCGAAGGTGCTGCCTGCGAGCACGAAGACGGTGAGCAGGAGCGTGGAACGCCACGGCCAGCGGGCACCGCGGTCCTCGTCGTCCCGGCGGCCCCACCCGGGCGGCCCGTGCCGCCACCACCGGGCTGGCCCGCCCCACGTCCGGGACCTGCGGGTGCGCTGCTCTTCCATGACGGTCACGCTAGACGCCGCAGGGCCCTCCGAGCGTCAGCCAGGCGTGGTGACCAGCCGTACTCCCGGCGGAGTACGGAGGCGGGCGTGCGCTGCGGGGCTTTGATTTTCGATGGCGATGGGCTTGTACGGGGTCGGGGGCTTCGACGGGTGGGGGATGTGACGGGTTCGGGGGCCTCGGGGCGCCCGACTGAGCGCGGTCAAGAGGGCTGGGGGTACACCAACCCGACCCCGTGCGCGAGTTGCGCCGCCGCATGCCGGAAGAAGGGGTCCCGGTCCTCGACGACACGATGGAACTGCCCGAACAGCTCGAATCCGATCAGCCCGAACAACTGCGCCCAAGCGGCGACAAGCGCCACGGCCACCTCGGGCGGCAGGTCGGGCGCGAGGTCGGCGGCCATCCGCTGCGCCTCCGTCTTCAGCTCCGCGGCCAGCGGAGGCCGGGCCACGCCCTTGCCTCGATGGGCGTCACGGACGATGCCGACGAGGAGCAGCGCCACTCGGGAGGCGGGTCGCACGGTCGTATCCGGGGCGGCGTAACCGGGCACGGGCGAACCGTAGATCAGCGCGTACTCGTGCGGATGCGCCAGCGCCCAGTCGCGTACGGCTACGCACACCGCGACCCAACGGGCCTGCGGTGCTGCGTCGGCGACTGCGGAGTGCGCCGTCTCCGCGGCCTCGCCGAGGGAGTCGTAGGCGTCGATGATCAGGGCGGTCAGCAGGTCGTCGCGGCTGGGGAAGTAGCGGTAGAGGGCGGAGGACACCATGCCGAGCTCTCGGGCGACGGCGCGCAGCGAGAGCCGGGCGGCACCCTCGGACGCGAGCTGTCTGCGCGCCTCGTCCTTGATGGCTGCGGTGACCTCGATCCTGGCCCGGGCCCTGGCGCCTCGTGCGGTACTCATGCGGGCAGTATTCCACGTTTTCAGAGCAGTGCACACAAACGAGATCAGTGCTCTCGAGGATGGGTTTTGCTTTTCGGGGCCCGCTGGAGGGGGTCTCGGGAGCGCGCGCGGGCGGACCACTGGAGCAGCGCTCTTTGTCGTGGGCACCGCTCTTCGCGGTGAGCAGTGCTATCGCGACGGCTGTGCGACTGAGGGTGCGAGCGGCGATCTCAAAAGTGAGCGCTGCTCTTCAGAGTGGGTGCCGCTCTGCGAAGCGAGCACCGCCCACCATGGCGAGCGGTGCCCTGAGGCGAACCCTGCGGCGGGACGCACCGTCCTCCGGAGGGAGCCGACCAGCGGTGGCGAGCGGCACCCACGCCCGTGAGCAGCAGATAGCGACGGACACCCTGCCGCGGCGAGCGCCGACCCGTACGGCAAGCGCCGCCCGCCCTTCAGGTGAGCGCTGCTCCGCACGGCGAGCACCGCCCTCCAGAGCGAGCACTGCTCCGCACGGCGAGCACCGTCCCCCAGGGCGAGCCCCGCTCTCTTATGTGAGCAGCGACCACCGGGGCAGTCCGACCATTCGTACGACGACGGGCGCCGCACCGCCCAACAGCGCACACCCCACACCCCAGCGATCCGCGCCCATTGGGGCTCAGAGGCGCAGGGCCCGGGGCACGGACTGGCAGAGCCGACGGTGGCGGGCGACTTGGGCTCCCCACACCACCGCCATCCCGACAGGCCAGACCCTCCCCACTCCACACTCCAGCCACAGAAGCCCCCACAAGCCCCCAGCGCACCGCCCCACCCCGCCCCGTGAACGCCTGCTCCGAACGGCGAGCATCCGCTCCGAACCGCGAGCACCCGCACCAAAACAAGAGCACCGACCACATTAGAGAGCACCGCTCTTGCTTTGGATCACCGATCTCGTACACACTGATGCCAAGCGAGAGCACTGCTCTCCCAGCGCTCTCCCCTATCCAGGAGGAACCGATGTCGTCGTCGACCCACTACCTCAAGCCGAAGGCCTTCGACAAGGCGATGAACGGCTTCATCGGATGGCTCGCACGCCACGGCGTCAGCCTCCTCGGCAGCGCCGAACTCTCCGTCCGGGGGCGCAAGAGCGGCGAGTGGCGCAAGGTCCCCGTCAACCCGCTCCCGTACGAGGGTGGCCCCTACCTCATCTCGGCCCGCGGCCACTCCGAGTGGGTCCGCAATCTCCGGGCCGCCGGCGGCGGAAAGCTTCAGGTCGGCCGCAGGACACAGGAGTTCACCGCCGTGGAGCTGCCCGACGAGGAGAAGCCGGTCGTCCTGCGCACCTACCTCAAGAAGTGGGGCTGGGAGGTCGGCCGCTTCTTCGGCGACGTCAACGTGAAGAGCAGCGACGAGGAACTTCTCGCCGCCGCTCACAAGCACCCGGTGTTCCGGATCACGGTCAAACCCTGACACATACGCGGGCGAGCCCGGTGGCCTCAACGCGTCGGCTGTGGGGTCGGTGCACCTTGCCTCGGGTTCAGTTGGACGTCCCCGCCCCGCACATAAGCGATTCGGCAGGGCGCCCAACCCTCTAGTCAAAGCCCCAGGGTCCGGGGTCAGGGCCCGGCGAGAGGCCAGGCCCCTGGCCTGAGCCTGGCAAGCAACCGCTGGCCTTCAAGGAGCCCCCGCCGGAGTCCGTCAAGGCGCCCCAGCCCTACCCTCCCGAATGGGTGCCCCTCCCGGATAACTACCGACTCTCCCTGATCAGCCCCGGCCCTCCCGAATCAGTCCCGACGCTCCTGACTCAGTCGCGACCCTCCCGGATCACTCCCCGGTCTGCCGGTCCAGCATGGTCAGGGCGCGTCCGGCCATGGGGTGGCTGCGGACCATCTCGCCGAGCGACGTGGAGCCGCGGGTGATGCCGGTGAACGCCTTCCAGGCGGGGCGGAAGCCGGTGAGCGCCGCGTGGAACACCCCGGGGCGCCGCTCGAAGGCCGCGAGCATCCGCTTGCCGACACTCATCTCGACGCCCAGCCCCGCCTTGATGGCGAAGGCGTAGTTCAGGGCCTGGCGCCGGGTGTCGACGGCGTCGTGCGCCTCGGCGATTCGTACCGCCCACTCCCCCGCGAGCCGTCCCGAGCGCAGCGCGAAGGAGATGCCCTCGCGGGTCCACGGTTCGAGGAGCCCCGCCGCGTCCCCGCACACCAGCACCCGGCCGCGGGACAGCGGAGAGTCGTCGGCGCGGCAGCGCGTCAAGTGCCCGGAGGAGATGCTCGGTTCGAAGCCGGCGAGCCCGAGCCGGGCGACGAAGTCCTCCAAGTACCGCTTGGTCGCGGCGCCTTCGCCGCGGGCGGAGATCACGCCGACGGTGAGGGTGTCCCCCTTGGGGAAGACCCAGCCGTAACTGCCGGGCATGGGGCCCCAGTCGATGAGTACCCGGCCCTTCCAGTCCTCGGCGACGGTCTCGGGCACCGGGATCTCCACCTCCAGGCCGAGGTCGACCTGGTCGAGCTTCACACCGACGTGCGCTCCTATCCGGCTGGCGCTGCCGTCCGCTCCGACGACGGCGCGGGCGAGCACCGACTCGCCGCCCTGGAGCACGACCGCGACGGTGCGCCGGTCCGGTACGGCCGACCCGTGCTGTTCGACGCGCGAGACCGTGACGCCCGTACGGAGTTCGGCGCCGGCCTTCTGCGCGTGCTCGACCAGTTGCTGGTCGAACTCCGGCCGGTTGATGAGGCCGAAGAGCATGTGCTTGGAGCGGCGGGTGCGCGCGAACTTCCCGTCCATCGAGAACGTGACCGCGTGCACCCGGTCCTGGAACGGCAGCTCGAAGCCGGGCGGCAGCGAGTCGCGGGAGGGGCCGATGATGCCGCCCCCGCACGTTTTGTAGCGGGGAAGTTCCGCCTTCTCCAGCACCAGGACGCTGCGTCCCGCGACCGCTGCCGCGTAGGCGGCCGAGGCCCCCGCGGGTCCCGCGCCCACCACGACGACGTCCCATACCTGCTGCGCGTCGTCCGCCGCCGAAGAGTTCTCGCTGCTCACGATGGTCTACTGCTCCCGATCCAGCCGCCTGCCGCACCTTTCCCCCGCATCCTACGGCGGGCATCGCCGCAGGCCACTGTGGGAGGATCGGCAGCGTATGCGCCCTGCACACCAGTTACGCGCGTACACCCCGGGGGACACCGCAGAACAACCCGCACAAGGTCCACAACTCGTACACCGTACGTCGCGTACACCCCGTACGCCGAAGTACGACGTCGCACCCACAAGGAGCGTGCCCATGTCGTCGAATCCGGTCGCCGAGACCGTCGCCTCGCTGATGCCCAGGGCGAAGGCGGAGCTCACCGAGCTGGTGGCCTTCAAGTCGGTGGCGGACTTCGACCAGTACCCGAGGAGTGAGAGCGAGAGTGCCGCCAACTGGGTCGCGGACGCGCTGCGCGCCGAGGGTTTCCAGGACGTGGCCCTGCTCGACACCCCCGACGGCACGCAGTCGGTGTACGGCTTCCTGCCCGGTCCCGAGGGCGCGAAGACGGTCCTGCTGTACGCGCACTACGACGTGCAGCCGCCGCTGGACGAGGCCGCCTGGGCGACGCCGCCGTTCGAGCTGACGGAGCGCGACGGCCGCTGGTACGGACGAGGGAGCGCCGACTGCAAGGGGGGCGTGATCATGCACCTGCTCGCCCTGCGCGCGCTGAAGGCGAACGGGGGTGTCCCCGTGCACGTCAAGGTGATCGCCGAAGGGTCCGAGGAGCAGGGCACGGGGGGTCTGGAGCGGTACGCCGAGGAGCACCCGGAGCTGCTGACGGCCGACACCATCGTCATCGGCGACTCCGGAAACTTCCGGGTGGGGCTGCCGACGGTCACCTCGACGCTCCGCGGCATGACCCTCGTACGCGTCCAGGTCGACACGCTGGAGGGGAACCTGCACTCCGGACAGTTCGGCGGCGCGGCCCCGGACGCGCTCGGGGCGCTGATCCGGGCGCTGGACTCGCTGCGCGCGGAGGACGGTTCGACCACCGTCGACGGGCTCGCGGGTGACGCGCGGTGGGACGGGCTCCAGTACGACGAGGAGAATTTCCGCAAGGACGCGAAGGTGCTCGACGGGGTTCACCTGATCGGGTCCGGTACGGTCGCGGACCGCATCTGGGCGCGTCCGGCCGTCACCGTTCTCGGCATCGACTGTCCGCCGGTGGTCGGCGCGACGCCGTCCGTGCAGGCCGGCGCCCGTGCGCTGGTGAGCCTGCGAGTGCCGCCGGGCGTCGACGCGGCCGAGGCCACCAAGCTGCTGCAGGCCCATCTGGAGGCCCACACGCCGTGGGGTGCCCGCCTGCGGACGGAGCAGATCGGCCAGGGCCAGGCGTTCCAGGCGGACACCGCCAGCCCGGCGTACGCCGCGATGGCCGAGGCCATGGCGGTCGCCTACCCGGGCGAGGAGATGCAGTACGCCGGTCAGGGCGGCTCCATCCCGCTGTGCAACACCCTGGCGTCGCTGTACCCGGAGGCGGAGATCCTGCTCATCGGGCTCAGCGAGCCGGAGGCGCAGATCCACGCCGTGAACGAGAGCGTGTCCCCCGAGGAGCTGGAGCGACTGTCCGTGGCGGAGGCGCTGTTCCTGCGGAACTACGCGGCGAGCTGAGCCGAGCCGATCGCGCGGGAGCCACGCCGACGCCAGCAAGTTGAGCGGTCGTGAGCATCGGGCGCCCCCGGCAGACAGCTCTTGCGAAGCCCCTCTGCTCTGAGCAGAGGGGCTTCGCCATGCACTTCACGCTCTCTACGGTCTCTCCAGGGACAGGGACAGGGACAGGGACAGGTACAGGTACAGGGACTTGGATATGGCTAGGGACATGGATGTCGTGGAGATCCTTCCCCGGCTCCTCATGCTCCGGTTTCCCGTCGGTCAGGCCTATCTGTGGTGCGACGGGGACGAGTTGACGCTGATCGACGCCGGGCCGTCGGGTTCGGCCGCCCGGATCGCCGAGGCGGTCACCGGCACCGGACGCAGTGTCCGTGACGTACGGCGCATCGTCCTGACCCATTTCCACGAGGATCACGCGGACGGGGCGGGCGAGTTCGCCGCGCTGAGCGGTGCCGCCGTGCTGGCTCATCCGCTGGACGCCCGTGTCGTACGCGGCGAAGTCCCGGAACCGTCACCGGTGTTCGAGGACTGGGAGCGTCCGATCCACGCGCGAGCGAGCGAACTGCTGCCGCCGCGGCCCGCGAACCCGGCCCGTCCCCCGAGCGTCACCGAGGTGACGGACGGCGGCGTCCTCGACTTCGGCGGCGGCGCCCACGTCGTACACGCGCCCGGCCACACCGACGGCAGCATCGCGCTCCATCTCCCCGAACACGGGGTGCTGTTCACCGGGGACGCGGTCGCGGCGTCCCCGCTGGACGGCAGCGTGATGCTAGGCGTGTTCAACCTGGACCGATCCCGGGCCGTCGCCTCCTTCCAACGGCTGGCGACCCTCGACGTTGACGTGGCTTGCTTCGGGCACGGTGATCCGGTGGTCGGGCACGCGTCGGCGGCACTACGGGCGTCGGCGGGCACGTACAGCCGGTAAGACATCAACGCTCTGCGGGCACTCACCCGCCGGAGGACGTGTCCCCCGCAATCTCGCTCCAACCGCCGCGCCGGCGGCTTATATGATCCATTTGCGAGACGGGCCAGGCTTCGAGTGCGCGGCCTGCGTCTTTTCGGGACACGCAGGGCGCGTCAGGTCAGGGGCGGTCCCACCGAGCCGTCCTTCCCTGACTCCTGGAGACTCCGATGCGCCGTTCACTGATGCCTGTCGCCGTCGTGCTGGTGTGTGCCGGCTGCTCGTCCGCCGGTGCCGACAACGGTCATGGCGGCGCGCCAGCCGCCTCTGCCGCCGAGCACCGCACCGCGGTCCGGTCCGCGGTCACGGCCGTCGGCACAGGCACGGCCCGCATCGACGAGGAGATCAAGATCTCCGACGGGAAGACCGAGTACGTTCTCACCGTCGGAGGCGGCTTCGATCTCGCGAATGACCGCGGGAAGCTCGCTGTGGACTTCCCGGGTGGCGCCATCAGTCACAGCGACGAGGTGTTCGCGGACGGCCGGATCTACGTCAGCCAGTCGGCCACAGAAGAGGGGACCTGGGGTGTCATGCCCCGCGGCCAGGCCGAGGCGCACTACCTGCTGCGGGCACCGCTCAACGATCCCGAACACTTCCTGGGCCAGATCTCGGCGATGCGAAAGGTCTCCAAGGAAGGCACGGAGAGCGTCCAAGGCGAGCACGCGACCCACTACCGCGGCATCCTCGACCACGACGCGCTCACGAAACGTATGGCCGAGGACGTCCGGAAGAAGACGGACCAGGCCCGGGACATGCTCGGCAGTGACCTGCCCGCCTTCGCCGACGCCTGGGTCGACGGTGGCGGCCGCCTGGTCCAGGCCCGGACGACCGTCCACATGTCGGGCGCCGACGTGAGCGTCACGATGCGGCTGTCCGGCTTCGGGGAGCCGGTCCGCGTGAAGGTCCCGAAGGCCGGCGATACGTTCCCGATGCGCAGTGCCACCGGCGTCCTGAACGGCTGATGCCCGGACGGTGATACGTCCGCTCCGAGGGCGGCGCCTCGTGCCGTCCACGGCGGAGCTGCCGGAAGCCGCCTCGTTGACCGGTGGCCAACGGTCATCGGCGTTCGACCCCGTCGCGGGTGGCTGCTCCAGGCGAGTGACGGACAACGAACGAGAGGTGGACCGGCGCCTGTATCGCACCATCCCGGGCCTGCTGGAACACCGTGCCCCGACCTCGACGATCTGTCTCTCGGTCCGTCGGTCGCCCGATCCGTACCCGCCGCGTCCGCTGACCGGCCTGGGGTCGCCGTCCGTCGTACGGCCGGAGCGCGAGTACCGGCACGGTGCGGGGCTCAGGGCCGATCGCGGCGGAACGGGTGCTTTCGTCCGGAGTGCGCATCCGTGGGCAGCCGACCGCCCGAAGTGGTCGCAGGGGGGCGACGACACGGCCGACGGCCGCTGTCCCTCACGTGCGGGAGACACAGATGCACCCTGTGGCAGTCGACCGGCCCCGCCCCGGACATCCGGCGGACGCGTTGCCCGGCGACGCGCCCGCGACGCGACATGCGCCGCTCACTTGGCGCACACTCCACCTGGAAACCATGGCGTCCTTGCTGATCGTATCGCTGCGACGGCTGGGCAGCCGGTGCTTCGCCGCCGAGTGCCAGTGGCCGCGCCTTCACCCGCTCAACGAGCGTTCCCTGACCGCTGTGACCCACCATCCGCTGATCATGGTCGAGTCCACCCGTCAGCTCGCCGTGGCACTGGCCGGCGCCTACTTCACGGGAACCCTCCGTACGCCCCTCCGGCCCGTCTCGGTGAGCCTCGGGCTCGACCCGCGGCTGCGGCCGACCGAGGAGGGCTGTGCCACGGACGTCTCGGCCCGGCTGGTCGTGAGCGATCTCGCGTCGGAGGACGGGGCGCTCTCCGCGTACCGCGTCACCGCGGAGTTCCTGCACGAGGGCACACCGTTCGGATCGTGCCGCATGCACCTCGTCCGGCCCGGTCCCGACCCGGAACGGCTCGACGGCACGAACGGCTCACCCGCGCTGCTGTACCCCGCCGCGCCCGCGGTCGGGGCGGCCACCGACGCCGACGTGATGGTCGCCCGTGCGCCGCGGGGCAGGCTGGTGATCGCGCCGCGCGATCTCGGTCACCCGCTCCTGCTCGGCGGCCGGAACGGCACTATGCCCGCGCCCGCCGTGATGGAGGCGGGACGGCAGGCGGCGCTGCTGCAGAGCGGGTACACGGCGGCCGCGGTCGTAGGGCTGCGCGGCGACCTGCAAGCCCCCGTGCCGGGACGCGGCGCCGAGATCGAGGTGGCCCCGGAGCCGGGAGGTGTCCGCTTCCTGGTCACGGCGAGTGGCCGGCCCGCGGCGACAGGTGCGGTCACCCTCCTGCGCCCCCGGTGAGTGTGTGACGGCCTTCGGAGACCTCAGCGGCGCCGAGTGGTACCGGGCACGGGAAGGACCTCCGGCGTACCGAAGTGCACCGGGAGGCCTGGGGAGTACAGCACGCTCACGGGTTCCTGCGCGGGCTCGCTCAGGCCGGCCGCCCCGACGAGCGAATCGTGCCGGTCCAGCAGCGTGCACGCGCGGAACGTCCACGTGGGATGCGCGTTCGGCAGGTAGTACGAGCGACCGAACGCGCGCCCGTGCAGTCCCCAGCGGTAGGTGAGGAACTCCTCCAGCGGGGTCGGTGTCACCGGGGTGTCCTGAACGTCGAGCCACACCGACGCCGCGGCGCCGGGACTGCCACGGCGGTGCGTCCGGTACACGAGCCGGCTGTCGAACCACTGGGAGCGGATACGGGACCACCGGTACGGGAGCCGGAAAGCCGCCTCCGCGGCGAGCACCGGCAGCAGCCGGTCACAGTCCAGGGACCGGAACACCACGCCGCGCCGGCCCCGGGCGTCCCTGCTGTACAGGCGCACGTTGACCTCGCCGAAGCTGCCCAGGTACGGCAGCGCCCGTGCCCGGCCCAGGGCCAGGTCCCGCATGCGGAAGAAGACCAGCCCCACGTATGCGCGCCCGTTGTACAGGTCCGGAACGGTGCCGGGCGGCAGCAGCCGGGCGACCTCGAACGGATCCGCCGGCCAGTGCAGGAAGACCAGGTCCCGCCACTGCTGGCGGAACAGGACGTGCCGCAAGGGTCTCGGTGCGAGCGCGGTGATGTCCTCCGCCCGGCGGGACCCTGCAGGGCCCTGGTGGGTCCGTGGGGTGTGGTGCATGACGCTCCTCGGCCTTCGTCAACGTGCTGGCCTTCATCGACGTGCCCGGGGGCGAGCGTTCCCGCGCCCGGGTCAGCCCCTGCCCTTCGGCCACGCCGAGGCGGACGGACGACGCGCCGGCGGCGTGGACGACCGTCCACCCCACCCCGGCCCGAACCGGCGTCCGCTCCCGGTCACGGCTGACCGGGCCGTCCGTCAGGGCTTCGCCCACCGCCTATACGGCCGCCGCCCACATGTCGGATGCAGGGCGGTCCGGAACGTCGCCGGCCGGCGCACTCGGGCGCACTCGGGCGGGCTCGGGCGGGCGCTCAGGGGTTGCTCCCGCTCAGACGTCCGAGCCGTCGCCGTCGTCGCCGCCGCTCGTCCGCCGTCATCGCCCCCCACACGCCGTCGCGTTCCCCGTTGCGCAGGGCCCAGGAGCCGCAGTCCGTCAGGACGGGGCACCGGTGGCAGACCGCCCGTGCCTGTTCGATCTGCTGCCGGGAGAGGCCGTCCTCGCCGATCGGGAAGAATAGTTCCGGATCCTCGGAGCGGCAGGCCGCCGCGTCGCGCCAGTTCACCGTGCCTCCCTCCTCGGGCCGGAGGCGTGGCGGGGCGGTGGGCAGCAGCCCGGGAGGAAAGGGGACTTCGAAACCATGGGGACCTCCGCCGGTCATGTCGCAGCCCGCTTCGGGGCAGCGCTCTGTCTCGCGGCACCCCGAAGGCACCGCGTGACCCGGCAGGGGTAGTAAAAATATAGGCGCTTTCCCCCGTTTGGGCCAGATATGGGATGGAGTCGAGGGCGTCCGGGACGAGCAGGCCCAGGTCGATGTCCTGGCCGTCGACGTTCTGCCCACCGGCCGGTGCCCGCTCACGCGCGCGGACATCGGCTCCTTCTTGTCGATCCGTCGACTTCCCGGTCGCCCGAGGTGCGCCACGACAGCGGCTTTGTCCGCAACTGGAGGTGACGCGACCGTGTAAGGGGCGACGCTTTCCCGGCCCTCCGGACCGGCGGGAAGGATGCGGGCAGGGACCGAGTGCGGTGACCCGAGTCCGGTCTCAGCCGCCTCGGCAATTCGTGCTGCACGGGTTCTGACTGCCGCTGCCACGGCGGGCTCATCGATCGGATTCGCTGTCGCCATCCTGCGCCTTGTCGTCGGCCTGCCCGACAGAGGCAGGCCGCCGCCATTCATCCTTCCGGGAAGGACTCGTTCAGGATCTCCGCCCAACGGGCCATGGGGACGGTTCGGTTGGTGTTCCGCGTCTGGGCTTCGACCAGCTTCAGCAAGGCCGAGATGAACGGTAGGGCAGCGGGATCGGCGTCGAAACTGATCACAGCGGCGTGCAGACGCTGCACGGCTCCGGAGAAGGCCGCGACCTCCTGCGCCCGGAGTTCTGCGCTGCGGCGCGCACTTTCTTCCGCGAGGATGCGCCGCACCGCGAACTCAGGGCATTCGGCGGTGTGCCAGATCCCCGTCAGGCCGTCGTCCCGAGAGCTGACGCTGTCCGGGCGTGCCGTGGCGCCGCAGTCAGGGCACGTGAGGCGTTCCCCAGCTGAGGGTTCGTGGTTCGGGTCCGGCATGACACTCCCATCCGCGGGGTAGACCGCGAAGCGAACGTGCTCGGCGGGCTCCTCCTGCGGAGCGTTGCGATGACTCACGCGGCCTGCTCCTGCCTCTTGATTAGGATGTCGTTCTCGGTCTGGGTGCCGGCGCGGACCAGCGCGCAGGTGCGCCCCGGTGACCGGCTGCTGTGTGAATGAGCGGACTCGAACAAGCTTGAACGCTATCGCGAGGTCGGCTCGGGGTTCGGTGGACTCGCGCCTCCTCTCGGCCGGCGCGACCGGCTCCTCGACGGCCTCCACGCTGACTCCGAACAGGACCAGTACCCACGAGGACGCCTGCCCGATGCGGACCTTTGAGCGCACGTTGCCGGCCCACACGTGAACGCGGCACGGTCACGTCGACCGAGCCAACCGGGCCGACCTCACGCGACGAACACGGGCGTCGGATGACGGCGTCTGGTCAGGCGGAGGTAAAAGCTTCCTCAGGCACATCGTCGAGGATGAAGCCGTTGTCGAGCCGGACGCGGACCGTGACGCGGAGCATTCGTTGTTGGAAGGCGACCCACTCCCCTTCCAAAGCCCCCACCTGATCCTCCAGTTGCTGCCTGCTCGCCGACGGCATCTGGTGGCCGAAGTCGTCGAGAAGAGACTTCAGACGCAGATATTCACGGACCTCGTGGCTCTGCTGCCGGTGATGCTCGTCCACCCGCTCAACGGTGCCCTCGATGCCTGCCGCCAGAGCCATAGAGGCGACGAAGGCACCCGTCTCCTGCGACGGCTCACCGGCGGGGGTCACCGACCCGGCCAGCCGCAGTTCCGCCGCCAACCGCACCCGTTGGCCCACGTTCAACGTCATCGATCCTTCGTCTTCCTCGTCGGACACCGGCGAACCGGTACACGTGGCGTCGCCAGGCGTACCGGAGAGAAAGGGATCATCCCACCCTCACCCTGCGACCTCGGCACGCTCGAAGGTCCAGAGCGTCCAGGCGCCCACGAAGCCGGTTGCGCTCCAAGCACGTCTCGACATACCCCTCTCGACCTTCACCATCCACGCTGCGGGGCAGCAGCCGGCCCGTCAGACGTCGGCGGGCGTGCTCACGGGCGGCGACCTTCACCCACGGGGTGTCGCACTCCTCGACCAGCAGGTCCAGTCCGTCACCGTCGGCAGGGGCGCTGAAGCGGTCCTCGATGGTGTCCTCGGTGACACCACTCCGGAACACCTCGATGTCCAGGTAGGGATCGAGCTCGTACATACGGCGGGCGCACAGCACGCTCTTCTCCACTCCCAGGTCGTGGACACCCGCCGACAGCCGGTTCAGGTTCGACAGGCCGAGCGGGCCGAAGTCCGCCAGCCTGAATGCTCCGCCGACCCCTTCCATGGCGCAGGCCAGTGCCGCGCTGCTGCCCACGGACAGCCCGATGACGCCCACCCGACGCCGCAAGAGGACCTGCTGCCGCTCGCGGGTGAGCTCGTCGCGGTTGCTGAACACGGAGTCACCGCCCCTTCGAGGAGACGGGCGGTGGGCCCAACTTCCGTTCGGGGCCGCCTGGTAGCCGTGCCATGAGAGCGAGGCGCTGCTTTACAGGCCCGAGGGATTGATGATGTTGCGGTCAGAACAGTGGCGGCCAGGAGCGGCGCCGCTCAGGCTGGCCAGCGTCGGGATGACGGCCAACTCCTGCTTGCACACGTCCTCGACGGAGAAGTTCCAGTCGCTGCTCGCGTTGCCGCCCGAGCTGGAGTCGGTGTCATCGCCGACGACGGCGGGGGTGGCCACACCTGTTGCCGCGAGCACGACGGCGGCGATGCTCATGATCTTCTTCATGATCAGGAAACGAGTGCAGCTGTCCACGGGATACGCGGCATTCGACGGATGTCCCTCCAGGTAGGGGTGCGGGAACATGGAACGCCTGCGGGACAAGGAGGCGTTCGGTGCCTGCTCCTGATGCCGGCATCCCATATCCGTGTCGTTGGACCCACGGTTCGTTGCGCGGGTCCGACGGCCGTGCTTGGCTCGCCCGATGAACTTTCTGTTGACTGCGAGTGGCCTGCGCAACGAGACACTGCGGGATGCGTTGCGGGACATGCTGGGAAAGCCGTTCGGATCGTCGAACGTCGTATTCGTTCCCACGGCATCACTCGCCGAGCCCGGGGACCACGGGTGGTTCGTCGAGGACATGAACCGCCTGCGCGGCCTCGGCTGGCGCGAGTTCGACGTTTTGGAGCTGAACGGCCTGCCCCGGCAGATGGTGCTCGACCGGCTGCTCCACGCCGACGTCATCTACGTCGAGGGCGGCAACCACTACCACCTCGCGCGCAGCATCACCGGCAACGGACTGGCCGACGGCTTCCTCGAGGCGCTGGAGAACCGGGTCTACGTGGGGGTCAGCGCCGGCTCCATGATCTTCAGCCGTAATCTCACCGCCCACTCCGCCGACATCATCGGGGACACCGCGGACCTCCACGTGCTCGGCGCTACGGCCGTCGAGCCGCCGTTCGGGCTCTTCGACTGGTATCTCAAGCCCCACCTGTACTCGCCGGACTTCCCCGAGCGGGACGACGCCTGGGCTGACCGCATCGTCGCGCGGGCGGACTTCCCGATCTACTTCATCGACGACGAGACGGCCCTTCGCGTCAGGGACGGCAAGGTGGATGTCATCTCTGAAGGGCGGTGGCGTTTCCATCCGTGACCCGACGCGCGCTCGCAGCAGCGGTGAAGACGACAGGAACCTGGTGGTGACCGTTCGGCCGGACTGATGCCACAGGGAGACAGACCCTGATGCCCGACGGGTATCAAAGACGTCGAAAGAGGTCTTGGACGGGGATCCGCCCCTGGACGCAGGCTGGTCAGCGTAGTCAGCGGCCTACGAAGACAGGAGCCAAGACCATGAAGGTCTTCATCACCGGCGGATCCGGATACCTCGGCAAGATCACGATCAGCACGCTCATCCAGCATGGGCACACGGTGGAGGCGCTGGCCCGCAACGACCGGGCCGCCGAGACCGTCGCCTCACTCGGGGCGGCGCCGGTACGCGGAGGGCTGGGAGGTCTCGGCGTGCTGAACACGGCCGCGGCCCGCGCGGAGGCCGTCATCCACCTGGCACAGGCCCGGACCGGCGATGAGGACCTCGCGGCCGCCACCGCCATGCAGGACGGCATCGGCACCGGGACGTACGTCCACACCGGCGGCACGTGGGTCTACGGCGACACCGACGGGGTCGCGGACGAGACCGCGCCCTGGAACCCGCCGGCCGTGGTCGCCTGGCGCAAGCCCGTGGAGGAGGCCGTCCTGCGGCGCGCACAGCAGGGCGGCCGGCCCGTCGTGGTGCAGCCCGGCCTGCTGTACGGGGGCGAGAACCGCCTGATCGACATCTTCTACAGCGCTCCGGGCAAGAAGGCAGGCGCGGTCCCCTGCATCGGTGACGGCGCCAACCGGTGGGCGCTGGTGCACGTCGACGACGTCGCGGAGCTGTACGTCGCCGCGCTCCGGGCGAAGCCCGGTTCCGTGTACGTGGGCGTGGGCGGGGTGAACCCGACCGCCAAGGAGTGCTCGCTGGCCGTCGCACGGGCCGCCGGTATCGACGGCAAGGTCGCCTCCATCACGCTGGAGCAGGCTCGCGAGCAGATGGGCCCGGTCGCGGACGCCTTCGCCCTGGACCAGCGGTTCACCCCGGCGCGCGCCGAGGCCGAGCTGGGATGGGTGCCCGCGCACACCGACCCGCTGGCCGTCCTCGCCGGCGGCGCGTGACCTGGCCGGGCAGAGGCGGTGTCGACGGCGGCGGTTCATGGTGGCCAAGCAGTAGGTTTGCCACTAACTGTCCTGCTCGCCTCCCTTACTGGTCTGGGGCGATCGGGGAGTCGTTCCGGGACACCGGGCGCCCATGGCCGTCGTCTTGGGGAGTCGGAGAAAGTGAGCGGTGAGTCCGGGTGGATCTTGATCTGCGCAAGCTCCGGTACTTCGTGGCCGTGGCCGAGGAGCTCCACTTCGGACGAGCGGCGGAGCGCCTGCACATCGCGCAGCCGGTGCTGTCCCGGGCAGATCCGAAGCCTTGAGGACGATCTGGGTGTCGAGGTCTTCGACCGTGACCGGCGCGGGACGCTGCTGACCGCGGCCGGGAGGCAGTTGCTGGAGGACGCCGTCCCGCTGCTCGCCTCGGCGCAAGGTCTGCTCCGGCGGGTGGAGGCGGCGGCGCAGGGCACCCCGACGCTGACTGTCGGCTTCATGCCCGGCATCACGGTCACCGCCGCCCTGGCCGCCTTCTCCGCTGTCCGGCCCGGCGTCAACGTGCGCCTGTTGCGCACCAGTTGGGACGACCAGGTGGCGGTGCTCCTGGACGGCAGGGCGGACATCGGCGTCGTACGACTGCCCATCGACCAACGCGGCCTTCAGGTGCGGCCCTTGTTCGAGGAACCCCGGGTCGTCATGCTCCCGGCCGGGCACCGCCTGGCGGGCCGTGCGTCGGTGACCGTCGGCGACCTGGCTCATGAGCATCTGCTCCAGGACCCCGACGCCGTACCCGAGTGGCGCACCGTGGCACTGGAGTTGCGTGACGGGAGACGTCCCGACGTTCCTGTGATCCACCAAGTGGAGGAGAAGCTGGAGCTGGTGGCCTCCGGAGCGGGTATCTGCGTCCTGCCCTTGTCCACCGCCACCTTCTACACCCGGCCCGATGTCATCGCGCTTCCGGTGGAGGACATCGGCCCCACCGAGGTGGCCTTGGCGTGGGTGGAGTCCCGCCGCTCCCCTCTCATCCGTGACTTCGTCGAGGCCGCGGGCAGGCAAACGCCCTTCAAGTAGAGGGCTGTGATGGCGCGTCAACCGAGCTCGACGCGAGCAGTCGACTTGTCTCCTGCGCGGAAGCACTTCCGGTGAAGCAGCGTGAGAGAGCGAGTACTGCAAGTAACCTCTGCACCTCAGTACAGTCACGGCAGGCCGGTAGAAGGGGCCTGCCCAGGGGGATTTGAGGGGGATCTTCCATGGCCGGGCCTCACCATGACTTGAGCGGGTTTCCCGACGACGAGGGTGCCGACGACTTCGTCCGCGAGTTCCGTCAGGCGGTGTCACCAGCCGACCGCGACATGCTCGCCCACACACCTCCGCTGATGATCCTGGACGTCGCCGGGGACGACGCCGAGTACGACCGCCGGGTGCGGCGGCTCGTAGAGGCGCTGGAGCGGGCGCTGCGCGGTCAGCAGGACGCGAAACTCGTGCCGTACGCCCTTCCGACGGCCGACGACGGCTCCGCACTCCTGTCCGGCGCGGCGGCCCGCGGACTGGGCCGCGGCATGCCCCGGCACATGACGCCCGACCGGCTGCCGGGCTTCTGGCCACTGTGGGACTCGGTCGCCTACATCCGCGCACACGCCGAGGAACGGCAGGCTCCGGGGGCGGCCGCGCTGCGCGATCACGCGCACGAGCAGCTGCGCATCAACCGTCATCAGCGGCGCGAGGGGCGCTTGCAGGCCTTCCTCTGGGCGCTGGGCGGTGGTGAATCGCCACCGGTCGGCGGGCTGCGTGGCTGGCTGCTCGGCTCCCTGTGGCACGGCGTCACCAGGACCTTCCCGCGCTGGTGGTGGGAGCGGCGCAAGACCCGGCGGATGGTGCGTGCGCCGCGCCTGTTGCGCCCTGCCCGTCAGCGG
This sequence comes from Streptomyces sp. NPDC005496, assembly GCF_042872045.1. Classification (NCBI taxonomy): domain Bacteria; kingdom Bacillati; phylum Actinomycetota; class Actinomycetes; order Kitasatosporales; family Streptomycetaceae; genus Streptomyces; species Streptomyces sp. NPDC005496. Next base: position 489,065 of record NZ_JBIAJQ010000004.1, read on the forward strand.
TGGCTGGGCGGGATGCTGGGCATGACCGGGGACGCCGAGACACTGTTCGCGGTGATGGACGAGGTGGCCGACCGGCAGATGTCGCGGCTCGTGCTGCCGCTGGACCATCCCCGGCACCAGGAATCTCTGGCCGCCCTGGAGGCGCTGCTGACGCGGGCACTGCTGGAGGACCTGAAGGCACCCGCGGTCGGCAGGTGGCGGCCTTTGCAACGCCGCCGCACCGCGCGTCCCGTGTTACTGCTGCCGCTGCCCCGGCCGGAGAGACCGAGCGCCGTGGCCGTGGAGCGCTTCCTGCGGGCTTTTCACCGCGAGCGCAGGAACACCGGCCAGTCACCGGGGCCCCTGGTCATCGCGGTCGGGAGGCCCTCGCAGCAACTGCTGGCGGACCTCGGCAGTCCGGCCGTGTCCGGCCTCACTTCGGCGGGACGCCTGCTGCACCAGTCCGGCCCGGACGTCGTCTGGGTGCGGCTGAAGGAAGAGCCCTTCACGCGGGAGGGGCTGTTCATCCGCCCGACGTCACCGGCCTCCTATCGCATCAGCGGGCGCGTGATGAGTGCCGGTGTGGCCGGCGGCACCGCACTGGCCGTGGGGCTGGTGGGAGTCGGCGCGGCCCGTCTCCTCATCCCGGAGAAGCCGCAGAACAGTGAGTGCGTCGCCGGCGACATGCCGGTCGCGGGAAGCAAGTACAGCCGGCCCATCCCACTGCATCCCAAGCAGTGGTACGACCAGACGCTGGCGGAGATCCGCGCCCAGAACCGAAGGGCCGAGAACTTCGCGGCGCAGGGCAAGACGGTGCGTACGGTCGTGGCGTTCACGTCGAACGGTCCGACCTCGAAAACGGACACGTTGTTCGACGGGACCATTCCGGAGCTGCGCGGCATCGCCATGTGGCAGCGCAAGCTCAACGACGACGCGATCTCCGACGATTCCCGGGTACCGCTGCGGGTCGACGTACGCCCGAGCGGCGAGGGTTTCGCGGACGCCGAAAAGCAGGCACGGAAACTCGTCGGCCAGATCAGGGAAGGCAGCCTGGGCACCGACGGCAGGACGTACGAGGAGGTGGTCGGCGTACTCGGTTTCGCCCAGAGCAAGGAGGCCACCCGCAACGCTCTGAGGATCCTGGAGCAGGCCGGCCTTCCGGTCATCGGCACGACCGCCACCGCCGACGAGATGCTGGTCAGCGCCAACTACTGGCCGTTCACGCCGCTCAACAGCGCCGAAGCGCGCATCGCGGCGAACTTCGCCACCCGCTCCCCCGTCATCGCTCGCCCCTCGGGCGGGTGCGAGCCGGCCGAACGGGCCGTCGTGATCCAGAGCCCGGCGGACCTGTACAGCAAGAGCCTCGCGGACAAGTTCCGCAGTGACTTCCGCGGCACCACTCACCTCATCAACTTCTCCCAGACGAGCGACTTCTCGGGGGCGCCCCCCGGCACGCCGAAGATGAAGAGCGCCCACGATCTCGCCGAGACCGTCTGTGACGCGCTGGGCGGTTCCGACCCGGCGATCGTCTACTGGTCCGCACGTGCCCGCGACTTCATCGCCTTCGTCAACGCCCTTGACACGCAGGGGACATGCACACGCCGCGACATCACCATGCTGGGCGGCAATGAGCTGACGAACGTCGCGCTCACCGGCGAATTCAACGACAAGACCTGGCTGCGGCTGTACTACTCGGCGCATCGGATGCCGGCCGGCGACAGTGCCGCCGACGACAAGACCAAGCAGTTCGTGAGCATCTACGACGATTTCGTCCCGGGAGCCGCCAAGGACGACCCTTGGCGCGACGACGGCCACTCCGCCGTGTCGTACGACGCCTTCCACGTCCTGTCCCGCGCGGCTGACATGGCCCTATCCGGCCAGGGCGACGTGGACCCCAACGCCATGCTCACCGCGCTGCGCAGCGGCATCACCTTCGACGGTGCCACCGGCTACGTCTCCTACGGCCAGGGCAGCAACATGCCTCCGCGGGACAAGACCCTGGTCCTGCTGCGCCAGTCGGACCAGGGGCCCAAGGTGGCGTTGGCGTGCGGGGCCTACCGGCAAGACAGGACCGACCGCTCGGACGAGGGCCCTTGCGCCGTCCAGTAGGCAGGCGGCTGACCCGACTGCGGTAAGGAGGGTCCCGGGCGAAGGGCGGGCACGCCCGGCTCGACGGAGATCATCTTCATCGGGCCGGGCGCCTGCTCGTGCGGGGCGTGGCGCACAGAGCCACAGGCGAACAGCAGGTCACGAAGGCAAGAGGCCGAGGAAGGACGCGTTCGACCTCCCCAGGTCGCGGTCCTCCCTCGGCCAACCGCGTTCACTTACCCCGTCCGGCTTTGTTCATGCTTCAGCACCGCTGGTGGCGTGCCGGACCGGTTCGGGGCGATCTCGTGCGGTCGCCGCCCAGCGCGGCGACGAGGCCGGGCAGGCTTGGGCATCGCGCTGTTCGGAATGCACCGATCCCCCGGCCACCGAGACAGGAGAGGGCGCTCAGTTCCCGTCTGCCTGCCGATCCGGGCGCACCCTCCCGAGGTCGATCTCTTCGGCGGCGATCCGCGCGAGAGCCTCTTGGAGCCGGCGGACGGCATCCTCCGCTTCCGTGTATTCCTCAGGACTCGGCAGGACGGTGCCGAAGGTGCCACCGCCGTCAGCGGGCAGGGCGCGCCAGCGCAGAACCGGCTCGAGTGCGTTGAGGGCGCCGGAGAGGAACCAGGCCAGACGCCCGTGCGTGCGCGCGAGGGAGATGGCCAGCACCGCGAGCGTTTCCCGCAGGTGTTCGAGCCGCTCGATGTCCGGTAAGGCCTCCTGGACCTCAGGTGGGCCGACAGCGTCGCGCAGGCCGGCCTCGGCCTCGTGGGCGAGTGCGCGCTCGCCCGGCGCCATTCTCCACACCTGGTCCTGGACCTGCCGTTCCGCTTCCTCGGTCAGCACCGCGATGATCCTGCGCATGTCCATGCGCAGGACTCTAGAGGAAGGGGTCCTGTCGCCCTACCCGCCACAGGATTCAGGATTACGCCGAGACGAAAGGGGGTGGCCGATCCGGTGACGCGGGACCGGACTGGCGCCCCGTAGCGGTGCCCGGCATGCCATCAAACATTGGACGCCCGGTCTGGGACTTCGTGGCGCCGGGATGAGTGCTCAAGGCCGACGCAGCAGTTCTTCCAGGGCCGCGCGGGTTTCCGCCACCCGCCCCTTCCAGGCCGTGCCGCGCAGCGTGGCGAAGTCCCAGGCGACCACCGGTTCGGTGCCGCTCGCGCAGTGTCCGTACACCGAGGACGCGATGTCCTCGGTGAGGAGGTGGTCGTAGTGGAACGACCCCTCGAAGGCCCAGGCCACCGCTGAGCCATCCGCGCACAGGCGCCGCAGGGCCTCGCAGGTGTACCTGGAAAGGGTGAGAGAGGTGTCATGGAAGGTGAGGTCGTACGACAGGAGCCCGTGTGCCGCGATCACCTCCGGCTGCTCACCCAGCACGAAGGGGCGCACCTCGTCCGGCACGAGTCCGGCGAGGTGGAAGGCCTCCGGGGGCAGCGGTTCGTCGCCCGCGCCGATGACGAACACGCTCACCACGGCGGGACCCATGAAGCAGAGTCCTTCCTGTACCTCGTTCACGCGGTCCCTTCCTGCCGTTCGCTGTCTGCCTTCCTCATCCTCGCAGGGAGAAGGACATACGCCCCCGCCACCTGCCCTCGACCGGGGACCGACCGGGGACCGGGGTCACCAGCGTCTTCCGTCCAGGCCGCACGGTGCAGTTACGACACGTCAGCCCCGTTGCTCCGGACTCCGCACGGCAAGGACGGTTGCGAGATCCGCCTCTCAACTCGTCCCGCTCATAGGCGTTTTCGTTGCCGGCTGGTCCAAGGCGGCGACCAAGTGGCCGAGATCCCGGCGGTGGGAGCCCGCGTTCCACACGGCCCAGGTGCGCCGGACGACGGGGTGACCGACCAGCGGGAACCAGGTGACGGTGTCCGGCAGAGGTTGGGACCAACCCGGCGGCGCCAGGGTGAAGGCGCGTCCGGCGCTCACGGAGGCGAGCTTGACCTCGGCGATCAACGGCTGTCCGTCGGGGACCTGCGAGCCCGGGTCGATGCCGTGGCTGCGCAGGATGGCGGTGAGCTCGTCGTACCAGGCGGGGCTGCCGGAGCGGGGGAAGCCGACCCACGCAAGTGCGTTCAGCGCGTCCAGGCGGATGCCGTCGGGTCCGGCGAGCTCGACGGCACGCTCGGTAGCGAGCAGTACGCCCAGACGCTCCTCGACCACCAGTGTCGCGTCAAGCTCCTGACCTTGAGGGCGCTCTCGCAGCAAGCCCAGATCGAGGCTGCCCTTGTGCAGTTCCGTGATCTGCGCGGAGGTGGAGAGGTGCCGGGCCTGGACCCTAATGTCGGGGTGGGCGGTGGAGAGTTCGAGCAGTGCCTTGGACAGCAGGTCGGCCGGCAGTTCCAGGGGGATGCCGATCCGGAGCGTGGCCGAGCTCTCTCCGGTGCGAGCAGCCATGACCGCGAGTGCCTGGTCGTAGCGGGCGAGAACGGCACGGACCTCCGCGAGCAGCGCCAGACCGGTTTCCGTGGCCCGTACGCCGGTGGAGGAGCGGATCAGGAGCTGCTGACCGAATTCGCGTTCCAGGGCGCTCACGGTCTGGGACAGGGCGGGCTGGCTGATGTGCAGCCGTCGGGCGGCCGCCGACAGGCCCCCTTCTTCCACCACCGTGACGAACGCGCGCATCGCTCGGATTTCCATGCTCCTATCGCATCACGAGCCAGGCGCGGCCGGTCCCTCGCGCCGCGTGCACGATCACGGCGGTGTAGCTGTCCGTGAGGCGTGGTGCTCACGGCCTCGGAGCGGGTCCCTGGTGGTGCGGCCCTCTCCGGGGCGGTCCGCATGAAGCCGCCTGGTGCCCGCCGGTGTACGGGGGCAAGGCTCCGCACGGCGCCATCACCGGTTCTTATGGCAGCCCTCGGCAAGGCCTCTGGCCAGGCGCTATGCATGCAGCGGTGTCGGGAGTTGAGTAGGGGCACAGGGCGGAAGGACCGCCCGAGATCCTTCAAGGAGCCCCTCGTGTCCCAGCAGATCCCGTCCTACTTCACGGCGTTCAAGAACCTGGCGATGAGCCGTACGGAGTCGGGTGTACTCACGCTGCGTTTCCACTCCGACGACGGTCCGGCCACGTTCACCGGCCAGACGCACACCGACTTCCCCCGTGCCCTGTTCGAGATCGGTGAGGACCGCGACAACCGGGTCCTGGTGCTGACCGGCACCGGTGACCGGTTCATGACCGACATCGACGGTGCCAGCCTGGGCGACATCACCAAGCCGGCCCAATGGGACCGTACCCTGGCCGAGGGACGGCGTGTGCTGCAGCGCCTGGTCGACCTGGAGATGCCCGTCATCGCCGCGGTCAACGGCCCGGTGTCCGTCCACAGCGAGTACGTCTTGCTGGCGGACGTCGTCATCGCCGCCGACACCACCGTCTTCTCCGACTTCCCCCACCTGACCTTCGGCATCGTCCCCGGGGACGGCATCCAGATCGCCTGGGAGGAGGCCCTCGGCGTCAACCGCGCCCGCCATCTGACCCTGACCCAGGGCTCCTTCACCGCCGAACAGGCCGAGCGCTGGGGCGCGGTGGCCGAAGTACTCCCGCTGGAGGAGGTCGTGGCCCGCGCCCAGCAGCTCGCCGAGGATCTGGCCGCCAAGCCGCAGCTGCTCACCCGCTACCTTGCCGTCACCCTGCGCCAGCGCATCAGCCGCCGCATGGCCGAAGGCCTTCAGCTCGGCATGGCGCTGGAGGGTCTCACCGCGGCCGACCTCGCCTACCAGCAGCAGTGAGCGAGGACGTGACGGCACCGGGCCGGTTGCCTTTCCTGCGCGAGCGAGAGCAGAAACAGCCCTCGAACCCCGGATTCCGACCTCGCGGGGCCATGGATGCCCGACCCGCGCCGAGGGCACCGCTGGCACGGGCGAAGACCTCGACACCCTCGCCTCACAGGCACCGATCGGCCCATGGGGGACGCACGCACTGAATGTCGCCGCGCTGCCGGCTTCGACGAGCAGTGGTGCCGGAAGTCGCGCGGTCGCCTCCCTTCGTCTGCCGTCCGTAGACCATCGGCGGACGCCCCGCGGCGGGGCCGTTTCCCACACTGGTGGCACGACGGGACGGGGAGGCGCGATGCGGGACATCACTCGAGGCCGGTTTCTGGCGATGGCGGCGGGGGCGGGCGCCGCGGCAGCACTGCCGGCGGGTTCGGCGGTCGCCACGGCAGGCGGTCCGCGGGCAGGAGACAGGGGCGGCCGAGGGCTGACCCACCGGGGTGTGGTCTACGAGGTCGGAGAAGGTGAGACGCCCGGCACCGCGTGGAGCGCCGCGCGGATGCGCCGGGACATCCGGGCCGTCCGGCAGGACCTGCACGCCGGTGCCGTCAAGGTCACCGGCGACGGCGTCGGACGACTCACCACGACGGCCGCCGAGGCCGCCGAGCGCGGACTGCACGTCTGGCTGGAGCCGACACCGGCCGACATCCCGCAGCGGGAGATCCTCGACCAGCTGGCGGAGACGGGCAGGTACGCCGAACGGTTGCGGCGTCAGGGCGCCGGCGTGCACCTCAGCGTCGGCTGCGAGTTCATCCTGTTCGTGCCCGGCATCGTCCCCGGGGCCGATGTCCGCGAACGCGTCGAGAACCTGCTCACCGGCAACTACGACCCGGTGCGCACGGCGCGCCTGCTGCGGCGCTTCACCGCGCGCGCCGCCTCCGTGGGCCGGTCCGTCTTCAACGGGCGGCTGACGTACGCCGCCGCGCAGGACGAGGACGTCGACTGGAGCCTCTTCGACATCGTCGGCATCGACTACTACGGCTACTTCCGGCAGCGCCGCGACCACGTCCGGGAACTGTCCCGGTACACCCGGTTCGGCAAACCGCTCGCCATCATGGAGTTCGGTTGCTGCACCTACAGGGGCGCACCCGAGCTGGGCGGCATGGGCTGGGACGTCGTCGACTACGACCAGCAGCCCCCGCGGGTCAAGGACGGGCTGGTGCGCAGTGAGCGCACCCAGGCGGCGTATCTGACCGACGTGCTGTCGGTGTTCGAGTCGATGGGTCTGTACGCGGCGCACGCGTACACCTTCGTCACTCCCGACGCCCCGCACCGCCGGGAGCCGCGCCTGGACCTCGACATGGCGAGCTACAGCATCGTGAAGACGATCGAGGACCGCCCCGGCGACCCGGAGTCGGGTCGGCACTGGGAACCGAAGGAGGCGTTCCACGCGCTGGCCCGCCGGTACGCGAGGGCGGCACGGCACCACTGAGGCCGCTCACGCCACAGGGCCCGGCACAGGACGTGCCGTGCCCCGGGGTCAGGAGCGGTGTCCCTGACCGACCGCGCTAGGAGCAGGTGGGCACCCCGTCCAGCCAGGCCGGCCCCTGGATGTAGATGTTGGTGACCCAGGCCCGGTAGTCGGGCAGGTAGGACCAGACGTCGTTCGTGTAGCCCTCGGCGGTGACCGTCTCCGCGTGCTTCTGGCACTCGACGCGGATCGTGGTCGCGTCGGGGAAGGCGTACACACGCCGGCTGGGGGTCGAAGCCTCGGCGTGGGTCCACACCCCGGTGCCCCAGGTGCGGTGCACATGGCCGGTCACGGGGCCGGTGTTGACGCGCAGGGCGCCGAAGTAGTCACCGCCCAGACGCACTTCGCTGACCATGATGCGGGTGCCGGACTGCTTGGCCTCGACCATCTTGCCCGCACCGAGGTAGATGGCGATGTGATGGATGTTGTCGGAGGTGCCGTAGGCCAGCAGGTCGCCAGGGAGCAAGGGCGCTTGGCCCTGGGCGGCGGTGAAGCGTGCGGCGGCGCGGACGCTGTAGTACTGGGTGTCCGCGCTGCCGTTGAGGATGTCGGAGCCGACCGCCTGCGCGTAGGCGTAGCGGACCAGGCCGGAGCAGTCGAAGCCTTTGCGCTCGGGGTCGTGTTCGCTGGCGGGATCGGTGGGGTCGATCTGGCCGTAGGTGGCGCCGGGTTGGGCACCGTGGCCGCCGCCCCAGCTGTACCAGGTGCCGGCGGCGACCTGCGTGCAGGCCGCCGCCACCGCTCTGGCCGCGGCGTCGGAGGCGCCCGGTGCCAGCACGCCGCAGGTGTCGGCGGCCCGCTGGGCGGGTGGTGTGGCGGCTGACGCGGTCCCGCTGAGAGGGCCCAGCAGAACCATGGCCGGCAGAGCCATGAGGAAGGTGAGGATCGTGATGAGTTTGCCGCGGATGCGCGTGCGCATGTGGTCTCCCCCGTCGGTCGGTTTTCGGGACTCGTCGTCCGGTGCGGTGCCGTACCCGGTGGCGATGCCTTCGCCGTAAGGCTGGTTCGGCCTGGACGGCCGTGTCCAGGGACGCGGGGTCGACCATAGGGGCGGGAAACAGGAAACCCTTCCGGGAAACCCCCTGCCCGCCACCGCCTTCAGCGGCACGGCGCCGTCAGGCGTCGCAGGACGCGTCGGCGCCCGGCCGGGCGGCGGCGCCTCGTCCGCGTCTGTCGGCTGTGCCGCCGAGCCGGCACACGGCGGCGAGTCGGGCGTCGAGGTCGAGGTCCCACAGCCGCACCGTGCCGTCGTTGCCGGCGCTGGCCAGGGTCCGGCCGTCCGGGGCGAAGGCGACGCCCCACACCGCGTTGATGTGGCCCGTCAGCGCGGCGAGCTGCCGATGTCCCGTCACGTCCCACAGCCGTACGGAACGGTCGTTGCCGCTGCTGGCCAGGGTGCGGCCGTCCGGGCTGAAGGCGACCCCCCGCACGGCGCCGGTGTGGCCGGAGAGGGTTGCCACAAGGCGCCGGTTCGCGGTGCGCCACAGCCGTACGGTGCCGTCGTTTCCGCTGCTGGCCAGGGTCCGGCCGTCCGGACTGAAGGCGACCCCCCGTACCGCGCCGGAGTGTCCTCGCAGTACTCCCAGCGGGCGCTGTCGTGCCGCGTCCCACAGGCGTACCGTCAAGTCGTCCCCGGCGCTGGCGAGGGTCCGGCCGTCCGCGCTGAACGTGACATCGTTGGCAAAGTCCGTGTGGCCGCGCAGCGTTGCCAGCCGTCGACGGGTCGCCGTGTCCCACAGCCGCACGGTGTGGTCGGACCCGGCCGACGCCAGGGTGCGGCCGTCCGGCGCGAACGTCACCGCGAACACGGATCCCGAATGCCCTCTCAGCACGCCCAGTTGTCTGCGTTCCGCCACGTTCCACAGGCGGACGGTCGCGTCGGAGTCGGCCGAGGCGAGGGTGCGGCCGTCGGGGCTGAACGCCACCGCGAACACGGAGCCCCGGTGCCCTTTGAGCACCGCCAGCTGCCGGTGTTCGGCCACGTCCCACAAGCGGACGGTGTGGTCCGCGTCGGCGCTCGCCAAAAGCGTCCCGTCCGGGCTGTAGGCCGCCTTCCACACCTCGGTGAAGGGTCTCGCGGTGAGCACGGAGCGGTCCAGGTCCCAGATCACGGTGGACTGGTCGAACCCGGCGCTGGCCAGCAGGGCGCCGGACGGACTGACCGCCACGCCCATCACGTAGTCCGTGTGTCCGGCCAGCGTGGTGGTGAGACGGCGGCCGGACACGTCCCACAGCCGCACGGCTCCGTCGCCGCACGCACTCACCACCGTGGTGCCGTCGGGCGTGAACGCCACGGCGTTCACGTCGTCGCCGTGACCGGTGAGCGTGGCGACCGGCTTGTGCCCCTTCACGTCCCACAGGCGTACGGTCCGGTCGGCGCCGCCCGTGGCCAGGGTGCGGCCGTCCGGGCTGAACGCGGTACCCAGCACTTCGTCGGTGTGGCCGGTGAGCACCACCGGCTCGCGGTGTCCGGCCACGTCCCACAGACGTACGGTCCCGTCGGCGCCCCCGGAGGCAAGGGATCGGCCGTCGGGCGACCAGGACAACGCGTCGACGCCTCCGCTGTGGCCGGTCAGGGTGGTGACCGGCCGCGGCGAAAGGCCGTTCCACAGCCGGATCCGGCCGTCGGCGCCCGCCGAGGCCCAGCGCCGGCCGCGGGACTCGAACACGACGTCTCCCAGCCGCCCGGCGTGCGCCCGCACGGTCGCCACGGTCCGTCCGCGTACCGTGTCCCACATCTGCACCGTGCCGTCCGTGCGGCCCGCCGCCAGCAGGTGCCCGTCGGCGCTGAAGGCGACCGACCGCACCCGGCCGGACCCGTCGACGGTCGCGATCCGCCGGCGGTCCGAGGTCCGCCACACCGCCACGGTGCCGTCCGAACTGGCCGTCGCAAGGCGCCTGCCCGCGGGGTCGAAGGCCACGTCGTTGACCGGCCCGTGCTGACCGGTCAACCGGCCGGCGAAGTACTGGGCCTGCGTGCTGAGCAGCGCACCGCGGGCCTCCGTGGTCGGCGACGTGCGGTAGGCCCGCGCGGCCATGAGCATGGACTCCTCGGGCCGGCCGGCCGCCAGTGACGTGGAGGCCACGGCGAGGGCCTGCGAACGGGCGACGCGCCCCTTCTCCAGCGCGCTGGAGCGCTGCTGCACCGCCAGGGCGCCGGCGGTCACGGCCAGGGCCAGCAGCACGGTCAGCATCGCCAGGAGCCGCCGCTGCTGACGGCCCTGCCGCCGGGCCTGCTCCAGACCACGGCGCTCCTCCGCCTCGCTCGCCGCGAGGAACCGCGTCTCCTGGGGACTGAGTGCCGCCGCGCCGTCCACGTCCTCGGCCGCCCACAGCCGGACGGTGGCCAGCCGGCCGCCGCGGTAGAGGACCGACGGATCCCGCGCCTCGCGCTCCCATTCCGCGGCGGCGTCGGCGAGTTGCTGCTGGACGAGCATCCCGGCGCGGCCCGCCTCGATCCATCCGCGCAGGCGCGGCCAGGCGTGCAGCAGCGCCTCGTGGGTGATCTCCACGGTGTCGCTGTCCAGGGTGATCAGGCGCGCGCGGACGAACGCGTCCAGTGCCCGGGCGGCGTCCTCCCCCTCGTCCGGCTGCTCCAGCAGTGCGGCCCGGTCCACCCGGCGCCGAGTCTGTCCGCCGTCCTCGTCGACGTGCACCAGCCGCACCAGCATGCGGCGGATCATCTTGTGTTCGCCCGGATGGAGCCGCGCGAAGACGTCCTCCGCGGTCCGGGCGACCGCTCCCCGGATGCCCGCGGTGCGCTCGTATCCGGCGAGGGTCAGGACGCGGCCCTCACGGTGCTGCCAGGTGGCCAGCAGCGCGTGGGAGAGCAGGGGGAGCGCGCCACGCGGGGCCGGCGTGGAGTCGGCCGGACCGGTGCGGGGGTCGGAGAACGGCTGGAGGTCACGCAGGATGAGCTGGACCAGGCCGTTCTCCATCGTCAGACCGGCCCGCTCCGCCGGGCGGGTGATCGCGGTGCGCAACTCCCCCACCGTCATGGGGCCGAGCACGAACAGGCCGTCGGCGAAGGCCGCGGTCAGCTCCGGGTGTTCGAGGCAGCGGCCGCAGAAGTCGGCGCGCACGCCCAGCACCACGACGGCCGCCGGCGGCTCCGGCCCCGTGGCCCGCCTCCCGGCCGGCTCCGCGGCTGCCGACTCCGACAACACCCGGATGAACGCTCGCCGTTCGGACTCGTCGGCGCACAGGGTGAAGACCTCCTCGAACTGGTCGACCAGCAGCACCAGACGGTGGCGCGGCGACCGCTCCCCCCGCGCTGTCTCCGGCCCGTCACCGGTGACCGCGTCCACGGCCCGCAGCAGCAGGCGCGGGTCGCGGGCCACGTCGTCGGCGGTGACGCCGAGATCGGTACCGAGGACTTTGGCCACGCTGTACAGCAGTTCCTGCAGAGGGTGCGCGGTGGGTGTCAGCACGACGACCGGCCACCGGGCGGAGCCGGCCATGGGCAGCGCCCCACCACGCATCCGGGGCATCAGACCGGCGTTGAGGAGCGAGGACTTGCCGGAGCCCGAGGGCGCGACCAGCATCAGCGGCCCGCGGTCGACGCGCTCGAAGACCCGGTCCAGCAGGGCGGCAGTCGCCTGTTCCCGGCCGAAGAACCACTCCGTGTCCTGGGCGGTGAAAGCCGACAGCCCCCGGTACGGGCTTCGTTCGGCCTCTCCCGTCACGACTCGCTCCGCGGCGCCTTCGCCTATGGCCCTCGGTAACAGCCGCAGCAGCTCTCCCCCGGCGGACAGCACGTCGTCACACCGGCGTGCCACGTCCTCCGTGGGCGGTTTCGCGCCGTTCTCGATCTTGCTCAGGTAGCCCTTGCTGTAGTGCACCTGGCGTGACAGAGCCGCCAGTGAGAGGCCCCGCTCGTGGCGCAACTGCCGCAGCCGCACGGCGAACCCGGCCGCATCGGAGCCCGGTCTCCCTGCTCCGAAAGCGCTTCCCCGCGTGTCCGATCGCTCGTCCATGCCAACCCCCATGGCAGTCCGTGCTGAGCCGCCGGCCCGGTCAAGACCGGCGAACTCATCACGCTACAGCCCGGCACCGACATACCGCGGGGCGCCGGAAGAACGTACTCCGGAGGGGTGGCGGTGAGATGACGGGAGCCATGGACCACCGGTCGGGAGGAGTCGGCACGGCGGGTGGCCGTCCTGCACTCCTCGGCAGTGAACGGAGCGGAGGCGGGCAAAGGCCGGTTCGGCCCCGGCCACGGATCTTGTCCGACCGCGGAGCGACTCGGATCATGACCACATGCAGCACCACGAGAAACTCCACGCACTACTCACCCGCGCCGGCGTTGAGGTCGTGGAGGACGTACGCCCGGGCGGCCTGTTCCCTCCGGAGGCCGGCTGGCGGATCGCGCGGGGGATCGCGGCGCCGGACGGCGCGGAACGGGAGGTCCTGGATGCCGCGTGGTGGGACCGACTCCGCGATGCCGACGGCGAGTTCCTGGTGGCGGTGCTCGGGCACCGGATCGGCGGCAACGACTCCTGGTGGACGCGGGTGCGGCACGTCGGCGGCGTGCCGGAGCTGACCGGCGATCCCGGCTTCGTGGCGCTCTCCCTCGACGGTCAGGTGCTGCTGGCGGTACTGCCCGGTGCGGGTGGGCCCCGGGTAACGGCCCTCGACCGGCTGCCCGAGCAGTTGGACGAGGTCGCCGAGGCCGCCGGGCGCGAGACGCAGGGCGAGCGCGCCGAGGTGTGGACGGCGGTGCCCGGCTCACGTGCGTGGCCTCTGCACTGGGCGGAGGGCATCGGGTCCAATCCGGCCGCGACGGACGAACTGCTGATCCGGCTGCTGGACGTGACAGACGGCTTCCTGCACGGATGCGACCGCCCCGCAGTCCTCGACGCCGCCGTGGACCACCCCGACCCGCGGGTGCGGTCAAGGCCCGCCGACACCTTCCGGCCCAAGCTGACTTCCGAGCAGTGGGTACGCCTGATCCGCGCCGAGCCGTCGCCCGAGCGACGCGTGCTGTGGGCGGAGCATGCCCTGGCCTGGGACGCCGTACTCCCCCAGGACCTGTACGACGACCTCCTCGCGGGCCCGGCCCGCGCACGAGCCGCCGAACTCCCGCGACTTCCCGCGCGGTACCTGCGGAGCCTCGCGACCGACGCGGACACCCGGGTGCGGGTGGCGGCCTGTGCCCGGTGGGAGGACCTCGACGCCCCCTTGCGGGAGCGGCTGTCGACGGACGCCGACCACGCGGTGCGAACGGCCGCACTGCTCGCCCACCACACCGGCGTACCCATGCCTCACGAGGTCTTCGCCGCCCTGCCCGACCCGCGGCCGGCGCTCGAACGGTGCTGCTTTGCAGCCGAGTTGGAGGCGGAACTGATCCGGGACGGGGACACGGAGGTACGTCGGGCACTGGCCGCCAACCCTGGCCTCAGCGCGCACGGCGTCGCCGTACTGGCCGAGGACCCGCGGGACGAGGTCCGCTCCGCCGTGGCGCTGCGCCCCGACCTCACCGAGGAGCAACGTGCCGCGGTCCGCCACGACTTCGACCCGACGTCGATGTCGCACACCCTGTCCTGGGTGGAGGACCTGCACGGGGACGCCGACGCGATGCGCCGTCTCGCCGCGTCGTGCCATCCGCTGGTCCGCCGCAGCGTGGCGCGAGCCCGGCACCTCCCGCCGGAGGTCGTGGCGCGCCTGGCGCGGGACGAGGACCGAGCTGTGCGCCTGTTCCTCGCCGAGTCGTGCGAGGACGCGCCGGCCGACCTGCTGCTGGAGGTCTGGCGATGGTGGGACGGCAGCTTCAGCCACCCCGACCGGCCCCGGAGTCACCCGAACTTCCCCCGCGCGGGCCTGCTGCGCTACAGCGCCGACAGCAGCGGGCGCATGCGCCGGCTGGTCCTGGACGACCCTGAGGCGACACCGGCCGACGTCGCCCGCCTGGCCCGGGATCCCGAAGCCGAAGTGCGCCGTCGCGCGGCTGAGGACTCCCGGCTGTCTCCGGCCGACGCGGTGCGGCTGCTGAACGACCCGGATTCCCACGTATGCGGCATTGTGGTGCGCAACCCGCGGCTGCCGGCCCGCGTCCTGGCGGGGCTGTTGCACGACCGCGACACGGCCTCCTCGGCGAGCGCCAACCCCGCGATCCCGGTCCCCGTCCTGTACCGCCTTCTCGCCGCGGCTGAGGCACCCCGACGCTGAGCTCCGTCATCCGGGCCCGCATGCGAGACGGCTCGCGTCCGTGCCCGACCTGGTGACCCACCGCTGCGGCGAGCGCGAACGCGCGTTTGATCAGGCCGAGTTGGTCGACAACGAGCCCAGAGCGACCGCCAGGCGGTGCGGGTCCCGGCGGGCGATGTTGTGGCCGACGGGGATCTCGAGGTATCGCCATCCTTCGTCGTCCCGAAGCCGTTCGGTCAGTGTCGTGAACGGGCTCCCCTGCCACGGACCACCACTGATGAAGGTGCGGCGTGGCGCGGGGCCGGGGGTGCCTGTCAGCCTGATCGACTGCACGAGGCTCGCCAGCGGGTGTGGTCGCGCGCGGGGGGCGAGCCCGTCGGGAACGGCCACCCATCGACCGTCGGCGCGGGCACCGGCCATGAACATCTCGCGGAAGCGATCACTGGTCAGCGACCAGCACGAGTCACCGTCGTCCGGGACGTAGGCGTCGATGTAGACGAGCTGATCGATGCGGTCGCCGAGCCGGTCCGCGACACCCGTGATCACCATGCCTGCGTAGCTGTGCCCGCACAGCGCGACGGGCGTCCCGTCACCACCGCCGACGAGCTCGGCCACCTGGTCGATATGGGTGTCGAGGTTCGGCGGACGGTCCACGTCGGGCGGGCCGTCGGGCTCCAGCCCCGCCAAGGTGACCGCCTCGACGTGGTGACCGTCGCGGCGCAGCTCGGCGGCCACCGGGTCGAAGACCCATCCGCCCTGCCAACCCCCGGGCACCATCACGAACTTCACCGCGTCATCGTAGGTCAACCGACCCCGCGGGATCTTGCAGAAGGCACGGGGACGACGGAGGAAGCGGGCGACCCTGCAATCCTTCCGGTCAGCTCTGGAGCGGAGGGGGCGGAGGGGCCGGAGGAAGGCCAACGCCCGCTTCTGCGGGTTCGGTGAGGAGAGAGAGGCGCCGATCAGTCGGCAGACGCGCGGATCACCCCGTCTGCTGCGACGAGTTGATCGTGCTTGCGTGCGGCCAGCCGGGCGACCCGGTCACCGCCCGCCTTCAGGATTTGCTTCTGATAGGCGGCATCGACGGCATACCAGACGCCCACCACATTCGTACGCCGCTTGCATGACACGTCGTCCCTCGCCACGGTCTTCTCCCGGTCGGAGACACGGGTGCCGCTGAACGCCTTGTCGTTGATGGCCTGCCAGGGATCCCGGTAGTCGTGGCCCTTGTCTCTCATGCACGCCGCCCAGGAGCGGAACGCCCGCCTCACCCTCGGATCCTTGGACGCCTTGAGCACGCTGTCACTGTCGATGCGCCGCACGACGTCGGGATCGCCGAGCTGCCCCTTGCCCGCGAGGGTGCGCCGGGCCTCGCCCATGCAGCCCCCGTCCGGCACTGCGGCACCGCGGTAGGTGAGTCGCTCCCGGTCGCGCGCCTGAGCACTGCCGGGTGCCGGTCCGGCCAGGACGGTCAACTGAGTCGCGCTCAGCCGGGGCGGGCTCGGGGGCGCGGTCCGTGTGGCATCGGGCAGGTGGTAGCCGCTGGCACGGGCGAGCCGCGCGTCGGCGAGACCGTAGCGCCGCTCGGTGCGTGAACGGACCACGGTGGCCCGCCTTTCGGCCGGGGGCCGGTACTCGATGCCGTACCGCTTCATGCACGCCACGGCCAGGAGGTTCTGCGCCCGGTTCAGCCGGACCCACTCCTTGTCGTCGAACTGATAGCGCTCCAGAGGCAGTTGCAACCGGGCCGGGTCGAGAACCGTCGGCGTCGTCTCAACTGCGGGGCGGCCGGGGCCTCCGTCGCCGTTCGCCGCGGTGGAGCAGCCGACGGCGCAGACCATCACCACGGCAACCGCGGCGAGCGTCCTCGCGTTCATGACTCTCCCCCTCCTCACTTGTGCCGCACTCGGATGGGCGCCCCGCCTCACACATGGGGGGGCGAGCGAACCGCGGGGCCCGCCCGGAACGGACGAGCCCCGCCGGCTTCCACGTGCCGTGGTCACACCCAGTTGAACGACGCGTTGTCGTTCCAGGCCCTCACGAGGTTGACCGAGCCGTAGGCCGGCACGTCGTCGTAGGGGCCGCTGAAGTTCTCGTTGTAGTAGACGCGGCCGAGCAGGCTCCAGCGGTTGTACGCCGACGCCGAGTTGTTCTTCACCCGTTCGCCCTTGCCGGAGCCGGCGGACAGGAAGACGTCGCCGCCGAAGTCGCTGGTGGAGTAGAAGTAGTCGTGGAAGGAGCCGCTGAGGTTGCCGCCCCAGTACAGGCACATCTCGGCCGACTCGCAGACCCCGTTGTGTCCGGCTGCCTGTGCCGAACCCGACGTGGCGACCGTTCCGGCCACCGTGGCCGCCAGGACGGCCCCGGCCGCGGCGAACTTCTTCAAACGCATGGTTGTCTCCCCGTGGTCGATGGTGCTGCTTGGTCTCTCGGATCCCAATGTGGTCGCGGCATCCTCGCCCGGGCGACCGGTTTCCCGTTGCCCGTGCCCGCGGAGGCAGGGAAACCGGCTCCGGCCAGTCCTTTCCTGGGAGGCGGTCAACCTCGCTACCGCGTACCGCCGCAGCCAGGCCTCCTCCTGGAGCATGGGCATCGCCGGTAGCGTGATCGCCTGCCGCATGGATCGTCCATGTGTCCGGCCGGCCCGTGCGAGGGGCCCCGGTGACGAGCGATGGGACCGTGATGAGCGAACCGACCAAGCCGAGCATCGAGGTTCCGGAGGATGACGCACCCTCCGAGCTGACGATCAGAGACCTCGTGGTCGGGGACGGAGCCGAGGCGCGGCCGGGCAATGTCGTCCAAGTTCACTACGTGGGGGTCACGTTCGCGTCGGGAAGGGAGTTCGACTCCTCCTGGGACCGGGACCAGCCGTTCAAGTTCGCCGTAGGGGGCGGCAAGGTCATCAAGGGCTGGGACCGGGGAGTGCGGGGGATGAAGGTCGGCGGCCGACGCGAGATCATCGTTCCCCCGCGGCTCGGTTACGGCAGGCAGTCACCCTCTCCGCTGATCCCCGCGGACTCGACGCTGATCTTCATCGTGGACCTGCTCACGGTCGTGAGCGGGCCCGCCGGAGCGAGGCCCGGCTCGGCCTGAACCTGGCACGCCGCTGACGAGCTGGTCCAAAGCGGCGAAGGAGCAGGCATGGAAGAGCTGGTACGGCGGCAGAGCGTGAGCGCGTATGTGGGGTTTCACGCGTTCGGCCTGCAGGAGTCCGACGATGCGGACCTTCAACGACCACCTCGGCTCGCGTCTGATCCCGACCACTGCGAACCGCTCCCCGACGTCACGGTCTTCCGTGACACCGGGCGCCACCTGCAGACTTCAGCCTGCCGGACCGCCAGGCCGAGAAACGCCTGGCCCCGCGCTCCCGCCTGACTAGGCGCCGGCGTCCTCGGCGAGGGTGTGGGCGACAAGGGCGTTGGCGTGGCCGTGGCCCAGGCCGTGCTCGGACTTGAGCCAGTTGACGAGCTCCATGTGCCTGGTGAGCGGGGAGGCGCGGATGAGCTCCTTCCACTCGGCGATCGGGCGGCCGTACTTCTTCTCGATGGAAGGGAAGTAACTGGCGGGGCCTTTCACTGCGTCGGTCATGGGTGCCCTCTCCTCTGTCAGCGGTCCCGGTGCGCCGGTGGTGCTCGGTGGCGTGGTGTTGTCGTTTGTCCGACCGATCCGGGCCGGGAAAGTCATCGCTCCCGACGACGTGCGCTGGGTCACAATCGGTTCGGGCGCTCTCGCCGGACACACCTCGCCGGGGCGGCCGGCCCACTCCCGCCGGTCAACTTCCCTGCTGCGCAGCCTGGTTCCCACATACAGGGTGGCGGGTTCTTGCCGGCAGGTCGATGCGTGACACGTGACGGTCGCTGGTCCCCGCGTTGCGGGCGTCGAGCAGTTTCGACTCCTCAACATCCAGTCATGGAGCCCAGCGCGAAAACCGTTTGGCGAGCCACACGCACCCCTGCTACTTTCGCCAAGGCCGTGCGAGAGAACAAGGAGGTGGTACCCGTGAACGAATCGACATGGGTGCTCTCCTCCAGGGTCACGGTCGGGCAATAGGTCGCCCGGGAGCGCCGTTCAGCAGCACTCCCGAAAGGCACGACCATGGCCCTTCACTTCACTTCCGAGCAGCGCCTCGACGACGGCGTCCTCGAACGTGAGTTCACCCTCGGCGACATCCCCGGCATCCTGTGGACGCCCGCGTCCGCTCCCGCACCGACGCCGCTGATCCTGCTCGGCCACCCCCCGCTGGGGCTGGACAAGATGTACCCGCGGCTGGCGGCGCGGGCCCGGCAAGCCGCGGCGGACGGTTTCGCCGCCGCCACCATCGAACTCCCCGGAAGCGGGAAGCGTCCCCGATGGGCCGCCGCCGAACAGGCCCGCGCCGACCTGCGCCGCACCCTGGAAGCCGGCGAGCCGGTCAGCGACGAGATCATCGACGCCCTCACCATCCCGCTCGTCGACGCGGCGGTCCCGGAATGGCAGTCCACCCTGGACGCTCTCCTGTCGCTGCCCGAGATCGGCGGCCCGGTCGGGTACTCGGGCGGGGTGATCTCCATCGGCGTCCGCCTCGCAGCGGTCGAGCCGCGCATCGTGGCCGCCGGCCTCTTCGCCGGGAGTTTCGTACCGCGCGCCACATTCGAGGAGGCGCGCCAGGTCACCATCCCGCTGCACGTCCTGCTCCAGTGGGACGACGAGAGGAACGACCGGCAGGCGGCCCTGGACCTGTTCGACGCCTTCGGCTCCAAGGAGAAGTCCCTGCACGCCAACATGGGCGGACACACCGGCGTCCCGCAGTCCGCCGGGGACGCCGCGGCCCAGTTCTTCACCCGGCACCTGAAGTAGGTCCGGGCCGCCAAGCCTTCAGCGGACCGTCAGCCCCGAACGGCCAGGATGCTGCTCACCGAGAGCGCATCCCGGGGCTCTGCCGCGGTTCACGGCCGTGGGTGGGCCCCCGCCGAGCCGGCGGGGGCCCACGCGGCTCGCAGCCGTTCCGGTGTCGCGGGCACCGGCTCGTTCCGGTGCCGAGTGCCGCCGCGCCGGGCGACCACCCTCCGCAGATTCCACCCACCGGCTGCCCGTCGGCTTCCGGACCGTCGCCACGACGGACATCCCACCCACGCACCACCGCGGTTGCCGCCCGGGGCTCGCCCGGCGAACGTGGGGAGCTGAAGCCCCCCGCGGCGCGCCGAACGTCCATGACCGAGGACCGGTGTGCGGCAGCGCCACGGGACGGCGTGAGCCGACCGCGGCCCCACGGCCGTACGTGGCCCTGTCGCTAGCGCAAGGGAGCACAGCCCATGACCGAGGCCCGGCCCGGCAGCCCCGGAGCGGACCGGCACGTCGCCGGCAACCCGACGATGCCGGCGCGTCCCCTCGCGGACTCCACCCCGGCGGCTCGCCCCGGCGCGGGCATCGACCTGCGGCGGGTCGGCATCTCCCCCGACCACTGGTATCCGGTGGCGACCTCCCGGAACGTGAGGCGCAACCGCACTTACGCGACCGCCTTCGCCGGCGAACGCATCGCTCTCTACCGCGGGAGCAGTGGCACCGTCCACGCGCTGGAGGACCGCTGCGCGCACCGCCAGGTACCGCTGAGCATGGGCGTGGTGGAGGGCGACACCCTGCGCTGCTGCTACCACGCCTGGGCCTATCGCGGCGATGGGCGCATCTCGCAGATTCCCTACCTGCCCAAGGGGTGCGAGCGGCCGCCTCGCGGTGTGCGCTCGTATCCGGTCCGCGAGGCGTACGGCCTGGTGTTCGTGTTTCCCGGAGAGGCGGCTCTGGCCGCGGCCGCGCCGTTCCCGTCCCTGCCCGAGTACCACTCCCCCGCCCACCGGACCATGACGTTCTCCCGGACCGTGCGGTGCCATTACTCGTTCATGCACGAGAACCTGCTCGACATGAACCACCAGTTCCTGCACCGGGGCGTGCTCGGCAGGATCCAGCCCGAGTTGCTCGGCTACGAGAGGGGCCCGCGGCACGTCGAGGCCCGGTACCTGTTCGTACCGGCGGGAGGCCGTAAGGACCGGGGTGCGGGCCTGTTGTCAGCGGAGGGGATCGGCGGCAAGGACACGCCCGATGTGATCACCATCCGCACGCAGTACCCGTACCAGACGCTGCGGGGCGTTCCCGAAGGCACGGACAAGCCCGCGTTCTCGCTGTGGGCCGCCTACGTTCCCGAGGACGCCGAGCAGCGGGTGAACCACGCCTACGGTCTGCTCACGATCGCGAAGCCGTCGGTGCCCGGGGCGATCCACCTCGCGTGGCCCCTCATCCGCCGCTTCACCGAGCGCGTCTTCGCCCAGGACCGCATGGCGGTCGAGGCCGAGCAGCGCGCCTGGGACGAGCAGGGCGAGGACCGCAACCACGAGGTGTTCCCGCTGATTCTGGACGTCCGCGACGTGCTGCGCAGCAACGGCGTGCCGCTGCGTCCGTCGGACGGATCCGGGTGCGGCCCCGCCGGGTCGGCGCGGCGAAACCTGCTGGAAGGTACGCGGGTGACGCATCCCGGTGAGGCGGCGGCCGACGGTACCCGGGGCTGACGTGGCGCCGTAGGAGCGGCGGTTACCGGAAGGGCTACGTTCGCCGGTTCCCGTCTGTCGATGGTCTACCGGCAGGGCGGCCCCGCCCGTGGCGAAGCCCGACAGATATTCGCCACAAAGGCGTGTAAAGGCTCCATAAACAGCCACTCGGGGCCCAAAGAGAGCCATCTAGTGCACGGAGTGCGGTGGAGCGAGCAGCTAGACGCCGACCGCATTGCAAAACAAGAGGTGAAAGCCATGTCCACATCCGCTTCCCGGCCATCCATGGAGATGCACCCGGACATCATCGAAATGCGTGAGCGCCACGAAATGGCCGAGCGTGCCACCAGCACGCCGCAGGGGCAGGCGGTCGGAACGCTTGCCTTCCTCACCGGGATCTACCTGGCGGCCTCCCCGTGGATCACGGGCTTCAACGGACTGTCGACGCTCGCCGTGACCAACCTGCTCGTGGGTATCGCCTACGCGCTGCTGATGAGCGGAGGGTTCGGACGGGCGTACGAACGTACGCACAGCATGGCGTGGGGCGCCTGCGCCCTGGGCCTGTGGACGATCGTCGCGCCGTGGGTGGTCGCCGGTGACGTCAGCACCACGAAGACCGTCGTCAACAACGTCATCACCGGAGCGATAGCCGCTCTGCTGGCCATAGCCGCCAGTGCCGCCACCCGTGCGGCGGAATCCCGCAAAGCCCGATCGGGCATGACGGCGCCGTACCCCCGGCACGGCTGAGTCGCCTTTCAAGGCAAGCCTGCCGGGCTAGGCCCGTCGGTCGCCGCCTGGGCTTCCGGCAGCTCGGGCGTCTGCCCGCACCAGCGCACCAGCGCACCAGCGGAAAGGTGCGCTGGTGACGGCTGTGCTCAGACCGATTCCGCCGTCGGAACGACCGTGCGGTGGGGGCGAGCAGCGGCCTGAAGCACGTCGAGCCGATCATGCGCCTTGGCCGGCGTTCGCCGTACGCTCGGCAGGAGATACCGCCCTCACCCTCCCTTCCCGGGGCGGACGGCGCGAGCCCGCCCCGGGAAGGGAGGGGGCACGCGAACAGCCTCCGTGCGCCGACAGGCGCGCAGATCGCATGGGCAATGGATCATCCATTCCCGCTCTCCGGTAGTTTCGAGACATGAGTCATCCGCATCCAGACCTCAAAGCCGCCCCGCCCCTTGCCGAAGGAGGGCTGCGGGTCATCGCCCTGGGCGGCCTGGGTGAGATCGGCCGCAACATGACCGTCTTCGAGCACGCCGGCAAGCTACTCATCGTCGACTGCGGTGTGCTGTTCCCCGAGGAGACCCAGCCCGGCGTGGATGTGATCCTGCCGGACTTCACCTCGATCCGGGACCGGCTGGACGACATCGTGGCCATCGTTCTCACCCATGGCCATGAAGACCACATCGGCGGCGTGCCGTACCTGCTGCGCGAGCGGTCCGACATTCCCGTCGTCGGCTCCAAGCTGACGCTGGCGTTCCTGGAGGCCAAGCTCAAGGAACACGGCATCCGGCCGCGCACGGTGCGGGTGCGGGAGAGCGACCGGCGCCGCTTCGGGCCCTTCGACTGCGAGTTCGTCGCGGTCAACCACTCCATCCCGGACAGCCTCGCGGTCGCGATCCGCACCAGCGCCGGGATGGTGCTGCACACCGGCGACTTCAAGATGGACCAGTTCCCTCTCGACGAGCGCATCACCGATCTGCGCGCCTTCGCCCGCCTCGGCGAGGAGGGCGTGGACCTCTTCCTCACCGACTCCACCAACGCCGAGGTACCGGGCTTCACCACCTCCGAGCGTGAGCTGAACCCGGCGATCGAGCAGGTGATGCGCACCGCGCCGCGCCGGGTCATCGTCTCCAGCTTCGCCAGCCATGTGCACCGGATCCAGCAGGTCCTGGACGCCGCCCACCAGAACGGCCGCAAGGTCGCCTTCGTCGGCCGCTCCATGGTCCGCAACATGGGCATCGCCCGCGACCTGGGCTATCTGAAGGTCCCCTCCGGACTGGTCGTGAGCACGAAGGAGCTGGAGAAGCTCCCGGACCACAAGATCACTCTGGTGTGCACCGGCTCGCAGGGTGAACCGATGGCGGCGCTGTCACGGATCGCCAACCGCGACCACATGATCCGCATCGGCAAGGGCGACACCGTCCTGCTCGCCAGCTCCCTCATCCCCGGCAACGAGAACGCCATCTACCGGGTGATCAACGGCCTCACCCGGTGGGGTGCCCATGTGGTCCACAAGGGCAACGCCAAGGTGCACGTCTCCGGGCACGCCAGCGCCGGCGAACTCGTGTACTGCTACAACATCGTCAAGCCCCGCAACGTCATGCCCGTGCACGGCGAGTGGCGTCACCTGCGGGCCAACGGCGACCTCGCGATCCGTACCGGTGTCGACCCCGACCGGGTCGTCATCGCCGAGGACGGCGTCGTGGTCGACCTCGTCGACGGGCGCGCGTCCATCACCGGCAAGGTTCCGGCCGGCAACGTCTACGTGGACGGCATGGAGGTCGGCGGCGCCACCGAGGCTTCCCTCAAGGACCGCCTCACCCTCGCCTCCGAGGGCGTGGTCACGGTGGTCGCGATCGTCGACGCGGACACCGGCGCCCTCGCCGAGGCCCCCGACTTCCTGGCGCGTGGCTTCGTCCACGACGACGCGACCTTCGAGCCGGTCATCCCCGTCATCGAGAAGACCCTCGCGACCGCGGCCGAGGAAGGCGTCGGGGACGCGCACCAACTCGAACAGCTCGTCGGCCGGGCCGTGGCGAACTGGGCGTTCCGCACCTACCGCCGCAAGCCCCTCATCATCCCGGTCATCATCGACGCCTGAGGCCGGCACAGCTGTGCTGCCGGCCGGCTCCTGAGTATCAACAGCCCGTCGGCACAGCCGAGTCATGAAGGTCAAGCATCCCTGGCAAGTGCCCGTACCGGTGCGGGACGGCCAGACACGGGAGGTCGCCCCGCAGGGGGTGACCTCCCGTAGTGCTGCCAGACGGACAACGCAGAGGAGTTAGCCCGGCCGAGGCGGCATCCGACCCTGGCTACGCAACTGGGCGGCAAAGCAAGCGAGTTGCTGTCAACTTCCTTGTGGCGGAGGCATGACACAGGGCGGTGCAGGCACTACGTTCCCTGCTAGGTCTATGCCAATGCATGGCCGGAAGGGGAGGAACTCGTGAGGTTCACGAAGGTCCCGGTGGGGCTGAGCAGAGCTGCCGTCACGGTCACGGCCATGGCGTTCGTCGCCGTGCTGGGCTCAGCCACCACAGCCAGCGCGGGTGCGAGTTGCAGCGTGGCCGGGTGTTCGTCGTCAGTCAACGACACCAACTTGGGGGCGACGGCGCTCAAGAACTGGTGCCGGGCCGGCGACAGCACAGGGGCGTGGACGGCGACCCAGCCGACCTGCAAGAGCGACGACGTGGCGCAGACGACCTACTACCTCTCCGTGAACGGTGGCCACACGCCCTACCGCGAGGACTGGGACACGCTGCGCGTGGACGCCGGGTACTGCTACAAGGTGAAGTTCATCGTCGACCTGGGCTCGGACTTCACCCGGACCTACGACCGTCGCGGCACGACGGCCGCGTACGTGAAGGCCGCGGACAACGCGGACGCCCACGTCATCGGCCAGAGTTCCAGTTCCTGCCCGTGATCGGGACCGTGCCGCTCCGGTAGCGACGGTTACTGACGGTCGGACGTCGGCCGGAGGCGATCCCCGTGCGGAGAGGGGAGGTTGTCGCCGCGTTGCCGTGGCGGCACCTGAAACGGACGGCGGGGTCAGCTTCCGGCTGGGCTGGAGGATGGTGTTTCCTGCCGGCGGATCCTGCTTGCGGTCATCGGACACCGTTGCGCCGGACCGCCCGGCTCGGCCAGTTTCCAGCCGCGTGGCGGGGTGTTCAGTTCCGGGTTGATGTGGAAGCAGGCGGTCCGACCGGAAGGGGCGACGGATTTCGGTCGCTTCCGAACACGCCGACAGGTCTAAACCTTCTGGGGCCGTGACTCCCGAGTGCCGTTTTGCGGGCTTTTACCGGGCTTGCGGCGAGGAAGAGGTGGGGCTGATTCCAGGGTGAATGAGGAAAGCGATCGGGGGTATGGCTCGAAAATTTGCACGAGTCCTGTGACAGGTTGTGTGTTCCTGGTGACTACCGGGGTTGCCGGGGCTCATTCTCCTGTGGGGGGAAATCGTGCACTCACGTGCCTTTGGCGCGCCCGCTCGGCGTGCCCGCAAGAGAGCAACTCGCTTGTCCATCGCGTCCGTTGTGGTGTCCGGTGTGCTCGCGCTGTCGATGCTGCCGGCCGCCACCGCTTCGGCGGACGACCCTGAGCCGGTCTCCGCCTGGGGCAAGGACGCGCCCCGTTTCACCATGCCGGAGGTGAAGGTCGGTTCCAACGAACCGGTCCCCTCGAAGCCGGAGAAGACGCCTTCGGAGGAGCTTCAGGCCTGGCGTGCGGCGCAGAAGGAACATGCCACCAAGCCCACCGCACCGGGTCAGAAGGGCTCCCGTTCCGCGGCGCGGGATGCCGGCGCTCTGAGCCTGGTGCCGGAGGGCCAGGGGGATGTGCCCTGGCACCGCATCACGGAGTTCGCGATCACCGACGCGCTCGCCGCGCGGATCGACTACTCGACGGGCAACCTGATGCTCGCCGCGACCGACTTCCAGGTCGCCGGCGTGGGCCGGAAACTGACGCTGGCGCGGACCTACAACTCGCTGGACGCCCCCTGGGGCAAGGTGTCCCAGCGGTGGTGGCAGCAGTACGAGCGTTACCTGTCGCTCTCCTCGAGCACCGAGGCCGTCTTCTACGACGCCAGCGGTGCGACGCTGCGGTTCAAGAAGAACACCGACGGCACGTTCGCCACGCCCAAGGGGTACTCGCAGGAGCTGAAGAAGAACAGCGACGGCACCTACACCCTGTCCAACTGGAAGTCCCATTCCAAGGACACCTACGACGCGAACGGAACCCTGACGAAGGTCACCGACCGCAACAAGGGGACCATCACCGTCACCCAGCACGACGAGGGCAGCGAGCACAAGGGCTTCAAGCTCACCGAGACCCGTTCCGGGCGCTGGGTCGACCTGCTGAAGACGGACGCCTCGCAGTGGCAGGCCAAAGACCACACCGGCCGCACCGCCGTCTTCGACCTCGACCCGGCCGGCAACCTCGCCAAGACCACCGACACCGAAGGCAAGTCCACCGTCTTCGGCTACGACTCCTCGCGTCGCATCAACAAGATCACCACCGCCGAGGGCCGTGTCACCGTCTTCGCCTACGACGACGCCAACCGTGTCACCTCGATGCTGCGTGGCACCGGCTTCAACAGCGACGGCCACACCGGCCCGACCTGGACCTACGGCTACGACACCTCCTCGCCGACGGCCGCGGGCATCACCACGGTGACCGACCCCGAGTCGCACGCGACGAAGTACCAGCACGACGGTGACGGCCAGGTCAGCGAGGTGATCGACGCTCTGACGCACAAGCGGTCCACGAAGTTCGACGCGAACCACAACATCGACTCCAGCACCGACGCGATGGGTTCGGGCACCACGCCGGGCAACGTCACCGAGTACGGCTTCAACACCCGCAACAACCTCGAGACGGTGAGCCTGCCCACCGGCGGGGCCACGGTCAACCACTGGCAGACCATCGCCGGCGCCGGTGATGTACCGTCCGACTCCACCAACCCCGACGGTGAGAAGACCGAGTTCAAGTACGACACCGCCGGCAACACCATGTCGGTGGCGCAGACCGGGACCGGCGGCGGCAACGTCTCCTACACCTACAACTCTTCCAGTCCGACGTGCGGCGGCTTCGAGGGCCAGCGCTGCACCGAGAAGACGAAGATGACCTCGACGAAGACGGTCACCACCGCCTTCCACTACGACACCAAGGGCAACCTCGACACCGTCACCCCGCCCGCACCGCTTGCCAAGACCACGTACACCTACGACGCGCTGGGCCGCACCGAGACGATGACGGACGGCCGTGGCATCAAGACCGTGTACGAGTACGACGAGCGCGACCGCATCAAGACGGTGTCCTCCACCAACGACACCGTCCGCTACTGGTACGACGGCGACGGCAACCTCAGCCAGCGCAGCGACGGCACGGGCACCATCACCTACAAGTTCGACCCGCTGCAGCGCGAGACGATCCGCACCCTTCAGGACGGCTCGCAGACCTTGCTGGCCTACACGCCGGCGGGCAACGTCGACTACTACAAGGACCCCGTCGGCACGACCGACTACACCTGGAACAAGGTCAACAAGCTTGAGCAGCTGAAGGACCCCCAGGGCCGGATCACGACGTACAAGTACAACAGCAACGACTTCCGCACCACCACCACCTATCCAGGTGGCACGGTGCAGGAGGTCAAGCCAGACAAGAGCAGCCGCCCCGAGTCCATCAAGGCCACCTCGCCCCAGGGCACGTTGGTCAACCTCTCCTACACCTACGGCTACGGCACGAACGCCTCGACGGACGGCAGCAAGATCCGCACCAGCACGGACAGCGTCTCCGGGCTGAAGCGGACCTACAGCTACGACGGCGCGGGCCGCTTCTCCTACGCCAAGGAAGAGAAGGCGGGCGCGATCGCCGACTCCTGGCAGTACTGCTACGACCTGGCCGGCAACCTCACCAGCCAGGGCGCCGACCCGGGCTGCCCGCGCGGCACCACCTACACCTACAACGACGCCCAGCAGTTGACGAACAAGTCTTCTACGACCGGGACTTGGTCCTACGACGCCATCGGCAACGAGACCGCAGCCGCCTCCACCGACGACTACATCCGCACCGGCGAGAAGTGGTCGGACTACTCGCAGATGACGTCGATCACCGTCAACTCCAAGACCTACGCGGGCCAGTACGGCTCCACCGACCAGAGCGAGCGCATCAAGCTCGGCGACACGTTCTTCCACAACGGCCCGCTCGGGCTGTCCGCCAAGACCACCGCGGGCGTGGACATGGGATTCAACCGGGAACCCGGGGGCACCTTGAACTCCATGACGACCGGGGGCAAGGCGTACTACTACCTCACCGACGCGATCGGCAGCGTCATCGCCCTCACCGACGAGGACGGCAACAAGGTCGACTCCTACACCTACAGCCCCCGCGGCGTACGCATCCTGGCCCAGTCCACCGAACCGGTCGCCCAGCCCTACCGCTTCGCCGGCGGCTACCAGGACCCCACCGGCCTCTACCACCTCAAGGCCCGCTACTACGACGCCAACATCGGCCGCTTCACCCAACCCGACCCCTCCGGCCAGGAACAGAACCCGTACCTGTACGCCGAAGGCGACCCGGTCAACCGCATCGACCCCAATGGACTGCTCAGCTTCGGCGATGTCGCCGACTGGTTGGACAGCTCTAATGACTGGGTGGGAGCCGCAGTCGGATGTGTCGCCGGTATCGAGGCAGCGGCAGAAACCGGGACTATAAGTTACGCCTCAGCAGTCGGCGGCGTGGTCGGTGCCGGCGTCGGCAGTGCTGTGGGTGCCGGAGTCGCCGTGGCGACAGGCTGCGCGGTCGGAGCGGTAGCCGGCTACTACAACTCTGACCTCCTCACATACGGGTAGAGCCGTTGGCGTGACTCGACGTCTGGGCCGGTCCCCCGGCCCAGACGTTTCGGAAGGCAGCAAGCACCGGAATCGGAAGAATGCACAGTCGGGGTAAGAGGAGACTCATGATTACGGAAGCGATTCGGAAAACGCTGATCTTCTCTGCTATTGCGATAGTGGCGGGCGTGTGCGGATGTATCGCTGGTACCGCAACTGGCGACAAACCGCCCATTTTCTTCGGGGCGGTTGCGATTGCGGGCGGAATAATCTTGGCCGTCATGGCCGTACTGGCCAAACGTAAGCAATCGCTGAAACCGGAGTGAGTCGGCGAGGCCTGGTCCGTCTGGTGTACCTGCGCCGGTACCACACTCGCCATGTGGGTCAATGGATCTCTTCGCGTACGGAAGTGACCTACGCCGCCTTCCTGGACGGCTGGGGCGTCGCGAGTGGAGAGCGCCGACCTTTGCCCGCCGCGTGCAGTCGCTCCCAGTCGCCCGCTGCGTGGGCGGGGACGATCGCGTCGACGGCGCCGGCCCGGTTCCGTGTTGAAGTGGACTGCATCGATGGCGGGGAGCGGACCCAGCCCAGCCGCACCACGTCGTCGCAGTCCGCACGGCTGCCGCACGCAGGCGGCCTGTTCAGGCTCGAGCAGATTGTCGACGGCGACCACGACATAGAGCCCCCCCGGCGGTGTACGCATCCTGGCCCAGTACAGCGAACCGGTTGCTCAGCCCTCAAAGGCGACCCCGTCAACCGCACCGACCCCAACAGCACCGTCAGCCTCGGCACGGTGCTCGACGCTGTCGGCAAGGGCGGAGATGCCATCGCTGCCGGCCCGTTCGTCGGACAGTTGATAACCGGTGACTACAAGGCAGCGACTGGAACGGCGATCAGCTTCGCGGCCGACAAGGCATTCGCCGCCGGATGCACGTACCTGACCGGCGGGGCTGGAGCAATCCCCTGCGCAGTCGGTGGGATGGCAGTAGGGAAGGCTACCGAAGCGGCGTACAACGACACGCTCTGCCTGCGACGAAGGAGACATCATGCAATCAACAGCAGAATCGACTGTAATCGCCTACAAGGGACTTGATGGCGTCCCTCTCTGGCTGGTATTCGGAATCGCCATCCTTGCCTTCATCGCCTTGGCCGTCGCCCAGGCTCGCAAGAGGAAGTAGCAGCAGCTGGATCCTTACGGGGTTCTGCCCGATACCGTCTCCGGTTACGTCGACACTTTTCTCCATGGCTCCGCTCGGGGAACCGAGGTGACTGAGCGCCTATACGTAAAGGCTGTGAGGTGCCGCAGGCTACTACGAAGGGGAATCCTCACCTATGGGTAACGCGTGAAGAGCAGCTCACTCGGGAGTCTAGGGCTCTAGCTCACAGTTGGGTCGAGAATTCATTCTCGACCCAACCAGCTTTTCCTACGGAATGCATCCGAAAAGGTTCGCAGAGTGAAACAATAAGAAAAGTGCGGACCTTTACGCAGTTTCGACCGCGGGAGGGATATAAGCATTCATTATGAGAAAGTTACTGACGATGCTGTACCGCTTGCACTCGCTGTGATCGTTCTGGGGTCGGATACGGCGCCGGCGAACTGGGCGAGAAGGCCGCAACCAGCGTCCTGAACTAGACACCGCTAAGCAGCAGCCAGCAGACAGGAGAGCCACATGCCACACGTTCAGCTTCTGGCCAAGGGTGCCGGGGAGGGTACTCCGCCCTTCTGGATCATCGCTGTCGCTCTAGTCGCTATCGTCGGTGTGGCGTTCTTGGTGGGCAAGGCCCGCAAGCGATAGCAGCATTCAGGGAACGCGAGAAGGCCTGGCCTCTCGTCCGGTTGGCCTGTGCCAGAAATTTCCCGGGCGGCAGCCCGTTTAAAGGCACCGCCTTCACTGCTGTGATGCTTGCCATCTTCATCATCCTGGCCATGGTTCTGGCTGTGCGCAGCAGAAAGAACAAATATCACGAGTAGGCACCTCGGATCTCGGACCGTCGGCTGTCCCGCCCCATCAGGGGTAGGGGGTTCGACCGGGAACCCGAGGCACCTTGCGCTTTGACGGCGCTGGCAGTGCCGGTCTTGCACCTCAGCGCTGAGCTCCCACCGCTGGCGGGTCAGCTGTGCGTCAGGGCGAAGACCCCGATGCGCCAAGCTCTGAGCCTGCCGAGCGAGTTGGATCCGAGACCCTGGGTCTGCCTGCGACGGACAAGGCATCGCGCAAGCAAGCGCAGAGTCGACCGTCCTGGCCTGCAACGCGCTTGACGGCGCCCCTCGCTGGAGATGCTGGACTGGCGGAACCGCAAGGTCTTCCCGACCGCACAGACTTGCTGGCACCTGCAACAGCCGGGAGGGGGAGGCAGCAGCCCAGCCCCACCCCTGGACAGCGGCTCAAGTGCAGCTCGCTTCGCTCGCCCTGAGAAGTCGATTCCTGTCGAACGGCGGCCGGTTTGAGGGAGCGGTCGGCGTGAACGGTGCGGGCGCCGCTTCGGCACCGGACGCGGTGTGTCAAAGGTGACGCGCTTCACCGGTTCCTGCCAGCCAGGAGGTGGGGTGGACGCGGGACCCAGACCGCCGAGCTCAGCGTCTGTTGCCGACTCACCCGGCCACGCCGACGTCCGGGCAGAGGGCGACGAGTACATCGTCTACGGCGAAGAACAGGTCACGCTCTCGTTCATCTTCGGACGGACGGTGGCAAGGGCACGCCCGTACGGCCCCGAACGCCGGACCAGTACCGCCGCTACGGCCCACGGCGGCCGGACCGGGAACGTCCGACCGCCCCTCGCCCCGCGGTCACCCCACGGGAACCCCGGCCTCCAGATACAGCGCCGCCTGCCGTTCACGGGCCCGCAGCGCCCAGCGCAGGCGCTCGTAGCGCACCGGTGGCAGCAGGGTGGCGGCCTCCTTCTCGGTGACGAAGCGCCAGTCGCGCAGCTCCGGGCCGGGGAGCAGGAGCCGGCCGGCCTCGGAGGCGGGCAGGCGTCCGCCGTCGAAGAGGAGGCGCAGGCCCCCGTAGCCGGGCGGTGCGGGTGGCTCCCAGTCGACGACGAGGAGCCGGGGCACCTCGTCGAGGGTGAGGCCGGTCTCCTCGGTGACCTCGCGCATGCCCGCGCGCGCGGGCGCCTCGCCGGGTTCCACGACGCCTCCCGGGAACTCCCAGCCGGGCTTGTACGTCGGGTCGACGAGCAGGACCCGGTCCTGTTCGTCGAAGAGGAGCACCCCGGCGGCGAGCGTCTCGGCGGTCGGCTCGGGCGTCTGCACGATGTCGCTCACGGCCGCGTCCCCGCTGCGGACGGCCTCGGCGACGCGCAGCGCGGCCTCGTGCGGGCTGAGGACGCTGGTGTCCACGGGATGCGCGTCGGCGGTGAGCCACGAGGCGAGCGCGGCACGGTAGGGCTCGATGTGGTCGTAGGCCCACTGGCGCACCCGCAACTCGCCGTCGGGGAGGTCGGGTGGCACCTCGCGCCCGGCTATTCGCTCCCGCAGGATCGTTTCCGCCGGGGCCAGGAGCACATGCCGTACGGAGATCCGGCGCGAGGCGAGGCCACCGAAGATCTCGTCACGGTACTCCTGGCGCAGCAGGGTCATCGGGACCACCAGGACGCCGCCGAGCTCGGCGAACATGGCGGCCGCGGTGTCGACCACGAGGCGTCGCCAGATCGGCAGGTCCTGGAAGTCGCCGACCTCGGCGAGGCGCTTGGCCGGCAGCAGGTGCGTGAGTGCGCCGCCGATGACCTCGGGGTCGAAGAGCGTGCTGTTCGGGATCAGGTCGATCAGTTCCCGTGCGGTCGTCGTCTTCCCCGCACCGAACGCACCGTTGATCCAGACGATCACGGTTCCCCCTCTTCTGTTGGCCCCCTGAGGCTTGCCCGTTCCACCCTGCCACGGAAACCAGGTGCTGTTGAGGTGAGCCTCCCCGAAGGGCGACATGCGGCGGCGCCGGCCCCCTGTCCCACGGGTACCGGCGCCGCGCAAGTCTCTCGTCAGCCGTCCTGGTCGAGGACGCCCTCCTCCATCGCCAGGCTGTCGTTGCTGATCGTGTGGTCCAGGTCGCTGACGGTGCTGTCGAGGTTCAGGTCGCCGAGCGGGTCCCCCGCGAGAGCGTGGGACGGGGTGACCGCCGCGACGACGAATCCGGCGGCGAGGGAGGCAACGGCGAGCATGCTTCGCTTCTTCATGCCCGGATCAACTACGAATCCCGCCTCTGGTCACGGGTAGCGCTCACGCCGACCGCACGGCCGTCCGGCTTCGCGCGGTCCGGACCGCGCAGGTCGGCCGACGGCAGCATGCCCCGCTCTTCCGGTGCTGTCCCTGACGGGGCGGAAGAGCGGGGCACAGCAGTAACCCGACTTGTTCGTAGTTACAGTGCCGCCAGCGTAGCGACGGGCACTGACAATCGGGGTCCGCGCCCGGACCTCCGATGTCCTGCTCCGGCCGACAGGGGCACCGGGACCCCGCCTGAGGCACGAGCGACGACGCGCCGCCCCTCGGCCCATCCAACACAACCGAACGCCGAGGGAGGGCCTCGCAGCCATGCGACGGCGCCGGAAGGCGAACTGACGAGGTATCGCACAAGTCCGGCCCCTCCCCTTCCAACAGAGTCCGACAGGTCCTACCGTAAACGCGCACGGTTGACGCGAGCATGCAGACACCCCATCTCTCGCGAGTTTCGGAGGACGTAACGATGCGTCACCTTCACCCCCACACAACCCGCAGAAGAATGGTCGGAGCAGTCGCAGCGGGCCTGCTGTGCGCGACCGGGCTCGTGGCACCGACGGCCCTGGCCGCCCCAGCCCCCGCTCCCGAGCCGGGCGCACCCGCCCTGGCCGACGGTCTCGCCCTCACCCCTCCGATGGGCTTCAACAACTGGAACTCCACGGGCTGCCGTTCGGAGTTCAACGAGGACATGGTCAAGGGGATCGCGGACATCTTCGTGGCCAAGGGCCTCAAGGACGCGGGGTACCGGTACGTCAACCTGGACGACTGCTGGGCCCTGCCGACGCGGGACGCGGACGGCAAGCTGGTGCCGGATCCCGCGCGATTCCCCAACGGGGTCAAGGCAGTTGCCGACTACGTCCACTCCAAGGGCCTCAAGCTCGGCATCTACACCAGTGCGGGCACGAGGACATGCAGCAACGTCGGGTTCCCCGGAGCGCTCGGCCACGAGTACAGCGACGCACGGCAGTTCGCGGACTGGGGTGTCGACTACCTCAAGTACGACAACTGCAACAACCAGGGCGTGGACGCGAAGACGCGCTACACGACGATGCGTGACGCGCTCAAGGCGACCGGGCGGCCCATCGTCTACAGCATCTGCGAATGGGGTGAGAACAAACCCTGGGAGTGGGCCTCCGATGTCGGGCATCTGTGGCGCACTACGGGGGACATCAGTGACAACTGGGGGTCGATGCTGTCGATCCTCAAGCAGAACCTGCCCCTCGCCCCGCACGCCGGACCGGGGCACTGGAACGACCCGGACATGCTCGAGGTCGGCAACGGCGGCATGACCGACACCGAGTACCGCTCGCACTTCTCGATGTGGTCGGTCATGGCCGCACCGCTGCTCATCGGTTCGGACCTGCGCACGGCGTCCGACGCGACCTTCGGCATCCTCGGCAACAAGGAGGTCATCGCCGTCGACCAGGACCCCCTGGGCAAGCAGGGCACGGTGCTGTCCTCCACCGGCGGACGCTGGGTCGTCGGGAAGGAGATGAAGGACGGCAGCCGCGCGGTGGCGCTGTTCAACGAGACCGGCAGCGCCCAGCGGATCAGCACGACCGCGCGGGCCGTGGGTCTGCCCGAGGCCGACGCCTACACCCTGCGCGATCTGTGGCAGCACAGGAGCTACAACACCGCGGGCACGATCTCCGCCACCGTCCCCGCGCACGGGACGGTGCTCGTGCGGGTCTCGGCCGACGCCGACTGGTCCGCGTACCCGCCCGCCGCCGAACTCGGCCTCAGCGGCAGCCCGTTGGTGCAGGCGGGCCGCACCGCCACCCTGTCCTCGGTGTTCACCGACCTCGGCCGCACACCGGCCCGGCAGGTCTCCGTGTCCCTCGCAGCGCCTACCGGCTGGCGGGTGAAGGCGACCTCGCCGGCCACCGCGGGCTCGGTCTCCACCGGCCGGTCCCTGCGCACGGCATGGGAGGTCACCGCGCCAGCCGGCACGCCCACGGGCTCGTACGGCCTGACGCTCAAGGCCGTCTACCGCTCCCCGGCCGGGGCCCGCGCCGAGACGGTGGTGCCGCTGACGGCGTCCGTCGTCGTCGCCCCTCCGGCCGGGGTCTCCCAACTCGGCGACCTGCCCTGGATGTCGACGGCCAACGGGTGGGGGCCGGTCGAGCGCAACACGAGCAACGGCGAGAGCGCCGCGGGCGACGGGCATCCGCTCACGATCGGCGGCGTCGTGTACGCCAAGGGGCTCGGCGTGCACGCGGACAGCGCCGTCGAGTACTACACCGGCAAGGCGTGCGAGCGGGTCACCGCCGACGTGGGCGTGGACGACGAGAAGAGCAGCAACGGCTCGGTCGCCTTCGAGATCTGGGCGGACGGCACGAAGGTCGCCTCGACCGGCGTGCTGACCACGGCGATGCCCGCGCAGTCGGTCTCGGCCGACGTGAGCGGCGCCGAGGTCGTCCGGCTGGTCGTCACCGACGGCGGCGACGGCATCGACTCCGACCACGCGGACTGGGCGGACGCCGAACTCACCTGCTGAGAGCGGCGCTCCGGGTCCTGGCCCTGCCTGGACCCGGGGCCCCTCACACCCCGGCGGTCGTGCTCGGCTTCCCGTCGAGCGCGGCCGCCGCCGCACCGACCAGGCCGGCGTCCGTCCCCATCAGCGCGGGGGTCACGGTCAGGCGCTCCACGAACGACAGCGTCGCGTAGGTGCCGAGTGCCTTGCGCAGCGGGGTGAAGAGGACGTCCCCGGCCTTGCCCACTCCCCCGCCGATGACGGCGACGTCGATCTCCACGAGGGTCGCGGTCGCCGCGATGCCGGCGGCGAGAGCCTGCGCGGCGCGC
This sequence comes from Streptomyces sp. NPDC005496, assembly GCF_042872045.1. Classification (NCBI taxonomy): domain Bacteria; kingdom Bacillati; phylum Actinomycetota; class Actinomycetes; order Kitasatosporales; family Streptomycetaceae; genus Streptomyces; species Streptomyces sp. NPDC005496. Next base: position 524,597 of record NZ_JBIAJQ010000004.1, read on the forward strand.
TCGAAGGAGGCCACGGCCACCGGGTCCCCGGCTCGCGCCGCGGCGGCCACCGCGGCCGCGGAGGTGTCGCCGTCGGGCCCCGGCCGCCAGCCGCCCTCGATCGCGCGCCGGGCGATGTTCGGACCGCTCGCGATGCGCTCGACGCAGCCCCGGGAGCCGCACGGGCAGGGGTCGCCGTCGAGGTCCACGCTGATGTGCCCGATGTGACCGGCGTTGCCGGTCGGGCCCGGGTGCAGCCGGCCGTTCAGGACCAGGCCGCCGCCGACGCCGGTCGACACGACCATGCACAGCGCGTTGTCGTGACCGCGGGCGGCGCCCTGCCAGTGCTCGGCCGCGGTGATCGCCACCCCGTCGCCGATCAGCTCGACGGGCAGGCCCGCCGTGGCCGTACGGACCCGCTCCACCAGCGGGAAGTCGCGCCAACCCGGCACGTTCACGGGACTCACCGTGCCGGCGGAGGCGTCCACCGGGCCCGCGCTGCCGATGCCGACCGCACGGGCCCGGCTCCACAGCGGGGAGAGCGTCAGCTCGCCGACGACGTCCTCGACGGCCCGCATCACGGTGTCGCCGTCCTCCCGCGCGGGCGTGGCGCGCTGTGCGCGCACGAGGATCCGGCCGTCGCCGTCCACCAGCGCTCCGGCGATCTTGGTGCCGCCGATGTCGAGCGCGGCCACGAGGTCGGTGTGCATCTGAGTCAGGTCTCCCGCTGCTGTGTCGTGCCGGTCCCGGTGCCCGGCGGCTGCCGTGGCGGGCCCGGATCCCCGGCCGAAGGCTGGCAGGACGACGCTCCCCTGGTGGGAAGCTGGACCGGAGATTGCGGTCGACAGTGTCTCCCGCATCTGACAACGTTGTCCAGGCTCTATGCTCGACGCCACATCCTCATACAACCCCATGGACCTACGCATCCCCGTGGACGACAGGACAGGACAGCACATCGTGGCCGAGACCGCCCGCCGCTCCGAGACCCGCTACGGCAATCGTCCCACCATGAAGGACGTGGCGGCGCGTGCCGGTGTGGGGCTCAAGACGGTCTCCCGCGTGGTCAACGGCGAGCCGGGAGTCACCCCGGACACCGAGCGCCGTGTCCAGGAGGCCATCGAGGCGCTGGGCTTCCGTCGCAACGACAGCGCGCGGGTGCTGCGTAAGGGGCGCACCGCGAGCATCGGTCTCGTCCTGGAGGACCTCGCCGACCCGTTCTACGGCCCGCTGAGCCGCGCGGTCGAGGAGGTCGCCCGTGCGCACGGCGCCCTGCTCATCAACGGGTCGAGCGCGGAGGACCCGGAGCGCGAGCAGGAGCTGGTGCTCGCCCTGTGCGCCCGCCGGGTGGACGGACTGGTCGTCATCCCGGCCGGCGACGACCACCGGTATCTGGAGCCCGAGATCAAGGCGGGCGTCGCCACGGTCTTCGTGGACCGGCCGGCGGGCCGGATCGACGCCGACGTCGTGCTGTCGGACAGCTTCGGCGGGGCGCGTGACGGCGTCGCCCACCTCATCGCCCACGGCCACCGGCGGATCGGCTTCATCGGTGACATGCCCCGCATCCACACCGCCGCCGAGCGACTGCGCGGCTACCGCACCGCGATGGAGGAGGCCGGCATACCGGTGGAGGACGCCTGGATGTCCCTCGGCGTCACCGACCCCGAGCGGGTGCGGCGCGCGGCCGAGGACATGCTGTCCGGCTCCTCCCCCGTCACCGCGGTCTTCGCGGGCAACAACCGCGTGACCGTCACCGTCGTGCGTGTCATCGCCGAACGCGGCCGGCCCGTCGCCCTCGTCGGCTTCGACGACATCGAGCTCGCCGACCTTCTCCAGCCCGGCGTGACGGTCGTCGCGCAGGACGCCGCCGCCCTCGGCCGCACCGCCGCCGAGCGCCTCTTCCGCCAGCTGGACGGGAACCTCGTCACTCCCGAGCGCATCGAGCTGCCCACCCGGCTGATCACCCGGGGCTCGGGCGAACTGCCGCCGTCCGCCTGACGGTTGGGGGGCGCGCAGCGCCGCAGACCCCGGCCGGGGCCGGCCCCCGGAGTCCCCGGAGCGGCGCGCCGGTCCCGCCTCGACGTCCACGCCGCTGTCGTCCCCCCGATGGCGACGACCAGCCACCCGTCCACCCGCCCGAGGGCGCGCGGCGCTCAGCCGCCCGACGTGGGCGGTTCCGCGGCAGGCGGCCGCGCGCCCGCTGCCGCCGCGCGGACGCACCGGCCGCACTCGCGCCGTACGGCCGCCTACTTGGCGGAGGCCGTCAGGTCGCCCCGGCGCGGTGTCGCGAAGGCCTCCAGGTCGGCGCGTGTGAGACCGCTGAGGCGGGCCACCTCGGCGACGTCGAGGGCGCCGCAGTCGAGGCCGCGCAGCAGGTATCCGCTGAGCGCCTTCGCGGTGGCGGGCTCGTCCATGACGTCGCCGCCCGCCTGGTTGGCGTAGCGGGAGAGGCGGGCGGCGGCCTGCTCGAAGCCCTCGCGGTAGAAGGCGAACACGGCCGCGTACCGGGTCGGGATGTGCCCGGGGTGCATGTCCCAGCCCTGGTAGTAGGCGCGGGCGAGGGCGCGGCGGGTGAGGCCGTAGTGCAGGCGCCAGGCGTCGTGGACCTTCGCGGTCGGTCCGACGGGCAGGACGTTCGTGGAGCCGTCCGAGACGCGTACGCCGGTGCCCGCGGCGGCGACCTGCATGACCGCCTTGGCGTGGTCGGCGGCCGGGTGGTCGCTGGCCTGGTAGGCGGCGCTGACGCCGAGGCAGGCGCTGTAGTCGAAGGTGCCGTAGTGCAGCCCCGTGGCGCGGCCCTCGGCGGCCTGGATCATGCGCGCGACGGTGGCGGTGCCGTCGGTGGCGAGGATGGACTGGCTGGTCTCGATCTGGATCTCGAAGCCGATCCGTCCGGCCTCCAGGCCGCGCGCCTTCTCGAACTCCTCCAGGAGCCGGACCATCGCGGTGACCTGTTCCGGGTAGGTCACCTTGGGCAGTGTCAGGACGAGCCCGTCGGGCAGCCCGCCGGCCTCCATCAGGCCGGTCAGGAAGATGTCGAGCGTGCGGATGCCTCGGTCGCGGACCTGGGCCTCCATGCACTTCATGCGGATGCCCATGTACGGGGCGGCCGTGCCGTTCTCGTACGCCTCGGCGATCAGCCGGGCGGCGCGCGCGGCGCTCTCGTCCTCCTCGGCGTCGGGGCGCGGGCCGTAGCCGTCCTCGAAGTCGACGCGCAGGTCCTCCACGGGTTCGCGCTCCAGCTTGGCCCGTACGCGGCCGTACACGGGCTCGGCCAGGTCGTCGGAGAGGCCGAGGACCCGCGCGAAGGAGGCGGCGTCCGGGGCGTGTTCGTCGAGGGCCGCGAGGGCGCGGTCGCCCCAGCTGCGGAGGGTGTCGGCGGCGAAGGCGTCACCGGGGACGTAGACGGTGTGGACGGGCTGGCGGGTGCCGGGGTCTCCCGGGTAGCGGCGCTCCAGCTCCGCGTCGACCGGGGCGAGTGAGGCGCTGATCTCCTCGCTGACGGCGCCCGCGAGGCTCGTCGCCACCTTCTCCTGCTGACCCTGACCCATCCCACACCCTCCTGTTTTCCGCTACACGGAATCAACAATCCGTATAGCGAAGTTAATAGGCGGCCTCGATCTGCGTCAATGGTCACCCGGAACCGGTCGGGGCCGCGCGGTGAAGATCACCACGCGGCCCCGGCGGAAGGTGGGAGGCGCGGCCCTCGCGGGCCCGGCTCCCGGAGAAGGATCAGCCCTTGCGGGTGTTGATCTCCTCGGTGAGCTGGGGGACGACGTCGAAGAGGTCGCCGACCACGCCGTAGTCGACCAGGTCGAAGATCGGGGCCTCGGCGTCCTTGTTGATGGCCACGATGGTCTTCGAGGTCTGCATGCCGGCGCGGTGCTGGATCGCGCCGGAGATGCCGGAGGCGATGTACAGCTGCGGCGACACGGACTTGCCGGTCTGGCCCACCTGGTTGGAGTGCGGGTACCAGCCGGCGTCGACCGCGGCGCGGGAGGCGCCCACGGCCGCGCCGAGGGAGTCGGCGAGGGTCTCGATGATCGAGAAGTTCTCGGCGCCGTTGACGCCGCGGCCGCCGGAGACCACGATCGCGGCCTCGGTCAGCTCGGGGCGGCCGGTCGACTCGCGCGGGGTGCGCGAGGTGACCTTGGTGCCGGTGGCCTTCTCGGAGAAGGAGACCGTGAGGGCCTCGACGGTGCCCGCGGCCGGGGCGGCCTCCACGGGAGCCGAGTTCGGCTTGACCGTGATGACCGGAGTGCCCTTGGAGACACGGGACTTGGTGGTGAAGGAGGCGGCGAACGCGGACTGCGTGGCCACCGGGCCCTCGTCGCCGGCCTCGAGGTCGACGGCGTCGGTGATGATGCCGGAGCCGATGCGGACCGCGAGACGGGCCGCGATCTCCTTGGCCTCGGCGGAGGAGGGCAGCAGCACGGCGGCCGGGGAGACGGCCTCGTAGGCGGCCTGCAGCGCGTCCACCTTCGGGACGACCAGGTAGTCGGCGAACTCGGAGGCGTCGGCGGTGAGGACCTTGACCGCGCCGTGCTCGGCGAGGGCGGCGGCGGTGTTTTCGGCACCGGTGCCGAGGGCGACGGCGACGGGCTCGCCGATGCGGCGGGCCAGCGTCAGCAGCTCCAGGGTGGGCTTGCGGACGGCGCCGTCCACGTGGTCGACGTAGACGAGAACTTCAGCCATGGGACTTCTTCTCTCCTGCTTACGAAGTGTGAGGGGGCGGTGGGGTGCGGCGGACCGGACCCCGGGCGAATCTGGCGGGCTAGATGAACTTCTGGCCCGCGAGGAACTCGGCCAGCTGCTTGCCGCCCTCGCCCTCGTCCTTGACGATCGTGCCGGCGGTGCGCGCCGGACGCTCGGCAGCGGAGTCGACCTTGGTCCAGGAACCCTCGAGACCGACCTCGTCGGCCTCGATCTCCAGGTCCTCCAGGTCCCAGGACTCCACCGGCTTCTTCTTGGCGGCCATGATGCCCTTGAAGGAGGGGTAGCGCGCCTCACCCGACTGGTCGGTGACCGACACGACCGCGGGGAGCGAGGCCTCCAGCTGCTCGGAGGCGGCGTCGCCGTCACGGCGGCCCTTCACGACGCCGTCCTCGACGGAGACCTCGGACAGCAGCGTGACCTGCGGGACGCCCAGGCGCTCGGCGAGCAGCGCGGGGACCACGCCCATCGTGCCGTCGGTGGAGGCCATGCCGGAGACCACGAGGTCGAAGCCGGCCTTCTCGATCGCCTTCGCCAGCACCAGCGAGGTGGCGATGGCGTCGGTGCCGTGCAGGTCGTCGTCCTCGACGTGGATGGCCTTGTCGGCGCCCATCGACAGCGCCTTGCGCAGCGCGTCCTTGGCGTCCTCGGGGCCGATGGTCAGCACGGTGATCTCGGCGTCGTCGGCGTTCTCGGCGATCTGCAGCGCCTGCTCCACCGCGTACTCGTCGAGCTCCGAGAGCAGACCGTCCACGTCGTCGCGGTCCACCGTCAGGTCATCGGAGAAGTGCCGGTCGCCAGTGGCGTCGGGCACGTACTTCACAGTGACAACGATCCTCAAGCTCACGCCGGCTCTCCTACTGCATCGTCATTTCTGGGCTGCCTTCTTGCAGGCAGCATAGGCGCCTGAAGCGGCCGATCCCGGTCGGGGCGACCCGCGCTCCGAACGAAATATTACTCGTCAGTACACCTATCGCATGCCCACTAAGCAAGCGCTTTGAACTGTGACCTTGACAACGCTGCGTAATCAACCGCGGCGCCTGTGGCATCGGCCACACATCCCGTCCCGGCGGGCGTCCGTCAGTCGCGCAGACCGTGGAAACGCCCCTGGTGGTAGAGCAGGGGACGGCCCGCTCCCGAGGGGTCACCGAGGGAGACCTCGGCGAGGACGATGCGGTGGTCCCCGGCCGGCACGCGCGCGACGACCCGGCAGACCAGCCAGGCCAGCACGCCGTCGAGCAGCGGCACGCCCTCGGGTCCCTCGCGCCAGCGGGTGGGCGCCCCGAAGCGGTCGGCGCCGCTGCGGGCGAAGGTGCCCGCCAGGTCCCGCTGGTGCTCGCCGAGTATGTGGACGCCGACGTGGTCCGCCTCGGACACGGCCGGCCAGCTTGAGGCGCGGGTGCCGATGCCGAAGGAGACGAGCGGGGGCTCGGCGGAGACGGAGGTGAGCGAGGTGGCCGTGAACCCGACAGGGCCGCTGTCGCCCCGGGCGGTGATCACGGCGACTCCCGCCGCGTGCTGCCGGAAGACGGAGCGCAGGAGGTCGGGAGAGGCGAGCTGGGCGGTGCCGAGACCGGGCGTGGCCGTCATCGAGTTGTCCTTCTTCGCGAGGTGACGTGGCGGTCCCCCCGCTGCGGCGAGGCCGTGGTCGGGGGCGGGTCCGTGGGTGCTCAACAGCCCGGACAGCGCGCACTCGCGGTGCGGGCCAGGTCCACGTGGACACGCGCGAAGAGAAGGAGTTCCCGGAACATACGGTCAGGCTGACGATAGGTGGCGGGTGCAGTCAAGCGGGTCCCGCCGACTGGGAGATCCCTCACGAAGATCACCGCGGGTCAGACCGCCTCGCCGAGCGCGGCGATGACGTCCGCCTTGCGGGGCTGACCGGTGGCCCGCCGCACGACACGGCCGTCCGCGTCGAGCACGAGGACCGTGGGCGTCTTGAGGATGTCCAGCTCCCGCACGAGTTCGAGGCGGTCCTCGGCGTCGATCTCGACGTGGGACACGCCGGGGACGAGTCCGGCCACCTCGGCGAGCACCCGTCGGGTCGCCCGGCAGGGGGCGCAGAAGGCGCTGGAGAACTGGACGAGGGTGGCCCGTTCGCCGAGCTCCTGCCCCAACTCCGCCACGCCGAGCCGCTTCCCGCCGTCACGCCCGCGCACTCCGACTCTCCCGCTCCGCCGCCGATGCAGCACTCCGTAGGCGCTCGCCGCCGCGAGCACCGCCACGCACACCACAAATCCGGTCATCCCCAGCAGCAGCGTTCACGAGACCGCAAAGATTCCCGCCGCCACGAATCGTGCCCCATACGGAATGCTTGATTCATGGACATCGATGTGAGGGGACCCCGGTTCGGGGCGGCCCTGACGGCCGTCGTACTGGCGGCCGTGCTGATCACCGGCAACGCCTGGCTGCTGGCCTGGCAGACGCTGGCGTTCGCGCTGGGCGCGGCCGGCGGTGTCGGGCGCTCGCCGTACGGATGGCTGTTCCGCACGGCCGTGCGCCCCCGGATCGGGCCGCCGACGGAGTTCGATCCGCCGGAGCCGCCGCGCTTCGCGCAGGTGGTCGGGCTCGCCTTCGCCGTGCTGGGACTGGTCGGTTACGCGGTGGGGCCGCAGTGGCTGGGGATCGCGGCGACCGCGGCCGCGCTCGCCGCGGCGTTCCTCAACGCCGTTTTCGGGTACTGCCTGGGGTGCGAGATGTACCTGCTCGTACGCCGTCTGACGGTGCGTGCGGAGTAAAGGCCGGGGAAAACACCGAGGTCGATCAAGGGTCGACGTGACGAGGATCTCGCCCTTCTCCGGCAACAGGACTGGCCCCCCGTCCGTTCTTGGGGCACGATCTGCGCAATGCCGTAAACCTACGGCTGCGTAACTTTCCCGCCGGGATCCCTTTCCCAGGCAGAGAGAAGGGTCCACCCCGTCCATGGCAGAGCTTGTCTACCGTCCCGTCGTCGGTCTCGCCCTCACGCTGTTCAAGGCCTGGGACCTCAAAATCGACTGCAAGGGATCGGAGAACATTCCGCGCTCGGGCGGCGCCGTGCTGGTGAGCAATCACATCAGCTATCTCGACTTCATCTTCGACGGCATGGCCGCGCTCCCGCAGAAGCGCCTGGTCCGCTTCATGGCGAAGGAGTCGGTGTTCCGGCACAAGGTCTCCGGTCCTCTCATGCGGGGCATGAAGCACATCCCGGTGGACCGCAAGCAGGGCGAGCAGGCGTACTCGCACGCACTGGACTCGCTGCGTTCCGGCGAGATCGTGGGCGTCTTCCCCGAGGCCACCATCTCCCCCTCGTTCACGCTGAAGAGCTTCAAGTCGGGTGCCGCGCGCCTGGCCCAGGAGGCCGGCGTCCCGCTGATCCCGATGGCACTGTGGGGCACCCAGCGCCTGTGGACCAAGGGCCACCCGCGCAACTTCAAGCGGAGCCACATCCCGATCACGATCCGCGTCGGTGAGCCGGTCGAGGCTCCGAGCGACCAGTACGCGGGTGCGATCACGCGCCGGCTGCGCGACCGGGTCCAGGAGCTCCTGGAAGCCGCGCAGCGCGCCTATCCCGTACGCCCCAAGGGGCCGGACGACACCTGGTGGATGCCCGCCCACCTCGGCGGCACGGCACCGACCCCCGAAGAGGTGCGCGCGGCCGAGTCGCGCTGACCCCCGTCAGGCCGGGGCGTGGACGGTGATCCGCGCCCCGGGGCTGAACTTCTCCAGCAGCCCGGCGAGTTCGGCTCCCGCGCGCTCGACGTCGGGCACCGGCATCGGCGCCAGGCTCTCCAGCAGGAACACCGCTGAGACCGACCGTTCGGTGAGCCGGGTCCGGGGCCCCTGGCGCCAGTTCCAGCGCCGGCAGGTCACGCCCGCGTCGTCGCACCAGACCACCTCGCCCGCGTCCGGGTGCTCGACCGCCTCCGCCCCTCCCGCGACGGTCACGAAGTCCTCGTCGCCCGTGGCGCGTACGAGCCGCATCCCGCCCTCGATCCGGTCGGCGTCCTCACCGCCGACCGGGATCAGATGGGCCACGCTGATCGCGTTGTAGACGTCGACGAGCAGGTTGATCCGGGGCAGCCCCGCGTCCGACAGCGCCCTCTTCGCCAGCGCCTCGGCCGAGTTGCGGGTGCGGGACGGCTTGGAGCCGAACGCCGTGTACGCCTCACGCCAGGCCGCCATGTGCGGATCCTCGTGCGGGGCGCGGCCGTCCAGGCGTACGGCGAGACGGCGGGCCGCGTCGTCGAGCAGCGCCGAACTCCCCTCCGTACTGGGGCCGTTGACGAGCCCCTCGGCCTCGATCGCCACGTGGGTGAAACCGGGCGCGAGCGCGTGGACCTCGTCGGACACGGTGAGCGTGAGAGTCATGGTGTGCCTTGCGTCAGAGTGCGGCGGGAAGCGTCTTCCACAGGTGCGGGCGGTCCGCAGCACCCCTGAGCGCCGCCAGTACCGCCGGATGAGGTCCAGCGTACAGTACTGGATAGTCCATCTCATTGGACTCCGGGTCCGGAATCCAGGCGAGCCTCTCGCCGTCGAGGGAGAAGCGCGCGTCCACCCCCGGCTTGTTGCCCCGGCAGTCCTGGCGGTGCCAGGCCCCGCGGAACCGGACGGCGACGAGGCCGTGCACCACGTGCCCGCCGTCGTTGTCGTGCAGCAGCTTCTGGTAGCAGAGCGCCGCGGGGATGTCCTCGGCGCGCAGCAGCGCGGTCAGCGCGTGCGCCTTGGCGTGACAGATGCCGGTGCGCAGTTCCAGCACGTCGGAGGCCCGCCAGGTGACACGCGGGTCGCCGGAGTCCTGGGAGTGCGGAATGCCGTCACGGACGAATTCGTACGCGGACCGCGCATAGTCATACGAGTCCGTCGCGGCGCGCGCGAGGCGGGAGGCCGTCTCGCGCACCAGCGGGTGATGGTGGTCGATGACCTCGTCGGCGGCCAAGTACGCGGACAGGTCGGGGGTTTCCTGGATCAGCTCCATGCCCGCAGAGCATAGGAATACGGCCGACCGGCAGTCAATGACTTTTCGGTCGACCGTATAGCTATGCAGTCAGGTGGCCGTCTCCCCGCTAGCGGGCCATCTCTTCCTTGAGCGCCGCGACGAAGCCGTCCACGTCGTCCTCCGTCGTGTCGAAGGCGCACATCCAGCGGACATCGCCCGCGGTCTCGTCCCAGAAGTAGAAGCGGTAGCGCTTCTGGAGCCGCTCACTGACGTCGTGCGGCAGCCGCGCGAAGACGGCGTTGGCCTGCACCGGGTGGAGGATCTCCACGCCGTGCACGGCACGGACGCCCTCGGCGAGCCGCTGGGCCATCTCGTTGGCGTGCCGGGCGTTGCGCAGCCACAGGTCCTTGGCGAGCAGTGCCTCCAACTGCACAGACACGAAGCGCATCTTGGAGGCGAGCTGCATCGACAGCTTGCGCAGGTGCTTCATGTGGCGGACGGCGTCGTGGTTCAGGACGACCACGGCCTCGCCGAACAGCGCGCCGTTCTTCGTCCCGCCCAGGGAGAGGAGGTCGACGCCGACCGCGTTGGTGAACGTCCGCATCGGGACGTCCAGCGCGGCGGCCGCGTTGGCTATCCGGGCGCCGTCGAGGTGGACCCGCATCCCGTGGGCGTGGGCGTGCTCGCAGATCGCGCGGATCTCGTCGGGGGTGTACAGGGTGCCCAGTTCGGTGTTCTGGGCGATCGAGACGACCTGCGGCATCGCGCGGTGCTCGTCGTCCCAGCCGTACGCCTGCCGGTCGATCAGCTCGGGCGTGAGCTTGCCGTCGGGCGTGGGCACGGTGAGCAGCTTGAGGCCGCCCATGCGCTCGGGGGCGCCGCCCTCGTCCACGTTGATGTGCGCGCTCTCGGCGCAGATCACCGCGCCCCAGCGGTCGGTGAGCGCCTGGAGCGCCACCACGTTGGCGCCCGTGCCGTTGAAGACCGGGAACGCCTCGGCGCCGGCCCCGAAGTGGCTGCGGATGATCTGCTGCAGGTTGGCCGTGTAGTCGTCCTCGCCGTACGCGACCTGGTGCCCGCCGTTGGCCAGGGCCAGGGCGGCGAGCACCTCGGGGTGGGCCCCCGCGTAGTTGTCGCTGGCGAAGCCGCGGACGGCCGGGTCGTGGTGACGCCGGGCGTCGGTCTTCGGAGGGTTCACGGCTTCTCGGTCAGCCACAGACGGTTTCCGTTCACTTCACCGGCGGGCCGCTCCCAGACGCCGGCGATGGCCTCGGCCAGGTCGGTGACGTCGGTGAAGCCCGCGAACTTCGCGTTGGGGCGCTCGGCGCGCATCGCGTCGTGCACCAGTGCCTTCACCACCAGGATCGCAGCCGCGGAACGCGGGCCGTCCTCGCCCCCCGCCTTGCGGAAGGAGTCGGCCATCGCCAGCGTCCACGCCTCGGCCGCGGCCTTGGAGGCGGAGTAGGCCGCGTTGCCCGCGGTGGGCTTGGAGGCGCCGGCCGCACTGATCAGCAGGTACCGTCCGCGCTCGCTGCGCTGGAGAGCGTCGTGGAAGGCGAGCGAGGTGTGCTGGACCGTGCGGATCAGCAGCTTCTCCAACAGGTCCCAGTCCGCGAGGTCGGTCTGGGTGAAGGAGGCGCTGCCGCGCCAGCCGCCGACCAGGTGGACCAGGCCGTCGACCCGGCCGAAGTCCTTCTCGATGCGGTCGGCCCAGTCACGGGTCGCCTGGAGGTCGAGCAGATCGACCGTGTCGCCGACGACGGTGGCACCGCCGTGGGCGTAGCGGGCCGCGTCGACGGCTTCGGCGAGACGCTGCGGGTCCGCGTCCGCGCCGACCACGACCGCGCCGGCCTCGGCGAGCCGCAGCAGCGCCGCCCGGCCCGCCGGTCCCGCGGCACCCGCCACCGCGATCACCGCGCCCGCGAGTGCTCCGTTGCCGTTCCCCTGAGCCATCGTCTTCGCCTCCTGAGCGTCCTCGGCGCGGGCGCTCACGCGGCGATCCGCTCGGCGTTCTCCGCGGTGATGCCCTTGGTGGAGGCGATCACGTTCTTCAGCTTCTTCGCAAGCGCCTCGTAGAACATGCTGAGCGGAAACTCGTCCGCAAGCACGTCGTCGACGAGCTTGCGCGGCGGCAGGCTCAGGTCGAGCGCGTCGGGGCCCTTGGCCCAGCGCGAGCCGGGGTGCGGGGCGAGGTACTGGGAGACCAGGTCGTAGGCGGCGAACCAGTGGACCAGCTTCGGGCGGTCGATGCCGGCCCGGTAGAGGTCCTCGATCTCGCCGCAGAGCTGGTTGGTGACCTGCGGGGCGCGCTGCCAGTCGATGTGCAGCTTGTTGTCCGTCCAGCGGACGACGTCGTGCTTGTGCAGGTAGGCGAAGAGCAGCTGACCGCCGAGGCCGTCGTAGTTGCGCACGCGCTCACCGGTGACCGGGAAGCGGAACATGCGGTCGAAGAGGACCGCGTACTGCACGTCGCGGGCCTGCGGGACGCCGTCGGCCTCCAGCTTCACGGCCTCCTTGAAGGCGGTGAGGTCGCAGCGCAGCTCCTCCAGGCCGTACATCCAGAACGGCTGCCGCTGCTTGATCATGAAGGGGTCGAAGGGCAGGTCGCCGTGGCTGTGGGTGCGGTCGTGGACCATGTCCCACAGGACGAAGGCCTCCTCGCAGCGCTTCTGGTCGTGGACCATGGCGGCGATGTCCTCGGGCAGCTCCAGGCCCAGGATGCCGACCGCGGCGTCGGTCACGGCACGGAAGCGGGCCGCCTCGCGGTCGCAGAAGATGCCACCCCAGGTGAAGCGCTCGGGGGCCTCGCGCACGGCGATGGTCTCGGGGAAGAGGACGGCGGAGTTGGTGTCGTACCCCGCGGTGAAGTCCTCGAAGGTGATGCCGCAGAACAGCGGGTTGTCGTAACGGGTGCGCTCCAGCTCGGCCAGCCAGTCGGGCCAGACCATGCGCAGCACGACCGCCTCGAAGTTGCGGTCCGGGTTGCCGTTCTGCGTGTACATGGGGAAGAGCACGAGGTGCTGGAGGCCGTCCTCGCGGCGCGCGGCGGGCTGGAAGGCCAGCAGCGAGTCGAGGAAGTCGGGCACCTTGAAGCCGTCGTCGGCCCAGCGCCGCAGGTCCTTGACGAGGGCCTCGTGGTAGGCCGCGTCGTGCGGCAGCAGCGGGGCGAGCTGCTCCACGGCGTCTATGACACGGCGCACGGCCAGCTCGACGTCGGACGCGTCGGGGGCGTTCTCGGCCTCGAAGTCGATCGAGCCGTCCTTGGCCTGCCAGGGCCGTATCTCCTCCACGGCATCCTTGAGCACAGGCCAAGCCGGGTGCTCCACCACCCTGACCAGGGGAGGAATCTTTTCCTCCGTACCCACCTGCACAAGAATTTCCGTCATGACCCATCCTCCACGGGAGAACCTCGCGTATGGACACCGTATGCGTCCGGCGTTCCTTCTTACAAGTGGAGTCTCGGCAAATTATCCTGCGCCATCCCTACCTTCACCGCTTTTTTTCCTGCCTGATACGGGATGGGCGACGACTTCCGCTCCTCACGACCGGGCGTCGCGGGCGGCCTCGGTCCGTCCCGGGGACGCCTCGCTCCCCGCGTGACTGCGGGGCGGCGCCGGGTGGGTGACCGGCCGTCAGGACCGAAAGCGGCCGGCGCGGTCAACCGGCGCGGGACTCGCCCACCCGAGGGTGACCCGCCCCGGCGCCCCCGCGCAGGCCCTCCTGGCCGAAGGCACCCATTGCCCGGCGTAGGAGCGGGTACATCGCACGGCGTGGCCGTTAGGCTGCGGCCTTGCCGCGTGGACGCCCGTCGGACTCCACGCCGGAGCCGAGCCGCCGTCGACGGAAGCGAGTCGAATCTTGAACTTCCTCACCATCGGACATCGCGGAGTGATGGGCGTCGAACCCGAGAACACCCTGCGTTCCTTCGTCGCCGCCCAGCAAGCGGGCCTCGACCTCATCGAGCTCGATCTGCATCTGAGCAAGGACGGCGCACTCGTCGTCATGCACGACGCCGACGTGGACCGCACGACCGACGGCACCGGACCGATCGCCGAGAAGACGCTCGCGGAACTGCGCGCGCTGGACGCGGGCCGGGGCGAGCGCGTCCCCGTGTTCGAGGAGGTGCTGGACGCCGTACGGTCGCCCCTCCAGGCGGAGATCAAGGACGTGGCGGCCGCGCGGGCGCTGGCGGAGGTCATGATCCGGCGGGACCTCGTCGGACGCGTGGAGGTCCTGTCGTTCCACGACGAGGCGATCGCCGAGATCGCGCGGCTCGTCCCGGGCGTGCGCACCGCCCTGGTCGCCAGCCGGTACGGCGTCGACGTCGTGGACCGCGCCACCGCCGTCGGCGCGACCACCCTGGTGCTCAACATCCGCCGGCTGACCCTGGAGGTCGTCGAACGCGCGCGCAAGGCGGACCTGCGGATCATCGGCTGGGTGGTGAACACCCAGGACCACCTGCGGCTGGTGCGGGCCCTGGGGCTGGACGGCGCGACGACCGACTACCCGGAGATCAAGCGCACCGGCCGCTTCACCGCATGAACGTCACAGCGGCGTCCAGACCCGCACCGCCGCCACCGTGCATGAACGTCACGCCAGCGGCTTGACCAGCAGCTCGAACTCCAGGTCGTCCCGGCGCGGGACACCGAAGCGCTCGTCGCCGTACGGGAAGGGCGTCATCTTTCCCGTACGGCGGTAGCCGCGCCGCTCGTACCAGGCGATGAGGTCGTTCCGCACCGAGATCACGGTCATGTGCATCTCCTGCGCGCCCCAGACCTCGCGCGCGTGCCGCTCCGCCTCGGCGATGATCACCTTGCCGAGGCCGGCGCCCTGAAGGGCCGGGCTCACCGCGAACATCCCGAAGTAGGCGTGCGCACCGCGGTGTTCGAGCTGGCAGCAGGCGACGACCTCACCCTCCCGCTCGACGGTCAGCAGCCGGCTGTCGGGCGACTTGATCACCGCGAGCACGCCCTCGGGGTCGGTCCGCTGCCCGTCCAGGATGTCCGCCTCGGTGGTCCAGCCGGTCCTGCTGCTCTCCCCGCGGTAGGCGGACTCGATCAGCACGACCAGGGCGTCGACATCGGCGTCGGTGGCGTCGCGGAAGGTCAGTCCGGCGGCAGGGGTGTCCATGGAGCGGTTCTCCGATCGGTGGCGCGGCTCGGGCACCGACGAGGGTAACCCCCGCCCGAACCCGGCCGGCGGGCAGCGGCGGTACGTACGCGGTCGGCCGGACCCCGGCGAAGACGGGCCGATCCGGACGGCAGTCTCCAGGTCGGGTCCGCAAAGTCCCGGCGTCGCGGAACAGGCGGGACTGTGCGGACACGGCCTAGGCTCCGGACGCATGGTGCATGTGCTGAGCAGCCGGACCCTTCTGCGTCCCACCGATCCCGAGCGTTCCCGTCGCTTTTACGGCGAGCAGCTGGGCCTCGCCGTCCACCGTGAGTTCGGGACCGGTCCCGAGCGGGGCACGGTGTACTTCCTCGGCGGCGGCTTCCTGGAGGTCGCGGGCCGCTCCGACGTCCCGCCCTCCCCCGCGCTCAAGCTGTGGCTCCAGGTCGCGGACGCGGACGCGGCACACGAGGAGCTGAGGGCCGCGGGCGTCGACATCGTGCGTCCGCCGGTGAAGGAGCCCTGGGGGCTGATCGAGATGTGGGTCGCCGATCCCGACGGGACCGAGATCGTGCTCGTGGAGATCCCCGGGGACCATCCGCTGCGGTACCGCCCGGGGATCTGACCGGCGGCGCCTCCGTCGGCCCCGCCCGCGGCGGCCGGTGCCCCCGCCACCGTTCGCGTCGTCGCATGCCGGGGCGGGCTCAGACGCGGGGCCGCCCCAGCGCGCCTTCCAGCTGGCCGAGCAACTCACCCAGCAGCAGCGCGAGTTCACGCTGCCGGGCGAGGTCGATCCCGGAGAGGACCGTCGTCTCGTAGGCGAGCTGATCGGGCAGGATGGCGTCGACGAGTTCGCGTCCCTCGTCGGTCAGCCGGACGTGCGCGACCCGGCGGTCCCGGGTGTCTCCGCGGCGCTCGACCAGCCCGCGCTCGGTGAGCTGCTTGAGCCGTTTGGTGACGGCGGCGCCGGAGGAGAAGGTCTCGCGTGCGATCTCGCTCGGGGTCAGCTCGTGGCCGGTGCGCCGCAGCGTGCCGAGGACGTCGAACTCGGGGCGGGTGAGTCCGGCACGGCGCAGCGGGGCGTCCTCCGCCTGCTGCAGGAGGGCCGCGCTGCGGTTGATGCGGCCGATGAGTTCCATGGGCCCGGTGTCGAGGCCGGGGTGCACGGCTTGCCACTGCCGCACGACGACGGACATGGTGTCCACCGGGCCCGCCGCCTCCGCCACGGGCCGGTCGCCCCCGGGCGCCGCGTCCGGGGCCTCCCCGGTGGGCGCCCGCCCGGCCGCGTCCCGCCCGGCCGCCGCCTTCGCCGCCCGCCCGTGTGCTGCCGTCATGCCTGTGCGTCCTCCAAGGAGTGGGGTCGACGTCGTACCGTCGCCGCGAGAGTACGGTGTGCGTCCTGTTCCGCCCGCATCACGCGCTCCTCCGGCAGGGCGCGCTGCCACCACTCGCCCGCCGCGGCGTCGGCCGCGGCCCGCAGGTCCACGACGGCCGCGGCGAGGGCGCGCCGCACCGACTCCACGGCGCCCGGAGCGGGCTGCCGGTCGGCCAGGACGCGGGCCGCCTGTCCCCGGGCGCGTTCGACGGAGTCGAGGGCGTCCTCGATGCGGTCGCCGGCCCGCCGGTTGGTGACCGCGACCGCCGCGACGAATCCGACCAGCGCGCCGACGAGGGTGTCCACGACCCGGTCGGTCATCAGCTGCCCGGCCTCCTGGGGGCGCGCGAACTCGGTGATGAGGAGCGCCATGGGGGTGACGCAGACGCTGCCGAGCCAGTAGTTGCGGCCGATGAGCGCCTCGGCCCCGAAGTTGAGCACCAGGCAGCTCAGCACGAGCGCCGCCGGGCCGAGGTGCGCGAGGGGGACGATCGCCGCGAAGGCCAGTACGCCGACGAGGTTGCCGACGACGCGCTGGACGCCCCGGCTCCAGGTCAGGGTGACGTTGGCCTGGTAGAGCGAGGCCGCGGTGACCAGCGCCCAGTAGGGACGGCCGATCCCGAGCGCCAGGGAGACGTATCCGGCCAGGGCGCAGCCGAGCGCGGTGCGCAGGGCGAGGGGGCCCAGCGGGGCGAGCCGGGCCCGCCACGAGGGTGCGGGGGTGTCGAGTTCGGCCTCGACGCCCAGCAGCTCGCCGGTGTCCGGGTCGTCCGCCGGCGGGACGGGCCCGGTGCCGCGGAGCAGGCGGGCCCAGTGGCGCAGTCGTTCTGCCTCGGCGTCGGCGGGCGCTGCGAGGGCGATCTCCGCGCGGACCACGAGCCGTCCGAGGGCGCGCCGGGACGCGGAACGGGCGCCGGTGGAGAGCAGCGTCTGCCAGGCGTTGTGTACGGCGGCGGCTCCGGCGGCGCGGCTCTTCGCGGCACCGTCGCTGGTCCCCCGCGTCGCGGCGTACGCGGCGGCGGCGTCGAGCGCCTGGGCGGTGGCCCGCCGCTCGGGCCCGTGCGGCCGTACGAGGCCGGGCGCCATACCGACGAGCCAGGCCCAGGCGCCCGCGCCGACGGCGAGCCCCAGGTGTCCGGGGACCTGGCCGAGGCTCTGCGGGGCGAACAGGGACGCGGAGCTGATGAAGGTGAGGACGACGTGGCCGGGCGGTCCGATACGGGTGGCGTCGCACAGCACCTTCTGGACGGCGGCCAGCAGGGCGCCGACCGTGACCAGGACGACGGCGTGCGTGGTGAGCGACGCCGCGACGAGGGCGACGGCCAGTCCGCCGAGCATGCCGAGCACCACCCAGGCGAGGACCCGGGCCCGGGCGGCGTACGGGCGGTTGTGGGCGTAGAGGGCGCACAGGGAACCGGCCATGGTGTACATCGCGAGATCGAGGCGGCCCAGGGCGAGCAGCGTGAGGTTGGGCGGGGCGACCGCGGCCACGACGCTCAGCGCGGGCTTGAACCAGATGTCGGACGGCCTGCCGAGACGCAGTGCACCGGCGAGCGGGAGGCGGCGGGCACGGGCGAGGGGGGATGTGGGGGGCGCACTGCTCATACCCACAACGTTAACAGGTGTTTTACTCGTGAAGGACCCGTCCGGGACCAGGCCGGGAAGGGGCCCGTCCCATAGCCGTCGTACGCACGCCCTCTCCAGTCCCCCGGGCGCCCCGCCTGCGGTGTACCCCCGCACGCTCCCCCGTGTACACCCTTGCGCTCGCTTGCGCACCGAGCGGGCCGGGCATGCCCAGACCGACCGTCCGACACCGTCGAAGGGGGAGGTGCGCGGTGCACGGACCGGCTTCGCCCGGCTGGCTGCTGGTCGCGCTGTGCGCGGCGACCGGCGCCTACTGCCTGCTGCGGATGCGCAGCCCGGTCGACGAGCAGCGCCGCGCCGCGGGCGGCGAGGCGCTCATGGGTTTCGGCATGGCCGCGATGGCCGTCCCGGCGGCCGTGGCCGCGCCGCCGCGCTGGATGTGGCTGATGTACGCGGCCGTCTTCGGCACCGCCGCGGTGCGCGCGCTCTGGGCGGCCCGCGGCAGCGCACACCATCTCCACCACCTGGTGGGCGCCTTCGCCATGGCCTACATGGGCGGGGCCATGGCCGCGTCCCCGTCCGCGCACGCCGGGCACGCGGGGTCCGGCATACCCGTGGTGACCGGAACACTCCTCCTCTACTTCGCCGCCTACGTCCTGTGGTCCGGAAGCAGACTGGTGCCGGTGCCCGGGATCGCCGGGACCGGCCCCGCCTCCCCGGCGCGAGCGCGACCCCCCGGTGGCACCGTCGGCTGGGGCGACCGGCCCGAGCTGGCGCGGGCGTGCCGGCTGTCGATGGGGATCGCCATGGTCGCGATGCTGCTGACGCTCTGAACCCCGTCCACGGGTCCGGTCACGGCCGCGCCGGGCCCCTCGTGGTGTGCGTCACTTGCCGCGGCAGCCCGTATCGTCCGGCGGCCCCCGCTCATAGGCTTCGACCATGATGGTCCCCGCGGCACTGCTGCTGCTCGGCGCGCTGGCCGCCGTCGTCGCCCCGAGGCTGCTCGCCCGGGCCGACTGGCCGGATCGCGAACCGGTGGTCGCCCTGTGGGTGTGGCAGTGCGTGGTGGCAGCCGTCCTGCTGTGCTGCGTGCTGTCGATGACCCTGAGCGCTGCCGCCGCCTGGATGGCCGTGCGGGGCCATGTGTTCGCCCCGGCACCGCACTCGGTCGTCGACGCCTACGCGCTGGGCACGGGCGGCGCCTGGGCCGCGGCGACCGCCGTGGTGCTCGCCGGCGGGGGCCTGTGGACCGCGGCGATGCTGACCCGCGAGATCGTGCGGGCCGGGGCGCGCCGTCGCCGGAGCCGCTCCGAACTCCTGGACCGCGCGCCGCTGTTGCCCGGTGAGGAACCCGGCAGCGACCGCCTGGTGGTCCTGGAAGGTGAACGTCCGGACGCCTGGTGGCTGCCCGGCACGGCGCCCCAACTCGTCATCACCACAGCAGCGTTGCGGCGGCTGCACGGACGTCAGCTGGACGCCGTGCTGGCCCACGAGCAGGGGCACGCGCAGGCACGCCACGACTGGCTGCTGCACTGTTCCGCCGCGCTGGCCAACGGATTTCCGCAGGTTCCGGTCTTCGCCGCGTTCCGCGACGAGATGCACCGCCTGGTCGAACTCGCCGCCGACGACATGGCGTCCCGGCGCTTCGGCCGCCTGACCATCGCGCTCGCCCTCGTCGAACTCAACGAGGACCGGGGCGTGTTCGGCCCCGCTCCGACTCCGCAGGCGCACGTCCCGCAGCGTGTCCACCGGCTCCTGACCCCGCCGGACCGGCTCACGGCCGCGCGCCGGCTGCGCCTGACGGCGGCCGGCGCGCTGGTGCCGGTGGTCCCCCTGCTGATCGCGTTCGTACCGGGCCTGCGGGCGCTCGGCTAGCGACCCCGGCCGGTCAGGGAGCGCCGACCAACGGACCCACCCTCCGCCCCGGCCGCGTCCCGGGGCACCGCTGAATCCCGACGGCCGCGCACCCAGCCGAGGCAGGCAGACCCGCACCCTGGCACCTCCTCGGTCCCTGACAGCACGAGGGCCGGACACGTGCGCTTGTGGGCACTGCCGGCGACCGGGACCCGCCATTCCCGCAGCCCCACGAACCGGCGGGCACGCCTCCGAGTCCCGGCCTGCGGGAGGGCGCACGTCCGGCCCCTCGGCACGGAACGGCGTGAGCGCGTGCCGGAGGCCGTGCAAGCCTTCCGGGTGCGCGTGTGCGTCCCTGGGATTGGGCGCCCGGGCCCTGCGCCGCCAGTCGCCAGGGATCTCCCCGGCGCCCGAGCTGCGGGCCCGACACCCCCGGTGTTGGCATCGGACGCCCGGGTTCGGCGAGGATCGTCATATGCACCCCCCGCACGTCGGCTCACCCGCCCGCACACCGGCTCCGCGGGCCGCGGCTGCCCTCGCGGTCCCGCTCGCCGTGGCCTCGGTGGTGCTCCTCGTGCTGGTCGCGTCCTCCTGGCATCCGCTGATGGACGTCGACGGCGACGTCTCACGCACCACGCACCGCTGGGCGGTCGAGGACCCGGGCACCACCCACGCCTTCCGCGTGCTGACCGACTGGGTGTGGGACCCCACGACCCTGCGCATCCTGTGCGCGGTCGTGGTCCTGTGGCTGGTGCTCCGGCGCTCCGCGTGGCGGACCGCCCTCTGGCTGGCGGTCACCTGCGCGGTGGGCACGCTGTTGCAGCAGAGCCTCAAGGCCGCCGTCGACCGGCCGCGTCCCGTGTGGCCCGACCCGGTGGACTCGGCCCACTACACCGCCTTCCCCTCCGGGCACGCGCTGACGGCCACGGTGGTGAGCGGACTCCTGCTCTGGCTGCTGCGCCGCCACGGTGCCGGACCCGCCCTGTGGTGGTCCGCGTGCGCCCTGGCGGTCGTCTCCGTCGCGGGTGTCGGCCTCACCCGCGTGTGGCTGGGCGTCCACTGGCCCTCGGACGTCCTGGGCGGCTGGCTCATCGGGGCGCTCGTGGTCGCGCTGGCGGTGATGACGTACCACCGCTGGGTCGAACCCCGCGGCAACTGATCCGGCCGCGGGCCGGACCCCGTACGACGGGGCGGTCTTGACCCGTACGGCGGAGCGATCAAGGATCGTCGTCCATGGCGATCAAAGGTGCGCTCTTCGACTTCTCCGGAACCCTCTTCCGCATCGAATCGACCGAGTCCTGGCTCCGCGCCGTGGTGACGGACGCCGATGTCCACGTCCCCGAGCCGGAGTTGACCGACCTGGCACGCGAGCTGGAGTCGGTGGGCGCGCTCCCCGGCGGGGCCCCGGCGACCAGGCCGGTACCGGCCGAGCTTGCCGAGGTGTGGGCGGCCCGGGACCGCGGCGCCGACCTGCACCGGGCCGCGTACACCGGCGTCGCCCGCCAGGTGCCGCTGCCCGACCCCCTGCTGTACGACGCCCTGTACGACCGGCACCGCGCGCCGGCCGCCTGGTCCGCCTACCCCGACGCTCGGGAGGTGCTGGCGGGGCTGCGCGGGCGCGGGATCGCCGTGGGCGTGGTCAGCAACATCGGCTGGGATCTGCGGCCGGTCTTCCGCGAGCACGGCCTGGACGCGTACGTCGACGCGTACGTGCTGTCGTACGAGCACGGCATCCAGAAGCCGGACGTGCGGCTGTTCGCGACGGCCTGCGACGCGCTCGGGGTCGCCCCGCAGGACACCCTGATGGTCGGGGACGACCGCCGCGCGGACGGGGGCGCCGCGGCGCTGGGCTGCGCGGTGCACTTCGTGGACCATCTGCCGGTCGCGCACCGCCCCGCCGGACTGCGTCCCGTGCTCGGCCTGATCGACTGACGGGCGGGGGCGGCGCCCCCGTGCCGACGGGGCCGCCGCCTCAGCTCTGGTAGCCCTCGACCTGCGAAGCGGGGCGGACCTGCGCCTCGTCGGGGTTCTCCCCGAACTCGGTCTTGGCGCGGCGCTGGCGCAGCAGGTCCCAGCAGCGGTCGAGCTCGCGCTCCAGCTGGCCGAGCCGTTCGTTCTCCGTGGCGCTGTCGATCTGACCGGAGGCGAGCGCGTCCCGCAGGCGCCGCTCGTCGTCCACCATGGCCGTGATCCTGGCCAGGATCTGCTCTTGATCCATGTCCTTCTGCCTCCTCGGCCCCCGTGCCCCACTGTAGGGACGGTTCACCGGCCGTGCGACAGCTGGCCTCGCACGTCCGTCCTGGACGATCCCCCGCGTCGCCCAGGACGGACGGCAGCCCGGAACGGACCCGCGAAGGGTCTTGGCCGGACGCGTTGAGTATAGTTGGCTGGCAGCCAGTCAACGCAGGAGTTACAGCATGTCCCCGCGCAGCGCCTCGGTCAATGAAGAGTTGCGGCGGCGTTCCCGGGAGCGGCTTCTGCAAGCGGCGGTCGAACTGGTCCGCGAGCGCGGCTACGACGCGACGACGCTCGGCGACATCGCGGACCGCGCGGGTTCAGCGCGGGGTCTGGTGTCGTACTACTTCCCCGGCAAGCGCCAGCTCCTGCAGTCGGCCGTGCACCGTCTGATGCACCGCACGCTGGAGGAGGCGCTGGAGCGGGAACCGCGCACCGAGGACGGCCGGGAGCGGATGGCCCGGGCGATCGACGCCATTCTGGGCCTCACCCAGGACCACCCCGTCCTCATGCGCCAGCACATGGCGGGGATCCTTCAGGCCGAGGGCTTCGTGCAGTGCCCGGAGCAGCAGCGGCTCGCCGAGCTCCTGCGGGAGACGGTCGCCCGGCACGGCTCACCGGACGCCGCCGCCGACTATCCGATGCTCAGGGCGCTGCTGATGGGCGCCGTGTTCGCGGCGCTGGTGCCGGGTGTCCCCATGCCGGTGCCGGTGCTGCGGGCCGAGCTGTTCAAGCGCTACGGCCTGGACCGCACGATGGGGATCCCGCCGGGTGCCGGGGCACCCGGCGGGACGGACGACGAGGACCTGTCACGGTTCTTCGCGACGGAGAGCCGCGACTCGTCGGGGCCGGGCCGCTCCGGTCAGTCGAAGTAGTCCGGCTGCGTCTGGACGTTGAGCTCATCCAGCCGGATCCGCTTCGCGGCGTCGGTGCGCTTGTCGCTGAGCTTCAGCACGTCGAAGCCCTTGGCGATGTCGTTCGAGTAGATGTAGCCGTTGTAGTAGTACGCCGACCATGCGCCGCCGGTCGCGAGCGTGGTGGTGGACAGCGGTCCGCGCTCGAAGTAGGCGATCTCCTTCGGGTTCGTGGAGTCCGTGAAGTCCCAGACGGAGACGCCGCCCTGGTACCAGGCCTGGACCATCAGGTCCTTGCCCTTGACCGGGATGAGCGAGCCGTTGTGGGCCACGCAGTTCTCCGTGTCGGCCTGGTGGCGCGGGATCTTGTAGTAGCCCTTGAAGACGAGCTTGCGGTGGTCGCCCCGGCCGACGATGTCGTAGATGCCGTCGGCGCCGCGGTTCGGGCCGATGGCCGCGTTGCAGGTGGGCGCGCCGCCGCCGCCGAGCTCGTCGGTGAAGACGACCTTGTTGGCCTTCTGGTTGAAGGTCGCCGAGTGCCAGAACGCGAAGTTCACGTTGTCCTGGACCTGGTCGATGACCTTCGGGTTCTCCGGGTCCTCGATGGAGAAGAGGATGCCGTCGCCCATGCAGGCGCCCGCCGCGAGGTCCTTGGAGGGCAGCACGGTGATGTCGTGGCAGCCGGTGGTCTTGGAGACGCCCGGGTTGGTGGGCGCGCCGGGGTTGCCGCCGCCGTCGGGGCCCTCACCGGGGAACAGGACGGGGAAGTTCACCACCGCGGCCTTCTCGGGGGCCTTGCGCGGCACCTTGATGACCGTGATGCCGTCGTGCGGCGGCTGGCAGTCGGGGAAGGACGCGTTGGGCGAGTACGAGGAGACGTAGATGTAGACGTTCCTGCGCTCGGGCACCAGCGTGTGCGTGTGCGAGCCGCAGGCGGTCTCGACGGCGGCGACGTACTTCGGGTTCGTCTTGTCGCTGATGTCGAAGACCTTCATGCCCTCCCACGAGGACTTCTCGGTCGCGGGCTGCGTGGTGCTGCTGCAGGAGTTGTCGCTGCGCGAGGAGTCGGTGGACAGGAAGAGCAGGTTCCCGGAGACGGAGATGTCGTTCTGCGAACCGGGGCAGAGCACCTGCGCGACCGTCTTGGGCGCCTTCGGGTCACTGATGTCGAAGATGCGGAAACCGTCGTAGTTGCCGGCGAACGCGTAGTGGCCCTGGAACGCCAGGTCCGAGTTGGTTCCGGCGAGGGTCTCCTTGGGGATGTTGACCAGGTGTTCGATGTTGTCGGAGTGGACGACCTCGTCCTGTCCGGGTATCTCACCGGCCGCTATGTCCGCCTTGACCTCGGCGGCCTCGCTCTTGGAGATCTTCTCCTGTGCGACGGGGCCGTCCCCGGGGTCGGGGGTGGCGGCCGCCGGACCGGCCGTGAGCAGCGCTGCCATGAGTCCTGCCGCGGCTGCGGCAACTCCCAGGCGTCTGCGCCGGGTTCGGGGATCGTTCAACAGGGTCACTGTGCCCTCCCTAGTCGCCGTTCGGGTTCGAACGGTGCACGGACCCCCGAAGTATCGTCTTCATCATGCACAGATCAACAGATGGCAACGGAGCCTTAATAAAAGTTTTTGATCACCGGCACCCCGATGCGTGCTAGGACGGTCCTCAGCACCGAGAGGTGTCCGTCAATGTCAGGGCCACAGGAGGTCGTTGTGCTCGTTCGCCGTACGTCCCGAGCGTGCCTGCTCACGGAGTCGCTCACGGTCGCCGCCGTACTCGCCCTCGCCGGCTGCGACTCCGGCTCCCCCGACGCGGACGCCAAGTCCCCCAAGGCGAACGGGCCTTCGGTGATCGCGCCCGGAAAACCCGGGGAGGCGGCCGAGACGCTCTCCGCCGAGGACGCCCGCAAGCAGAACTCCGGCGACGGCGCTCCCAACTCCGCGGACATCTCCTACGCGCGGATGATGATCGAACACCACAGCCAAGCCCTGGAGATGACCGAACTGGCCCCGAAGCGGGCGGCGTCGGGCAAGGTGCGGCTGCTCGCCGAGCGCATCACGGCGGCCCAGGGGCCGGAGATCGCGGTCATGAAGAGCTGGCTGAAAAAGCACGGCGGTTCGAAGGGGGGTACGGGCCACCACCACGAGGCCATGCCCGGGATGGCGACCGAGGCGCAGCTCGCGAAGCTGCGGGCGGCCCACGGGAAGTCCTTCGACGAACTCTTCCTGAAGCTGATGATCACCCATCACGACGGGGCGATCACGATGGCCACCGACGTGAAGGCGCAGGGCAACAACGTCCAGATCGAGGAGATGGCCGACGACGTGATCGCCCAGCAGACGAGCGAGATCAGCCGGATGCGCGACATGTGACGCGGCGGGTGGCGCCCACGGGCCCGCTCAGCGGCGGGCGTGGCGCGGGGTGAGGAATCCCGCGTCGCGGGCGCCCGCGATCAGGCGCAGCGAGCGCCGACGGCTGTGGCCGGTCGCGCACATGACGGCGAGGACGGGGTCCTTGCCGTCCTCCTGCGCCGCCCGGTACTCCTCCGCCACCAGGCGCCGCCCCTCGGTGCCGCGCGGCCAGGCGGGCCGGGCCCGGCGGGCCGGCGTCTGCGGGGACTCCGCGGACCCGCCGCCGCACGCCTCGAAGAGGGGGCCCTCGATCCACTCGGCGAGCACCGTCAGGTCGTCGAGCGAGAGCGGCGGGCAGGCCCGTACGTCCTCGACGGACACGCCCTCCGGGGAGACCACCGCGAGGACGTCGACCCCGGCGCCGTCACCGAAGCAGAGCCGGACGTCGAACCACGACGTCCGGTGCCCGTCCTCCCGCACCTGCCACGCGGGCCGCACGGACACCGCGCCATCCGGTCGTTCTCGATCAGAAAGATTAAGAAAGGATGCTTCCAGCACATACGCAACGTAACCGCATGATCACATTCAATGCGAATAGGCTCGCATGCCGACCGCCGGGACCGTACCCCGTCGGCGCAGCCCCGCACCCCTCCCGCCCGGCGCCGCCCGGTGCCATGCTGGAGGCACCAGCGATCTCCTCGCCGTTCGACGTCGGGAAGGAGTTCCGCCGTGCTGAATGTCGCCGTCGTCGGCTCGGGGCCCAGCGGGGTCTACACCGCCCAGAGCCTCCTCCAGCAGCGCCTGGTGCCCGAGGTGCGCGTGGACGTGCTCGACCGGCTGCCATGCCCGTACGGCCTGGTGAGGTACGGGGTGGCGCCCGACCACGAGAAGATCAAGTCCCTCCAGAACAATCTGCGTACGGTCCTGGAGGACGAGCGCGTCCGGTTCCTGGGCGGCGTCCAGGTGGGACCCGGTGGACTGCCGGCGGCCCGCCTGCGCGAGCTGTACCACGCGGTCGTGTACTGCGTGGGCGCCGCCACCGACCGCCATCTCGGCATCCCCGGCGAGGAGTTGCCCGGCAGCTGGTCGGCGACCGAGTTCGTGTCCTGGTACAGCGCCCACCCCGACTCCACCGCCGACGGCTTCGTGACCGGCGCACGCCGGGCCGTCGTCATCGGCGTGGGGAACGTCGCCGTCGACGTGACGCGGATGCTAGCCCGCAGCAGCACCGAACTCAGCCCCACGGACATGCCGCACGCGGCCCTCACCGCCCTGGCCGCCAGCGAGATCACCGAGATCCACATGGTGGGCCGCCGCGGCCCCTCGCAGGCCCGCTTCACCACCAAGGAACTGCGCGAGCTGGGCGCGATGCCCGACGTCGACGTGACGGTCGATCCGCGGGAGCTGGCCCTCGACCCCGGATACACCGACCCCTCGGCCCTGCCCGCCGCGAGCCGCCGCAACGTCGAGGTGATGCGGGCCTGGGCCGCGGCGCCGCCCGCGACGGGACGGCGCAGGATCGGGCTGCGCTTCTTCCTCCGCCCGGTCGAACTCCTCGCCGTGGACGGGCGCGTGGGCGCGGTGCGGTTCGAGCGGACGGTGCCGGACGGGCACGGCGGAGTCACGGGCACGGGGCGGTACGAGACCATCGAGGCGCAGTTGGTGCTGCGCTCGGTGGGCTATCGCGGCGTACCCCTCGAAGGGCTGCCGTTCGACGCCGTACGCGGCACGGTGCCGCATCTCGCGGGGCGCGTCCTGCGGGACGGCGCCGTCGCTCCGGGCGAGTACGTGGCGGGCTGGATCAAGCGCGGCCCGACGGGCGTCATCGGCACCAACCGGCCGTGCGCCAAGGAGACGGTGACCTCGCTGATCGAGGACGCCCCCGCCCTCGTACGACGGGACGTGCCCGGTGATCCGCTCGCGGCCCTGCGGGCGGCCGGGGTGTCGCCGGTGGAGTGGGCCGGGTGGCGGGCGATCGAGCGGGCGGAGGCGGAGCTGGGAGCCTCGCTCGGGCGGGGCGTCGTGAAGCTCCCCGACTGGACGTCGCTGCTGGCGGCGGCCCGGACGGAAGGGCCGTGACGGCGGCTGCCGTTCCCCTGGCGGGCGAACGCGCCCGGCGCTCCCCGCGGCCACCTCGGCGGGGCGGACGGTCAGGGGCCCGACCGTGACGGTCGGCCGGGACCACGTCGACCACCTGCCCGCGAGCGCGCGAACTGCCGCTCACTGACCAGGAGTTCACCGACCGCCGCTCACCGACCAGGAGTTCACCGAGGTGCTGAGCCTCGGCGATCCAACCACCCGCCGGGCACACCCCGTTGGATCGCAGGCACGGGCTCCTCAGACTCCTTGGAGCCGGTCCGCCTGTCGGGCCGCCGCTTCGAGGACGCTGTCGAGCAGTCCGGGGAACAGCGCGTCCAGGTCGTCCTTGCGCAGCCCGTTCATCTTCGCCGTACCTCGGTACACCTGCCGGATCACCCCGCTCTCGCGCAGCACCCGGAAGTGGTGCGTGGTCGTGGACTTCGTGACCGGCAGGTCGAAGCGCGAGCAGGACAGCTCACCTCCGTCGGCGGCGAGCTCGCGCACGACCTGGAGCCGCATCGGGTCGGAGAGGGCGTGCAGCACGCTCTCCAGCCGGATCTCCTCGTTGGCGGGGTGCGGAAGATCGCGGCTGCTGCCTGCGGGGGCGGCGGTCGTCACGGCGGCTCCAGTTCGTCGGGGCGGGCCGCACGTCCGGCGACGCACGCGGAGTCCGGTCCGCCGCTTCCCATTATACGAGAAGCCTCGTAGTTTGACATCCTCCGTACTACGAAGGCTATCGTACGAGACGTACCGCGGCCCCCCGCGACGAATGGAGTCCGACGTGAGCGCGCTCTTCGAGCCCTACACCCTGCGCGATCTGACCATCCCGAACCGGGTGTGGATGCCCCCGATGTGCCAGTACTCCGCGGCCCCCGCGGGACCTGACGCGGGCGTACCGAACGACTGGCACTTCTCCCACTACTCCGCCCGCGCGGCCGGCGGCACGGGCCTGATCATCGTCGAGGCGACCGCCGTCTCCCCCGAGGGCCGCATCAGCCCCTACGACCTCGGCATCTGGAACGACACGCAGGTCGAGGCGTTCCGCCGGATCACGCGTTTCCTCGTCTCGCAGGGCACGGTGCCCGGCATCCAGCTCGCGCACAGCGGGCGCAAGGCCTCCACCGAACGGCCCTGGAAGGGCGGGGCCCCGGTCGGTGCCGACGGGCACGGCTGGCAGCCGCTCGCGCCGAGCGCGCTCGCCTTCGACGAGCGGCACCCCGTACCCACCGAGCTGACCGTCGACGAGATCCACGGCATCACCGGCCAGTTCGTGGCCGCGGCCCGGCGTGCCCTGGAGGCCGGCTTCGAGATCGCCGAGATCCACGGCGCCCACGGCTACCTGATCAACGGGTTCCTCTCCCCGCACTCCAACCACCGCACCGACGCCTACGGCGGCTCGTACGAGAACCGCACCCGGTTCGCCCTGGAGGTCGTGGACGCCGTGCGGGAGGTGTGGCCGGACGACAAGCCGCTGTTCTTCCGCATCTCCGCCACCGACTGGCTCGATGACGGCGGCTGGACCGCGGACGACACCGTCCGCTTCGCCACGCAGCTCCACGAGCACGGCGTGGACCTCCTCGACGTGTCGACGGGCGGCAACGCCTCCGGAGTCCGCATTCCGGTCGGTCCCGGCTACCAGGTGCCCTTCGCCGCCCGCGTGAAGGCCGAGACGCCGATGCCCGTCGCGGCCGTGGGTCTGATCACGGACGTCGAGCAGGCCGAGAAGATCCTCGCCAACGAGGAGGCCGACGCCGTGCTGCTGGGCCGGGAGCTGCTGCGCAACCCGTCCTTCGCCCGGCTCGCGGCCCGCGAACTCGGCGCCGAGGTTCACGTGCCCGACCAGTACCACCGCTCCGTCTGACGGACCGACGCGGCGGGTGACCTCGGACCGCCGAGGTCACCCGCCGCGTCCGTGCCGCCGGTCCCGACGGCGCCCCGGTCCCGCACCCGCCCCACGGGTGTGCGCTCGTGCGTGTATCGGCCAACATCACGCCGTCCTGTGCGGCTCCTTTCGCGTGCCCGGTCGTCACCGCGCCGTGAACCCCCCTCGCCCCCAGACGGCACCTCGTCCGGCAGGCGTGCGACCTCCCGCATAGGCGCCTCACCAGCACGTCCACACTTCGCCACCGCCCTGCGACACCCTCGTGCAGCGGCTTGGCGGCCTCCTTCCCCGCCGTGGCGACGGGGTCGTGAAGCCGTCCTCGGTGTGTCTGCCTCGTGTCCACCGCCTGCCGCGACGCGCGTCGGGGTGCCGGGCGGGCCGCGGGGCGCCGCGCGACGACGGCTCGATCCCGATGCACCGGCCAACCGACTCGGCTTCCCGGACGTGACTGTCAGTGCTGTGGTGCACACTCTCGATCAATCGCCGACCGTCCGGGAGGGACGCCGTGTTCAGGGGGATCGACGAGGTCGACTGGGCCTCGATGGACCATGCGTACGGAAGCGCCGAGGACGTACCCGCACTGCTGCGCGGGCTGGCCTCCCCGCAGCCCGAGGAGCGCGAGAGGTCGCTCGACGGGATGTACGGGGCGGTGCACCACCAGGGCGACGTGTACGACTCGACGCTCGCCTGCATCCCCTTCCTCTTCGCGCTGATCGCCTCCGAGGACGTCCCGGACCGGGGCGGGCTCGTCGAGCTGCTGGCCAGCATCGGCGGCGGAACCGTGGATCCGCAGGACGGCGACGAGGAGTACGCCGCCTCCGACGACAACTGCGCGATGGCCCGCGCGGCTGTCAGGTCGGGCGCGGCCGTGTTCGCCTCGCTCGTCACGGACCGGGACCCGGAGGTGCGGCGGGCGGCGCCGACGGCCCTGGTCCGCTTCCTCGGCGAACCGGCGCGCGTACTCGACCTGTTGCGCGAGCGCCTCGCCGAGGAGACGGACGACCGGGTCCGCCTGGCGCTGGCCGAGGGGCTGGGGTTGTTCGCCCGGCTGTATCCCGCCTCCGCCTCCCCCGCCGTGGACTGCCTCGTGCGCATCGGTGCGGCGGCCGGCGAACCGGGGCTGCGACTCGCCGCACTCGGCCAGCTGGCGAGCTGCGCGCCCGAGCACCTGCCCGCCGATCTGGTGCCCACGGTCGTCGAGTTGCTGCGGGAGAGGTCGCGGCAGCTCCGAGCGCCGGACGAGCCCGAGCGGCCCGAGACGGACACACTCATCGGCCACCTCCGGCGACTGCGTCCGGCCGACGAGGAGGGCTCCCAGCTCCTGCGGACGCTGCACACCGCGCTCGGCGGGCGCGTCGGGGACCGGATCGCCCTGCTGGAAGGCCAGTTGACGAGCCCGGACGCCACCGACCGGTGCAACGCCGTATGGATGTCCGCCGGGCTGTTCCGCGAATGGCGGGCGTCCTTCGACGAACCGGTCACCCTCATCGGGGAACAACTCCGCGCGGACGACGAGCGGTTGCGCGACGCCGCGGTGTCCGTCCTGGAGGACCTCTTCATTCTGGCCGTCCCGGCCGCCGACCACCTCGCGGAGCTCGCCGCGGCCCGTCCCGAATCCCGGGTGCGGCACTGGGAGCGGGGCGCGCCCTCCCTCGGCGGACCTCTCAAAGCCCTGGCCAGGACGGGCGATCCACGGGCCGTCCCCCTCCTGGCCGAGGTGCTGGAACTGCCCGAGGTACCCAAGGACATCGGATACGTGATCCCGTACGCGGGGCCGGCCGCCACCGCCCTGGCCCCCCCTGTTGCGGGCCCGGCTCGCCGACGTTCCCGTCGACTCCCCCGAGACGTACGATCGCGCGGCGCCGCTGCTCACGGCGCTGGCCGCCCTCGGAGACGGCGCCGCCGCACCGGACGTACTGCGGCTGGTGCACCTGGCACCGGGCGGCCTGCGCAACAGGGACCCGCTCCTGGCAGGTGCCGCCCACGCCCTGGGCGAGCTCGGGAACCCGGACGCGATACCGGCGCTGCGTACGCTGCTGCACACCGACTGCGCGGTGACCGCGGCGGCGTCCCTCTGGTCGCTGGAGCGGGACCCCGATGCCGTACTCCCGGTGCTGACAGGGGAGTTGACCAGTGAGCGGGCCCACAGACGACGGGCGGCGGCCGAGGCGCTGGGCCGCCTGGGCAGGCCGGCCCGCTCCGCCTCGTCCGCCCTGCTTCGCATGCTCGGTTCCGACGACGTGTGGGAGCGGACGACCGCGGCCTGCGCGCTGTGGCGGGTCACCGGAGACGCGGAGGCAGTCCTCCCGGTGTTCCGCGCGGCATGGCTGGAGAACGCGTACACACGCGGCACCATCGCGAGCTGCCTCGCCGAACTGGGCTCGGCCGGAGCGCCCTTGCACGACCTCCCGCACGCCGAACTCACCAACCCGCGACGGCACAGGGCACGCTCCGGGGGCTTCGGCAGCCACGACATCCTGGAGGACGAACAGCTGCTGCGGGCCTGTCGGGAGGCGGTGGAGGACGGACGACAGGGAGCTCGCCAGGACGGCGGCGCTTGAGGCTGCCGGTGGGCACGGACTCGCCGGGGAGGGTCCCGACCGGGGCCGTCGTGCTCAGCTAGTCTTGCGGCCCCACAGCGGCCCGAAGCGTGCCCACTCCTCGTCCCACTGGGCCATCCGGCGCCGCTCCAGCCGGCCCCGGACCAGCTGCCCGGAGGCGAACGGCACCGCCGCCGCGCCCACCCCGGCCAGGGTGCCGACCAGCGACGCGCGCAGCCGCGCCTGCGCCGCGGAGACGGGCTGGGCGACCAGGCGGCCACCCCGGTCGATCCACACCGTGACGGGGGTGCCCGCCGCGCTGCCGGACTCGACCCGAGCCTGCCCGGCGTGCGCCGAGCCGTTCGCCCTCCAGCGGACGTCCGCCCACACCCGGTCGGCGCCGGAGGAGCTCGCGGCGGTCTTGATCCGCGGCGCGTCCTCGGTGACCGTCGCCGTGACGGGCCGCCACTCCACGCGCTCGCGGGCGAGGCCGTTCTCGACGGACCGCGCCACGGCCAGCCCCGTGAACACCCCGCACAGCACCGTGACGACCGAGGCGACGAGCAGGATCCAGGCCTCCAGCGTGTCACTGGGCCGGCGCAGCGGGTTGCGCCGCCAGCGCCACAACCACACCTTCGGACCACGGAATGCCGTCATCGGGGCATCCTCCTCATGGAGTCAGGGACATGACGGACCGCCGTCCCATACGGGTGCCGTCTCGTCGATGCTCATACAGATGCTCCAACTCCCGGACCTCATGCCTGCCTCCGCCCCTGTATCGCGGACACGTCGGCCCGAGCGGACCGGCGGGCGTCTCCACGAGTGCCTCGCGCCCCTCGACACCACGTTCCGACCTGCGGTGATGCCCGTCCAGAGGTGACTGTCAGTGCCGGGGTGCAGACTGACCGGTGCTGGGACAACGACGTCGCGGAGGTGGTCGGCATGGCCGACGTACTGCTCACGGTAGGTACACGGAAGGGTCTCTTCGTCGGACGCCGCCGGGGCGGCGTCTGGGAGTTCGACGAGAGTCCCTACTTCAACGCACAGGCCGTCTACTCGATCGCCATCGACACCCGCGGGCCGACGCCCAGGCTGCTGGCCGGAGGGGACAGCGCGCACTGGGGCCCGTCCGTCTTCCACTCCGACGACCTCGGCCGCTCGTGGACCGAGCCCGCCCAGCCGGCCGTCAAGTTCCCCAAGGACACCGGGGCTTCGCTGGAGCGGGTCTGGCAGCTGCACCCCGCGGCCGCCGAGCCGGACGTGGTCTACGCGGGCACGGAACCGGCCGCGCTGTACCGCTCCGAGGACCGGGGGGAGACCTTCGAGCTCGTACGTCCGCTGTGGGAGCACCCGACCCGATCGAAGTGGGTGCCGGGAGGCGGCGGTGAAGGACTGCACACCATCCTCACGGACGCGCGCGACCCGCAGGCCGTGACGGTCGCCGTCTCCACGGCGGGGGTGTTCCGCACGACCGACGGCCGCGCGAGCTGGGAGCCGTCCAACTCCGGTGTCTCGGCGGTGTTCCTGCCGGATCCGAACCCGGAGTTCGGCCAGTGCGTGCACAAGGTGGCGCGGGACGCGGCGAATCCCGACCGGTTGTACCTGCAGAACCACTGGGGTGTTTACAGAAGCGACGACGCGGGATCGCACTGGGCGGACATCGGCGCGGGGCTGCCGTCGACGTTCGGGTTCGCGGTGGCCGCCCATCCGCACCGTGGGGACACGGCGTACGTCTTCCCGATCAACGCCGACGCGGACCGGGTCCCTGCGGACCGGCGTTGCCGGGTCTTCCGCACGGCGGACGCGGGCAAGAACTGGGAGCCCCTGGTGGCCGGCCTCCCCGACGGGGACCACTACGGCACGGTACTGCGCGACGCCCTGTGCACCGACGACGCGGACCCGGCGGGTGTGTACTTCGGCAATCGCAACGGCGAGGTGTTCGCCTCCTCCGACGACGGCGACAGCTGGCAGCAGTTGGCGGCGCATCTGCCGGACGTGCTGTGTGTCCGGGCGGCGGTGGTGGACTGAGCTGCCGCCGGCCCGCCCTCCCGGACGGTGCCCGCGGCTGTGCATCCCGTCCGGCGGTGTACCGGTGCGCCGGGATGGTCGGCACGCGGGCGCGGAGAGGCGGGGGGGACGTGGGCGTGGGCGCGGGGAGACGGGAGGGGCGGGACGTGGACGGGGTCGCGGAGGGATGTGCGGGCCGGGACGTGGGCGGCGGTCACGGAAGGCGGGACGGTCAGGACCTGGGCAGGGGGCACGGAGAGACGGGGGAAGGCCGGGATGTGGGCGGGGGGCGCGGCGGGGCGGCCGGGATGCGGGCGGGGTCATGAAGAGGCGGGTGGGCGGACCGGTTCCGCGCGCTCGTCGTGCGGTCTCGCGACCCGTCTCGCCGTCCGGCGGTCGGCTTCGGTCGTCTCCGGTCGTCCTGCGGCCGTCCCACGGTGACCGGTTGATCGCCGCCGCCTGTACGGCAGTAGGGTGACGCCCGTGGCACCACGACCGTTGCATGAAATCGTCGAAGCGGGCTGGGCGAAGGCCCTGGAACCCGTCGCCGGGCGGATCGCCGAGATGGGTGACTTCCTGCGCGCGGAGATCGCCTCGGGACGCACCTACCTCCCGGCGGGACCGAACGTCCTGCGCGCCTTCCAGCAGCCCTTCGGCGAGGTCCGCGTCCTCATCGTCGGGCAGGACCCCTATCCCACTCCGGGACACGCGGTGGGGCTGTCCTTCTCGGTCGCGCCGGAGGTACGGCCGCTGCCCGGCAGTCTGATCAACATCTTCCGTGAACTCACCACCGACCTCGGGGTCCCGCAGCCGTCGAACGGCGACCTCACGCCCTGGACGCAGCAGGGAGTCCTGCTCCTCAACAGGGCGCTCACCACGGCGCCCCGGAGTCCCGCGGCCCACCGGGGCAAGGGCTGGGAGGAGGTCACCGAACAGGCGATACGCGCGCTGACGGCCCGTGGACGGCCGCTGGTGTCGATCCTGTGGGGCCGGGACGCCCGCAATCTGCGTCCGCTCCTAGGGGACCTCCCCTCGATCGAGTCCGCGCATCCCTCCCCCATGTCCGCGGACCGCGGCTTCTTCGGCTCGCGCCCCTTCAGCCGCGCCAACGACCTCCTGAGCCGGCAGGGCGCGCAGCCCGTGGACTGGCGACTGCCGTGAGCCGCCCCGGCCCCGTGTCCGGAGTGCTGGCCGTGGATTCGGGCGGCTCCGGGATGCGGGCCGTGCTCGGTGCCCCGGCCGACGCCGGCACCGGCTTGCCGGGACCGCTGACGTCCGCGGAACCGGTGCGCACCGGCCCGCGAGGCATCGACGCGGATCACCTGCTGGAGCAACTGCTGCCGATGGCGCGGCGGCTGATGGCGGACTCCGGCGTCGCGGAGCTGGGGGCGGTCGCCCTCGGCGCGGCGGGGTTCGCCACCCTGGGGGACGATCTGCGGGCCCGGCTGCCGTCCGCCCTGGAACGTGAACTGGGCGTGCGGCGCGTGGTGTTGGCGGCCGACGCCGTCACCGCGTACACGGGAGCGCTCGGCCGACGGCCGGGCGCGGTGATCGCCGCCGGCACGGGCATGATCGCCGTCGGGACGGACCTGAAGAGCTGGCGCCGGGCGGACGGCTGGGGTCATCTGCTGGGCGACTGCGGGGGCGGAGCCTGGATCGGGCGGGCCGGACTGGAGGCCGCGCTGCGAGCCTTCGACGGTCGGCGCGGAGGTTCGGCGACGCTGCTGGCACGCGTCGAGGAACGGTTCGGGCCGGTGCCGGAGCTGCCGGGCAGGCTGTACTCGCGAACCGACCGGCCCGCGGTGCTGGCCTCCTTCGCTCCCGAGGTGGCGTCGGCCGCGGGCGCCGATCCGGTGGCGGCGGAGATCCTGCGGGCGGCGGCCCGGCACATGGCCGAGTCCGCAGCCGCGGTCTGCCCGGAGACGGAGGAGGCGCAAGTCGCGCTCACCGGCGGCCTGTTCAAGATGGGGGACCCGCTCCTCGTACCGCTGCGGGAGGAGCTGGCGGCGCAACTGCCGCACGCCCGCCCGGTACCGGCCGCGGGGGACCCCCTGCACGGCGCCATGATCATCGCGATCGACCTCGTCCGCGGCGACCTCGCGCTCGCGCCGGACGAGCGTCTGCTGCACGTGGTGTCCGAGACGGCCGGTTGACGCTCTTCGCCCGATGTGCGAGGTCTGGATTCCGTGGTGGTTGTGGCGGCCTCGTCAAGACGGGCCGTAGTGATCATTTCTGATCTGTACGTAACTCATGCGACAAAAGCGGACGGATACCGCTCACCTGCACCCTCCCCGAACAGGGGAGCCCAGGAAGCCAGTAACATGCGGCGCCATGAGCTCCCCCACTGGGCCCGCGTCCGGCCTGCCAGTACGAATGCCGCGACCCCGCCAGCCCGGGCGGCACCGCCGCCCGGAACCGCTGGCGGCTCCCGAGGGCGCGCCCGCGCTCGTCCTCGCGCTGCCGGGCACTCCCAGTGCCGCCACGCGCAGCCTCGCCGAGGAGGTCGTGAGCATCGCCCGCTCCGAGCTCCCCGGCCTCGACGCCCGGATCGGGTACCTGGACGGCGACGACGCCGAGTTCCCCACCCTGCAGTCCGTTCTCGGCCGTGCCGCCGAGGAGCGCACGGCCCGATTCGAGCAGGCGCGCGCCGCCGGGGCGGACGTGGCCGAGCCCGACGGCCCGGTGGCCGTCGTGGTGCCGCTGCTCGCGGGCCCCGACAACGCGCTGCTGCGCCGCATCCGCCAGGCCGTCATGGAGAGCCGCGTCGCGGCCGACCTGACCGACGTGCTCGGCCCGCACCCGCTGCTCGCCGAGGCGCTGCACGTGCGCCTGTCCGAGGCTGGTCTGGCGCGCGCCGACCGTGCCCGGC
This sequence comes from Streptomyces sp. NPDC005496, assembly GCF_042872045.1. Lineage (NCBI taxonomy): Bacteria > Bacillati > Actinomycetota > Actinomycetes > Kitasatosporales > Streptomycetaceae > Streptomyces > Streptomyces sp. NPDC005496. The sequence continues at coordinate 560,934 of NZ_JBIAJQ010000004.1, forward strand.
TGTTCACCGTGGCGACCGCGGCGGACGGCATCATCCTCGCGTCGGTGGGCGGCGAGGAGGCCGTGCAGGCGGCCGGGATCACCGGCATGCTGCTGGCCGCCCGTCTCGCGGTGCCGGTCATGGCCGCGGCGCTCGACGAGGAGGGCTCCATCGCGGCGATCGCCGAGCAGCTGCGCTCCTCCGGTTCCCAGCAGCTGGCGCTCGCGCCGTACCTGATCGGCCCCGAGCTGGACCCGGGGCTGCTCGACGCGGCCGCCAAGGAGGCGGGCTGCTCCGCCGCCGAGGCGCTCGGCCCGTACCCGGCGATCGGCAAGCTCGCCCTGGCCAAGTACACGACTGCGCTGGGCATCGCTCCACAGCAGCCGCAGGGCGCGCCGGCCCGCTAGAGCTGTCCGGCCGGTCCAGCGGACTCGCGCGACCGCCGGCAGGAGTCACCCGCACATCGGACGCCGAAAGGGCCCGTTTCCACGAAACGGGCCCTTCGCCGTGCGCCGGGCCGGGCGGCCGACCGGGAGAGGGCGGGTCAGCCGAACACCACGCAGGACGCCGCGGGCGCCTCGATCGAGCCGCTCTTGCGGAGCATCCCGGTGGCGGGGTCGACCGCGAACCAGGTCACGTCCCCGGAGCGCTCGTTGGCGACGTACAGGAAGCGCCCCGAGGGGTGCAGGGCGATCGCCCGCGGCCAGGTGCCGCCGCACGGCACCGTGGCGACCAGGCGCAGTTCCTCCCCGTCGAGCGCGAGCACGGAGAGGACGTTTTCGCCCCGGGTGGCGATCCAGACGAACCGCCCGTCGGGCGAGACGGCGATGCCGGACGGGAACGCGTCGCCGTCCGGGGAGCTGGGCAGCACGGAGGTCTCGCCGAAGGGCCGCAGCGTGCCCTCGGCGGCGTCCCAGCGGCAGACGGTGACGGTGGGCGCGAGTTCGTTCACGACGTAGGCGTGCTCGCCGCGCGGGTGGAAGGCCAGGTGGCGGGGTCCGGAGCCGGGCCGAAGCGCCGTCTCGCGGTGCAGGGCGAGGGTTCCGCCGTCCAGCGCGCACACCCGCACCGAGTCCGTGCCGAGGTCCACGCTCACGGCCCAGCGGCCGCTGGGGTCGGGCTGCACCTGGTGGGCGTGCGGTCCCTGCTGGCGCGGGGTGTGGGGGCCGGAGCCGGTGTGCGTGAACACGCCGGAGGGGGCGTCGGCGAGCCTCCCGTCGGCGCGGACGGGTACGGCGGTGACGCTGCCCGAACCGTAGTTGGCGGTCAGGACGTGGCCGTCGAGGAGACTGAGGTAGGTGGGTCCGCTGCCGCCGACCGGCACGGGCGGCCCGGTGAGTTCGGGTTTGTCGCCCGTCACGCGGAAGGCGGCCACCGCGCCGTCGGAGGTCTCGCTGACGGTGTAGAGCGTGCCGCCGTCGGGTGACAGGGCGAGGTACGACGGATCGGGTACGCCGTCCACGGCGCTCAGAACCGTCAGCGTGCCGCTCTGTTCGTCCATGGCCGCGGTGAGGACACCGTGGCCACCCGCCGCCGTGAACGACCCGATGAACGCCCGTGGTTGCCGCCTGACGCCGTCTGTCACTGCCGTCCCCTCTCGCCTTCTGCGCTGTCCGGGGCGACGGTAGCAGCAGGGGTCCATCGGTCTAGACCAAGCTGGGGCCAGCCGTCCGAGGCCCCCTGCGACGACGGCCGGAAGCGCCTGCGCTCGGCCGCCGGGCCGCCGGGTGGTCCGGCCGCAAGGGGGATCCCGCACGCGGGGGCCGGCGGAGCGACCGCGCGTCCGGCGGAGAGGCCGACGGCGACTGAGGTCGGGCGGGCGAGAGGCCGGCGGAGCGACTGCGCGTACGGCGAGCGCGACCGACCGCCGCTCCCGGGGCACCGGCCCCGCTCCGTGACCCGTGCGCCGGTCGCCGGTCGCCGGTCGCCGGTCAGGGCGTACGCCGCCGGAGCCGACCGAGCCGCCGGCCGAGGAATCACCCGGTGGGTGAGCAGCGACGGGGATCGCGCGGGCGAGGGTGGCGGCGACCGCGCGTCCGGCGACCGCGCCCGACCGGCCGTTCCCGGCACCCGTGTCACCTGCCCCCGGCCCCCGGCCCAGCGAGCCCTACGCCGTACGCCGGTCCCCGTCCACCGCCTGGGGCGTCCGGCGACGGAGAGGACCAAGCGTCCCGCCGAGGGGGCCCGGCTGGGTCAGCGGCGACAGGGATTTCGCGTGCGCGGGTTGGCGGAGCGACCGTGCGTCCGGCTGAAGGGCCGCCGGGTAGCTACGGGAATCGCGCGGGCGAGCGCTGGCGGCGGCGACCGCGCCCGACCGCCGTTCCCGGCAGCCGTGTCACCGGCCCCCGCCCAGCGAGCCGTACGCCGTACGCCGGTCCTCGTCCACCGCCTGGGGCGTCCCGCGACGGAGACGTCCGGGCGTCCGGCCGAGGGGCCCCGGCTGGGTCAGCGGTGGGGATCCCGCGCGCGAGGGTTGGCTGAGCGACCGCGTGTCCGGCCGAAGGGCCGCCGGGTAGCTCTGTGGCTACGGGGATCGCGCGGGCGAGGGTCGGCGGAGCAGCCGCGCGTCCGGCCAGCGCCACCGACCGACGTTCCCGAGGCACCAGTCCCGCTCCGTGAGCCGTACGCCGGTCGCCGTACACGGTTAGGGCGAATGCCGACGGAGTCAACCGCACGTCCAGCCGAGGGGCCCCGGCTGGGTCAGCGGCGGGGGTCCCGCGCGCAAGGGCCGACGCAGGCGTCCGGCGACTGCGACCGACCGTCGTCCCCGAGGCACCCGCCACGCCCCACGAGCCGAACGCCAGTCCACGTCCACGGTCAGGGCGTACGCCGACCGAGGCGCCACGCGTCCGGCCGAGGGGCCGCCCGACAAGGTCGGCGGCGACGGAGATCCCGCTGCGAGCGCCGGCGGCGGCGACCGAGCGTCCGGCGACTGCGACCGACCGCCGTTCCCGGCGCCCCTGGCACCGGTCCCCCGCCCCCCGAGCTGAACGTCGGTCGCCGATCGCCGTCCACGGCCAGGGCGTACGGCGGCCGGAGGTGTTCGTACGGCGGTGTCCGCCGGCTCGCGCCTCGCCGTGCCTGCGCGCCTCGGCGGGCCGCGGAACGGCCGGAGGTGTCAGGACGGCCGTTCCGCCGGTCGCGCGCCCCGGCGGGCCGTCGAGCGGCCTCTCAGGCGCCGAGGAGCCGCGAACCCCGCAGCGGTCCCGCCAGGGCCGCGAGCGCTCGCTCCAGGCCGTGCAGGTGGGCCAGGGCCTGCTCGGCGCCCGGGTGGTGGCCCGGCGCTGCCGGATGGACCGGCACGGCGCCCTCGGGCACGGCGCCGACCAGTGTCGCCATCGCCGCCTCGACGCGCCCGCAGGCGGCGCTCAGGCGCGCGTCGTGCGAGGCGTCCGGGTCGGCGGCGACGGCGGCGAGCCCCCGCGCCTCGCGGGCGCAGTCGTCGAGCAGCGCGAGGATCTCGCGGGCCCGCGCCTTCCGCACCCGCAGCGGATTGAGCGGATGGACCAGCGGCGCGAGGGCCGCCCGCACCCGCCCCAGGAGGGCTTCGAGCTCCGCGACCCGGGGCGCGGGGTCCGCGGCGGCGTCACCGGCCAGCCGTCGCGCCGCCGTCGCGGTGCAGGCGTGCACCGCGTGCAGGGCGCGTTCCACCCAGCGGTCGGTGACCGCGTGCGTGGTGATCGGCAGGATCAGCGCGACGGCGAGCGCGGCGCCGAGGGCCCCGACACCGGTCTCGGCGAACCGCAGGGCCAGCAGTCCCGGGTGCAGGACACCGAGGAGCCCGTACAGCAGGCCGGCCATGACGGTGACGAAGAACATCATCCAGCTGTACGAGGGCGCCGCCGTGTAGAAGATGCCGAAGACGCAGACGGCCACGAGTGCCGCGGTGGGCGCCGGGGCGCCGTCCAGGGGGACGGCGATCAGCAGCCCGGCGCCGATGCCGGTGACCGTGCCGACGACGCGCCGGAAGCCGCGCACCAGGGTCTCGCCGCGCGACGCCGTGTTCACGAAGATCCACCAGGCGGTGCCGACGGCCCAGTACCAGCGCTCGTGCGAGAGGACCGGTCCGGCGGCGACGGCGAAGGCGCAGGCGGCGGTCGCCTGGAAGGCCTGGCGGGTGGCCGGGCGGTCGAGGCCCCGCCCGTCCAGCGGTGCGGGCGCGGGAGGCGACGGGGTGCGCCGTTCGATGCACCACGCGCCGAAGCGGACCGCCGAGGAGGCGGCCAGGGACAGCGCGACGGCGGCGTACAGCTGCGGCAGCTGGCCGGGCAGGGCGTGCAGGAACTGCGTGGTGAAGAACATCATGAACGCGAAGATCCCGAGCGCGTGGCCGCGCGGTCCCCAGCGGCGGGCGTACACGCCGCAGAAGACCACCGCGAGCCAGGTCGCGTCGCGCAGCGCGGGCACCCCGTGCAGCGCCGTCGCGACCGCCAGGACGGGGAAGCCGACGACGGGCAGCAGGGCGGTGGTGACCGCCTGGCCGCGCACTGTCGCGTCTCCCACGGTGAACAGCGCGAGGAGTGCCGCGAGCCCGCCCGTGATCGAGGCCGGCAGCGACAGTCCCGCCAGTTCCGACACGGTCACGGCGAGGCCGATGCCGAGCACCGCCCGCAGCGAGACCCGCAGCCGGAACAGTCCCGGATCCGGAGCCCTGAACATCTTCTTCACGTGCGGCAGCCGCCCCCACTTCTCGTCGACACAGCCGTCGGGGATTCCCCTCGGGACATGGGAATGGCGCCGCGGGCACGGATCCGGCTTCATTGCCTGTCCTGCGCTGCGCGGCGCCATCGATAGGCCCTAGGAAAGCATCAGGACGGCATTGGCTCAACCGGCTCACCGTTCACAGGGCCATTGGTACAGTCGGCTGGGATCACCCGTGACACCAGGAAGGCCAACGGACCATGGCCGTGGACGAACTCGACACCCGCATCCTGCGGCTGCTCCTTGAACAGCCGCGCACCAGCGTGCGGGAGTACGCGCGCATCCTGGGCGTCGCCCGTGGCACGCTCCAGGCCCGCCTCGACCGGCTGGAGCGCGACGGCGTGATCACCGGCACGGCCCCCGCGCTGTCCCCCGCCGCGCTCGGCCACCCCGTGCTCGCCTTCGTGCACGTCGAGGTGACGCAGGGCAATCTCGACGACGTGGGGGACGCGCTGGCCGCCGTCCCGGAGATCGTCGAGGCGTTCTCGATCACGGGCGGCGGTGATCTGCTGACCCGGGTGGTGGCGCGGGACAACGCGCACCTGGAGGACGTCATCCAGTCCCTGATCAGCCTGCCGGGCGTCGTCCGGACGCGTACCGAGGTGGTGCTGCGCGAGCGCGTCCCCCACCGGTTGCTGCCGCTGGTCGAGTCGATGGGCCGGGCGGCGAGGAGCTGACCCCGCGAGCCGGGCGCCCGCCCGCTCTCCCGGCCTCGGCGCACGGCTCCGCGCTCCCGGCTCCGCCACACGGTCCCGCACTCCCGGCTCCACGCACACGCCCCGGCCGCGCCACGACAAGAACGCTCTTGGCATCCTGGAGGCCATGAGCACTCTCGCCGGCACCGCGGTCGTCTTCGACCTCGACGGAACGCTCGTGGACAGCGAGCCCAACTACTTCGAGGCGGGCCGGCGGACGCTCGCCGGACACGGCGTCACGGACTTCACCTGGGCGGACCACGAGCGGTACGTCGGGATCAGTACCCGGGAGACACTGCGGATCTGGAAGGAGCGCTACGGCCTCGAAGCCCCCCTCGACGTCCTGCTCGCGGACAAGAACGGCCGCTATCTGGAGCTGGCTCGCGCCGCCACGCACGTGTATCCCGAGATGCGGAGGTTCGTGGAACTGCTCGCCCACGACGGCGTCCCGATGGCCGTGGCGTCGGGTTCCTCGCCGGAGGCCATCGAGGCGATCCTCGCGGGCACGGGCCTGGACCAGTGGCTGACCACCGTCGTCTCGGCCGAGGAGGTGGCACACGGCAAGCCCGCCCCCGACATCTTCCTGGAGGCGGCCCGCCGGCTGGGGGTGGCCCCCGCCGACTGCGTGGTCCTGGAGGACGCGGCCCCCGGCGCCGCCGCCGCGCACGCGGCGGGCATGCGCTGCGTAGCCGTCCCCTACCTCGCCGCCCAGGCCGACGACCCGGCGTTCGCGACCGCCGCGCTGCTGCTGCGCGGCGGCCAGGCCGAGTTCACCGCGCGAGCGGCCCACGACTGGCTCCTCCGCTCCGCCCGTTCGTCCCGAACTCCCTGATCGTGCCCTACTCCTGACGGTCCGACAAAAAGGGCTGCCAGACTCTCCGATGGCCCGCGAAACCCCCCTGGACCGCGGCCGGAATCGGCGATCCTGTCCGGTTCGCGTGCACACCGCGCTAAGGTCCACATCCAGGCCGTGTGACAGGCACCGGCCTGTGCGGGACCGTGCGACGTAGGGGACTTGGCAGCGCGCGGGACGCACGCGGGCCCGGTGCGGCGACGGTGCGCGCGAGGGGTCGAGGGCGGACGGGAACCGCCCGAGGGGCCCTGGCATCCGGAATGCGGGGCACACGCACCCGTACGGGTGACGCTCGGGCGGCATCCGGACCGCGGGGCGGCCCAGCGTGGTCGGCCTGAGGAGAAGCGTCCGGGCCGCCCGCCGGACCCGGACGAGCACGGACGTGCAGGGGAGCTCTGGTAGTAGTGGCTCACCGCACGAGGGCTGGATGGAGGTGCGATGTCCACACAGACCCACCGTCTGACCATCACCGAGATCACCAGTTGCGACGACTGCGCGGTCCTGCGGGTCAGCGGCGAACTCGACCAGAGTTGTGAGGGGCTCTTCCTGGGCACGCTCGGCGCCAGCGTGGACGCGGGGCACCGGCATCTGGTGCTGGACGTGACCGCGCTCGTCTTCTGCGACTCGCGGGGGCTGAACAGCCTGCTGGCCGTCCGCTGGCTGCTGGAGCGCAGGCAGGGCAAACTCCTGCTGGCCGGAGCGGGGCGCCGGTTGTCCGAACTGCTGGCACAGACCGGCAGTTCGGACCTGCTGCCCAACCGGCTGACGGTCGGTCAGGCCCTGCTGGAGTTGCCCGCGGAGCACCGGCCCGTCTGGCCGCCGGCGCCTCCCAGGCCGGAGGACCACGCCGTGCACGGCCGCGCCGAGGCTCCGCACCTCCCTCCGTCACGGCAGCGGCCTCCGGACAGCGGCGGTGAGTGACGGCCCACGGGGGCGACCGGGGCACCGGTAGCGGGCGCTCACAGCCGGTCGAGTCGTCCCGTCGTACGCCCGAGGTAGGTGACCGGGCCGGGGTCCGGCACGTCGATCTCGTGGAAGCCCAGCCGGTCGTAGAAGGCCCTGGCCCGCGTGTTGGCCGTGACCATCACCAGGTGGACGGCCGGCACCCCCTTCTCCCCCAGGGCCGCCAGCAGCGTCCTCATCAGCTCACGCCCGTGGCCGCGGCCCTGCCATGCGGGGAGCAGGTCGATGTGCAGGTGGGCCGGATACGCGGCCACCTCGGGGACGACCATCCGCTCGGGGTCGTGCAGCAGCGCGACGATCGCCTCGTCCGCGTTCGCGGGCTGTCCGGACGGCCGCGGATAGCGATCTGCGACCCGGGGCAGCCACTTCGCGCGGAAGACCTCGGCGAAACGGGCGGTGTCCGCGGCGCCGACGACATAGCCCACCGCCTGTCCCCGCCCGTCGTCCAGCACGAAGGCCAGCTCCGGCTCCAGCTCGACGTACGGGAGGGCGAAGGTGGTGGGGAAGATCCCGGGATCCTCGTAATGGGGCCTGCTGTCACCGCCGTTGTGGGCGGTGAGCACGCAGATGTCCTCGACGGCCGCCCGGTCCTGCGGGCGGTACGGACGTACGACGGGAGTTGAAGTCACCCCAGCATCCTGCAGAGTTGGGAGCGCTCCCACAACCGCCTTTCACCGACGTCCTTCCCGGCGGAGACTCCGGGCCCGGTCAGGGGCTCAAGTGCCCTGTCCGGCATGCTCCTTCACGCCTGGAACCACTCCGAGCAGGTGCAGGTACATGGCCGTGACGTCGCGGACCGCGTCGTCGTGGGCGCCGGGGTCCGCCGCGGTCAGGCGGGCGAACTCGACGCACATGCCGCCGACCGCGCGGGCGACGGAGAGCGGTTCGGCGACCGGCGCGGCCCTGCCCTCGGCGGCCACACGGCGGATGTAGCGGGCGTGGCGGTGCACGGGCCGCTCGCAGATCTCCTGCCACAACTCGCGCACCCCCGGGTCGGTGCGGGCCTGCTGCGCCAGCAGTCCGAGCAGGGGCAGATGGCGGGCGTAGGCGGCGATGAAGGCGGCGACGGACGCCTCGGCGACGGCGCGCAGGTCGTCGGTGCCGACGTCCGGCACGTCCTGTGCGGCGAGGAAGGCGTCCCGGACCCGTGCCGCGAGGACGCGGAAGATCTCCTCCTTGGACGCGAAGTACACGTAGAAGCCGGCGCGCGAGACCTCGGCCTCGGCGGTGATGTCGCCCACCGTGGCGGCGCCGTGGCCGAGCCGCGCGAAGACGGTCTCGGCGGCGTCCAGGAGCCTGCCGCGGGCCGGGGCGTCGCTGCGGTCACGGGCGGTGCGGGTCGCCCAGGTCCGCCGCCCAGCCTGTTCGTCGCCTGTCACGCCGCGAGCATATTGACGTTGACGTCAATGTCAATGAGCATGGCCGCGCCGACCACGGTTTCCCGGAGGGGCTCATGGGTTCTGCCGCCGTACTCGTCGCCAACCGCGGGGAGATCGCCGTACGTGTCCTGCGCGCCGCCGCCGAGGCGGGGCTGCGCACCGTCGCGGTGTACGCCCCGGACGACGACCTGCACGTCCGCCACGCCGACGAGGCGGTGCCGCTCGGCGGGTCCGGCTACCTGGACGCGGACGCCGTGCTGGCCGCGGCGCGGGGCTGCGACTTCCTGCACCCGGGGTACGGATTCCTCAGCGAGGACGCCGAGTTCGCGGCCCGGTGCCTGGCGAGCGGAGTCCGTTTCGTCGGCCCCTCCCCCGAGGTGCTGGCGCTCTTCGGCGACAAGGCCCGCGCACGCGCGCTCGCCGTGGAGCAGGGGGTGCCGGTGCTGGAGGGGACCCGCGGCGGCACGAGCCTGGAGGAGGCGCGGGAGTTCCTCGCGGGCGGCCCGGTCATGGTGAAGGCGGTGGGCGGAGGCGGCGGCCGCGGGATGCGGGTGGTGCGCTCACCCGGAGAGCTGGCAGAGGCGTGGGAGCGCTGCCGTTCGGAGGCCCAACAGGGTTTTGGCAGGGCCGAGTTGTACGTGGAGCGACTGCTGGAGGGTGCCCGGCACATCGAGGTGCAGGTCGTCGGCGACGCGGCCGGCGCCGTCACCCATCTGTGGGACCGGGACTGCAGCGCCCAGCGCCGCCACCAGAAGCTGATCGAGATCGCGCCGGCTCCCGGACTGCCGCCGCGGGTGCGCGACGCGCTGCTGTCCTGCGCCCTGCGGATGGCCCGGGCGACCGGCTACACCGGACTGGGTACCTTCGAATTCCTGGTCCGCGGTGAGGAGTTCCGCTTCATCGAGGCCAACCCCCGTCTCCAGGTGGAGCACACGGTCACCGAGGAGGTGACCGGGGTCGACCTGGTCGCCGTCCAGCTGCGCCTGGCCGCGGGCGAGACGCTGGAGGCGCTCGGGCTGGCGGGAGAGCCCCGGGCACCGCGCGGCCACGCCGTGCAGGCGCGGGTGAACGCCGAGGTGACGACGGCGGACGGCACCGTACGGCCGTCGGCGGGCCGGCTCGCGCGCTTCGACGTGCCGACCGGGCCCGGGGTCCGGGTCGACACCGCCGCGCGGGCCGGCGCCGAAGTGGGGGTCCGCTACGACTCGTTGCTGGCCAAGGTGATCGTGTCGTCGCCGCACGGGGTCGCCGCCGCCTGCGAGCGGGCCCGGCGGGCGCTGGACGAGTTCACGGTCGAGGGCGTGCGGACGGGGATCCCGCTGCTGCGCGCGGTCCTGGACCGGCCGGAGTTCTGGGCGCACACCGGCTTCGTCGAGCAGCACCTGGCCGAGCTGGTCCCTGAGGACGCCGCCCCGGCATCCGTCGAGGGGACCGCCGTCGCCCCCATGAGCGGCACGGTCGTGGCCGTCGACGTGTCCCCGGGCGACCGGGTCGCGGCGGGCGGGCAACTGGTCGTGCTGGAGGCCATGAAGATGGAGCACGTCGTCCGGGCGACGGCCCCCGGGGTCGTCCGTGCCGTGCACGCGCGCGTCGGCGACACGGTGCGGGAAGGGCGGCCCCTGGTCGAGCTGGACGAGGCGAGCGACGCGTCCGCCGGGGCCGGGGCGGTAGAGGCGGTCGACCTGGACGCCGTACGGGCCGATCTGGCCGAGGCGCGCGGCCGCCACGCCTTCGGACTGGACGAGCACCGGCCGGACGCCGTCGCCAGGCGCCGGGCGCTCGGGCGCCGTACCGCCCGCGAGAACATCGAGGACCTCTGCGACACGGGCAGCTTCACGGAGTTCGGCGCCCTGGCGATCGCTGCGCAGCGCGGGCGGCGCTCGCTGGACGACCTGATCCGCTCCACTCCGGCCGACGGCATGGTCACCGGCACCGGGCGGGTCGACGGAGCGCCCTGCGTGGTGATGTCGTACGACTACACGGTCCTCGCGGGCACCCAGGGGCACCAGAACCACCGCAAGACCGACCGCATGCTGGGCATCGCGCAGGAGCGGCGGCTGCCCGTGGTGCTGTTCGCCGAGGGCGGGGGTGGCCGGCCCGGTGACACGGACACCACCGCCGTCGCCGGCCTGAACGTCACGACGTTCCACCGGATGGGCCGCCTCAGCGGCACGGTCCCGCTGGTCGGCATCGCCTCGGGGCGGTGCTTCGCGGGCAACGCGGCCCTGCTCGGCTGCTGCGACGTCGTGATCGCCACGCCGGAGGCCACCATCGGCATGGGCGGTCCCGCGATGATCGAGGGCGGCGGCCTCGGGGTCTACCGGCCCGAGGAGGTCGGACCGCTGTCGGTGCAGGAGCCCAACGGGGTCGTCGACATCGCCGTGTCCGACGAGGCGGAGGCGGTCCGCGTGGCCCGCCGCTACCTCGGGTACTTCCAGGGCGTGACGGAGGACTGGGAGGCGCCGGACCGCAGGCTGCTGCGCCATGTCGTGCCGGAGAACCGCCGACGCGCCTACGACGTGCGGGCGGCCGTGACGGCGCTCGCGGACACCGGTTCGGTGCTGGAGCTGCGGCCGGCCTTCGGCGTGGGCGTACTGACCTCGCTCGTCCGGATCGAGGGCCGTCCCGTGGGACTCCTCGCGAGCAACCCGGCCCATCTGGGCGGCGCCGTCGACCGGGACGCGGCGGACAAGGCCGCCCGCTTCCTCCAGCTCTGCGACGCGTTCGGCCTCCCGGTCGTCTCGCTCTGCGACACCCCCGGTTTCATGGTCGGCCCGGACGCCGAACGGACCGCGACGGTACGGCATTTCGCGCGCCTCTTCGTGACGGGCGCGAACCTGCGCGTGCCACTCGTCTGCCTCGTCCTGCGCAAGGCGTACGGGCTCGGCGCGATGGCCATGATGGGCGGTTCCACCCGCGCCCCGCTGGCCACCGCCGCCTGGCCGAGCGGAGAGTTCGGGGGCATGGGCCTGGAGGGCGCGGTCCGGCTCGGCTACCGCAAGGAACTGGAGGCGATCGAGGACCCCGAGGAGCGCGCCCGCGCCTTCGAGGCACGCGTCGCCGAACTCTACGAGCACGGCAAGGCGGTCAACGCGGCCGCCGCGCTGGAGATCGACGCGGTGATCGACCCGGCGGACTCCCGGGAGTGGATCCTCGCGGCCCTCGACGGCCACGAGCAGGCCCGCCCCGGGGAGGGCCGGGGTTTCGTCGACACGTGGTGAGGCCGCCGGCGGGGAGGCGGAGCCGCGTAGGTGCGGTGAGGCCGCCGGGAGTCCTCCGGTGACGAGCTGACCGGAGTCGGAGTGCCGCTGACGAGCAGCGAAGCAGGCGCCAAGTAGACGGCGCACGCACTCGTCGGCACGCCTGCCGCCGTGGCCTGGGTTGCGAAAGGCGAGGCGTGGAGATCGTCACCTGGTGACCATCAGGTGACCGCTGCCCGCCGGGCGATTTGTCGGATCCCAGGGAACGATGGGAGAGCGTCACCACGAGCGCCCAGCCGCCGACATCGCGCGGAGCATCCGAATCGCAACGGCGCAGGGCCGCAACTGACTGATCACTTCCGCCCGGAGTCCCAGCTCCGCCCTCACATCCCCGGCGGACGAACAGAGCAAGGAGCTCGGCATGAGCCGATCAACAGCAGCCGGCGGCGCCGCACAGGCGACGATGCGGGCCGTCGTCGTCACCCGGCCCGGCGGCCTGGACGCACTCCGGATCGAGGATGTGCCGGTCCCCGTCCGCAACCCCGGCTGGGTGCGGATCAAGGTGAAGGCGTTCGGCGTCAACGAGTCCGAAGTCACCACCCGCAAGGGAGAGTCGGACGCGGAGGTCACCTACCCGCGCGTTCCCGGCATCGAGGGCGTCGGCGTGGTCGACGAGGCAGACGAGGACAGCGGGCTGCGGCCGGGGCAGCAGGTGGCGACGATGATGGGCGGCATGGGGCGCTCCTACGACGGCGCGTACGCCCAGTACGTCACCGTCCCGGCGGCGCAGGTCATCCCGTTCGAGACCATCCTGCCGTGGGACGTGGTCGGCGCACTGCCCGAGATGTTCCAGACCGCCTACGGATCCCTGACCCGCGGGCTGGGCCTCAAGGCCGGGCAGACGCTGCTGATCCGCGGCGGCACCTCCACGGTCGGGCTGAGCGCGGCCACGATCGCGAAGGACCTCGGAGCGACCGTGCTGTCCACCACCCGCAGTCCCGGCCGGGCCGGGGAACTGCGGGCGGCGGGCGTCGACCATCCCCTCGTCGACGACGGCACCCTCGCCGGCCAGGTGCGCGAGCTGATGCCGGACGGCGTGGACGCCGCACTGGAACTGGTGGGCTGCTCGGTCCTCGCGGACACCCTGCGCACCGTCCGCATACACGGCACGGTCTGCTTCACCGGAGCCTTCGCGGGCCAGTGGTCCATCCCCGACTTCACCCCGTTCATGATCCCGGGCGGGGTGCGCCTCACCTCCTGCGGCGGTGAGGCCGCCGACCTCCCGGCCGACGTCCTCGCACACCAGCTCCAGGCCATCGCCGCAGGACGCCTCAAGGTCCCGGTCGCGAAGGTCTACCACGGCCTGGAACAGGTCCGGGACGCCCAGGCCGACCTCGAGTCCGGCACCACGCCGGGCAAGCACCTCGTCGTCCTGGACGACTGAGACCTGGGCGACTGCGATCCGGTCGTGTGAGGCGACAAGCGGCAAGGTCGCCGCACACATCGACTCGATCTCCAGGAACCCGCACATCGTCCGCGACGAGTACCTCAACACCTACGTCCGCGACGAGGGCGGCGACGATCGGCAACCGCACCGCCTCCGCCGCGTTTCGTCACGCGCCGCTCCTCGCCTCGCGGGCGGCGAAGGCGGCCGGGGTGAGCCCGGTGCGATCGCGGAAGAAGCGGCCGAAGTTCGCGGGGTCGCTGAAGTCGAGGTGAGCGGCCACGGCCCGGGCATCCCATCCGGCGCTGTCCAGCAGGCGCCTGGCTTCGAGCAGGGGGCGTTCGTGGACCCACGCCCAGCGCTCGTGCCGTCGACGGCACGGGCGCCCGACCCGTCGGCTACGAGCGGCGGCGGGGTTTCCCGCGCTTCGCGCCCTTGCCCGCGCCGCCGGATCCGCTCCGGGGATTCTTGCCGCCCTGCTTGCCGGGTGCGGGCTTGCGGCGGGCGTCGCCCTTCGGGGGCTGCTTCCGCTTGGGCTGGGCCGGCGCCGCGGCCGGGGCCGTGGGACGCCCGCGGGAGCTGTTGACCGTCCGCCCGCGGACGATGCCGATGAAGTCCTCCACCTGGTCGGTGGTCCGCTCCTCCGGCCAGGACAGCGCGACGCGTGACTCGGGGGCGTCCGAGACCGGCCGGTAGGTGAGGTCCTTGCGGTGGTGCAGGCGGGCGAGGGACTGCGGGACGACGACGACCCCCACGCCCGCCGCGACCAGCTCCACGGCGTCCGCGGTCGTGGCGGGACGCTCGATGGCGGGCCGTCCGGGCAGGCTCTGCCAGTCCAGGACGTCGTCGAGGGGGTGCAGCACGAGTTCGTCGGCCAGGTCCTCGACGGACACCTCGTCGACCGCCGTCACGACGTGGTCCCTCGGGACCACGACGACCGTCGTCTCGGCGTAGAGGGGGATCGCGCTCAGGTCCGTACCGTCGACCGGGAGCCGGACGAGACCGGCGTCCGCGCCGCCGTCGCGCAACAGGCCGCTCGCCTCCGCGGCGGGCACCGCGACGAGGGTGAGCGGGACGTCCGGCAGGCGCTCGTTCCAGATCCGCACCCACTTGGCGGGTGTCACTCCCGGGACATACGCGAGCCGGAACGAGGGGGATGCTTCCGAGCCTGTCACCTGGCCAGGCTACCGGGCGTGGTCAGAGGTGGCGCACATGCTCGATACCCTTGACACCATGACGTCGCAGCAGACCACCCAGACCATGAAGCCCGCCACGGCGGCGAAGAAGCTGGGTGTGTACCTCCAGGCCACGCCCGCCGAGTTCCAGGAGGGTGTCGTCTCGCGCACCGAGCTGAGCGCGCTGCAGACCGACCCGCCCGAGTGGCTGCAGGAGCTGCGCCGCAACGGCCCGCACCCCCGCCCGGTGGTCGCGGCGAAGCTCGGCATCTCGATCGCGGGGCTCGCGCGCGGCGGGGTCACCGAGGCGCTCACCACCGAGCAGATCGAGGCGCTCAAGGACGAGAACCCGTCCTGGCTCCGGCGGGAGCGCGCCACCCAGGCCGAGGTCCGCAAGGAGACCGTGCGTCTGAAGGAGAAGAAGGCGGAGCGGGCGAACGAGTCCGGCGACACCCGCTCCTGACCCCCTCCCCCGTCCCTGCCGTACGGAGGGACGGAGTCACCTCCCCCGGCGCGGGAGCCTCGGGTCAGCGCCTGACCGGTGCGGGACGACGGCCAGGTGCAGTTCGTCGATCAGACCGACCCGCAGGTACCGCTGCACCGTGGCCGCTCCCCCGCCGGCACGTACGTCCCTGCTGCCCGCCGCCTCGAACGCCCGCTTCAGCACCCTGTCGACGGGCTCGTCAGTGACCACTCTCACCCCTGCGTCGAACGAGGGCACACCGGATCGACACCCGCCACGGGAGTCCTCCGGCCGAACGAAGACGGCACCCTCTCCGTCGTAGTGGTGAAGGCCCGGGACGGGGGCGCGGCAAGGCCCGGCCCCGGCCTTCGGCATTCACCCGAGCGGGAGCCGAGGGGCTGCCGGAGGAGGTCTCCGATGAGAACGGTGCTGCACGCGAGCCGGTGCGGAGGCGTGTGGGCGGCGGTCGCGGCGGCCGTCGCTGCGTCCGCCGTGGCCTGCACGGACGTCGGTGCTGGTGGCGGTGAGGCCGCGTCGTCCTGCGCCTTCGTGGTCGAGTACGAGGGCCGGACGTACCAGGACGTGGCCGACATCCCGTTCACGGTCGGGGACGCGCTCGGTGAGGCGGTCGTGCCGGCGTGCGACGACACCCCGAGCGACGGGGACGACGGCGTGCCGAGGTCCGCGACGACCGCCTACGCCGTGGCGGAACTGGACCCCGCCATCGCCGTCGCCGTGGGAGACTCACCCGGCGACGTCCGCCTCGTCGTCGTCCACCGGGACGGTGAACTCCCTTCCGCGGTGAGGGAATTGATCGGCGGTCCCGGCACCTCGCCTACCCCTTCACCGCGCCCGAGGTGAGTCCCTGGACGATGTGCCGGCTGGCGAAGGCGAACAGCAGCATCGTCGGCAGGATGGTGAGGACCGCCGCCGCCGACATCGAGCCCCAGTCGATGTTGAAGCTGGAGATGAACCCGTTCAGGGCCGTGGGGACCGTCTTGTTGCTGTCGCTGTTCATCAGCGTCACCGACAGGAACAGCTCGTTCCAGCAGTTCACGAAGTTGAAGATGAACGCGGCCACGATCCCGGGCCGCATCACCGGCAGCAGCACCCGGAACAGCGCTCCGAACCGGGAGAGGCCGTCGATCATGGCGGCCTCCTCCAGGGCGTCCGGGATGTTCTCGAAGAAGCCGCGGAGCATCACCGTGCAGAACGGGATGCAGACGGCGATGTAGACCAGGATCAGCCCGAGCCGGTTGTCGACCATGTTCAGGTCGGTCATCAGCAGGTACAGCGGTCCCAGCGCGATGAAGGTGGGGATCATCTGCGTGACCAGGGCCGCCATCAGCAGCGCGGACTTGGTGCGGAACTCGAAGCGGGCCAGGACGTACGCCGACAGCATCGAGATCGCTGTGGCGACCGCGCCCGCGACGGTCGCGACGACGAGGCTGTTGGTGAGGTAGACGCCGAAGTCGGCCTTGTCGAACAGCCCTCGGTAGTTCTCCAGCGAGAAGTGCTCGGGCCAGTAGGAGATGGGGAAGGCGAAGATGTCGCCGGGTGCCTTGAGCGAGGTGACGGTGATCCAGTAGAGCGGGAAGACGGTGAAGACCACCCACAGGCCCAGAAAGGTGAACTTGGCGGCCCGTCCGGCCGTGGACTCCTTGCCGATCACGGCTTCACCTCTCGCTTCTCACGGGTGGCCAGGAGGAAGAAGACGGCGAACACCAGCAGCGTCGCGACCACGATCAGGCCGAGCGCGGAGGCCTTGCCGTAGTCGCCCTGCTGCGTGATCTTGATCATCCAGGTGGTCACGATGTGCGTCTCGTTGTTGGGTCCGCCGCCGGTCATCCCGAAGATCAGGTCCGGGAAGTTGAAGATCCAGATGACCCTCAGCAGCACGGTCAGCGCGAGCGTGACCCGGATGTACGGGATCGTGATCTGGAACAGCGTCCGCACCTTGCCCGCGCCGTCGAGCGCCGAAGCCTCGTACAGCTCGTCGGGGATGGACTGCAGCGCGGCCAGGATCATGATCGTGAAGAACGTGACCCCGTACCAGACGTTGGCGACCACGACGGCGAACATCGCCGTCTGCGGGTCGGCCAGCCAGGCGACCGGCTCGTCGATCAGCCCCGCCTTCTGCAGCAGGTCGTTGACCACCCCGAACTCGCTGTTGAACAGCCAGCGGAACAGGATCCCGATGAGGAAGCCGGAGATCGCCCACGGGAAGAACACCAGTGCCTGGTAGAGGCCGCGGAAGGGGAACTTGCGGCGCAGCCACAGGGCGAGGGCGAAGCCGATCACCAGTTGCGGCACGATCGACCCGAAGACCCACACGGCGGTGTTGCCGAGGACGGTGCCCCAGGCGGGGTCGGCGAAGACGTCGTGGAAGTTCTCCAGACCCACCCAGGAGGTGTCGGTGAGGTCCGACAGGTTCCAGTGGCGGAAGGCCATCTGGCTGCCGGCCACCATCGGGTAGTACGTGAAGACCGCCACGAAGACCGCGGCCGGGGCCATGAAGGCGGCGATGAGCAGTCCCCGGCGGGACGTGAACTCCGGCTTGCGGCGGCCCCGTGCGGCACCGCGGGCGGGCGGGGCGCCCCCGTCACCGGAGGGGCCCGCCGTCTTCGTCACTTTCGTCGTACTCGTCGCTCCGGACGCGGTCGGCATGGCTACTTCTCCTGCTGCCGCTTCTCGGTCCAGTACGCGTCCCAGCCGGCCAGCAGTTCCTTCGGCGTCGTCTTGCCGAGGACGAGCTTCTGGATGTCGGCGTCCGCCTTCTGCTGCCACTCGGTCCACCACGCGACGCCGCGCGGCTGGCTGACGTTGAGGTACTTCTCCGGGTGCTCCGTCATCGTGACGTAGCTGGACCAGGGGCCGGTCTTGTAGAACGTGTCCTCGGTGGCCGACTTGAGGATCGGCACCAGGCTGTTCTTCTTGGTGAAGGCCGTCGACGCCTTGCCCTCGGACAGGAACTCGACGAGCTTGAGCGCCTGGGACTTGTGCTTGCTGCCGCTCGCGACGCCCCAGCCGGCGGTGGCGAGGGGCTGTACGGTCTTGCCGCTGGGGCCCGCGACCAGCGGGGCGGTGTCCCACTGGTCCGCGGAGATCGCCTTGGACTCCGAGACGGTGGCGATCACCTCGGGGTCCTGGAGCAGGAAGGCCGTGGAGCCGTTGGAGAAGCCCTCCACCATCTCCGGGTAGCCCCAGGAGACGGACGACTTCGGCGAGGCCCGCTTGAAGAGCTCGAGGTAGGTCTCCATGGCGTCGAGGGCCTCGGGCGCGGAGAAGATCGTGCTGCCGTCCTTCAGCTTGAAGCCGTCGGAGGGGTCGATCCTGTCGGCGACGTACGCCTCGATGGCGGCGGTGGCGTTGCTGTTGGCGTTGGCTCCGCCGCGGAAGGCGTACCCGTACCGGCGCTTGGCGGGGTCGTGCACGGCCGAGGCCTGCTTGAGCAGTTCCTCCCAGGTGGCCGGCGGTGCCGAGAACCCGGCGTCCTTGATCAGGTCGGTGCGGTAGAAGAGGCTCAGCCCGTAGAAGCCGTAGGGGACGAAGTACGTCTTGCCCTTGGTGTCCTGGGACGCCTTGACGGCGTTCTCGGTCATGGCGTCCCAGCCCTTCCAGCCGGCCAGTCCCTTCTTCATGTCGTACAGCCAGCCGTTGTTCGACCACGGGCCCACCGTGATGTCCCGCACCTCAAGGGTGTCGACACCGCTGCCGGACTGGAGCATCTGCTGGATCTTCTGGTCGGCCTGCTCGGTGGGCGGCGAGATCAGGTTGACCTTGATCTTGGGGTTCTGCTTCTCGAAGTCCGCTATGAGGTCCTTCAGCAGGCTCGTGCGCGCGGGGTTCGTCAGGCTCTCGACCATGTTGAGGGTCACCGTGCCGCTGTCGCCGCCGCCCATGGCGGAACAGCCGGTCAGGACCATCGTGGCGGCCGTGCCGAGGGCCAGGACTGCCGTCCTTCTCTTCATCGTGCCGACCTCTTCCTTGGATCTGCCGCACTCACGGCGGCTTCGGGGGACGGGGGTTGTCGGTGGCGCGGTGTCACGGGGTGTCGGAACGGGCCCGTGCGGCGCGGGCCCACTCGCCGAGGACGGGGACACAGGTCTCGGCGAAGTACTCGTAGTCGGCGGGGGTGTTGTAGACGTGCGCGGACAGCCGCAGGTAGCCGACGCCGTCGAAGCTGGTGAAGGCCGTCTCCACGCCCAGCTCGTCGGCGGCCCGGTCGCGCAGGGCGTCGGCCTCGACGCGGCTCGCGGCCAGACCGGCCGGCAGGCGCACCAGGCGCATGCCGGGGACGGGCATGCCGACGTCGACCGTGCC
Organism: Streptomyces sp. NPDC005496; assembly: GCF_042872045.1. NCBI lineage: Bacteria > Bacillati > Actinomycetota > Actinomycetes > Kitasatosporales > Streptomycetaceae > Streptomyces > Streptomyces sp. NPDC005496. The sequence goes on from NZ_JBIAJQ010000004.1 coordinate 580,109, forward strand.
GGGCTCCCCGGTCAGTTCGGCGAGGGCGCCGCCGATGACGTGCTCCGCGTAGCCGGCGAGGTCCTCCATGTACCGCCGGGCGGTGTCCCAGCCCCAGGTGCGCTCGACGAAGTCCAGCGCGGCCGGCGCCGCGAGATAGCCGGTGGCGTCGACCGTCCCCTGCTGGTCGAAGCGGTCGGGGTACGGATCGGCGGCGGCCCACGAGTCGATCAGCGGGTACAGCCGCTCGCGCAGCTCGCCGCGGGCCACCAGTGCGGCGGTCCCTCGCGGCGCGCAACCCCACTTGTGCAGGTTGCCGACCCAGAAATCGCAGGTCAGGCCGTCGAGAGGGGCGGCGATGAGGCCGGGTGCGTGGGCCGCGTCCACGAGCGTCGGGATGCCGAGCCGCCGGGCGTGGGCGCCGACGCGTTCGACCGGCATGCGGCGGGCGGTCGCCGAGGTGATCTGGTCGAGGACGACGAGTCCGGTGGCGTCGCTCAGCTCCGCCGCCACGGCCTCGTACGCCTCCTCCTCGCCGGCGCCCAGTGGCACCCGCGCGGTGCGGACCCGTCCGCCCCAGCGGCGCGCCAGCCGCTGCGCCCCCATGGTCACGGCCCCGTAGCCGTGGTCGGTGACGACGATCTCCCCGCCGGGGCGGTCCGGGAGGCCGGCGTAGACGACGCTGACCCCGGCGCTCGCGTTGGGGACCAGGGCGAGGTCGTCCGCGTCGACCCGCAGGAAGCGGGCGAGTTCGACCCGGGTGTCGGCGATCCGCTGCGGCAGCGCCGGGAACCAGACCACCGGGGACCGGTCCATCTCCGCGCGCAGCTCGTTCTGCAGTTCCTGTGCCACCAGCGGGACCGCCCCGAACGAGCCGTGGTTCAGGTGCTTCATGGCCGGGTCGAGCGACCATGCCCGGTCGGCGGGCCGGCCGTCCGCCAGCAGCAGGGGGCGCGGGGCGGTGGTGACCTCGGTCTCGCTCACATGACTCCTCGTCCGCCAGGATCCGAAGGCCGCACGGCACACGGCAGCGCCTACAAGACATCGGACCGTCACCTGGACACGTATGATGACTCGGCATCCTGCACGGCATTTTCCGGCCATGCAAGGGTCCTGCAGAAGAAGTCATCAGATGAGTCGCCGTCGATACGCCCAGGACATCTGATGACTCGGGAGGACTCGCTAGAGTGCACCGAGGGCTCGGCGGTGCCGCCGGCCCGTCAGGGGAGGAGTCGGATGTCCGCAGTCGACAGGGCGTTCCACGGGCTACGGCACATGATCGCGACGGGCCGTCTGGTCGCGGGTGAGCGCATCCCGCCCGAGGCCGACCTCTGCGAGGAACTGGGCGTCTCCCGCGGCTCGTTGCGCGAGGCCGTACGGATGCTCGCGGCCCTCGGCGTGATCGAGCCACGGCACGGCTCCGGCACCTACGTCTCCCCGCTCCGCCCCGAGGACGTCATCGGCAGCCTCTCGCTGACCCTCGAACTCCTGCCGCTGTCGGGCCTGTTGGAGGTGTACGAGATCCGGCGGGTCCTGGAGGCGCACGTCGCCGCGAAGGCGGCCGCGCGCCGCACGCCCGAGACGGTGCGGACGCTGTTCTCGCTCATCGACGCGATGGAGGCCACCGACGACCCCACCGAGGCCTCGGAGCTCGACCACCGCTTCCACGCCGAGATCGCCCGGGCCGCGGGCAATCCCGCGCTCGCCTCCCTGCTCTCGGTCTTCCGTGCCCGCTCCCGCAAGTACCAGGTCTTCACCCTCCCCGAGGGCCCCGAGCTGCGGCGCAAGAGCGATGAGGACCACCGCGTCATGGCCACCACGATCGCCGACCGGGACCCGGGCGCGGCGGCCGGCGCCGCGGAGGCACACGTCGCCCAGACGGAGCGGTGGCTGCGCGCCTTCATGCCGCCGCTCGAGGAGCAGGACCGGTCCGAGGACCCGCCCGCCTGACCCCTTTCCGGCCACCGGGACGGAACGCGTTGGGCCGTGCGAGTGGTGCATCTCCGGGCAGGGCCGTAGCGTCGGAATCGAGGATTCCGCCCGGCACGGAGACGCGCTCGGCGGGGCCCCGGCCCCGGCGTGCTCGGCGGGGCGACGGGCGAGGACGCGCGGCCGGTGGGCCCCGCGACGAGGTGCCGGGAGCGGACATGGCCAAGAACGTATTCAGGGCGGCGGTCATGTTCGGCGCCGCGGCGGCGCTGGCGACGGCCACGGCAGCCGCCTCACCCGCGGCGGCACCCCGGTCCGCGGACACCGCCGGACAGCGGGTGAGCAGGACGGTCCTCGTGGACTGCTTCGAGCGGTCGCAGGTCCGCCCGGCCGATTTCATCCTGGCCTGCGGCGACGGGAACAGTCGGCTGACCTCGCTGCACTGGACGCGGTGGGACGCGAAGCGCGCGGTGGCCACGGGCTTCAACGTGGTGAACGACTGCAAGCCGTACTGCGCCGCGGGCACCTTCCGCTCGTACGCCGTCACCGTGCGGCTCGACCACCCCCAGACATGGAAGAAGCAGCCCCAGCTCTCCCACTACACCCGGATGAGCCTGACGTACACCGACGGCAGGCCGGACGGATACGCCCGGACGGTGCACCAGCCGCTCTGGAACTGACCGGTCCACGCCTCACCCACGCTTGGACCCGCCACGTCACCCTCCGGGAGGGTTACGTGGCGTCGTCGCGCGTTCCGGATACCGAGCGGATCCGTCCGCCGGCGACGACAGCCACCGACCACGCCCGACCAACCGACCGACCGGCCGCAGACGACAGCGATCCGTGAGGAGCGCGCGCGTCCCCGCCTGGGCCACGCACGCCGACCGCGCGCTCCCGCCAACGTGAGGCGGACCGCGCGTACCGACGCGCGGCCCGTCTCACGTTCCAGTGCCGGGGGGTGTCCGTCAGCCGTAGGTGAGCACCATCCGGAAGCGGGCACCGCCGGAGAGCATCTTCTGGTACGCCTCGTCGGCCTGGTCGAGCGGCACGGTCTCGATCACCGGCCGGATCCCGTGCAGGGCGCTGAACTCCATGGTGTCCTGCACGTCCTGCGCGGTCCCCGAGGGATGCCCGCGGACGACACGGCCGCTCAGGAGCAGCTGGAGCGGGCTGATCGCCAGGGGCTCGGGGCTGGCACCGATGGCCACCAGCTCGCCACGGGGCGCCAGCCCGTCCACCGTCGCCGCGATGGCGTCGGAGCTGCCCGCGGTGGCCAGGACGGCCTTGGCGCCGCCGAGCGCCTGCAGGGCGTCCGCGACGGGAGCGCCCTCCGTGCTGTCGATGTAGTGGTGGGCCCCCAACTGCCGGGCGAAGTCGCCCTTGTCGGCGCCCCGGGCGATCGCCACGGTCTCGAAGCCCATGGCGACGGCGTACTGCACGCCCAGGTGACCGAGGCCGCCGATGCCGAGCACGGCGACCAGATCGCCCGGCTCGGCCGCACTGCGCCGCAGGCCGTTGTACGTGGTCACGCCCGCGCAGGCCATCGGGCCGGCGTCGCTCGCCGTCAGCGCCTCGGGGATGCGGGCCAGCGCGTCGACCGGCGCGACCATCACCTCGCCGAAGCCGCCGTCGTAGGCCCACCCGGGGATCTTGAGGTTCTCGCACACGATGAAGTCGCCCTGGCGGCAGGGCTTGCAGTAACCGCAGCTGCCGCCGAACCAGCCCACCGTCACCCGGTCGCCGACCTTCCAACCCTTGTCCTGCGCCCCCTCCCCCAGCTCGTCGATGTGCCCGGCGATCTCGTGTCCGGGGACGAGCGGGAAGCGGACGCCGGGCATGCCGGCCGACACGAAGAAGGCGTCGCTGTGGCAGATCCCGCAGGCCTCCACGGCGACGCGCACGTGCCCGGGGCCCGGCTGCGGAAGTTCCCGCTCGACGATCTCGAACGTGCCGTTGGCGACGGGCACCTGGGCGACTCGATAGGTACTCATGCTGTCTCTCCGGAACAGGTGTGAGGGCCCCTAGACCAGCAGACCAGCTCCACGCCGATCGTGCGCGCCGGGCAGGCACGGGCCCGGGGACGGTCATCCCCCCTCGTCCCGGCCGGTCACTCCCCTGGCGGGTGACCGAGCACGGCGAAGCGAGGTCGCCCCGGGTGTTCCGGACGTCACATCAGAGACCTTTGACAAGAGGCGACCGCCCACCTACCTTCTAGATAGTCGACCGGTCACCTAGTACTGGATCGCTTCCACCGTCACCCACCACACGGAATCGGAGATCGCCACCATGGCCACTCCCGTCAACCTCGCGATCGTCTACTACTCCTCCACCGGCACCATCACCGAGATCGCCAAGGAGCTGCGTGACGCCGCCCTCAAGGCCGGTGCCGAGGTCCGCCTGGTGAAGGCCGCCGAGCTGGCCCCCGCGAAGGCGATCCAGTCGAACCCGGCCTGGGCCGCCAACCACGAGGCCACCGCGGGCATTCCCGTCGCGACCCCCGAGGACATCGAGTGGGCCGACGCCGTCCTGTTCGGCTCCGCGACCCGGTTCGGCAACCTCTCCGCCCAGCTCAAGCAGTTCATCGACACCCTCGGCGGCCTGTGGGCGCAGGGCAAGCTGGCCGACAAGGTCTACAGCGGCTTCACCTCCTCCGCGACCGCGCACGCCGGCCAGGAGACCACGCTGCAGGCGCTCTACACCTCGGTGCACCACTTCGGCGGGATCGTGGTCGCGCCCGGTTTCACGGACCCGGTCAAGTTCGCGGACGGCAACCCCTACGGCACCTCGCACGTCGACGCCCAGGGGACCAACCCGGTCGACGACACCACCCGCGCCGCGGCGCGTCACCAGGCCGAGCGCGTGGTGAAGATCGCCTCGCGCCTCAAGGCAGCCGCCTGACCTCACCGGCGCACCGGCGCGGTCGGGCGGCGAACGCCCGGATCCCAGGAACTGGAGCTCACGGCTTCGCCCGTCCGGTCCCGCACATCGGCACAGCACGGCGGAAGCGGCCGTCACCGACCAGGTGACGGCCGCTTCGCCGTGCTGTGCGCGGTCCTCTCGGTGCACGTCCGGGTCGGTTGGGGTGCCCGGCCGTCACCGCTTCCCTGTGCGTCCACGGCCGCAGGTGCGCGGACCGTCGCACGCCCGCCCCGCTCGCTACCTGGCGAGCGCGGCGGGCGTCGCCCCCTTCAGCCGGTCGCCCCGGCCAGTTCCGGGTCGCGGGCTCCGAGGATGGCGAGGCAGTTGCGCCACAGGACCGTGAGGCGCTGGGTGTCGTTGTACAGCTTGGCGAAGAGGACCTGCCCCTCCAGCTGGGCGACGACGGACCTGGCGGCCTCGCGGGTGTCGTCGACGGTGACCTCGCCCCGGGAGACGGCCTCCGTCACGACCTCCTCCACCATGTCGACCTGCGCGTCGAAGATGTCCTGCAGGCGGGCGCGGATGGAATCGGTCTGGTTGCTCATCTCCAGGGTGAGGTTCCCGAACATGCACCCCGAGACCGTGCCACAGCTCTGCTGGCCCGCGCGCTGGCCGGCCTCGGTCTCCTCGAACAGCCGGCGCAGCCGCTGGAGCGGGTCGGCGTCGCCCCGCAGGACGCGCTCCCAGTCTCCGCGCTGGACGGCCCAGTGCTCGTCCAGGACGGCGAGCGCGAGAGCTTCCTTGGACTCGAAGAAGTAGTAGAAACTGCCCTTGGGCACGCCGGCGGCCTTGCAGATCTCCGCGGTGCCCAGAGCCGAGTAGCCCCGCTGCTCGATGAGCGACTGGGCTGCGGTGAGGATCTTCTCCCTGGCATTGCTGGTACGTCCCATGCCACCAGTATACGACCGATCGACTATACGCGAGTGGACCAGTCACCTACGGATCCGGACCCACCGGCCTCGGATCCGGCCGCATGGATGCGGGCTCATGCCTGTCGAGCCGCCGCCTTGATAGGCAAGCGGTCACTTGCCTATCGTCTCGGTCATGGCGGAGGATGTCTTCAAGGCCCTGGCCGACCCCACGCGTCGGCGCATCCTCGACGAGCTGGTGGAGCGGGACGGCCAGACACTGTTCGAGATCTGCACCCGGCTGCTCACCAAGCACGGTCTGGGGCTGTCCCGCCAGGCGGTCAGTCAGCACCTGGCCGTACTGGAGGCGGCGGACCTGGTCCGGTCCCGGCGCCAGGGCCGCTACAAGTTCCACGACCTGAACACCGAACCCCTGGAGCTCATCGTGACGCGATGGCTCAGGCCCGAGGCACCGGAGAGCACCCCATGAGGATTCACCTGTCCAGCGTCTTCGTCGACGACCAGGACAAGGCCCTGCGCTTCTACACGGAGGTGCTGGGCTTCATCAAGAAGACCGAGGTCCCGCTGGGCGACGACCGGTGGCTCACGGTGGTGTCGCCGGAGGACCCGGACGGTACGGAACTGCTCCTGGAGCCCTCGGGCCACCCCGCGGTGGGGCCGTACAAGGACGCGCTGGTGCAGGACGGGATCCCGGCCACCTCGTTCGCGGTGGACGACGTGCACGCGGAGTTCGCGCGGCTGCGCGGGCTCGGGGTGCGCTTCACCCAGGAGCCGCTGGAGATGGGGCCGGTCACCACCGCGGTGCTCGACGACACCTGCGGCAACCTGATCCAGATCGTGCACGGCAAGTAGGGGCGGGCGCCCGCACCGGGACGAGCGCGGCGGCGTCAGACGCCGCCGCGCCAGACGTTGTCGAAGGCCGCGTCCTCGATCGCCCGGCGCTGCCGGACCGCCTCCAGCTCCATCACCGCGTCGTTGACGGCGGCCAGGACCGTCGCCACGCCGTCGTCGGTGATGTCCAAGGTGTCCTCCTCGGACTCGTCCCAGGGTTCACCGTCCATTCCGGCGGCTTCCGCGAGGGCGACCAGGACGGGTTCACGGGCCGCCCAACGGGCTTCGGCGCGGGTGCGCGCGGGCGACTCGGCCAGCACCGCGGGGCCCGCGCTCGGGCGGAGCGACGCCAGGCGGCGGTGCGGCCGGGTGAGCTGCCCCTCGGCCTCGAAGGCGGCCTCGTAGGCGGCGGCGAGGCCGCGACCCCTGCGCCACAACCAGTCCTCCACCGACTCGTACGGCTCCTGGCGGACCAGCGACGACGCGGCCTCCCGAAGCAGGGGATCGTCGCCCGCGACGGGTTGCTCCCCCGGCAGGACGCGGACGCCGTCCAGGCCGACGGCTCCCCCGCGCAGGAGATCGAGGAGTTCGGCCCCGGCGAGCGTCAGCGACAGCCCGCCCTGGTCCACGGCGCGACCCGGCCCCATGTCCATCGCGACGATCAACAGGTCCCGTGGTGTGGTCATCTCGGCATCCCCTCAGAGGTAGCACCCACCGTACGACGCCGAGGTGGCGCGCCGCCTGTCGTACGACCGGGGCCGGGCTGGCCGGTGCCTCCCGTCCGCCCGGCTCGTCGCGGCGGCGCCGGGGCCGCGACGAGCCGGGCGGGCCCGGGGTCATGCGGCCGCGTCGGCCTTGCCCGGGTCGTTCGGGTGGGAGCCGAGCGCGGTGACAGTGGCATGCATCCAGGGGCGCAGCGGCAGCGTGCCGAGCACCTCGCGGTGGAGTTCGGCCTCGTCCTCCGCCCTCCACACGCCGATGCTGCGCAGTTCGCCGACGGGCCGCCACAGGCGCACCAGGTGCCCGCCGGCCGCCAGCTCCCGGGCCCGGACCGCCTCGGCGGCGCGACGCCGGTCCACCTCGGCGGGGTCGGTTCCTTCGGGGACGGTGGTGACCAGCTCGACCAGGAACTCACGCATGGTCCTTCTCCTTCGGTGAGGTGTCCCGCCGGCGAGGCGGAACGGTGTGGGACAACTCTCGTTGACAATAGTAGACCGGTCGCTTAGTTTTACATGACCGGTCGGCTAGCGATCGGTGGAAGCACCAACCCGACAGGAGAGAACCGTCATGAGCGCTCAGGGTCAGAAGGTCGCCGTCGTCACCGGAGCCTCGCAGGGCATCGGAGCCGGTCTGGTCGCCGCCTACCGCAAGCTCGGGTACGGCGTCGTCGCCACGTCGCGCACCATCGCCGAGTCGCAGGACGCGGACATCGTGACCGTGCAGGGCGACATCGCCGATCCGGCGACCGCCGAACGCGTCATCGCCGCGGGTCTGGAGCGGTTCGGCCGGATCGACACCCTGGTCAACAACGCCGGCATCTTCGTCGCCAAGCCGTTCACCGAGTACACCCAGGACGACTACGACGCGGTCCTCGGGGTGAACGTCGCCGGCTTCTTCCGGATCACCCAGCTCGCGATCGAGGACATGCTGAAGCACGGCGGCGGCCACGTCGTGCAGATCAGCACGAGCCTGGTCGAGCACCCCAACTCCGCCGTGCCGTCCGTGCTGGCCTCACTGACCAAGGGCGGACTCCAGGCGGCCACCAAGGCGCTGGCGATCGAGTACGCGGGCCGCGGCATCCGGAGCAACGCCGTCGCCCTCGGCACGATCAAGACCCCGATGCACCCCGAGGAGACCCACGAGGTTCTCGCCTCGCTGCACCCGGTCGGGCGCATGGGCGAGGTAGGCGACATCGTCGACGCGGTGCTGTACCTGGAGAACGCCCCGTTCGTCACCGGCGAGATCCTGGCCGTCGACGGCGGGCAGAGCGCCGGTCACTGACCCGCTCAGGACGGATCGGTCGTCGAGATCACCAGCATCTTCGTGACCGAGCCGTCGTCCCCGACCACGTCGCGGACGTGCCGGAAGCCCATACGGCGGGCGAGCGCCAGACTGGCGGTGTTCCCCTCGCCCACCATGCCGTAGGCCTCCTTCAGACCCAGGTGGCCGGCGGCGTGCCGCAGCAGACCCCGGACCACCTCGGTGCCCAGCCCCTGGCCCCAGTACTCCGGGGCCAGCGCGGTGATGAGTTCGTACCCGTCGACGTTGCCGGTCTTCTTCACCTCCGCGTGGCCGGCGAACGCGCCCCGGAACCACAGGCCCCAGACGTCGAACAGCTCCTTGGGGTACACGTCGGTCAGGATCGTGCGGAAGAGGGTGCGCAGGTCGGCCTCCGGGACCTGCTCCTGGCCCATCCAGCGGCAGACCTCCTCGTCGCGCAGGAGGGCGACGAAGGCGTCCTCGTCCTCGGGGCGGTAGGGCCTGAACTCCAGCCGTTCGGTGTGCAGGGTCGGCGTCATCGTCGTACTCCTCTGGGTGACGCGGGGTGGGACGGCGGCGCCGCGGAGGGGCGCGGCGCGCGGGAGGTGCGGGGATTCCGCGGGGCGGGCGGGGCCCGTCCGGGGGCGGGGGCCTCTCCTGCGCCCCCGCCCCGGACCGGTGGGCCCCGCGCAGCCGACGTGCCTTGCGGCCGCGGTCACCGGAGCCGGGAACGGGCGTGACCGTCCCGGCGTCCGGAGCGCGCAGGCCGGACGGGGCTCAGGAGCCCGCGCGCTCCATCCGCTCGCGGAGGCTGCGCGGGCGCATGTCGGTCCAGACCTCGTCGACGTACGCGGAGCACTCGGCCTCGGTGCCCTCCTTGCCGACCGGCTGCCAGCCGGCCGGCACCTCGATGTCGACCGGCCACAGCGAGTACTGCTCCTCGTCGTTGCGCAGCACCTGGTAGCGGGTGTTCTCGTCCATGTCACGCTCTCTTGTCGTCGGTACGGTGACCGCGGCCCGCCGGCTGGCGGGCCGCTCCTGTTCACGGCCGGTCGTGGGACGCGGCACGGGGCCCTCGCGGCGGTGCCCTGCGTCCGCCGCCCGTTCCGGCCGCCGCCCCCGCGCGGTGCGCGGGCCTCACCGGCTGTCCCGCGCGTGCCGGGCGATGTGGCGCAGCGCCTCGGCGAACTCCTCGGCGACCTCTCGCACGGTCGCCGTGTCGTGGAGACCGGTCCGGTGGTGCCAGGTGAAGGCGAGGCGCCCGTGCTGCACCGCCCCCACCACTTCGAGGGGGTGGGAGCCGCTGTCCCGGGGGTCGTGGTCCTGGCCGAAGGAACCGTGCTCGGCGCGTATGAGGCCGCTGCCGGAGTCGGCCGGGCGGGCGTCCCACTGGCCGAGGTAGTTGAAGACCACCTGCCCGTGCGCCGCCGATCCGAGCCGCTCGCGCACCTCGGGTGAGCCGTAGGTGCGCAGGGCGCCGAAGCCCAGTCCGTTCCCGGGCACCGCGCGCAGCTGGCGGCGCACCGACTTGACCAGGGCCCGCCAGTCCCGGGCGGGACCGAATTCGTCCGGTTCGTCCACCCTGAGGGCGACCGGGTGGACGGTGGTGAACCAGCCGACCGTGCGGGACAGGTCGACCCCGTCGAGGACGTCCTCGCGGCCGTGCCCCTCCAGGTCCAGGCGGACCCGGTCGCGGCCGGTCCAGCGGGCGAGGGCCAGGGCCAGGGCGGAGAGCAGGACGTCGTTGACGCGGGTGCGGTAGGCGGTGGGCGCGGCCCGCAGCAGCGCCGTGGTGTCCTCCTCGTCCAGCTCCACGGTGAGGACGCGCTTCTCGCCCGCGTCGGCTCCGGGAGTGCCGGCGACCGGCAGCTGCTCCGCCGTCACCGCCTCTTCCCAGTACGGGAGTTCGTGGTCGAGGCCGCCGTCGGCGACGTGCGCGGCGAGGGCGCGGGCCCAGTCCCGGAAGGAGGTGCTGCGCTCCCCCAGTGCGACGGGCTCCCCTTGTGCCGCCTGCCGGTAGGCCGCTTCCAGGTCGTCGCGCAGGATCCGCCAGGACACGGCGTCCACGACGAGGTGGTGGGCGACCAGGAGGAGGAACGTGGGACGGTCGGCGCCGGTGAACAGCGCGGCCCGCAGCAGGGGGCCGTGGGCGAGGTCGAAACCGGCGTGCAGTTCGTCGGCCGCCTCGCCCATGGCCTCGTCCGCCTCAGCGGAGGTCAGTCCCGTCAGGTCGTGGCGGAGGAGGAGACCGCTGCCGCCGTCGGTGGGCGGCGGGTTGAACTGGCGCCAGCCGTCGTCCTCCCGGGTGAAGCGCATGCGCACGGCGTCGTGGTGTTCCAGCAGTGCGTCCAGGGCCGTGCCGAGGGCCACCGGGTCGGGGGTGCCGTCCAGTTCCAGCAGCACCGACTGGTTGAAGTGGTGGTGGCTGTGGCGCGGGGTGGTCAGGAACCACTCCTGGATGGGGGTGAGCGGCACCTCGCCGGTCACTGGGCCGTCCTCGGAGCGCTGCGGCGCGACGCCGACGACGGTGGCGAGCTCGGCGACCGTCTGGTGGGTGAACAGATCGCGGGTGGCCAGGTGCAGGCCCTCACGGCGCAGCCGCGACACCACCTGCATGGTGAGGATCGAGTCGCCGCCCAGGTGGAAGAAGTTGTCGTCGGCGCCGACCTCGTCCACACCGAGCACGTCCTCCCAGACGCGGGCGACGAGACGCTCGGTGTCGGTGCGCGGGGCGGTGCGCGGGCCGCCGGCGGCGGTGTGCCCGGGCTCGGGTGCGGGCAGCGCACGCCGGTCGAGCTTGCCGTTCGGGGTGAGCGGCAGCTCCGCCAGCGCGACGAACACCGACGGGACCATGTGCGGCGGAAGCAGCCCGGTGAGGTGCTCTCGCAGTTCGGCCAGGGGCAGCCGGTCCGGGGTGTCCCGGGCGGGGACGACGTACGCGACGAGCCGTCCGTGCCCCGCGCCCCGGTCGTCGCCGGTGCCCTCGCCGCGGACCACGACGACCGCGTCGCGCACCAGGGGGCTGCGGCGCAGAGCGCTCTCGATCTCCCCCGGTTCGATGCGGAAGCCGCGCAGCTTGATCTGCTCGTCGGCGCGTCCGGCGAAGCGGAGACGGCCGTCGGCTCCCCAGCGCACCAGGTCGCCGGTGCGGTACATCCGCTCCCCCGGTGCGCCGAAGGGGTCGGCGGTGAACCGCTGGGCGGTCAGGCCGGGGCGGTTCAGGTAGCCGCGGGCGAGCCCGGGGCCCGCCACGTACAGTTCGCCGGTCACGCCGGGCGGCACGGGGCGGCGGGCGGCGTCCAGGACGTAGACGCGGGTGGCGCCGGCCGGGCGGCCGATCGGCGGGGCGGCGGCCTCCGGGGTCAGGGGGCCGGTCCAGGTGGCGACGACCGTGGCCTCCGTCGGCCCGTACGAGTTGATCATCCGCCGGCCGGGGGCCCATCGCTGGACGAGGTCCGCCGGGCAGGCCTCGGCGCCGACGATCAGGGTCCGCAGGTGCGGCAGCGCGGCGGACGTCTCGGGCGGCACGGTGGCGAGGGCCGCCGGGGGGATCAGGGTGTGGGTGATGGCGCGTTCCGCGAGGACGGCGGCCAGCCGCTCGCCGACGAGCGGGCCCTCCTCACCGGTCACCAGGGCGGCGCCGGTGAGCAGGGACACGCACAGCTCCAGCACGGAGGCGTCGAAGCTGGGCGAGGCGAACTGCAGGACGCGGTCGCCCGGGCCCGCCGCGTAGCGCTCGGCGGCGGCCGCGGCGAAGCCGGCCAGTCCGCGGTGCGTCACGACCACGCCCTTCGGGGTGCCGGTGGACCCGGAGGTGTAGATCACGTAGGCGGGGTGGTCGGGGGTCAGCGCGGCGGTGCGGTCCGCGTCGGTGGGCGCGCTCTCCGGTCCCGCGTCGGCCCAGACGTCGGCGGGGTCGTCCAGGACGAGGGAGGCGCCCGCGTCGCGTGTCATGAACTCCCGCCGCTGCCGGGGGTAGGCCGGGTCCACGGGCAGGAAGGCGGCGCCGGTCTTGGCGACGGCGAGCTGGGCCACCACCGTCTCGGCGGCGCGGGGCAGGGCCAGGGCGACCACCCGCTCGGGTCCGGCGCCGCGCGCGATGAGGCGGTGCGCCAGCCGGTTGGCGGCGCGGTCCAGCTCGGCGTAGGTCAGCTGCCGGGTGCCGTCCGCGAGCGCCGGCGCGTCCGGCGTGCGGGCGGCCTGGCGTTGGAACAGCTCGGGCAGGGTCTCCGCGGGCACCGGCAGGGCCGTGCCGCGCCCCTGGTCCAGGAGGGCCTTCAGCTCCTCGTCGGACGCCAGCGGCAGCGCGCCCAGCGGCCGGTGCGGGTCGTCGGCGACGGCGGCGAGGAGCGTGCCGAGCTGGTCGGCCATGCGCTCGGCCGTGGCCGCGTCGAACAGGTCGGTGTTGTAGGTGAGCAGTCCGTGCAGCGCCCCCGACTCCGTCTCGGCGAACTCCAGGGTGAGGTCGAACGCCGCGTGGTGCAGCTCCTGTTCGACGTCCTGGACGTCGAGGCCGGGCAGGTCGAGGTCGGCCGCGGGTGTGTTCTGCAGGACGACCATGACCTGGAACAGCGGGGTGCGGCTGGTGTCGCGCGCCGGCTGCACCTCGTCCACGACCTGCTCGAACGGCACCTCCTGGTGCGCGAAGGCGTCCAGCACGGTCTGCCGTACGTCGGCGAGGAACTCCGGGAAGGGGCGGCCGGTGTCCACCCGGGAGCGCAGCACCAGGGTGTTGACGAAGAAGCCGATCAGGTTCTGGGTCTCCGGCCGGTCGCGGCCCGAGGTGACGGTGCCGACCGCGATGTCCCGCTCGCCGGACAGCCGCGCGAGGAACGTCTGCGCGGCGGCGACGAGTGTGGTGAAGAGGGTGGCGCCGCGGTCCCGGCCGACTCGGGCGAGACGGCGGGCCGTCGCGGGCGGGAGCACCAGCCGGGCGGTCGCGCCGTTGCCGGTGCGCACCGCGGGTCGCGGCCGGTCGGTGGGCAGGTCCAGCGGTTCGGTGCCGGCCAGTTGCTCCTTCCAGTACGCGAGGTGCTCGCCGGTGCCCGCGCCGCTCGCGGTGCGCTGCCAGTGGGCGTAGTCGGCGTACTGCACCGGCAGCGGCGGCAGTTGGCCCGTGCCGGGGTCCCGTTCGGCCCGGTAGAGGTGGGCGAGGTCGCCCGCGAGCACGGAGGTCGACCAGCCGTCGGTGACGATGTGGTGCAGGGTCAGCGTCAGCACGTGGTCGTCGGCGCCGAGCCGTACCAGCCCGGCGCGCAGCAGCGGGCCCCGGCGCAGGTCGAACGGGCGGGTGCGGTCGTCCGTGAGGAGGTGCCGCAGGCTCCGGGAGCGTTCCTCCTCCGGCAGTGCGGACAGGTCGTGCAGCGGGAGCGGTACGTCCTGCGGCGGGTGGACGATCTGGACGCCGTGGCCGTCCACCGTGTCGAAGGTGGTCCGCAGCGACTCGTGCCGGGCCACCAGGGCGCGCAGGGCGGCGGTGAGGGCGGCGGTGTCGAGCGCGCCGCGCAGCCGCAGTGCCAGCGCGGTGACGTACTCGGCGCCGCCGGGCGCGAACTCCTCCAGGAAGAACAGGCGTTGCTGGGCGTACGACATCGGCGGCGGCACGTCGCGGAGCGCCGCGACGACGGCGGGTGCGAGGGCGTCGTCGGGGCGCTCCTCGGTGAGCAGGGCGGTGAGTGCGGCCGGGGTGGGCCGGGTGAAGACGGCACGCGGTGAGAGGTCGGTGCCGAAGGCCTCGGCGAGGCGGGAGGCGAGGCGGATGCTGAGAATCGAGTCGCCGCCCAGCTGGAAGAAGTCGTCGTGCACGCCGGGCGGTTCGGCGCCGAGGACCTCGGCGAAGATCTCGGCCGTGCGGCGTTCGGCCTCGGTGCGGGGTGCGACATGGGCGCCGTCCGCCGCCCGGGACTCCGGTGCGGGGGCCGGCAGCGCCGCGCGGTCCACCTTGCCGTTGGCGCTGAGCGGGAGGGCGGGCAGGGGGACGAACGCGGAGGGGACGAGGTAGTCGGGCAGGGTGCGGGCGGCGAACGCCCGCAGTTCCTCGGTGTCCTCGGCGGCGGGACCGACGACGTAGGCGACCAGGCGCCTGCTGCCGGGCCGGTCCTCGCGGGCGACGACGGCCACGTCGGCGACGCCGGGACGGGCCGTGAGCACGGCCTCGACCTCGCCGGGTTCGACCCGGAACCCGCGGATCTTCACCTGGTCGTCGGCGCGGCCCAGGAACTCGACGGTGCCGTCCACATGGCGGCAGGCCAGGTCTCCGGTGCGGTACATGCGGGTGCCGGGCGGCCCGTACGGGTCGGCGAGGAAGCGGGCGGCCGTGTCGCCGGGGCGGCCCAGGTAGCCGCGGGCCACGCCCTCGCCGGACACGAACAGCTCGCCCGCGCAGCCCGGCGGGACGGGGCGCAGCCGGCCGTCCAGGAGATGGACGCGCAGGTCGTCCAGGGGGTGCCCGATGGGCACGGTGCCGGGCACATCCGCCGCGTCCGCGAGGGCGAAGGACGTCGCGAAGGTCGTGGTCTCCGTCGGTCCGTAGCCGTCCACGACGGTCAGTGCGGGGCACGCGTCCAGGACCCGCCGTACGGCCGCCGCGGGGACCACGTCGCCGCCGGTCCACACTTGGCGCAGGTCCGCGAAGCAGTCCGGCGCGTCCTGTGCCAGCAGCCGGAACAGGCCGGCCGTCAGCCACACCGCGGTCAGCCCGCCGTCCGCCGCCAGGCGCCGCAGCAGGGCCGCGTCCATGGGCCGGTCGGGGGCCACCACCACGCAGCCGCCGTTCAGCAGCGGCGCCCACACCTCGAACGTGGCGGCGTCGAAGGCCGGTGGCGAGTGCAGCAGCACCCGCTCGCAGACGCCGTCCCCGAAGCGGCTGTCGGTGGCCAGGGATGCCACGTCGCGGTGCCGGACCGCGACCGCCTTGGGCCGGCCGGTGGAGCCGGAGGTGAACATGACGTACGCCAGCCGGTCGGGGTCGGCCGCCGGCAGCGCGGCCTCCGCCGAAGCCTCGGTGCGCGCCGCCGCGACGTCCCGCGCGGTCAGCCGGACGGCGGCGCCCGCCTGGGAGAGGAGGGCGCGGCGCCGCTCCTCGGGGGCACGGGTGTCCACCGGCAGGTAGGCGCCGCCCGCCTTGAGGACACCGAGCTGGGCGGCCACCAGCTCCGCCGAGCGGTCCATGAGCAGCGCCACCCGCTCCTCGGCCGCCAGACCGGCGGACCGCAGCCGCCGGGCCACGGCGTCCGACCAGTCGGCGAGCTGCCGGTAGCTGACGTGCCGGTCGCCGTCGTGCACCGCCGGCGCGTCGGGCGTGCGCCGGACCTGTTCGGCGAACAGGTCGACCGGGCTGCGGGGGGCGGTCTGCCGGGCGGTGGTGTTCCAGCGGTCCAGCAGTGCGCGGTCGTCGGCGGTGAGGAGGTCCAGGTCGTCCACGTCGCCCTCGGCGCCGTCGGCGAACCGGGTGAGCAGGGCGGCCAGCCGGGACGCGGCACGCTCGACCGTCGGGCGGTCGAACAGCGCGGCGTCGTAGGCCAGGTCGAAGCCGAGCCGGTCGCTGAGGTGGGCGCGGAGGCAGAGCGGGAAGGTGGTGGCGTCCTCGGCGCGCACCTCCTCGACGCGCACGCCCGTCCTGGCGGTGGCGGACTCGTCGACCGGATAGTTCTCGAAGACCACCATGCTGTCGAACAGGGCCTCGCCCTGCGGGACTTCACTGAGCGCCTGGATGCGGGGCAGCGCCAGGAAGTCGAAGCGCCTGGCCTCGCTCTGCTGCTCCTGGAGATCGCGCAGCCACGGCAGGACGCCTCCGGCGGGGACGCGGACGCGGGTCGGCACGGTGTTGATGAACATGCCCACCATGGAGTCCACGCCCGGCAGTTCGGCGGGGCGGCCCGAGACGGTGGTCCCGAACACGACGTCGCGGCGCCCGCCGTACCGGGCCAGCAGCAGCGCCCACATGCCCTGCACCACGGTGTTGACGGTCAGTCCGCCCCGGGCGGCCGTCTCCCGGAGCCGCCGGGAGAGCCGCTCGTCCAGTTCGTGGTGCACGGCGTCCGCCGCGCGCGCCCGGTGCGCCTCGGTGGGCGTGCGGTCGTACGGCAGCGGGGTGCGCGCCGTGAAGCCGGCGAGGGCGTCGGCCCAGTGGCGGCCGGCCGCGTCCTCGTCCTGGTCGCGCAGCCAGCCGAGGAAGTCGGCGAAGGGCCGGCGCGGGGGCGGCGCGGTGTCGGCGCCACCGGTGAGGGCGGCGTAGCGCTCGCACACCTCGGTGAGGAGCTGGCCGGTGCTCCAGCCGTCGAGGATCAGGTGGTGCGAGGACCACAGGAGCAGGACCTCGTCGCCGGGAAGGGCGGCCAGGGTGACGCGGGTGAGGGGGGCGGTGGTCAGTTCCATGCCGGATGCGCGGTCCTCGGCGAGCAACCGCTCCGTCGCGTCGGCCCGCTGACGTTCCGTCATGTCGCGCCAGTCCAGGTGGCGGACGGGCAGTTCGACGTGCTGGTGCACGACCTGCACGGGGTGCGGCAGGCCCTGCCAGTGCACGCTCGTGCGCAGGACCGGCGTGTGGTCGGTGACCTGCTGCCAGGCCGCGGCGAACGCCTGCGGGTCGGCCACCCCCGACAGCCGTACCGCGGTCCGGTCGAAGTAGGCGCCCGCCGTGTCGACCAGGCCGTGGAAGAGCATGCCGGACTGCAGCGGCGTCAGCGGCAGGACGTCCGCCACGTGCCGCCCGTCGCCGACGAGCCGGTCCAGCTGTTCCGCGGTGAGGCCGGCGAGCGGGAAGTCGGACGGGGTGCGGCCGCCCGCTTCGGGGCGGGCACAGTGCGCCACGATCTCGCGCAGCGCCCTGCACATGTCCTCGGCCAGCTCCCGCACGGTGCTCTCGTCGTAGACGGCCGTGGGGTAGGTCCAGCCGAGTTCCAGCCGGCCGTCCTGGACGACGCCCGTGATGTCCAGGAGGTAGGGGCGGGGTTCGTCCGGGTCGGTGTCGCGGCCGGCGGGCGGGAGTGCGGCCCGGTACAGGCCGCTGCCGCCGCCGGCGTCCCACTGCCCGTGGTAGTTGAACCCGACCTGCGGGGCCGGGGTGCCGGCCAGCGGGCTGCCGGGCAGCAGGTGGCGCAGCGCGCCGTGGCTGAGGCCGTGCAGCGGCACGGCGCGCAGCGTCTCCTTGACGGACTTGAGCACGTCGCCCCAGCCGGCGTCGCCGGGGACGGTCAGGGCGAGCGGGAACTCGGCGGTGAACCAGCCGACCGTGCGCGAGAGGTCCACGTCGTCGAAGAGGTCCTCGCGGCCGTGGCCCTCGACGCCGACCAGGACCGTGTCGCGTCCGCACCAATTGGCCAGCGTGCGGCCGAGGGCGCTGAGCAGGACGTCGTTGACCTGGGTGCGGTACACGTCGGGGACGTGGCGCAGCAGCGCGTCGGTCTCCTCCGTCTCCAGGGTGACGGTGACGGTGGCGGCGGTGCCATGGGTGTTGGGGCCGGTCCGTCCCGGGGGCAGGCCGGCCGGGGCGGCGCAGGTGCGGGTCCAGTGGGCCAGGTCGGCGTCCAGGGCGCCGGAGCGGGTGTGCCGCTCCAGGAGGGCCGCCCAGTGGCCGTACGTGGTGCCCTCGTCGGGCAGTTCGACGGGGCGTCCGGCCGCGGCGGCGCGCTGCGCGGTCTCCAGGTCGGCGAGCAGGATGCGCCAGGAGACGCCGTCGACGACCAGGTGGTGGGCGGTGATCAGCAGCTGCGCGGGCCGGCCGGGGCCCCGGTCGAAGAGGAGGGCCCGTACGACCCTGCCCTCGGCGGGGTCGAGGGAGGACTGCGCCTCCTCCGCCGCGCGCTGCACCGCCGGCTCCAGTGCCTCCTCGTCCAGACGGGACACGTCGTGGATTGTGAGGACGCCCTCGGGCGCCTCGGGCAGTGCCTCCTGGCGCGGGCCGTCACCGGTGTTCAGGAACCGGGTGCGCAGGGCCGGGTGGTGACGTACGACCGCGTCGATTGCCTGACGGATCGTCAAAGTGTCTACTTCGGGGGCGAGTTCGAGCAGCTGGGTCATGGTGAAGCGCAGCGGGTCGCCGGGGGCGCGGCCGTCGAGGTACCAGCGCTGGATGGGGGTGAGGGGCGCCTCGGCCGGTGCGGTCCCGGACGTCTTGGCCGGGCGTGGGTCCATGTCGCCCACGCGCAGAGCGAGTTCGGCGACGGTCTGGTGGCGGAAGACGTCCTTGGTGGTGAGCGCGAGGCCGGCGCGGCGGGCCCGGGAGACGATCTGGATGCTGAGGATCGAATCGCCGCCCAGGGAGAAGAAGTTGTCCCGGGCGCCCACCCGCTCGACGCCGAGGACCTCCGCCCAGATCGCGGCGAGGCGCTCCTCGGTGCCGGGGCGGGGCGCCACGTACGGCGTCGTGCTGTCGGGCTGGTCCGGCGGGGCGGGCAGCGCGCGCCGGTCGGTCTTGCCGCTGCTGGTGCGCGGCATCCGCGCCAGCGGGACGAACGCCGCCGGCACCATGTGGTCCGGCAGGGTCCGCCGCAGCCTGACGCGCAGTTCGTCGGCGGGCGGGGTGCGGTCCCCGGCGGGCACGAGGTGCGCCACGAGCATCGGGCGCCCGCCGTGCTCGCGGGCGGTCACCGCGGCCTCGGCGATGTCCGGGTGGGCCAGCAGCGCGGCCTCGACCTCGCCGGGTTCGATGCGGAAGCCGCGGATCTTGATCTGTTCGTCGGCGCGCCCGAGGAACTCCAGGAGCCCGCCCGCGTCCCAGCGGGCACGGTCGCCGGTGCGGTACATCCGCTCCCCCGGTGCCCCGAAGGGGTCGGCCACGAAGCGCGCCGCGGTCAGACCGGGCCGGTTCAGGTAGCCGCGGGCCACCTGGGCGCCGGCGAGGTACAGCTCTCCGGGGGTGCCGGGCGGCACCGGCCGCAGCGAGCCGTCCAGGACGTAGGCGCGCAGGTTGCCGCCCGGGCGGCCGATGACGGGGCGCTCGGGCCGTTCGGCGCAGCGGCCGTAGACGGCGTCGACGGTGCACTCGGTGGGCCCGTACATGTTGTACGCGCTCACGCCGAGGTCGCCGTCCGCGGCGCACAGCTCCTGCCAGGCGGTGCCGTCGACCGCCTCGCCGCCCACGAGGAGCAGGCGCGGGTGGTGGCGGCCGGGGGCCAGGAGCCCGGCGGAGGTCAGCTCGCGCAGGAAGGACGGGGTCACGTTCACCAGGTCCAGGCGGCGTTCGGCGACGAGGGCGCAGAAGGCGTCCGGGTCCAGGCGGGTGTCCTCGTCGACGAGGTGCACCTCCTGTCCGAGGGCGAGGAGCAGCGGCCCTTCCCAGGAGGTGTCGAAGGAGAACGACGCGCTGAGCGCGGCCCGCAGGCGCCGCCCGCCCGTGGTGTGGGGTGCGACGAGTCCGGTGCGGTGGTCGTGGCAGAGGTTGACCAGCTGGCGGTGTTCCACGGCGACCCCCTTGGGGCGGCCGGTGGAGCCGGAGGTGTAGACGATGTACGCGGTGTTCTCCGGGCGCAGCGGCCACGGGCGGTCGGCGTCGGTGGGGGCGTGCGCGGGCAGCCGGTCCCAGGCCACGTCGCGCAGGGTGCCGGGCGTCACGACGGTGTGCGGCGCTGCGTCCGCGAGGAGGAACGCGACGCGCTCCTCGGGCAGTTCGGGGTCCAGGCACAGCAGGGTGCCGCCGGCCTTGAGGACGGCGAACAGGGTCACCAGCAGGTCCGAGGTGCGCGGCAGGCGGACGGCGACGACGCGTTCCGGGCCGACGCCCAGACCGATGAGGTGGTGGGCGAGCCGGTTCGCGCGCCCGTCGAGCGTGGCGAAGTCCAGCGTGCCGTCCCGGGCGATTAGTGCCGTGGCGTGCGGGAGCGCGGCCGCCTGCGCCTCGAACAGGGCGGGGAAGGTGGTGTCGGGCGTGTCGATGCGCGTGCCCTGCCACGCGTGGAGCACCTGGTGCCGTTCGTCGGCGGTGAGCAGCGGCAGCGCGCCGGTCTCCCGGCCGGGGTCCTCGGCGACGGCCTCCAGCAGCATTCGCAGCCGGGCGGCGAGGAGCCGGGCGGTGTCCGCCGTGAACAGGCCGGTGTTGTACTCCAGGTGGCCGGTGAGTCCGCCGTCGCCCTCCACGAAGTCGAAGGCGAGGTCGAAGGTGGCGTTGCGGACCGGCGGGGTGAGCGGCTCGACGTCCAGTCCGGGCAGGTCAGGGGTCGCGGCGCCCAGGTTGTGCAGCGCCACCATGACCTGGAACAGCGGGGTGCGGCTGGTGTCCCGTTCGGGCTGGAGGACGTCCACGAGCCGTTCGAAGGGCACGTCCTGGTGGGCGAACGCGTCCAGCACGGTGGCGCGCACCTGCTCCAGGAGCGCGCGGAACGACCGGCCGGGGCGCACCCGGTTGCGCAGCACCAGGGTGTTGACGAACATGCCGACCACGTCGTGGAGTTCGGGGCGGTCGCGGCCGGCGGTCACGGTGCCGACGGCGACGTCCTCCTGGTCCGCCCAGCGGGAGAGCAGGACCGTGCAGGCCGCCACCAGGGTCATGTAGAGGGTGGCGTCCGCCTCCTGGCCCGTCCGGCGCAGGCGTTCGGTCAGCTCGGCGGGCAGGACGAAGGTCACCAGGGCGCCGTCGCGGGTGCGTACGGCGGGGCGGGGCCGGTCGGTGGGCAGCTCCAGCGGGGCGAGTCCGTCCAAGGTCTCGCGCCAGTGGGCGAGTTGGCCCTCCGCCTCCTCGGTGCGGGCGCGCTGCCAGGCCGCGTGGTCGGCGTACCGCACGGGCAGGTCGGGCAGGTCGGGCCGGCGGCCTTCCAGCGCCGCCGCGTACAGCTCCCCGAGGTCCCGGCCGAGGACGGCGACGGACCAGCCGTCGGTGGCGATGTGGTGGACGGCGAGGAGGAGCGCGTGCTCGTCCTCGGCGAGGCGCGCCAGCCGGGCCCGCAGCAGGGGGCCCGCGGCCAGGTCGAAGGGGGTGGACGCCTCCTGTTCCACCAGGGCGTCCAGGGCCGCCCGCGCGCCGTCGGCGGGGACGCCGGTGAGGTCGTCCGGCGTGAGGTGGGCCGGGTGCGGCGGGTGCACGATCTGCCGGGGCCGGCCGTCCTCCTCGGCGAACGTGGTGCGCAGCGCCTCGTGCCGGGCCACCAGGCCGTCGAGGGCGGTGCGCAGGGCCGTCGCGTCGAGCCGGCCGCGCAGACGCAGCACCGACAGCGTCGTGTACTCGGTGCTGCCGGGCTCGAAGCGGTCGAGGAACCACAGGCGTTGCTGGGCGTACGACAGCGGCGCCGGGGCGTCCGGATCGGCGGCGGGTATGCCTTCGGCGGGCTTCGTGCCGTCCGCCGCGGGCTCGCCGAGGGCGGCGGCCAGGGCGGACAGCGTCGGGTGGGTGAACAGCAGCCGGGGCGAGACGTCCGCGCCGAACGCGGCGCGCAGCCGGGACGTCACCCGGACGGCGAGGATCGAGTCGCCGCCGAGGGCGAAGAAGTCGTCCTCGGCGCCCACCTCGTCCGCGTCCAGCACGTCCGCCCAGGCGGCGGCGACCGCGCGTTCGGCCGGGGTGCGGGGCGGGGTGCGGTCGGCGCCGGTGGCGAAGCCGTCGGGTCCCGGGGCGGGCAGCGCGCGCCGGTCGAGCTTGCCGTTCGCGGTCAGCGGCAGCGCCGCCATCGGCACGTAGGCGGCGGGCACCATGTGCGCGGGCAGCAGGCGGTCCAGGTGGGCACGGAGTTCGGCCGGGGACGGTACGGCGGCGTGCTCGCCGGTGCCGACGACGTGCGCGACCAGGCGGCGCGTCCCGGAGGTGTCCTCGTGCACGCCGACGGCGGCGGCGCCGACGCCCGGGTGGGAGTGCAGCGCGGCCTCGATCTCGCCGGGCTCGATGCGGTACCCGCGGATCTTGACCTGCTGGTCGGCGCGCCCCAGGTACTCCAGTGTTCCGTCGGCCCGCCGGCGGGCGCGGTCCCCGGTGCGGTACATGCGGCTGCCGGGCTCGCCGAACGGGTCGGCGGGGAAGCGGGCGGCGGTCAGGCCGGGCCGGTTCAGGTAGCCGCGGGCCAGGCCCTCCCCCGCCACGTACATCTCGCCGACGGCTCCGGGCGCCACCGGGGCGAGGTCGTCGTCGAGCACGTACACGCGCAGGTCGGGTATGCCCGTGCCGATGGGTCCCGCGGCGCCCGTGCCGGTGGTCGTGCGGTCCAGGGGGGCGTAGGTGACGTGCACGGTGGTCTCGGTGATGCCGTACATGTTGACCAGGCGCGGGGCGGTGTCGGGGTGGCGTCCGTACCAGCCGGAGAGCCGCTCGACGTCCAAGGCCTCGCCGCCGAAGACGACGGTGCGCAGGGCCAGGCGCGCGCCGACGTCCGGATGGTCGGCGTCGGCGCGGGCCAGCGACCAGAAGGCGGACGGAGTCTGGTTGAGGACGGTGACCCGCTCGTCGGCCAGCAGCCGCAGGAAGTCCTCCGGGGAGCGGGCGGTGTCGTCGGGGACGACGACGAGACGGCCGCCGTGCAGCAGGGCGCCCCACAGCTCCCAGACGGAGAAGTCGAAGGCGTAGGAGTGGAAGAGGGTCCACACGTCGTGCTCGTCGAAGCGGAACCACTGCCGGGTGCGGGTGAACAGCCGCACCACGTTGGCGTGCGGCACCACCACGCCCTTGGGCATCCCGGTGGACCCGGAGGTGTAGATGGCGTAGGCGGGGCTCTCCGGCAGCGGACGGTGAGCCGGGGTCGCACCGCCGTCGGGGCCGCCGGAGGGGCGCCGCTCCAGGTCGGCGGTGACCGCCGGGTCGTCGAGCGGCAGGACGGGCACGCCGGTGCCCGCGGCGAGGGCGGCCGCCTCCGTGGTGGTCACCAGGGTCACGGGGTCGGCGTCGCGCAGCAGGTGGGCGACGCGTTCGGCGGGCAGCCGGGGGTCGATCGGCAGGTAGGCCGCGCCGGTCTTGAGGACGGCGAGGACGGCGACGACCAGGTCGGTGGAGCGGGGCAGGGCGAGCGCGACGAACCGCTCGGGCCCGGCTCCCTGTCCGGCCAGGCGGTGGGCGAGGCGGCCGGCGGCCTCGTCGAGCGCGCGGTAGTCGAGGCGTTCCTCCCCGCAGGTGACGGCGACGGCGTCGGGGGTGCGGGCGGCCTGTGCCTCGAACAGGTCCACCAGGGTCTCTTCGGGGCGGCCGTGCTCGGTGCCGTTCCAGTCGTCCAGCATCAGCCGCCGTTCCCCGGCGGTGGTCCAGGCGAGGGTGCGCAGCGGCCGGTCGAGGTCGTCGGCGAAGCCGGTGAGCAGCAGGCACAGGCGGTCGGCGAGGGCGCGGACGGTCGCGGCGTCGAACAGTTCCGGGTCGTAGGCCAGGTCGAAGCCGAGCCGCTCTCCTTGGTAGGCGCGCAGTACGAGCGGGTAGTTGGTGGCGTCCCGTGAGGTGACGTCCGCCAGGCGTACGCCCGAGCCGGCCGAACGGGCCTCGTCGAAGGGGTAGTTCTCGAAGGCGACCATGCTGTGGAAGAGCGGCGCGCCGGACGGAACGTCGCTGAGTGCCGTCAGCTCGGCCAGGGAGACCGCGGCGAAGCGCCGCGACTCGGCCTGCGCGTCCTGGAGTTCGCGCAGCCACGCGGCGGCCGTACGGCGGCCGTCGACGCGGACACGGGTGGGCAGGGTGTTGATGAACATGCCCACCATCGACTCGACGCCGGGCAGGTCGTCGGGGCGTCCGGACACGGTGGTGCCGAACACGACGTCCCGTTCCGCGGCGTACCGGGCCAGGAGCAGCGCCCACGCGCCCTGCACCAGCGTATTGACGGTGAGTCCGGCGTCCCGCGCGGTCCGGGCGAGGCGCGCGGAGACCTCGTCCGGGAGTCCGCCGGTGTGGACGTCCGCCGAGCGGGCCCGGTGCGCGTCGCGCAGCGGGCGGTCGGTGGGCAGGGGCGTCGGGGTGGCGAAGCCGCTCAGGGCGTCGCGCCAGTGGGCGCGGGCCGCGTCGTCGTCCTGGTCGGCCAGCCAGGCCACGTAGTCGCCGAAGGGGCGGCGCACGGGCGGGCTCGGTTCGCGTCCGGCGGTGAGAGCGGCGTACTCCTCGAAGACGTCGGTGAGCACCTGGGCGAGGCTCCAGCCGTCCAGGATGAGGTGGTGTGAGGTCCACAGCAGGTGCAGCCGGGCGTCGGGCAGCCGGACCAGGGTGAGCCGCATCAGGGGTGCCGAGCCGAGGTCGATGCCGCGTGCCAGGTCCTCGGAGCGGAGCCGGGCCAGGCGCTCGTCCCGCTCGCCGGGAGGTACGTCGCGCCAGTCGTGGTGGGTCACCGGCACGCGGACGTCCCGGTGCACGATCTGCAGCGGCCGTGGCACGCCCTCCCACACCACCGAGGTCCGCAGGGCGGGGGTGCGGTCGGTGACGTGCTGCCAGGCGAGGGCGAGGGCGTGCGGGTCGGCGACGCCCTCCAGCAGGAGGGCCGCCTGGTCCACGTACACGTCGTCGGGGCCGCCGACCAGCCGGTGGAAGAGCATGCCCTCCTGGAGCGGTGTGAGCGGCAGCAGGTCCTCCACGCGGCGGCCGTCGCCTGCCAACCGGTCCACGGCGGGCTGGTCCAGGCCCGCGAGCGGGAAGTCGGAGGGGGTGCGGCCGCCGGCGTCCGGGCGGGCGCAGTGCTCGGTGATCGCGGCCAGTGCCCGCACCATGCCCTCGGCGAGGTCCCGGACGGTGTCCTCGTCGTGCACCTGGTCGCTGTAGTGCCAGGTGATCTCCAGCTCCCCGTCGGCGACGACCGCCGAGACGTCCAGCAGGTGGTCGAGGGGCCGGTCCGGCGCCATGTCCCGGCCGGGTATCTCGGCGGCCGCCGGGGCGAACTCCCGCCCACCGGCCGCGTCCCACTGCCCGTGGTAGTTGAAGCACACCTGGGGCAGCGGCAGTTCGCGCAGGGCGGCGGCCGAGGGGTCGGGTGAGCCGAGGCGGGCGAGCGCCTCGTAGCTCAGTCCGCGCCTGGGCACGGCCCGCAGTCGTTCCTTCACGGCCTTCAGCGTGGCGGCCCAGTCCGGGTCGGCGGCCGGTCCGGCCGGGGTGAGGGTGACGGGGTACTGGCTGGTGAACCAGCCTACGGTCCGCGACACGTCGAGTGCGTCGCCCAGGTCCTCGCGGCCGTGTCCTTCCAGGGCGACGCTCACCCGCTCGGTGCCCGCCCAGTCGGCGAGGACCCGGCCCAGGGCGCTGAGCAGCACGTCGTTGACCTGGGTGCGGTACAGGCCGGGCACCCGGCGCAGCAGGGCCTCGGTCGTGGTGGCGTCCACGCGGGTGCGGACGGTGCGCACCGATCCGGCGAGCGGGGTCGCGGAGCGGTCGACGGGCAGCGGGACGCGCGGTTGGCGTGCCTCGGCCGTCCAGTACGCCAGGTCGTCGTCGAGGTCGCCGGAGCGCACCCGCCGGGACAGCCGCGAGGCCCATGCGGTGAACGGCTCGGTGGCGGGCTCCGGTTGGACCGGCTCGCCCGCCGCGGCCTGCCGGTAGGCCCGCTCCAGGTCGCCGAGGATGATGCGCCAGGAGACGCTGTCGACGCCGAGGTGATGGGCCGTCAGGAACAACTGGGGGCGTGCGCCGGACGGGAGGAGCAGCAGGGCGGCGCGCAGCAGGGCTCCGGTGGCCGGGTCCAGGGCCGCCCGGGCGGCGTCGGCGGCCTCGGCGACGGCGCCGGGGAGGACCGCGGCGTCGAGCGCGGTCAGGTCGTGGCGGGTGAGCAGCCCGGTGGCCGGACCGGCGCCCGGGTGCTGTCGCCAGGCGTCCCCGTCGCGGGTGAACCGGGTGCGCAGCGCGGGGTGGTGGGCGGCCACCGCTTCCAGGGCCCGGGTCAGGGCCGGCTCGTCGAGGTCGCGCGGGAGGTCGAGCAGCATCGACATGCTGAAGTGCTTCAGCGGTCCGTGCGTGGCGAAGAACCACTCCTGGACGGGGGTCAGCGGGGCGGGCCCCTCGTCCTGCGGCGCGCGGGGAGCCGGTACGGCGCCGGTCCGTCCGGACGCGGCGGCGGCCAGGTCGGCGACGGTCTGGTGGCGGAACACGTCGCGTGAGGTCAGGTGCACGCCGGCGGCGCGGGCCCGGGAGACGACCTGGATGCTGAGGATGGAGTCGCCGCCCAGCTCGAAGAAGTTGTCGTCGGCGCCGACCCGGGCCACGCCCAGCACGTCGGACCAGATGCCGGCCAGCGTCTCCTCGGCGGGGGTGCGGGGGGCGGTGAACTCCCTTTCGCGCGGGGCGTTTCCGAGGTCGGGGGCGGGCAGGGCGCGGCGGTCCAGCTTGCCGCTGGTGGTCAGCGGCAGCGCGTCGAGCACGGTGAACGAGGACGGCACCATGTGGTCGGGCAGGACCCGCCGGCAGGAGGCGCGCAGCTCGGAAGCAACGGGCCGCGCCGAGCCGGGGGCCGGTACGAGGTAGGCGGCCAGCCGGGTGTGGCCGTGCGCGTCGGTCACCGCGACGACCGCGGCGGCGGTGACGTCCGGCAGGTCCAGCAGGGCCGCCTCGACCTCGCCGGGCTCGATGCGGTGTCCGCGCACCTTGACCTGGTCGTCGGCACGCCCGAGGTAGTCGAGCCGCCCGTCGGAGGTCCAGCGGGCGAGGTCGCCGGTGCGGTACATCCGCCCGCCGGGCGGTCCGAACGGGTCGGCGGGGAAGCGCGCGGCGGTCAGTCCCGGGCGTCCGGCGTAGCCGCGGGCCACCTGCTCCCCCGCCAGATACAGTTCGCCGCCGACACCGGGCGGCACGGGCCGGAGCCGGTCGTCCAGGACGTAGGCCCGCACGTTGGGCAGCGGGCGGCCGACCAGGGGGCGGTCGCCGGCGTCGATCCGGCAGGCCAGGGCGTCGACCGTGCACTCGGTGGGGCCGTAGAAGTTGTACGCGGCGACGTCGCGGTGGGCGGCGAGTTCGCGCCACAGGGCGGGGCCGACGGCCTCGCCGCCGAGCATCAGCACCCGGGGGCGGTGCCGGGGGTCGGTGAGCAGTCCGGCGGGCAGCAGCTGGCGCAGATGGGAGGGTGTCAGGTCGAGGAAGTCGACGCGGTGCTCGACGACGTACTCGACGAGGGCGGCGGCGTCGAGCCGGGTCGCCTCGTCGACCAGGTGCAGCGGATGGCCGTCCGCCATCAGCAGCACCCCCTCCAGCGAGGTGTCGAAGGAGAACGACGCGGTCAGCGCCACCCGCAGCGGGCCGCCGCCCGCCTCGGCGACGAAGCCCTCGCGGTGGCCGGCCAGCAGGTTCGTCAGGGAGCGGTGCGGGACGGCGACGCCCTTGGGCCTGCCGGTGGAGCCCGAGGTGTAGATGACGTACGCGGTGTGGTCCGGGTCGAGCGGGGCCTGCCGGTCGGCGTCGGTGGGGTCGGTGGCGGGGGTCGTGCCGGGCACCGACCGCAGCGCGGTCTCGTCCAGCACCAGGGCCGGACGGGCGTCCTGGAGCAGGTACCGGACGCGCTCGTCGGGCAGGGCGAGGTCGACGGGCAGGTAGCCGGCGCCGGCCTTCCAGACGGCGAGGATCGCGGTGACCATGTCGGCGGTGCGCGGCAGGCGCAGGGCGACCAGCCGTTCGGGGCCCGCGCCCTGGGCGATCAGGTGGTGGGCGAGCCGGTTGGCGCGGGCGTTGAGCGTCGCGTAGTCGAGCCGGGTGTCCCCGGCGACCAGGGCGGTGGCGTGCGGGGTGCGGGCGGCCTGCCGCTGGAAGAGGTCCGGGTAGGCGGCCGGGGTGACCGGCAGCGCGGTGTCGTTCCAGTCCTCGGTCACCCGCCGTGTCTCGCGCGCGGAGAGCAGCGGGACGGTGCCGAGCGGCCGGTCGGGTTCCGCGGCGGCGGCCTCCAGCGTCCGCAGCAGCTGGTCCGCCATGCGCTCGGCGGTCGCCGCGTCGAAGAGGTCGGTGCGGTACTCCAGCAGGCAGCTCAGTCCGGCCCCGTCGGGCACGAACTCCACGCTCAGGTCGAAGGTGGCCGCCTGCCGCTCCACGCCGACGGGTGAGGTCTCCAGGCCGTGCGGCGCAGGCGCCTCGGGCGGGGCCGGGTGCAGCAGGACCATCACGTCGAAGAGCGGGTTGCGGCCCGCCTCGCGGAGGGCGCCCACCGCCTCGACCAGCCGCTCGAAGGGCGTGTCGCCGTGCGCGAAGGCGTCGTTCACGGTGCGGGCGGCGTCCGCCAGCAGAGCGCGGAAGGACCCCCTGGTGTCCACGGGGGTGCGCAGGGCGACGGTGTGGGCGAAGAAGCCGACGGTCCGTTCCAGGTCGGTGCGGGAGCGCCCGGGTGTCAAAGAGCCGACGGTGATGTCGTCCTGCCCCGACCAGCGGGCCAGCAGCGCCTGGCAGGCGGCGGTCAGGGCGGTGAACAGCGTGGTGTGCTGCTCGGCCGCGAGCTGCCGCAGCCGGTCCGTGACGTCCGCCGGGACGGGGACGGTGTGGACCGCGCCGGCGCCGGACTCCTCCCCGCGACGGGGGCGGTCCAGCGGCAGCGCGGGCGCCACGGAGCCGGCCAGCTGCTCCTTCCAGTAGGCGAGTTGACGCTCCAGGGTGGGTCCGGACAGGCGCTCGCGCTGCCATACGGCGAAGTCCGGGTACTGCGTGGCGACCGGCGGCAGGTCCACCTCCGCACCCCGCGCGAGGGCGTCGTAGGCGGTGCACAGCTCCTGGAGCACGACGCCCATGGACCAGCCGTCGGTGACGATGTGGTGGGCCGTCAGCATCAGTACGTGCGCGCTGTCCGACTCGCGCAGCAGCAGGGCGCGCAGCAGCGGGCCGTCGCTCAGGTCGAACGGGCGGGTGTACTCGGCGCGCAGCGCCGCGTCCAGGGTCCCGGCGCCGCCCGGCGCGGTGTCCGGCCGGACGTCGTGGACCGGCAGGGGTACCGGCCCCGCCGGGTGCACGGACTGCGCCGGGCGTCCGTCGATCTCCTGGAACGTGGTGCGCAGCGCCTCGTGCCGCTCCACCACGGTGTCCAGGGCGCGGGAGAGCGCGGCCCGGTCCAGCGGGCCGGTGAGCCGGAGCGCGACGGCGCTGTTGTAGCGGGCGTCGCCGGGCCGCAGCCGGTCCAGGAACCACAGCCGCTGCTGGGCGAAGGACAGCGGCAGCGGCCGGGTGCGGTCCGCGCGCGGTAGTGCCTGGCGGGCGGGCGCGCCCGGTGCCCCGCCGGCCCGTCCGGCGAGCCGGCGGCGCAGCGCCTCCTGGAGGTCCTCGGGCAGTGCCTCGGCGCGGTTTCGCTTCGAAGACGTCATGGTCGTTTCGGTCCTCACCGTTCTTCGTCGTGGTCGCTGTCGCCGCGCAGGGCGTCCTCGAGTTCGCTCAGCACCTGTTCCTCCACCAGGTCCGCCAGGCCGGCGACGGTGCGGGTGACCAGCACGTCGCGGGGTGTGAGGGCCACCCCGAAGGCGTCGTTGGCGCGGGAGGCGATGAGCAGGGCGCGCAGGGAGTCGCCGCCCAGGGCGAAGTAGTCGTCCTCCGCGCCGACGGCCGTGTGCAGGGTCTCCTCCCAGATGGCGGCCAGCGCCTCCTCCGTGGGGGTGCGCAGGGCGACGCGCCCGGGCGTCTCCTCCGTGCCCGGCTCGGGTGCGGGCAGGGCGGCGCGGTCGGTCTTGCCGTTCTCGGTGAGCGGGAAGCGGTCCAGCACCACGTACGCCGAGGGGACCATGTGCCCGGGGAGGGTGCGGGCGGCCGAGGCCCGCAGGTCGGCGGGCGTGGGCGGCTCGCAGCCGGGTGCGGCGAGCAGATGGGCCACGAGGCGCGGCAGCCCCGGTTCGTCCTCCCGGACGCTCACCACGGCGTCCAGCACGGCCGGATGGCGTGCCAGGGTCTGTTCGACCTCGCCCGCCTCGATGCGGTGGCCGCGCAGCTTGAGCTGGTGGTCCGTGCGGCCCAGGTAGTGCAGCTCACCGCGGGCGTCGCGGCGCACCAGGTCCCCGGTGCGGTACATCCGGGTGCCGGGCGGGCCGAACGGGTCGGCGGTGAACCGGGCCGCGGTCAGGCCGGGCCGGTTGAGGTAGCCGCGGGCCAGGGCCGGGCCGCCGAGCCACAGTTCGCCCGCGACGCCGTCGGGCACCGGGCGCAGCCGCGCGTCCAGGACGTAGGCCCGGGTGGACGGCAGGGCGCGGCCGATGGGGGGCGCGGCGCCGTCCGGCTCCAGCGGGGCCGACCAGGTGGCGACGACGGTGGCCTCGGTGGGCCCGTAGGAGTTGACCATCCGTTGGTGGGGTGCCCAGCGGGCGACCAGCTCGGCGCCGCAGGCGTCCGCTCCGACGGTGAGTGTGCGCAGGTCGGGCAGCGTGCCGGGGGTGCCCGGCGGCAGGGTGGCCAGCGCGGCCGGGGGCAGCAGGGTGTGGGTGATGCGTGCGTCGCGCAGGACGCCGGCGAGCTCGGCGCCGAGCAGCGGACCCGGGGGCGGTACGACGAGGCGGGCGCCGTTCGGCAGCGACATGCACAGTTCCAGGACCGAGGCGTCGAAGCTGGGGGTGGCGAAGGCCAGGACGCGGTCGCCGGGGCTCACCTGGTAGTGCTCGGCCTCGGCGGCGCTGAAGCCGGCCAGGCCCCGGTGGGTGACGACGACGCCCTTGGGGGTGCCGGTGGAGCCCGAGGTGTAGATGACGTACGCGGGGTCGTCGAGGTCGAGCGGGCGGGTGCGGTCGGCGTCGGTGGGCCGGTGGTCGGGCGTGCCGTCCGGTGGCGCCGCCAGCAGGGCGGTGACCTCCGGGGCGTCGAGGGTGAGGGCGGGTGCGGCGTCGCGCAGCATCAGCGCGACGCGTTCGGCGGGGTAGCCGGGGTCGACGGGCAGGAACGCCGCGCCGGTCTTGGCGACCGCGAGCTGGACGAGGACCATCTCCGCGGAGCGCGGCAGGACGAGGGCGACGATGCCGCCCGGACCCGCGCCACGGGCGACGAGGCGGTGCGCCAGGCGGTTCGCCCGTGCCTCGACCTCCGCGAACGTCAGCTCCAGTCCCGGTGCGCTCAGCGCGGGCGCGGCCGGGTCGCGGTCCACGCCGGCCTCGACGAGGTCCGGCAGCGTGGCCGGGGTCGCCGGCGGCGACTGCGGGCGCGCGGGCGGGTCGAGCAGCCGTGCCCGTTCCTCGGGCGGCAGTACGTCGACGTCGTCGAGGCGGGCGGTGTCCGCGGACTCGGCCAGGGCGCGCAGCGTGTGGAGCAGCCGGGCGGCGAGGGCGCGTGCCGTGCTCTCCTCGAAGTACCGCGGGTCGTAGCCGAGTTCGACGCCCAGCTCGTCACCGGGCGAGATCACCACGGTGAGCGGGTAGTTGGTGGCCTCGCGCGCGTCGAGGTCGCGTACCCGCACTCCGTGGGCGCCCGCGGTGCCGTCGCCCACCGGGTAGTTCTCGAAGACCAGCAGGCTGTCGAACAACGAGGTCCCGCCGGGCACTCCGCTGAAGTCCTGGAGATCGGTCAGCGGGGTGTGGTCGAAGCGGCGGTCCTCGGCGCGGGCGGTCTGCATCTCGCGCAGCCACGCGTCGCAGGGCGCGTCGCCGTCGACGGTGACCCGGGCGGGCAGGGTGGTGATGAACAGCCCGGTGATCGTGTCGGCGCCGGGCAGGTCGGCGGGCCGCCCGGAGACGGTGGTGCCGAAGCACACCTCGCGTTCCCCGCTCCACCGCGACAGCAGGAGTGCCCAGGCGCCCTGCACCAGGGTGTTGAGGGTGAGGCGGTGGCGGCGGGCGACGTCCAGCAGCCGCCGCGTGCCGTCGGGTTCGAGCCGCTGCGACAGCCAGGTGCCGGAACGGGCCGCCGCGCCGCGCGCGGGCCGCCGGTCGTAGGGCAGGGGGGTGGGAGCGGTGAGGTCCGCGAGGGCCTTGCGCCAGTGGTTCTCGGCCTCGGCCGCGTCGCGGGCGGCGAGCCAGGCGGCGTAGTCCGCGAACGGCCTGCGCTCCGGGAGCCGCGGCTCCTCGCCCCGGGCGAGGGCGGCGTGGCAGGCCATGACGTCGGACAGCACGTGGAAGACGCTCCACCCGTCCAGCAGCACGTGGTGGAAGGTCCACACCACGCGCACCTCGTCGGGGCCGAGCCGGATGAGCGCGACGCGCAGCAGCGGAACGCAGTCCAGGGCGAGGCCGCGCGCCTTGTCCTCGGCCAGCAGCCGCTCCAGTTCCGCCTCGCGCCGGGCGGGCGGCCAGTGGCTCCAGTCGTGCTCGGTGACCGGCAGGGTGACGTCGCGGTGCACGGTCTGCAGCGGTACGGGCACCCCGTCGAGGACCACGGCGCTGCGCAGCACCGGGGTGCGGTCCACGACGTGCTGCCAGGCGGCCGCCAGGGCACGGACGTCGCGGACGCCGTCCACCACGAACGTGATCTGCTCGACGTACAGCCCCTCGCCGGGTTCGTCCATGGCGTGGACGACCATGCCGGTCTGGGTGGGCGTGAGCGGGTAGACGTCGACGATGTCGCGGCCGGTGCCCACCAGGCGGTCGACGCCCGCCTGATCGAGCGGGGCCAGCGGGAAGTCGGCCGGGGTGCGGCCGCCGGCGTCGGGCCGGGCGCAGTGCCGCACGATGGCGCGCAGTTCGCCGGTCAGCTCGGCGGCGAGCCGGGCGACGGTGTCGCGCCGGTGCACCTCGCGCGAGTACGACCAGGTGAACTCCATTTTACCGTCGGTGACTTGGCCCAGTACGTCGAGGAGGTGGGGCCGTCGCGCGGAGGCGTCCATGCCGCCCTCCAGTCCGCCGTAGGGGGCGTGCAGCAGGCCTCCCGGGGAGGTGGTGCGGTCCTGGCGGCCGAGGTAGTTGAAGCCGACCTGCGGCAGTCCGGGCAGTCGGTCGCCGGCCGTGGGGTGGAGGTGGCGCAGGGCTCCGTAGCCCAGTCCGCGGCGGGGCAGCGACCGCAGTCCCTCCTTGACGACCTTGAGCGCGGTGCCGGTGTCGGCGTCCCGGGGGACGTCGAGGGCGACGGGGAACATGGTGGTGAACCAGCCGACGGTGCGGGCGAGGTCGACGTCGTCGAGCACGTCCTCCCGGCCGTGGCCCTCCAGCGCCACCGTCACCCGGTCGCGGCCCGTCCAGCGGGTCAGGACCCGGCCCAGAGCGCACAGCAGCACCTCGTCCACCCGGGTGCGGTAGACCTCGGGCACGTCCTGGAGCAGGCGCCGGGTCTCCTCGTCGTCCAGCCCGGCCGTCACGGTCTCCTCGCAGGCGACGGTGTTCGCCCCGGACAGGTCGGCCGGCAGGTCAGGATCGGCCTCCAGCGCCTGCCAGTGGACGAGTTCGTCGTCGAAGCCGCCGGCCGCGGTGTGCGCGGCGAGCCGCGTCGCCCACGCGCGGTAGGAGGTGGTCTTCGGGCCGAGCCGGGGCCGGTCACCGGCCGACAGGGCCCGGTACGCGTTCTCCAGGTCCTCCAGGATCACCCGCCACGAGACAGCGTCCACCACGAGGTGGTGGGCGCTCAGCAGCAGGACCGGCCGCCGGCCGTCGGCGGGGCGGCACAGCGCGCCCCGCAGCAGCGGACCGGCCGCCAGGTCGAACCCGCCGCCCAGCCGCCGGGCGTGCTCGCGCAGCGCCGCGTCGGGGTCGGCGCCGTCGGGCAGTTCGTGTGTCTCCAGCCACGCGGGGGTGCCGGGCGCCGTGCCGTACTGGCGCCAGCGCCCGTCGCCGGACCGCTCGAACCGCAGTCGCAGCGCGTCGTGGTGGTCGAGGACGGCGGTCAGGGCGTCCCGCAGCACCGTCTCGTCGGGGTCGTCGGCGAGGTGGAAGGAGACCGTCTGCGAGAAGTGCGCCGGATCGCCGGTGAGGGTGTCGAGCAGCCAGTGCTGCACCGGGGTCAGTGGCGCCTCGCCCACGACGGGTCCCTGCTCGGCGGTGGCGG
Organism: Streptomyces sp. NPDC005496; assembly: GCF_042872045.1. NCBI lineage: Bacteria > Bacillati > Actinomycetota > Actinomycetes > Kitasatosporales > Streptomycetaceae > Streptomyces > Streptomyces sp. NPDC005496. Next base: position 614,327 of record NZ_JBIAJQ010000004.1, read on the forward strand.
CGCCGGCGGGCATCTCCTCGGCGGCCGCGGCCAGTTCGGCGACGGTCTGGTGGAGGAACAGGTGCCGCGGGGTCAGCGCGAGTCCGGCCCGGCGGGCGGCGGAGACGATCTGGATGCCGAGGATGGAGTCGCCGCCGAGCGCGAAGTAGTTGTCCCGCGCGCTCACTTCGGGCACGCCGAGCACCTCGGACCAGATCGCAGCGAGCGTCTTCTCGGTGGCGGTGCTCGGCGGGCGGGCGTCGACGGAGGCGGGCGCGGCCCACACGGGGTCGGGCAGCGCCCTGCGGTCCAGCTTGCCGGTGGCCCCGAGCGGCAGCTCGCCCAGTGGCACCACGGCCGCCGGGACCAGGTGGTCGGGGAGCGTGCGGGCGAGGAAGTCGCGCAGCGCGGCCGGTTCGGGGACCTCGGCGCCGGCCGGGACGGCGTAGCCCACCAGGCGCCGGTGGCCGTCGTGCTCCACGACCTTCGCGGCGGCCGCGGACACCAGCGGGTGCCGGGCCAGCGCCGCCTCCACCTCGCCGAGTTCGATGCGGAAGCCGCGCACCTTCACCTGGTCGTCCGTGCGGCCGAGGTACACGAGGTCACCGCGCGCGGTCCAGCGGACCAGGTCCCCGGTGCGGTACATGCGGCCGCCGGGCGGGCCGTACGGGTCTGCGAGGAAGCGGGACGCGGTCAGTCCGGGCCGCCCCAGGTAGCCGCGGGCCACCCCCGTCCCGGCGAGGTACAGCTCGCCGGGGGCTCCGGCCGGCACCGGGCGCAGGTGCGAGTCCAGGACGTAGGCGCGGGCGCCGCCGACGGGCCTGCCGATCGCCGGGACCCGGTCGGGTTCCGCCGGGTCGCAGGTCCAGGCCGTGGCGTAGACGGTGGCCTCGGTGGGGCCGTAGATGTTCATCACCCGGCAGCCGGGCACCGCCGTCCGCACCTGCTGGACGGTGTGGACGGGCAGGGCCTCGCCGGCGAGCACGACCGTGTCGGCCGTGACGTCGACGGTGTCCTCCGCCAGCAGCCGGCCGAGGGCGGAGGGGACGGCGCTGAGCAGTCCCGCGGTCCACGGCCGGTCGCGCTCGGCGAGCGCCAGCAGGTCGCGGACGACCTCGACGCAGCCGCCGGCGAGCAGCGGGGAGAGGATCTCGAACACGGACACGTCGAAGTTGAGCGAGGTCGAGGCCACGACGTGGGAGAGCCCGCGGCCGGTGAACTCCGCGGCGGCCCAGTCGGTCAGCGCCACCACAGACTCGTGGGCGACGACGACCCCCTTGGGGCGGCCCGTCGAGCCCGAGGTGTGGATGACGTACGCGGGGTGGCCGGGCAGCAGGGGCGTGCGCCGTTCGTCGTCGCGGACGTCGGCGGCGGACCCGGCGGCCGTGGGCGCGCCGCTCGCGGGATCGTCGACAGAGATCCGCGTGAACGGGCCGTCGGGCAGCCGTCCCGATGTCTCGGCGCCGGTGACCACCGCGTCGGGGCGTACGTCGTCGAAGAGGAAGGCGATGCGCTCGGCCGGATATCCCGGATCGACGGGCAGGTAGGCCGCGCCGCTCTTGAGCACCGCGAGGAGGGCCACCATCAGGTCGGCGGTGCGCGGCAGGGCCAGCGCGACGAACCGCTCGGGGCCCGCGCCCGCCTCGATGAGCCGCCGGGCCAGCCGGTTGGCGCGTTCGTTGAGCTGCCGGTAGCTGAGGCACTCGGCGCCCGCCAGCACGGCCGGGGCGTCGGGAGTGCGCGCCGCCTGCTCCTGGAACACCTCGGGCAGGGTCCGCCGCGGCGCCCGCACGAGCGGTCCGCCCAGGCGCTCGACGAGCCGGCGGCCCTGCTCGGGCGCGATCAGCGGCAGGTCGGCGAGGCGGCGGCCGGGGTCGGTGGCCATCTCCGTCAGAAGGGTGCGCAGGCTCGCGCCGAGCCCCTCCACCGACGCGGGGTCGAATGCCTCGGGGTCGTAGTCGAGGGCCACGGCGAGGGTGTCACCGGGGGCGACCACCACGCTGAGCGGGTAGTTGGTCGGCTCCAGGTCGCGTTCCTGCTCCATGGCCAGCCCGTGCCGGGCCAGGGCGTCGCCGTCGAAGGGGTAGTTCTCGAAGACGACGATGCTGTCGAACAGCGTGGTCCCACCGGGCACCTCGCTCCAGGTCTGGAGCTGGGCGAGCGAGACGAAGTCGTGGCGCCGGGACTCCGACTGGGCGGCCTGGAGTTCGCGCAGCCACTCCAGTAGCGGCCGCCGTCCGTCGACGCGCGCCCGGGTGGGCAGCGTGTTGATGAACACGCCGACCATGGAGGTCACGCCGGGCAGCTCGGCCGGGCGGCCGGACACGGTCGTCCCGAACACCACGTCGTCGCCTCCGCCGTAGCGGGACAGCAGCAGCGCCCAGGCGCCCTGGAGCACGGTGTTGACGGTGAGCCCGGCGCGCTGCGCGGTCTCCCGCAGCCGTGCCGACACCTCCGCGTCGAGCGTCACCCGCACCGACCCCGAGGACGAGGCCGCGTGGGCCCCGGTGGGCCGCCGGTCGCGCGGCAGCTCGGTGGGGACGGTGAAGCCGGCCAGCGCCTCGCGCCAGTACACCTCCGCGCGTCCGGTGTCCTGCCGGGCCAGCCAGCCCAGGTAGTCGGCGAACGGCGCGCGGTCCGGGACCTCCGGGCGGCGGCCGGTCGCCAGTGCCGCGTACCGCTCGCACACCTCGTCGAACACCTGGGCGGCGCTCCAGCCGTCGAGCAGGATGTGGTGGAAGGTCCACACCATCCGCACCCGGTCGGGCGAGAGCCGGATCAGCACGAGCCGCATCAGGGGCGCGGCGGCCAGGTCGACGCCGGCCTGCCGGTCCTCCTCCAGCATCCGGTCGAGTTCGCGTTCGCACCGCTCGGCCGGCCATCCGGACCAGTCGTGGTGGGTGACGGGCACCTCGGCGCGGTGCTGCACGACCTGGAGCGGTACGGCCGTCTCCTGCCACACCAGCCGGGTGCGCAGCATCGGGTTGGCGTCGGCCGTCCGCTGCCACGCCTCGGCGAAGGCGTGCGCGTCGCGGACGCCGGAGAGCGTCAGCTGCACCTGGTTGACGTAGGTCCGGGCGTCCGCGTCCAGGAGGCTGTGGAACAGCATGCCCGCCTGCATCGGCGTCAGCGGGCAGAGGTCGGCGACGGTGCGGCCGTCGCCGACGACCCGGTCCACGGCGGCCTGGTCCACGTCGGCCAGCGGGAAGTCCGAGGGCGTGCGTCCGCCCGCGCCGGGGCCGGAGCAGTGCGCGACCAGGTCGCCGAGCGCCCGCAGCATGCCCTCCGCGAGTCCCTCCACCGTGTCCCGGTGGTGCACCGCGGCGCTGTAGTGCCAGGTCACCTCCAGCCGGTCGTCCTCGACCCGGGCGATCACGTCGAGCAGGTGCGGCCGGACCTGCTCGGGGGCCTCGGCGCCGTCCAGGCCGCCGGGCACGGAGCGCACGAGTACGCCCTCGTCGGCGGACCAGTCGAACCGGCCGAGGTAGTTGAAGCTGACGCCGGGCATCGGTCCCGCGGCGAGTGCCGCGTCCCGCTCGATCCACCGCAGGGCGCCGTGGCCGAGGCCGCGTTCCGGCACGGCCCGCAGCTGTTCCTTGACGGATTTGAGGGCGGTGCCCCAGTCCCCGTCCGGCACGTCGAGGGCGACCGGGAAGAGCGTGGTGAACCAGCCGACCGTCCGGGACAGGTCGACGTCGTCGAAGAGCTGGTCCTCGCGGCCGTGGCCCTCCAGCTCGACGGCGACGGTGCTCCGTCCGGTCCATCCGGCCAGCACGCGGGCGAGCGCGGTCAGCAGGACGTCGTCGATGCGGGTGCGGTAGACGCCGGGCACCTTCCGCAGCAGGTCGTCGGTGCGCCGCCGGTCGAGCCGCACGGTCACCGAACGCACGTCGGCCATCGTGTTGCCGCCCTCGGCGTCCACCGGGAGCGGGGCCGCGCAGTGCCGCGCCACCGCCTCCCAGTGGGCCCGCTGCGCCGCGAAGCCGCCCGCCTCGGTGTGCGCGCGCAACCGCCGCGTCCACTCCCGTACGGACGTGGTGCGGGACGGAAGGCGCACCGGCTCCCCGGCGCGCGCCTGCCGGTAGGCGGTCTCCAGGTCCTCCAGGAGGACGCGCCAGGAGACCCCGTCCACGATCAGGTGGTGCGCGACGAGCAGGAGCCGGCCGGTGCGGGTACCGGTGTCCGTACCCGTGTCCGCGTCCGCGTCCGTGCGCGACCCGGTGCCCTGTACGCCGGTGAACAGGCGCGCGGTGAGGAGCGGACCGGTGTCCAGGCGGAAGCCGGCGTGCGCCTCGGCCGTGACGCGCTGCTCGGTCTCCCGGGCCGCCGCCGCGCCCGGACCGCCGAGGTCGCAGACCCGCAGCAGCTCCGGCACCTCGGCGTCCGGCGGGACGCAGGTCTGGTCCCAGGACCCGTCGTCACCGCGGGCGAAACGGGAGCGCAGGGCGTCGTGGTGGGTCCACAGGGCGGTCAGCGCGCGGCGCAGCGCGTCCGGGTCGACGTCGGCCGTCTCGATCACGACGGACTGGTCGAAGAACTCCGGGCGGTGCGGCGTCGCGTCGAGGAACCAGTGCTGGACGGGCGTGAGCGCGACCTCCCCGCTCACCGGGCCGGTCCCGGCGACGGGCGCCGCGGTGCCGGTGGCCGCGGCGAGCGCGGCGACGGTGGGGTGCCGGAACAGGTCGCGGGGGGTCAGCGCGAGGCCCGCGGCGCGGGCGCGGGAGACGACCTGGATGCTGAGGATCGAATCGCCGCCCAGCATGAAGAAGTTGTCGTCGGCGCCGACGCGTTCGACTCCGAGCAGGTCGGCCCAGATCTCGGCGAGGATCCGCTCGGCCTCGGTGCGCGGCGCGCGGTAGGCGGCGTCGCCGGCCGCCGACCAGTCGGGTGCGGGCAGCCGCCGCCGGTCGACCTTGCCGTTGGCCGTCAGGGGCAGCTCCGCCACGGTGACGAAGGCGGCGGGCAGCATGTAGTCGGGCAGCCCGGCGGAGAGGTGGGCGCGCAGTTCGGTGGCCGTCGGCACGGCCGCCGACGGGGCGGGTACGAGGTGGGCGGCCAGCCGTTTGCGCCCGGCCTCCTCGTACACCGAGACGACCGCCTCGGCGACGCCCGGGTGGGCGGTGAGGCGGGCCTCGATCTCGGCGGGCTCGACACGGAAGCCGCGGATCTTGATCTGGTCGTCCGCGCGCCCCACGAAGTGCAGTTCGCCGTCGGCGCTCCACCGCACGATGTCGCCGGTGCGGTACATGCGGCTGCCGGGCGGCCCGAACGGGTCCGCGGGATAGCTTGCGGCGGTCGCGCCGGGCCGCCCCGCGTAACCGCGGGCCACTCCGGCGCCGGCGATGTACAACTCGCCCGGGATGCCGGGCGGTTGCGGCTGGAGCGCGTCGTCGAGGACGTAGACGCGGGTGTTGTCCAGGGGGCGACCGATGGGCAGCACCGGGGGCATCGGGTCGCCGACGCGGAAGACGCGGCGGGTGGCGAAGGTGGTGGTCTCGGTGGGTCCGTAGCCGTCGACGACGGTCAGGCCGGGGCAGGCGTCCAGGACACGGCGCACCACCGCGCCGGGTACGGCCTCGCCGCCGGTCCACACCTCGCGCGCGCCGCGCAGGCACGTGGGGTCCTCCTGCGCGAGGAGGCGGAACAGGCCGGCGGTGAGCCACAGGCACCGCACGTCCTGCTCGGTGATCGCCCGGCGTACGACGGCGGCGTCCAGGTCCGCGGGCGGTGCCAGGACGGCGGTCCCGCCGCGCAGCAGCGGGACCCACAGCTCGTAGGTGGACGCGTCGAAGGCGTGCGGGGAGTGCACGAGCACGCGGTCGTGCCCGGCGAAGGCGCGGTCCAGGGCCAGCGCGGCGACGTCCCGCTGACGCACCGCGACCCCCTTCGGCACGCCGGTGGAGCCGGAGGTGAACATCACGTACTGGACGTTGTCCGGGTGCACTTCGGCGCCGGAAGCGGGTGCGGCCCCGGGCGCGTCGCCGTCGGCGTGACCGGGTCCGTCCGCGGGTGCGGCGTCTCCCCCGGGCCGCCCGGCCGCGTCCAGGCGTACGACGTCTCCCCCGGTGTGCACGGTCCGGGCCGTGTCCTCCCAGGCCGCGTCGGTGAGCAGCAGGCGGGCGCCCGCCTCCGTGAGCATCCCGCGCAGTCGCTCCGCGGGCGCCCGGCCGTCCAGCGGGACGTACACACCTCCGGTGCGGGCGAGGGCGAGCTGGGCGAGGACCAGGGTGACCGAGCGGTCCATCAGGACGCCCACCGGGACCTCGGCGCGCACGCCGAGGGCGGTCAGGCGGGCGGCCAACGCGCCGGCCCGCTCGTCCAGTTCCCGGTACGTGAGGTGCTCGGCGCCGGCCTCCAGGGCGACGGCGTCGGGCGTGCGGCGCACCTGCGCGACGAACAGGTCCGCGACCGTGGCGTCCGGTGCCCCGGTGGCCGTGTCGTTCCACGCGTGGACGACCTGTTCGCGGCGCTCGGGCGTGAGCAACGGCAGGCGGGCGGCGGGCCGTTGGGGTCCCTCGGCCATGCCCTGGAGCAGGACGGTGAGGTACTCTGCCAGCCGTTCCACGGTGCCGGTGTCGAACAGCTCCGGGTCGTAGCCGAGGCGCAGGCCGAGTTCCGCGCCGGGGTAGGCCACGAGGCTCAGCGGGTAGTTGGTGGTCTCGATGCCGTGCAGGTCGCTCAGCCGCAGGCCGTGCGCGGCGGCCAGGCCGTCGTCGACCGGGTAGTTCTCGAAGACCACGATGCTGTCGAACAGGGCGACCCGTTCCGGGAGTTCGGTGAACCCCCGCAGGCGGGTGAGCGGCATGTGGTCGAAGCGCCGGTCCTCGCTCTGGTCCTGCTGGAGGCGGCTCAGCCAGGCCAGGAGGGTCTCCTCGCGCGGTGCCGTGACGCGGGTGGGCAGCGTCGTGATGAACAGGCCGGTCATGGCCTCGGCGCCGGGCAGCTCCGGGGGCCGCCCGGAGACGGTCGTGCCGAAGACCACCTCGTCGCGGCCCGCCTGCCGGCTCAGCAGCAGCGCCCAGGCGCCCTGCACCAGGGTGTTGAGGGTCAGGCCCGCCGTCCTGGCCAGGTCCTCCAGGGCGCGGCTGGTGGCCGCGGGGACGTGCACGTGGACCGCCCGCGTGGACTCCGCGCGGTGGCTCTCGCGTGGTTCGCGGTCGTACGGCAGCGCGGTGGCCTCGGCCAGGCCGGACAGGCGGGTCCGCCAGTGCCGTTCGGCCTCGACGGGGTCCTGTTCGGCCAGCCAGGCCACGTAGTCGCGGAACGGCCGGCGTTCGGGCAGGGCGGCGTCGGCGGCCGTGCCGGTGTCCCCGGCGGGCAGCGCGTGGCAGGCGAAGACGTCCGACAGGACCTGGAACAGGCTCCAGCCGTCCAGGATCAGGTGGTGGAAGGACCACACCACCCGCACGCTGTCGTCGGTGAGGCGGACGAGCACCAGGCGCTGGAGCGGGGCCCGCCCGAGGTCGATGCCGCGTTCACGGTCGCGGTCGAGCAACTCCCGCAGCCTGGAATCGCGTTCGGATGCCGGGACCTCTCGCCAGTCCTCGTGCGTGACCGGCACCGTCGCGTGGCGCCGGACCACCAGCAGCGGTTCGGGCACGTCCTGCCACACGACGTGGGCGCGCAGCACGGGGGTGCGGTCCCCGACCCGCTGCCAGGCCGCCGCGAGCGCGTCGGGGTCGGGTGTCCCGTCGAGGACGAAGGTCAGCTGCTGGAAGTAGGCGCCGCGCTCGTCCTGGGAGAGGCCGTGGAAGAGCATGCCGGCCTGCGTCGGGGTGAGCGGGTGGACGTCCTCCACGGCGCCGGGGTCGTCCCCGACGACGCGGTCCACGGCGTGCTGGTCGAGCCGTGCCAGCGGGAAGTCCGAGGGGGTGCGTCCGCCGGTGCCGGGCCGGGCGGCGTGCCGGGCGAGGCCCGCCAGCGCGTCGGCGAAACGCGCGGCGAGGTCCGCGACCGTCTTCTCCCGGTGCAGCTCCTCGGAGTAGAACCAGGTGAACTCCAACGCGTCGCGGTCCAGTTGTCCCACGACCTCCAACGGGTGCGGGCGGGCGGCCAGCGGGTCGGCGTCCAGTTCCAGGGGGCGGAACGGTGCCTGGTAGAGGCCGTCCGGCGGCCCGTCGGGCAGCCCGAACCTGCCCAGGTAGTTGAAGCTGATCTGCGCCGCGGGTGCCGTGGGCAGCGAACCGGGCGCGGCCAGGTGCCGCAGGACGCCGTGGCCGATGCCGTGCCGCGGGACCGCGCGGAGCTCTTCCTTCACGCCCTTGAGCACGGTGTCCCAGTCCGCGTCCCGGGGCACGGTCAGCGCGACGGGGTGGCGGGTGGTGAACCAGCCGACGGTACGGCTGGTGTCGACGTCGGCGAACAGTTCCTCGCGGCCGTGCCCCTCCACGTCCACGACCACCCGGTCGCGCCCGGTCCACGCGCACAGGGTGCGGCCCAGGGCGCTCAGCAGCACGTCGTTGGCCTGGGTGCGGTAGGTCTCCGGGAGGGTGCGCAGCAGGACTGCGGTGTCCTCGGGCGTGAGGCGCACGCTCACCGAGCGCGCCGTGGCGTAGGTGCCGGCGCCCTCCATGTCCGTGGGCAGGGCTGTCTCGTCGTCCGTGACCGGCCGGGCCCAGTACGCCTTCTCGTCGTCGAAGCCGCCGTCGGCGGCGAGCGCGGCCAGGCGCCGGGACCAGTGCCGCAGCGCCGAGGACTTCTCGGGGAGTTCCGCCGCGCCGTCGCGGCCCTCGCGCCGGGCGCGGTAGGCCCGGTCGAGGTCCTCCAGCAGCACGCGCCAGGAGATCCCGTCGACGACCAGGTGGTGGACGGCCAGATGCAGGACCCGGGGCCGGCCGGCGCCCCGCTCGTGCAGCACGGCACGCAGCAGGGGGCCGTTGGCCAGGTCGAAGGGGCCCAGGTGCGGGGTGTCGGTGTCGGGGCCGGTGTGGTGCGCCAGGCCCAGCCGGGGGGTCTTCTCGTCGATGTGCCAGCGGACGCCCGTCTCGCCGGGGTCGGTGCGGAAGCGGGAGCGCAGCGCGTCGTGGTGGGCGACCAGGTCGTTCAGGGCGTCCTCCAGCGCCGCCGTGTCGACGGCGGCGGGGAGTTCCACTGACAGCGTCTGCGCGAAGCGGCCCGCCCGTTCGCCCGCGCTCTCGAAGAGCCAGTGCTGGATGGGTGTCAGCGGCGCGGCGCCGGTGGCGTCGACGGGGGCGGGTGCGGCGGGCGCCCGGACCCCGGCGTCGTCCGCGCACCGGGCCAGTGCGGCGACGGTCTGGTGGCGGTAGACGTCGCGCGAGGTCACCGTCAGTCCGGCCCGCCTGGCCTGCGCGACGACCTGGATGCTGAGGATGGAGTCGCCGCCGAGCGCGAAGAAGTTGTCGTCGGCTCCGACCCGTGCGACGTGCAGGACGTCCGCCCAGATCGCGGCCAGGGTGCGCTCGGTGGGCGTGCGGGGCGCGACGTGACGCGCGGTGTGCGCGGCGGGGCCCGGGTCGGGCAGCCGGGCGCGGTCCAGCTTGCCGTTGGGGTTGAGCGGGAGGGCACCGAGCACCACGACCGCCGCGGGCACCATGTAGTCGGGCAGGAAGGCGCTGAGCGCGCGGCGTACCGCCTCCGGTTCCACGCGCGTTCCGGCGGCGGGCACGACGTAGCCGATCAGGCGCCGGTGGCCGTCGCTCTCCCGCGTGGTGGCGGCCGCCTCGGCCACCCCCTCGCAGGTGCGCAACGCCTCCTCCACCTCGCCGAGTTCGATGCGGAAGCCCCGTACCTTGACCTGCTGGTCGGTACGGCCGAGGTACTCCAGTTCACCGTCGGCGGTCCAGCGCACCAGGTCGCCGGTGCGGTACATCCGGTCGCCGGGCGCTCCGTAGGGGTCGGCGAGGAACCGGGCTGCGGTCAGGCCGGGGCGCCGCAGGTAGCCGCGCGCCAGACCGCCGCCCCCGAGGAACAACTCCCCAGTCACGCCGGGGGGTTGGGGACGCAGCAGCCGGTCCAGGACGTAGGCGCGGGTGCGGGCGACGGGCCTGCCGATCGGCGGGGCCTGGTCCGGCACGGCGTCGCCGGCGAACCACGCGGTGGCGTAGACGGTCGCCTCGGTCGGCCCGTAGATGTTGGCCACCTCGCCACCGGGCATGGCGCGCCGCAGGTCGCGCACGGTCTGCGCGGGCAGCGCCTCCCCGGCCAGTACGACGGTGTCGGCCTCTACGGCGACGGCGTCCTCGGTGAGCATCCGGGAGACCACCGACGGCACGCCGCTGACCAGTCCGGCGCGCCGCGGTCCCGCCGCGTCGGCGAGGGCGGGCAGGTCGGCGACCAGCTCCACGCTGCCGCCGGCCAGCAGCGGGCACAGCATCTCGAACACCGAGACGTCGAAGTTGAGCGAGGTGGACGCCACGACGTGGGCGAGCCCGCGGCTGCCGAACTCCCGCTCCGCCCAGGTGGCGAGGGCGGCCACGCTGCGCTGCGCGACCACGACTCCCTTGGGGCGGCCGGTCGAGCCCGAGGTGTAGATGACGTACGCGGGATGGTCGGGGTCCAGCGGCTGCGTCCGCTCGGCGTCGGTCACGTCCGCGTCGGACGGGCCCGGGGTACCAGCGGCCGCGCAGTCCTCCAGGACCAGCGGCTCGTACGCCTCGGGCAGCACGGCCGCCGTGTCCCGGGAGGCCACGACGAGGGCGGGGGCGGCGTCGTCGAGCATGAAGCGGATGCGTTCGGCCGGATAGCCCGGGTCCACCGGCAGGTAGCCCGCGCCCGACTTCAGGACCGCCCAGAGCACCGGCAGCAGGTCGGCGGTGCGCGGCAGGCAGAGCGCCACCAGTGTCTCCGGGCCGGCGCCGCGGGCGATGAGCAGCCGGGCGAGCCGGTTGGCACGCCGGTTGACCTCGGCGTAGTCGAGCCGCACCGGCCCGCAGACCACGGCGGTCCGGTCGGGGGTCTCGGCGACCTGCGCCTCGAAGAGCGTGGGCAGCGTGCTGTCGCCGTCGTCCTGTGCGCCGCGTGCCGGCGGGTTCCAGGTGTCGAGGAGGGTGCGCCGCTCCTCGTCGGAGAGGAGCGGCAGTTCGGCCAGTCTGCGGTGCGGGCCGTCCGCCATGCCTTCCAGGAGGCGGTGCAGGTGCCGGCTCATCCGGGCCACGGTGCGCGCCTCGAAGAGGTCGGTGTTGTACTCGACGGTCAGCTCGAAGTCGCCGTCGGCGCGCGGCGCGAACTCCAGGACCAGGTCGAAGCGGGCCGCCGGCCGCGGCAGCGGGTGCTCCTCGACGCGCAGCCCGCCCGCCTGTCCCGGGTGCGCCGGGGCGGTCTGCTGCACCACGAGCGCCTGTACGAGGGGCGTGCGGCTGGGGTCCCGGGGCGGGGCCAGTTCCTCCACCACCCGGTCGAAGGGCACCCCGTCGTGGGCGAAGGCGTCCAGCACGGTCGCGCGCACGCTCTCCACGAACCGGTCCACGGTGGCGTCGTCGTCCACCTCGCCGCGCAGCACCACGGTGTTGGCGAAGAAGCCGGTCACGTCCTCCAGGTCCCGGCGGCCGCGTCCGTTGGTGACGGTGCCGAACGCCACGTCCCGCTGCCCGGAGTACCGGGAGAACAGGACGGCCACCGCACCGGCGAACAGGGTGAACACGGTCGTGCCGCGGCCTCCCGCCAAGTTCCGCAGCCGGGCGACCAGTTCGGCGGGCAGGGTGTGCCGGTGCGCGGCTCCGGCGGTGGTGCGCACCGCGGGCCGCGGCCGGTCGGTGGGCAGTTCCAGCTGCTGCATCCCGGCCAGGTGCCGCTTCCAGTAGGCGAGGCTCTCGGCGTCGCCGTCCGCGAGGCGCCGTCCCCGCTCCCACGCGGCGAAGTCCGGGTACTGCACGCCGGGCGCGGGCAGTTCGTCGGTGGTGGCGGACACCTCGGCGTGGTAGAGCGCGGCCAGGTCGCGGGTGAGGACGCCGACCGACCAGCCGTCGGTGACGATGTGGTGCTGGGCCAGCAGCAGGAGGTGGTCGTCGTCGGTGCGGCGGACGAGCAGGGCGCGGGTCAGCGGGCCCGCCGACAGGTCGTAGGGGCGGCCCAGTTCCTCGGTCAGCAGGCGTTCGGTGGCCTCGTCACGGGCATCCGCCGGAACGTGCCCGAGGTCCGCCGTGCGCAGCGGCACCCCGGCTTCGGCGCTCACTCTCTGCACGGCCTGCCCGTCCACGGTGGTGAAGGTGGTGCGCAAGGAGTCGTGGCGGGCGGCGAGCCGGTCCAGGGCGCGGCGCAGCGCGGTGCCGTCCAGCGGTCCGCGCAGGCGCAGCGCCACGCCGGTGTTGTACTCGGTGCCGCCGGCGGTCAGGTCGTTCAGGAACCACAGGCGTCGCTGGGCACCGGACAGCGGCAGCGGGCGGTCGCGCGGGGCGGGCGGGATCGGGTCCGGCGGCGCGGCGGCGGCGGGGTCGCCGAGCAGCGGGGCCAGACCGGCGACGGTGCGGACGGTGAACACGTCCCGCACCGACAGCCGGACGCCCAGATCCTCCCTGATCCGGGAGAGCACGCGGGCGGCGAGGATCGAGTCGCCGCCCAGGTCGAAGAAGTCGTCCTCCACGCCGACGGCGTCGACGCCCAGCACGTCGGCCCAGACGGCGGCGAGCGCTCGCTCCTCGGGGGTGCGCGGCGCGACGAGGCCCTCGGCGGACGCGCTGCCGGGGGCGGGCAGGGCACGCCGGTCGATCTTGTGCTGCGGGGTGAGCGGCAGTTCGTCCAGGACGACGACGGCGGAGGGGACCATGTGGGCGGGCAGGGTGGCCGCGAGCGCCGCGCGCAGTCCGGCCGGCTGCGGGGCCTCGCGGGGGTCGGCGGGGGTGACGTAGCCGACGAGCCGTCGCCGCCCCGGCTCGTCCTCGCGCACCACTACGACGGCGTCCCGGACCAGGCTCTCGCGGGCGAGGGCCGCCTCGATCTCCCCCGGTTCGATGCGGAAGCCGCGTACCTTCACCTGCCGGTCGAGGCGGCCGAGGAACTCCAGCTCGCCGCCGGCGGTCCAGCGGGTGCGGTCGCCGGTGCGGTAGAGCCGGGAGCCGGGCGGCCCGAAGGGGTCGGCGACGAAGCGCGCGGCGGTCAGGCCCGGGCGGCCGAGGTAGCCGCGGGCCAACGCGTCGCCGCCGACGAAGAGTTCGCCGTCGGCGCCGGGCGGCACGGGCCGCATGGTCTCGTCCAGCACGTACGCCCGCAGGCCCGGCAGCGGGGCGCCGATGGTGGGGGTGCCGTCGCCGGCACGGAGCGCGCCGGTCCACGAGGTGACGATGGTCGCCTCGGTCGGCCCGTACGAGTTGATCATGCGCCGCCCCGGGGCCCAGCGGTCGACCAGGGCCGCCGGGCAGGCCTCGGCGCCCACGATCAGCGTGCGCAGACTCCGTCCCGCGCCGTCCGCCGCCGGGTCGGGCAGGGTGGCGAGCGCGGCGGGCGGGATCAGGGCGTGGGTGATGCGGTGCTCGTCCAGGACGGAGGCGAGTTCGTCGCCCAGCCACGGCCCGTGCGGCGGCACGACGAGGGTGGCGCCGGTCAGGAGCGAGATGAACAGCTCCAGGACGGAGGCGTCGAAGCTCGGCGAGGAGAACTGCAGGACCCGGTCGCCCGGACCCACGGCGTACCGCTCCGCCGCTGCGGCGGCGAAGCCCGCGATGCCCCGGTGGGTGACCGTCACACCCTTGGGCGTCCCGCTGGAACCGGACGTGTAGATCACGTAGGCGGCGTGATCGGCGTCCGCATCGGGGAGTTGCGACGCCGAGAGGCCCGGTGTGCCGGCCATGACGTCGCGGATCCGGTCCAGGTCGTCGAGGATCACGGCGGGCCGGGCGTCGGCCAGCATGAGGGCACGCCGTTCGGCCGGGTAGTCGGGGTCGACCGGCAGGAAGGCGGCGCCCGCCCGCGCCACGGCCAGCTCCGCCGCGACCAGTTCCATGGAGCGGGGCAGTACGAGCGCGACCGACCGGTCGGGACCCGCTCCGAGCCCCCGGAGGTGGTCCGCCAACAGGTCTGCCCTCGCAGCCAGTTCGCGGTACGACCAGGTCCGCGGCCCGTCGGTCAGCGCGGGCGCCGACGGGGTGCGGGCGGCCTGCGCGGCGAACAGCTCACCGAGCGGCAGGGGCCGGGCCGCGTCGCCGCCGGCCTGGGCGGCCGTCTCGTCGGTCCGCGGTATGCGGGGCGCGGGCGTGGCCATGTCGTGCGGGTCCGTCATGGGGAGTCAGTCCTTATGGGCGGAGAACGAACGGGGACGCGCGGACGCGGACAGCCCGGAGAGACAGCTGGAGGACCCACTGAGCGGTGGGGGGTGGCTGTCCGCGCGTGCGGCGGTGACGGTGACGGCGGCCCGGGGTCAGGGGGTGCCGGTGCGGCGGGCCGTGCGCCCGGAGATCTGCACGCGCTCGATCGCGCCCGTGGCGGGGTCGCGGTGGAACCGCCCGCCGGGCTCGCGCCGGCCGGTCGCCGGATCGATCAGGTCGCACGCCAGGTCCGGATAGCAGGCCAGCGGGATCGGGCAGTCGCCGTCCACGGAGAGGGTCGGCATGCCGTCGCTTCCGACGTCGATCCGGTACTCGGTGCCGCCGTTGCGATAGGTGCCCGCGCACTCCGGCAGCGGTACGGGACGGTCGTGGCGCGGGCGGGCCGGGGCGGTGGGAACCCGCATCCCGGTGAGCCGGGCGAGGTCGACGGTCAGGTCCTGCCACATGGCGGTGGCGCCCTTGGCGTTGCCGGCGAAGGCGACGACGACGCCGCTCTCGGGCTCGGCCCGCAGATGGCACGAGGTGCCCTGGGCGTTCCCGTCGTGCCCGCACCAGCGGCGGCCGTCCCGCTGGAAGAGCGCCGGGCCGAGGCCCCAGCCGCTCGCCAGGACGCCGGGGTCGGCGGCGGGTTCCTGGCGGCGCATCTGCGCGGCGGCGGAGTGCGGCAGCACATCGGAGCGCCCGACGAGCGCCTTGCCCAGGGCGGCCAGGTCGAGGGCGCTCGCCTGGACGGCGCCGGCGGGCGCCTCCAGCGGTGCCAGGTTCTGGTGTGCCGTACGTATCCGGCCCGAGGCGGTGTTGACGGCGTGTCCGGCGGCGGCCGGGCGGTCGGCGCGGGCGTCGCCGAGGAAGCAGGGCTCGGTGCCCAGGGGGTCGAGGAGCAGGGCCCGGACGGCTTCCCGCCAGGTCATCCCCGTCACCTCTTCGAGCAGCCGTCCGGCGGCGACGTAGCCGGCGTTGGAGTAGGAGAACGCGGTCCCGGGCTCGAACAGCGCGTCCTCGGCGGTGCAGACCGCGGAAAGGTAACGCGCGGCGGTGGTGCCGGCGGCGGTGTCCGAGTCGGGCCCGGTGGGCAGACCGGCGGTGTGACTGAGCAGGTGACGTACGGTCACCCCCGGTAACGCGCGTAACTCCGGGAGGAAGGAGGCGGCCGGATCGTCCAGGGCGAGGTCGCCGTCGTCGGCCAGCAGCATCACGGCGGCGGCGGTGTACGCCTTGGTGACCGAGCCCAGCGGGACGGCCGTGTCGGGGGTGAACGGGGTGCCCGTGGCGGCGTCGGCCGTGCCGGTGTGCAGGCTCAGGACGTGCGTCCCGAAGTCCACGACCAGCTGGGCGCCCGGTACCCGGTGCGTGTGGGCGAGGTGCTCCAGGCGGTGCTGCAGAGCCTCGCGCACGGGGGACGGTCGGCGGTCGGTGACCAGAGCGGCGGTGGGGTACGGCATGAGAAGGGGACTCCTGATGACTGCGGCTCAGGGCAGATGACGGACCGGTCCGCGAGGTGGGCGGGGCCGGGCCGGGGGAGATCTGCGCAGGGCTAGGGGCGGGTGACTTCGACCGGCAGATGGCGTACGCCGACGATGACGGCCGGGTTCTGGAACGTGACGTCGTCGTAGGACGGGACGTCCAGCGTGCGGAAACGTTCAAGCAGCATGCGCAGCGCGATGCGCGCTTCCAGCCGGGCCAGCGGCGCGCCGAAGCAGAAGTGGATGCCGTGGCCGAACGTCAGGTGGGGATTGGGGCTGCGGCGCAGGTCGAGGACGTCCGGCGAGGCGAACCGGGCGGGATCCCGGTTGGCCGCGCCCAGGTTCACCATCACCAGCGAGTCGGTGGGGATCTCGTGTCCGCCGAGCACCACGGGCCTGGTGACACGGCGTCCCAGCTCGGGGAAGGGCGGAAGCCACCGCAGCACCTCCTCGATGGCGTCCGGCAGTCCGCCGGGGTCGGCGCGCAGCGCGGCGAGCGAGCCGGGATGCCGGTCGAAGGTGCCGACGGCGTTGCCCAGCAGGGCAGTTGTGGTGATGTGCCCGGCGACCAGCAGCAGGGCGACGAACCCGACGATCTCCTGGTCCGCCATGCGCACGCCGTCGACCTCGGCGGCGAGGAGCTTGCTGGTGAGGTCGTCGCCGGGGTGGGCGCGGCGGTTGCGGATGTGCTCCAGGATGTAGCCGTTCATCTCGCGCACGGTCGGCGCGATGGCTTCCAGCGCCCGTTCCAGGTCGGCCATGTCGGGCGTCTCGCCGAGCTGGTCGCCGCTGAACAGGGTGCTCGCCCAGTCCTGGAAGAGCGTGTGGTCCTCGGGGGGTACGCCGAGCAGTTCGGCGATCACGATGATGGGGAGGGGGTAGGCCAGGGTGTCGACCAGGTCGAACCGGTCACGGTCGTCGACCGTGTCCAGTAATCGCGCGCAGACGGCTTCGATACGCGCTTCCAGTCCCTGCACCACCCGGGGGGTGAACGCCTGGCTGACCAGGGCGCGGAGCTTGCGGTGCTCCGGCGGGTCCATGCCGACGAAGTTGCCCTGCCGGAAGGTGTCGAAGTCCTGCTGGGTGGGTGCGATCGGGGACATGTCCGAGGAGTAGGTGGCCTGGTCCGCCAGGACGGCGGCGACACCCTGGTGGTCCACGACCTGCCACACGCCCTGCGCCTCGTCGTGGCGGACGGGGCCGGTCTCCCGCAACGACCGCCACCGGTCGGCCAGGACGTCCCAGACTAAGGAAGCCTCCGTCAGTTGCTTGCTTGTCACCTTTTCTCCCTTGAGATGTGGGCGTGCAGGCACAGCGAAATCACTGGTGGAGCGATGGTGTGCGGCGTGTCCGGGCCGCCGGACGCCGGCCGGTGAGCGGGCGTCGTACGGACCCGGCCGACGGGGACGAGGGCGCCGTGGCGAGCGCCCCGCTCAACGGCCGTCCGGCCGAACTCCCCCCGGTTGTACGCCGGTTGGCGCGCCCTTCACGGGCGGCACGCCGAGATCCCCCTGATTCCGGCAGCCTCCGCGCCGGCCCGTACGGTGGCCGTCCGCGAGGTCAGTGGAGTCGTTCGCGAAGGGTCAACACGCCCTCCGCACCGTACTTCGGCTCGTCGCCGGTGCGTGAACGGACGGTGGCACCTGCCTTGCGGGCCATGCCGACATCACAGCTCCCCCAGTGCATCTTCCCGCGCAGCCACTGCGCGGGGCTTGTCCCAGCTCACACGAACACGTGTGAGGCCCGCAGACTCCGGTCACCCGGGGCGGGATGCGTGGGTACGCACGCCGACAGATCCTGTTCGTTCCAGGCACGGTGCGTACTCCAGGACATCCTCGTCCCGGTCGAACTCGGCCCACAGTCTTCATGGCGAGTCATGTGATAGCAACCCCCAGAAGTTGAACGGAGAGTGCTGGTCACAGCCCGTCCGATGTGACCACCGAGTAGCTTTCCCGGGGCCTCATCCGCGTGCACGACGGTCCGCCCGGATCGCCGCTTCCGGCGGGTGCCCTGTCCGCCCGTTCTCAAACGTGCGAGCACCCACGACACTCGGCCGTTCCCGCCGGGCGTACGCCGAGGGGCGCTCCCACCAGGGCCGCAACCCCTGGACGTGGCACGTCAGTTGCCAGATCTCGCCACGCGCTCGGCTTCGGCGGCGGTTCGCCCGGCCCGTCCGGTCAGGCTCGGGGGCCTCCCCGCGAGGGCCTGGAGCGACAGATTCCGGCCGCTGGCCGCTCGTGGACGCCGGCCCCCGCGGCCGGGCGCACGGGGGCGCACGGTCACGCCCTGTGCGCGGGCACGTGCATCCGCCGGAGGCCGGTGCTCCCCGCACATGACACCGACGGGACCGGGGCTCGACGACACACGGTCACCATCGGCCGCAGGGCGAACTCACCCGCAGGGCCTTCGACTTGAAGCCCCGGACGCCGAGCGACCGCCCTCAGCCGCCGGAGTCCCGACCGGTCCCCCACGGCGCGGACCGGGCACGGTCCGCCACGAGCCGGGCCACGGCCGCCCGGTGCTCCGACAGGAAGAAGTGGCCGCCGGGAAAGGACTCCTGCCGGAAGTCGCCGGAGGTGTGCCGCTTCCAGGCGGCGGCATCCTCGGGCGTCACCCGCGCGTCCTGCTCGCCGGTGAGGCAGAGCACCGGCACGGGCACCGTGGTGTGCACGGCGGGGCGGTACAGCTCGACGGCACGGTAGTCGTTGCGGATGGCCGGAAGCAGCAGCTCCATCAGGTCCGGGCTGTGCACGATGCCGTCACCGGTCCCGCCGAGCGCGGCGAGATGGTCCATGACCTCCTGGTCCGAGCCGTGGTGCACGCCCTCACTCCGGTGCACCGACGGGGCCGAACGCCCGGAGACGACCAGATGGCGAGGTGCCCCCGGGTGTGCGGCGGCCAGCCGGACGGCGGTCTCGAACGCCACGGTCGCCCCCATGCTGTGGCCGAACAGTACGAGGGGCACGTGCGTCTCGGCGTAGCGCCGGAGCGACGGCACCACCTGGTCGGCGAGGCCCTCTACGGTGGGGACGAAGGGCTCGGCCAGCCGCTCCTGGCGCCCGGGGTACTGAACGGCCGAGAGGTCGAACTCGTCGGGGAAGTGCGGGGCGAACGGCGTGAAGAACGTGGCCGCGCCTCCGGCGTGCGGGAAGAACACCACGTGCGCCACCGGCTGCCGCCCCCTGCGCAGCTCCCGGATCCAGGGATCCCTGCTCGCCCTCACCACGACCCACCCCTCACCCCGACCGACAAGACACCGCCCCGGCACCCTGCACGCGGTTCCCGGCACCCAGCACCCAGCACCCGAGTTCACCTGACGCGCTCGACACCAGGCATCAACATCCGCATCACACAAGCCTCATGACTACCCGTCACAGCTCACCTCATGACCCACACCGGAAACACCGGCACGACGACGGGACAACCGCCGGGCGGAACGCGGATGTCTGCGACGCGGGGAGCCCCCCGGACGACCGCTAGCCGCGCGGCGCCGTACTGCCGCGCACCACGAGCTTCGTCGGGACGAGCGTGGTGCCGTGCTCCGCGCCCTCATGGCGCATCCGCCGCAGGACGCCCTCGACGCAGAGGCGGCCCACCTCCGCGAAGTCCTGGTGGACGGTGGTGAGGGGCGGCAGGAAGGAGCTCGCCTCCGGGATGTCGTCGAAGCCGATGACGCTGACGTCCTCGGGGATCCGGCGGCCCCGCTCGTGGAGCGCCCGCAGCAGGCCCAGCGCCATCTGGTCGTTGGCGGCGAACACCGCCGTGCACGCCTCGTCGTCGGCGAGCCGGAGTCCCGCCCGGTAGCCGGACTCCGCCGACCAGTCGCCCCGTACGACGGGCGGCACGAAGCGGCCGGCCTCGGTGAGCGCGGCCCGCCAGGCGTCGGCACGGCGCTGCGCGGCGAAGGACTCCTCGGGGCCGGCGAGGTGCCAGACCGAGGGGTGTCCGAGGTCCAGCAGGTGCCGGACGGCCGCCCGCGCTCCCCCGGCCTGGTCGGTGTCGACCACGGAGTAGCGGTCACCGGCGTCCGAGTCGGCGACGACGACCTGCACATGGGGCGGCAGGGAGATGGTCGCCGCGTCGAGGAGGTGCACCTCCATGATGGCGATGACCGCGTCGACGGCGAGTTCGCCGAGGCGGGAGAAGGCACCCCGCACCTCGTCCTGGGTGGGCACGGCGACGGGCAGGAGCGTGACGGCGTAGCCCTCTTGTGCGGCGGAGGTGGCGATGGCCTCCAGCGTCCGCATGTTGCCGGTGGTGGAGAGGTTGAAGGTGATCACGCCGATGGTGCGGAACTCGCCGCGCTTGAGGGCGCGGGCGGCGCTGTTGGGCCGGTAGCCCAGTTCCTTCATGGCGGCGAGCACCTGCCGCCGTGTCTCCTCGTTGACTCCGGAGTAGCCGTTGGAGACCCGCGAGACGGTCTGCGAGGACACCCCGGCGAGTCGGGCGACGTCCGCCATGGACGCACTCTGTGTACGACGCCCGGCTGGTTTCGCCCTGCGTTCGTGAGCCCGTTCCACCGGTGTTGAGGCGCTGTCCGCGGTGTCCACTCGTCTCCCTCGCTACCCGGGCCGCCGTATCGCGAAGCGACCCTTGACCACCGACATTGGGGCAGTGTAGACATGCCGCCATCAGATGTTTACGTAAACATAACAGCCCGAGGCACCGTCCGGACCTCCATGTTTACGTAAACATCGCGGCGGCGTGCGACGCCGGTTCCGAGATGGACGAGCGAGGAACGACATGACGACGCTTCAACCCCCCGCGGCCGTGCGCCGGCGCCCGGAGCGGCCCCCGGCGAAACCGGACCGCCGCTCCTGGGCGGGATGGGGGTTCATCGGCCCCTTCGCGGTGGTCTTCGCCTTCGTCTTCCTGGCGCCCATCGGCTATTCGATCTACCTCAGCCTCTTCCGGGACCAGCTCATCGGCGGCACGACCTTCGTCGGCCTGGACAACTACCAACAGGCGCTTCAGGACGACCAGTTCTGGTCCTCCCTGGTCCGGGTGTCGCTGTTCCTGCTGGTCCAGGTGCCGATCATGCTGGGGATCGCCCTGCTGGTGGCGCTGGCCCTGGACAGCGGGCGGCTCTACGGCACGGACTTCTTCCGCATCTCGATCTTCCTGCCCTACGCGGTGCCCGCCGTGGTCGCCACCCTCATGTGGGGCTTCATGTACGGCACCAAGTACGGGCTGGTGGGTGACATCAACGACGCGTTCGGCGTCACCCTGCCCGACCCGCTGTCGAGCGACCTGGTGCTCGCCTCCATCGGCAACATCGTCACCTGGGAGTTCGTCGGCTACAACATGCTGATCTTCTACTCAGCGCTGCGGGTCATCCCGAGCTCGCTCTACGAGGCCGCGGAGATCGACGGCGCCGGGCAGATCCGCGTCATCACCGCCATCAAACTCCCCGCGATCCGCGGCGCCCTGGTGATCGCGACGATCTTCTCGATCATCGGCAGCTTCCAGCTCTTCAACGAGCCGAACATCCTGCGGCCGCTGGCGCGGAACGCGATCACGACGGACTACACCCCGAACTTCTTCACATACTCGCTGTCCTTCAACGGCCAGCAGCACAACTACTCCGCGGCGGTCGCCATCATCATGGGCCTGATCACGATGGTCATCGCCTATGTCGTGCAGCTTCGCGGCATGCGCAAGGGAGCGTGACCTCGATGAGCAGCACGAGCAGCCCAGCCACCGTCTCCCCGTCCGCGGCCGCCCCGCCGGACCGCCCGGTCAAGGCCGTGCCCCGTCTGCGCAAGCGCGCCGAGCACGTCCCCGGACGGCCCCGGCGCAGCCTCCCGCTGACCGTGCTCACCGGACTGATCCTGGTCTACACCGTGGTGCCCCTGGTGTGGCTGCTGATCAGCGCCACCAAGACGCAGCAGGGGCTCGCCGACTCCTCCGGCCTGTGGTTCGCCGACGACTTCGCGCTCTGGGACAACATCCGCCAGACGTTCACCTACAACGACGGCATCTTCGGCCGCTGGCTCCTCAACACCCTGCTGTACGTCGTGCTCGGCGCCGGCGGTGCCACCTTCCTGGCGATCATCGGCGGCTACGCGCTGGCCAAGTTCGACTTCCCCGGCAAGCGCGGCGTCTTCGCCGTGGTCATCGGCGCCGTCGCCGTGCCCGGTACCGCTCTGGCGGTGCCGACCTTCCTGATGTTCAGCAAGATGGGGCTGACCGACACCCCGTGGGCGGTGATCATCCCCTCGCTGGTCTCGCCCTTCGGCCTCTACCTGATGTGGGTCTTCGCCACCGAGGCCATCCCCGTCGAACTGCTGGAGGCGGCCCGCATCGACGGAGCGGGCGAGGCGCGCACCTTCTTCCGCGTCGCCCTGCCGCTGCTGGCCCCGGGCATCGTGACCGTCCTGCTGTTCACCACGGTCGCGACCTGGAACAACTACTTCCTGCCGCTGATCATGCTCAAGGACCCCGACTGGTATCCCCTGACCCTCGGCCTGAGCGCCTGGAACTCCCAGGCCGAGACGATCGGCGGCGACGTGATCTTCAACCTCGTGATCACCGGTTCGCTGCTCACCATCGTGCCGCTGATCGCGGCGTTCCTCCTGCTGCAGAAGTACTGGCAGTCCGGCCTCGCCGCCGGAAGCGTCAAGGAATGACCCGCTCCCGGGCCACCACGCCGGCCGGTCCCGGCTCCTCCACCCACCGCCCGTCCCTCCCACGAAGAAGTGGAAGCACCTCCATGCGCAGAACGACCAGCCGCCTGATGCGCGGCCTCGCCGTCCTCTCCGTCCTCGCCCTGGGCGCCACCGCCTGCGGAGGCTCCGACGACGACAGCTCCGGTCAGAAGCCGGTCTCCGCCGACGACGTCCAGGCGGCTCTCAAGAAGGGCGGCAAGGTCACGGTCTGGGCCTGGGAGCCCACGCTCAAGACGGTCGCCGCCGACTTCGAGAAGAAGTACCCCAAGGTCGAGATCAACCTGGTCGGCGAGCGGTCGGGCGACAAGCACTACACCGCGCTGTCGAACGCGATCTCGGCCGAGAAGGGTGTTCCCGACGTCGCGCAGGTCGAGTACTTCGCGCTGGGCCAGTACTCCCTCACCAAGGGCCTGTCCGACCTGACCCCCTTCGGCGCGGACAAGCTCGCCGACAAGTACACCCCGGGCCCGTGGAACGCCGTGAGCGACGGTGACAAGGTCTACGGCCTGCCCATGGACTCCGGCCCCATGGCGCTCTACTACAACAAGAAGATCTTCGACAAGTACAAGATCGACGTGCCGACCACCTGGGACGAGTACGTCGAGGCGGCCCGCAAGCTGCACAAGGCCGACCCGAAGGTCTACATCGCCAACGACGCCGGCGACGCGGGCTTCACCACCAGCATGCTGTGGCAGGCCGGTTCGCGCCCCTACAAGGTCGACGGCACCAAGGTGAAGGTCGACTTCTCCGACGCGGGCGCCAAGAAGTACACCGACACCTGGCAGAAGCTGATCGACGAGAAGCTCCTCGCGCCGATCAACGGCTGGACCGACGACTGGTACAAGGGCCTGGGCGACGGCACCATAGCCACCCTCGCCAGCGGCGCCTGGATGCCCGCCAACTTCGTCACCGGCGTGCCGAACGCCTCCGGTGACTGGCGCGCCGCGCCGATGCCGGCCTGGACGAAGGGCGACAAGGCGAGCGCGGAGAACGGCGGCAGCTCCCTGGCCCTGCCCACGCTCGGCAAGAACAAGGAACTCGCCTACGCCTTCGTCGAGTACGCCAACTCCGGTGCCGGTGTGCAGAGCCGGGTCAAGGAGGGCGCCTTCCCGGCGACCAAGGCCGAGCTGGAGTCCGAGGAGTTCCGCAACACCGAGTTCGAGTACTTCGGCGGCCAGAAGGCCAACGAGATCTTCGCGGACTCCGCCGCCAACGTCGCCGACGACTGGTCGTACCTGCCCTTCCAGCAGTACGCCAACTCGATCTTCAACGACACCGTCGGCAAGGCCTACGTCGGCAGCACGAAGCTCGCCGACGGCTTGAAGTCCTGGCAGGACGCCTCCGTCAAGTACGGCAAGGAGCAGGGCTTCACCGTCGAGAACTGACGGTACGTCACCGAGCTGTCTGAGCACACCGTTTCACGTCGCCGCCCGGGGTGGCCGATCCACTCCCCCGCCCCGGGCGGCACACCGGAAGGACCACCATGATCTCCACCCTCCTGTCCCGGCTGCAGCACGGGCCGGACGGTGACCCCACCCCGCGCCTCGCGTACGGCGCCGACTACAACCCCGAGCAGTGGCCGCGCGAGGTGTGGGCCGAGGACGTCCGGCTGATGCGCGAGGCCGGCGTCAACATCGTCTCCGTGGGGATCTTCTCCTGGGCCCGCATCCAGCCCGCCCCGGACGAGTGGGACTTCGCCTGGCTCGACGAGATCATGGACCTGCTGCACGCGGGCGGCATCGGGGTCGACCTGGCCACCGCAACCGCCTCCCCGCCGCCCTGGCTCACCACGGCCCACCCGGAGATCCTTCCCGTCACCGCCTCGGGCGAGACGCTGTGGCCGGGGGCGCGGCAGCACTGGCGCCCCACCTCCCCCGTCTTCCGCGAGCACGCGCTGCGCCTGGTGCGCGCGATGGCCGAACGGTACGCGGACCATCCGGCGCTGGTGGCCTGGCACGTCTCCAACGAGCTGGGCTGCCACAACGTCTACGACTACTCCGACGACGCCGCCCGCGCCTTCCGCGTCTGGCTGCGCGCCCGCTACAGCACGCTCGACGCGCTCAACCACGCCTGGGGAACGGCCTTCTGGTCCCAGCGCTACAGCGACTGGGAGCAGATCCTGCCGCCCCGGCTGGCCGCCTCGCATCCGAACCCGACCCAGCAGCTGGACTTCAAGCGCTACTCGTCCGACGCGCTGAAGGAGTACCTGCGCGCGGAACGCGACGTGCTGCGCGAGCTCACCCCGGACGTTCCGGTCACCACGAACTTCATGGTGATGGGCGGCACGAAGGGCATGAACTACGCCGACTGGGCGGCCGAGATCGACTTCGTCTCCAACGACCACTACGTCGTGCCCGGCCCGCAGGACCGCGACGAGCTGTCCTTCTCCGCCAACCTCGTCAGCGGCATCTCCGCCGGCCGTCCGTGGTTCCTCATGGAGCACTCCACCAGCGCCGTCAACTGGCAGCCGATCAACGTGGCGAAGCGGCCCGGCGAGCTGGCCCGCGACTCGCTGGTGCACGTCGCGCACGGCGCCGACGCCGTCTGCTTCTTCCAGTGGCGCCAGTCGGCGGCCGGCGCCGAGAAGTACCACTCGGCGATGGTCCCGCACGCCGGACCCGACAGCGAGCTGTTCCGCGCGGTCACCGCACTCGGCAGCACCCTGCGGACGCTGGCCCCCGTCGCCGGCACCGAACGCGAGCCCGCCCGCGTCGGAATCGTCTTCGACTGGGAGTCGTGGTGGGCGAGCGAGCAGGACTCCCACCCGACCTCCCGCCTGGACTACCGCCAGGAGGCCCTCGACTGGTACTCGGCGCTGCTCGCGCTCGGCGTCCGGGCCGACGTCGTCACCGCGCAGGCCGAACTCGACCGCTACGACCTGCTGATCGCCCCCGTGCTGCACATGGTCCCGACCGCGCTGGCCAAGGACCTGACCCGGTACGTCGAGCAGGGCGGCCACCTGGTCACCACGTACTTCTCCGGTGTCGTCGACGAGAACGACCACGTCTGGCTCGGCGGCTACCCGGGGGCGCTGCGCGAGCTGCTCGGCATCCGCGTCGAGGAGTTCGGCCCGCTGCTGGACGGCGACGCCGTCGAGCTGGACCTGGACGGCGCCCCGACCGGCAGCCTGTGGACCGACCGGATCACCGTCACCGACCTAGACGTGGACGTCCTGGGCCGCTACCGCAGCGGTGCGCACACGGGACTGCCCGCCGTCACGCGCCGCACGGTGGGCCGGGGTTCGGCCGCGTACGTGTCCACCCGGCTCGGCGCGGACGGACTCGCCGGGCTGCTCCCCCGGCTGCTCACCCCGGCCGGTGTCACCTCCGAACTGCCCGACGCAGCACGGGGAGACGTCGAACTGACGGTGCGCCGCGGCTCCGGCGCCCGCTACCTGTTCCTGGTCAACCGGACCGACGCGCCGGTGCCGTTGGCCGGACTCGACGGGGAACTCCTGATCGGCCGGAAGGACGCCGACGGCGCGCTCGTCCTGCCGCCCCGGGACGTCGCCGTACTGCGCCAGCCCGACCTCCGACACCCCTGAGTCGAGCCTGATCCACGCCTGATTCGAGGGGGCACACCGTCGTGCCCCGCCCGCGGGGCACGACGGACCACCGCAGCGACCACAGACGAGTTGGGAGCACACGTTGGCACGCCGTACCCGTACACGACGGCTTCTGGGACCCCTCGGGGTCACCGCTCTGACCCTCGGGGCGACCCTGGTCAACGCACCACCGACGCACGCGCGGGCGGAGACGGCGGCGTCGGCCGTCACCGTCTCGCCCGACCCCTCGTACCAGGCGCAGCGCTTCGAGGGCTGGGGCACCAGCCTTGTCTGGTTCGCCAACGCCACCGGCGACTACCCACCCGAGATACGCGAGCGGCTCGCCGACCTCCTCTTCGGCGACGACGGCCTCGCCCTCAACATCGCCCGCTACAACATTGGCGGCGGCAACGCCCCCGACGTGAAGGACTATCTCCGCGCGGGCGGCGCCGTCGAGGGCTGGTGGAAGGCCCCGGCGGGCACGACCCGTGAGGACACCGACTGGTGGCACGCCACGGACGCCGCCGACTGGAACCCGGACGCCGACGCCACGCAGCGCTGGTGGGTGGACCGCATCAAGGACGACATCGACCACTGGGAGACGTTCAGCAACTCGCCCCCCTGGTTCATGACCCGCAGCGGATACGTCTCCGGCGGCTTCGACGCCAACCAGGACCAGCTGAGGGACGACTCCGTCGACGACTTCGCGGCCTATCTGGCGGGCGCGACCGAGCGGCTGGAGAAGGCGCACGGCATCGAGGTCGACACCCTGGATCCCTTCAACGAGCCCAACACGGAGTACTGGAGTACGCGCCTGGGCGCCGACGGACAGCCGGTCGGCGGCCGTCAGGAAGGCGCTCACATCGGCCCGGAGCTCCAGCAGAAGGTGATCAAGGCGCTGGCCCCCGCACTGAGGAAGGCGAGGACCGGCACCGAGATCTCCGCCATGGACGAGACCAACCCGAGCCTCTTCGCGCAGAACTGGAACACCTACCCCGGCGAAGTACGCGACCTCGTGGGCCAGATGAACGTCCACACCTACGGAACCGGCGGCCGCACCAGCGTGCGCGACCTGGCCAAGGCGGCCGGCAAACCGCTGTGGATGAGCGAGGTCGAGGGCGACTGGGGCGACGGCCAGAGCTTCACGGACATGCGGCCCGGACTCGGCCTCGCCCAGCAGATGGTCGACGACCTGCGCGAACTGGAGCCGCGGGCCTGGGTGTTCTGGCAGCCCGTCGAGGACTTGGACAACATGGAGCCGGGCGGCGAGTCGGCGAAGGGCGGCAACTGGGGCAGTATCCAGGTCCCGTTCAGCTGCACGTCCGCGGACACCCTGGCCAGTTGCCCGGTGCGCACGAACACGAAGTTCGACACCGCGCGCAACTTCACCCACTACATCAAGCCCGGTGACCGCCTGATCGGCACCGACGACACGGCGAGCGCGGCGGCCGTCTCCCGCAAGCGCGACGCCGCGACGGTCGTCCACGTCAACAGGACCCTCGACGCCCGCGCGGTGACGATCGACCTGTCCAAGTTCGGCCACATCGCGCGCGGCGCGACGGTGACGCCGGTCGTGACGAGCGCCGAGGGCAAGCTCGACCGGGGGGCTCCCGTCCGGGTCACCGGCGGTCGGGCCACCCTGACCGTGCCCGCCCAGTCCGTGACGTCCTTCCTGGTCAAGGGCGTGTCCGGCGCCGCCGAGGACGCGGCGCTCGCGCAGAAGGGCCACACCTACCGGCTGACCGGCGTGCAGAGCGGCAAGGCCCTCACCGTCGCGGACGACGGCACCGGGCTCGTCATCAGGTCCGCGGGCACGGAGGCGGGCGGCGACGGGCAGCGGTGGCAGCTCCGCCGCACCGGCCACGACAGCGGAAACCTCCAGCGGTACGTGCTGACCGACCCCGCGCAGGGACGGCGGGTGGCCGTGCGGGACGGCGCGCCCGTCCTGGAGGCGGACCACGGCCGTACGGACAGGGCCGCCCAGTGGATCGCGTCGACGACCGGCGACGGCTCCTGGACCCTGGTCAACGCCGCCGACGGCCGGCTGCTCGAAGTGGGCGGCCAGGCCACCTCGGAGGGCGCGGCCGTCACGGTCTGGACCCCGAACTCCGGTGCCAACCAACGGTGGACGATGTCCGACGTGACCGGCCGCACCGGTTCCTAGACCGGACGGCCCGACCCCCACGTAGGCCTCCGCCCGCTTCGGACAGGGGCGGA
Organism: Streptomyces sp. NPDC005496; assembly: GCF_042872045.1. NCBI lineage: Bacteria > Bacillati > Actinomycetota > Actinomycetes > Kitasatosporales > Streptomycetaceae > Streptomyces > Streptomyces sp. NPDC005496. Next base: position 642,414 of record NZ_JBIAJQ010000004.1, read on the forward strand.
GGCATACGCCGTGGTCCCGGCGCCGGCCGGTGGCCGGGGGGTTATTCGGTCGACAGCGACGCGAGGCGGCGGGCAGGCTGACCGACCGTGACGAGCAGCGAAGTATGGAACCGGGCGACCGCCGAACGCTACGACGCCGAGGAGGGCGAGAGGACCTCGGCCGCCTTCCTCGCCCCGACACTCGACTTCCTCGCCGGGCTGGCGGGTGAGGGACGGGCGCTGGAGTTCGCGATCGGGACCGGGCGCGTGGGCGTCCCCCTGTGCGAGCGGGGAGTCCCCGTGGCGGGCGTCGAACTGTCCGAGCACATGCTGGCCGTGCTGCGGCGCAAGGCCGGCGAGGACACCCTGCCGGTCGCCCTCGGGGACATGACCTCGACCCGCGTGCCCGGCGAGTTCACCCTGGTCTACCTCGTCTACAACACCATCTCGAACCTGCTCACCCAGGACGAGCAGGTCGAGTGCTTCCACAACGCCGCGCGCCACCTCGCGCCGGGGGGCCGTTTCGTCATCGAGCTGGGGGTGCCGCCCCTGCGGTTCCTGCCGCCCGGGCAGACCGCGGTGCCCTTCGATGTCTCGGACGGGCACCTGGGCTTCGACACCTTCGACCTGGTCGAGCAGATCCTCGTCTCGCACCACCTGACCCGGGACGGCGACGACGGCCGCTATCGCCGCGGCGCGTCCCGGCACCGGTACGCCTGGCCGGCGGAGCTGGACCTGATGGCCCGGATCGCGGGACTCACCCTGGAGCGCCGTCTCGCGGACTGGAACGGCGCGCCGTTCACCCAGGACTCGCCCCAGCACATCTCGGTGTGGCGCAAGCCGTCGTGAGGCCGTCCGAACCGCGGGCGGGCCGGCCGTACGGCGATGCCTGTCGCGGGCTCTGTGACATGCGTCATGCCGCATACGGCTCCAACGATGCCGGATAGCAGTCAGCCCCCTCCGGCATACCGGATCAATTGTCCTATAACGGACAATCTATTCACGCCGTGAAACCGGTGCTCGGATTTCCGGACATTCCTGCTCTCGCAGCGGTCGCCATCCGTGCCCTGACGGTTCGACAGAAGCAACGGCGCCTGCCCGATACCGGGGACACCACGCCGATGACGCCCTGACAAGACTCCCTACTTCTACGAATCCACGTAGTAGGGATCTTTCATTGCCTGCACACGTGGACCTTCTGAGAATGACTGGGCCACCGGGAAGCCGGGGGCTCATACAGCCGCGGCGCCGAAGCACCGGCCCTGCACCGGCCGGTCAAGAAGGACGGGAATGAAACGAAAACTGGCGACGGTACTGGCCATGGCGGCAATTATCCTCACGTCCATGATCATGCCGTCAGAGGGTGCCATCACGTCCTCCCGTCTGGGCGTATACGTCGGCCCAGGGAAAACCGCTGCGGTGGACAACACCCAGACGTGGCTCGACCGGTCGCAGGTGGACGCGACCGACTACCTGGATCCGTCCGAGAACACGCTGTGGAATGGGTACGCGACCAAGTACTGGGGCGACTGGAAGAAGGCCAGGGCCGACCGGCGGTTCGTGCTCGGTCTGCCGATGCTGCCCAAGGGCGGAAACTTCACGGCGGGCCTCAGTGGCACGTACGACAGCCAGTTCCGAGACCTCGCCGACCTGATGATCAAGAACGGTCTGGGCAACTCCGTCGTTCGCCTCGGATACGAGGGCAACAACAGGAACATCGGACCTTGGCAGGGAACTGACGACCCGGCAGCCTATCGGGCGATGTTCCGTCGGGTGGTCACCCTGATGCGTGCCCGTACCGGAGCGGATTTCCAGTTCGACTACAACATGGCCGTGGGCCCCGCGGGCAAGGTCACGTCTTTCGAGACGCTTTACCCCGGCGACAGTTACGTCGATATCGTGGGGCTGAACATCTACGACGTGTGGTGGCAGCACCCGGGCGCTACACCTGCTCAGCGATGGAACCACACGCTCACCACCGCCATGGGCGTGAACGAGTTCAAAACGTTCGCCGCCGCGCACAACAAGGCGAAGTCGTATCCGGAATGGGGTCTGTACCGAAAGGGCGACGCCTACGCGGGGGGAGGGGACTCGCCCTACTTCATCGACCGGATGGCCGAGCTGGTCCAGGACTCGAAGTACCAGGCGTACTTCGACCTCGACTGGGGCGGCGGGACACTCGACGAATTCCCCAACGGCAAGACGCAGTACAAGCTCCGCTTCGGCGGCTGAGAACTGTCGCGACGGGCCCCGATGGAGACATGCCGTCGGGGCCCGTCGGCTGCCACGAAGTCCGGCAGGCCTCACGCGAAGGACGCGGCCAGACCATCGCCCAGCGCGCCCTGAGACCCCGCTCGCAGTCCCAGGCCCACGTCACAGGCCCGCAGCAGCCACTATCCGAGGAACGACAACCGCACCTTCCGCTCCGGGTTGTCCTTGTTGGTGTCCACCAGGCACACCGACTGCCAGGTCCCGAGCTCCAGCCGGCCGGCGATCACCGGCAGGGTGGCGTGCGGCGGGACGACGGCCGGGAGGACGTGGTCGCGGCCGTGGCCGGGGCTGCCGTGGCGGTGCTGCCAGCGGTCGTCGGCGGGAAGCAGCGTGTGCAGGGCGGCGAGGAGGTCGTCGTCGCTGCCGGCCCCGGTCTCGATGATCGCCACTCCGGCGGTGGCGTGCGGGACGAACACGTTCAGCAGGCCGTCGCGCCCTGCCGCCGCCTCGTTCAGGAATGCCTCGCAGTCGCGGGTGAGGTCGACGACGTTCTCGGACGTGCCGGAGGCGATGTTCAGGACACGCGTGGTGAAGGCTTCGGACATGACCCCATCCTGACCCATAAGCCGGGTTTCACACGCGACCCGGCGCGCTCGCGGTGATACGCGGAGTCCATTCCGCGAGACGCCATTGACCGTGCACATGCCGCATGGCTACTTTCTGCCGCATGTTGCGTTCAGCCCTGCTCACCACGCGCGGTCACATCGACCTGCTGCGGGTGGCCTCCGCCGCGTGTCGCCGCGGCTGCTGACGCCCTCTCACCCCGCTCGTCCAGCGTGCCCCTGCGCGCCGCCCAGCACTCGCACGTCCGGTCACCCGTCTGCCCGTTGACGGGCTGACCCGCCGGCGCGGCGGCGCCCACGCGCATCCCTCTTCGGTCGCTCTCCCTCCCGTGGAGCACTCATGAGCATCAGCCATGCCCCGCCGGACTCGACAGAGTCCGACATATCGGTAATCTCCAAGAACGACGCCGTCGCCGGACAGGCGTCGCCCGAACTCGAACCCATCGTCCCCGCCTCCAGCCGGCGCGCCCGCGTCCCCCGCTGGCTGCGCCGCACCTCCGGTCCGCTGCTGCTGCTCGGCCTGTGGCAACTCCTCAGCGTGACAGGGGTGTTGACCTCCGATGTCCTCGCCTCACCCGGCACCATCGCCCGCGTCGGCCGGGACCTGATCACGGACGGCTCGCTGCCGAACGCGATGGGCGTCTCCCTCCAGCGCGTCGCGGTGGGACTGCTCCTCGGCACCGTCGTAGGCACCGGACTCGCCCTGGTCTCGGGGCTGTTCCGGATCGGCGAGGACCTGGTCGACGCCAGCGTCCAGATGCTGCGGACGGTCCCGTTCGTCGGACTCATCCCGCTGTTCATCATCTGGTTCGGCATCGGCGAGGCCCCGAAGGTCGCGATCATCACCCTCGGCGTGTCCTTCCCGCTCTACCTCAACGTGTACGCGGGCATCCGCGGCGTCGACTCCCAGCTCATCGAGGCCGGTGAATCCCTCGGGCTGTCCCGGTGGGGGCTGGTCCGCCACGTCGTCCTACCCGGGGCGCTCCCCGGCGCCATGACGGGCCTGCGCTACTCGCTCGGCATCGCCTGGCTGGCGCTCGTCTTCGCCGAGCAGATCAACGCCGACGCCGGAATCGGGTTCCTCATGGTCCAGGCCCGGGACTTCCTGCGCACCGACGTGATCGTGGTCTGCCTGATCGTCTACGCCTTCCTCGGCCTGCTCGCCGACTTCGTCGTCCGTTCCCTCGAAAGGCTGCTGCTGCAATGGCGACCGACGTTCACCGGCCGGTGACCACCGAGAAGACCGCGCGCGTACCGGCACCGGCGGTACGCGTGGACGGCCTGACCCGTTCCTTCGACGGCCGCGCCGTCATCGACCACCTGCAACTGGACGTCCAGCCGGGCGAGTTCGTGGCGCTGCTCGGCCGCAGCGGCTGCGGCAAGTCCACCCTGCTGCGCATCCTCGCCGGACTCGACCGGGACATCGAGGGCACCGTGCTGGTACCGCGCCGCAAGGCAGTCGCGTTCCAGGCGCCCCGGTTGATGCCGTGGAAGAAGGTGTGGCGCAACGTGCTCCTGGGCCTGCCCGGCAAGCCCGAACGGGCCGTCGCCGAACGGGCGTTGACCGAGGTCGGTCTCACCCACCGCTCGGACGCCTGGCCCAAGACGCTGTCCGGCGGTGAGGCCCAACGTGCCTCCCTGGCACGCGCGTTGGTCCGGGAACCCGACCTGCTCCTGCTCGACGAGCCCTTCGGCGCCCTCGACGCCCTCACCCGCATCAAGGCCCAGCGGCTCGTCGGCCGGCTGTGGCAGCACCGCGGCTGCGCAGTCCTGCTCGTCACCCACGACGTCGAGGAGGCGGTGCTGCTCGCCGACCGCGTCCTGGTCATGGACGAGGGGGTCGTCGCGTACGAGACCCGTGTCGACCTGGACCGCCCGCGCGACATCACCGACCCGCGGTTCGCCGAACTCCGCGCCGAACTCCTGGAACGGCTGGGCGTCGACACCGCCGCCGAAGCCGCCTGACCCCTTCCACCCCGGCGCCGCGCGTGCAGCGGACCGGACCCACCCTCACCTGAACCGACCGAACGGAAATCGCCATGCGCCGACGCCTCGCCCCCGCCACTCTGCTCCTCCCCCTCGCTCTCCTGCTCGCCGCCTGCGGCGGGAACTCGGCGGCCGACACCTCGACGGGTGGCGGGACCGACGGCAAGGGCTCGCTCACGCTCAACGTCGGTGACCAGAAGGGCGGTTCGGAAGCCGTGCTGCGGGCCGCGGGAGAACTGAAGGACCTCGACTACAAGATCAAATGGTCGACGTTCACGTCCGGGCCACCCCTGCTGGAGGCGGTCAACGCCAAGGCCGTCGACATCGGCGGCGTCGGCAACACCCCGCCCGTCTTCGCGGCCGGCGCGGGCTCGAAGATCAAGGTGGTGGCCGCCTGGCACGGCACGTCCAGGGGCGACACCATCCTCGTACCGGAGAAGTCGTCGCTGAAGAGGCCCGCGGAGCTGAAGGGCAAGTCGGTCGCAGTGGCGCAGGGCTCGTCCGCCCACTACCAACTGGTCGCCTCGCTGCGGAAGGCCGGGCTCGGTCTGAGCGACGTCGAGGTGAAGTACCTGCAGCCCGCCGATGCCCTCGCCGCCTTCACCAGCGGCAAGGTGGACGCCTGGGCGGTCTGGGACCCGTACACCTCCCAGGTGCTGAAAGCCGGGCAGGGGCGCGTCCTGACCGACGGCGACGGCGTGGTGAACGGGCTCACCTTCCAGGTGGCCGCGCCCGGCGCCCTCGCGGACAAGAAGAAGGAGGCGGCCGTCAAGGACTACCTGGAGCGGCTGCGGCGCGCCCAGGACTGGGTCTACGACCACCCCGAGGCCTGGGCGAAGGTGTGGGCGAAGGACACCGGGCTGCCGTACGAGGTGGCGCTGGCGTCGGTGAAGCGCACCAACGCCTCGCGCGTCCCGGTGGCCGTCGACGACAAGCTCGTCGCCTCCGAGCAGGAGATCGTCGACGCCTTCGCCGGCCTGAAGCTGATCCCGCGCAAGGTCGACTTCGGCGACTTCGTCGACACCCGCTTCAACGGCGACCTGCCCGCCTCGACCACCGCCCCGCGCGTGCCGAAGGAGTCCTGACGGTGACCGTCCATCTCCACTGGTTCCTGCCGACCGGCGGTGACGGCCGCACCCTCGTGGACCGGCACGCCTACGCCTCCAACCCCGTCGACCGCGTCCGTCCGGTCAGCGGTGTGCGCCCGCCCGACATCGAGTACCTCGCCCAGATCGCCAAGGCCGCCGAGCAGTTGGGATTCGAGGCGGTCCTCACCCCGACCGGCACCTGGTGCGAGGACGCCTGGCTGACGACGGTGGCGCTCGCCCAGCACACCGAGCGGCTCAGATTCCTGGTGGCGTTCCGGCCGGGCGTCATCTCCCCCACCCTCGCGGCGCAGATGGCGGCCACCTACCAGCGCGTCACCCGCGGGCGGCTGCTCCTGAACGTGGTCACCGGCGGCGACTCCGCCGAGCAGCGCCGCTTCGGTGACCATCTCGACCACGACCGCCGCTACAGCCGCACGGACGAGTTCCTGTCCGTCGTGCGCGGGGTGTGGAGCGGACAGCCGTACGACTTCGACGGCACCCACTACCAGGTGGAGGGCGGGCTGACGGCGCTGCCGCCGGACCCGCTGCCGGAGATCTTCTTCGGCGGCTCCTCGCCCGCCGCGGGTCCCGTCGCCGCCCGGCACGCGGACGTGTACCTGACCTGGGGCGAGCCTCCCGCCCAGGTCAAGGAGAAGATCGACTGGATCCGCTCGCTCGCCGAGCGCGAGGGGCGCACCGTCCGCTTCGGCATCCGTCTGCACACCATCTCGCGGGACTCGGCCGCCGAGGCCTGGTCGACGGCGGACCGGCTGCTCGGCGACCTGGACGCGGAGACGATCGCCGCCGCCCAGGCCGCGCTCGGGCGCAGCGAGTCGGTGGGCCAGCAGCGCATGCTCGCACTGCACGGCGGCTCACGCGACGGACTGGAGATCTCCCCGAACCTGTGGGCGGGCGTGGGCCTGGTGCGCGGCGGCGCCGGGACGGCCCTGGTCGGCAGTCACGCCGAGGTCGCCGACCGGATCGAGGAGTACCACGCGCTCGGCATCGAGCACTTCGTGCTCTCCGGCTACCCGCACCTGGAGGAGGCGTACTGGTTCGGCGAGGGGGTGATCCCGGACCTGGCGGCCCGCGGACTGCTGCCGGGCGCGGCCGTGGGCGGTGGCGTGCCGCTGCTGGTCGCCGGGGGCCGCTGAGGCCGCCGGCCGGGAAGAAACCGGACCCCGGTCCGGTTGGCAGGGTCGTGGAGAGCACCGGGGCAGCAGTACGCGAGGTCGACGTGGTCGTCATCGGCGCTGGACAGGCGGGCCTGTCCAGCGCCCATCACCTGCGACGCACCGGATTCGAACCGGAGCGTGACTTCGTGGTGCTGGACCACGCGCCGCAGCCGGGCGGGGCCTGGCAGTTCCGCTGGCCGTCGCTGACGTACGGCAAGGTGCACGGGATGCACAGCCTGCCGGGCCTGGAGCTGACGGACGCGGACCCCGCACGCCCCTCGTCCGAGGTCATCGCCGAGTACTTCGCCGCGTACGAGCGCACCTTCGACCTGCGGGTGCGCCGGCCGGTCGATGTGAGCGGGGTCCGTGCGGGCGAGGGCGGCCGGCTGCTCGTCGAGACCTCGGACGGTACGTGGTCGACGCGGGCGCTGATCAACGCGACGGGCACCTGGGACCGGCCGTTCTGGCCGCGCTATCCGGGCCAGGAGACCTTCCGGGGCCGTCAGCTGCACACCGCGCAATACCCGGGTCCCGAGAAGTTCGCCGGATCGCGGGTCGTGGTGGTGGGCGGGGGCGCGTCCGGCACTCAGCACCTGATGGAGATCGCCCCGTACGCGGCCGAGACGACCTGGGTGACCCGGCGGCCGCCCGTCTTCCGCGAGGGTCCGTTCAGCGAGGACGTGGGACGGGCGGCGGTGGCGCTCGTGGAGGAGCGGGTCCGCCGGGGCCTGCCGCCGGGGAGCGTGGTGTCCGTGACGGGCCTGCCTCTGAACGACGCGATCCGGCAGGCCCTGGCGGACGGGGTCCTGGACCGGCTTCCCATGTTCGACCGGATCACCCCGGACGGCGTGGCATGGGACGACGGACGGCATGTGGACGCCGACGTCATCCTGTGGGCGACCGGGTTCCGGGCGGCGATCGATCACCTGGCTCCGCTGCGGTTGCGTGAGCCGGGCGGCGGCATCCGCGTCGACGGCACCCGTGCGGTCGCCGACCCGCGCGTCCACCTGGTGGGCTACGGCCCCTCGGCCAGCACGATCGGCGCCAACCGGGCGGGCCGCTCGGCGGTCAGGGACATCAGGCGGCTGCTCGCGGAGGTCCCGGCCACCGCGTGACGCCCCGTCGGTCCCCGGCTCGGGCGTTCGTGACGCGCGCCCGCCGGTCAGCGGGAGGGCGCGACACTCTTCCGGTTCCGGTTGAACTCGGCGACGTTCCTCTGATGCTCCTCGTAGACCGCCGTGAAGCGCGTGTCGCCCGGCTTGACGGTGACGAAGTACAGCCAGTCCCCCGGGGTCGGGTTGATCGCCGCGCGCATCGCCTCCTCGCCGGGGTTGGCGATCGGCGTCGGAGGCAGTCCCATGCGCTGGTAGGAGTTGTACGGGTTGTCGAGCTTGGTGTCCTTCTCACTGGTCGTCAGGGTGCTGCGGTTGAGCGCGTAGTTGATGGTGGAGTCCATCTGCAGCGGCATGCCCCGCTCCAGCCGGTTGAAGATGACGCGGGCCACCTTGCCCATGTCGTCCTTGGTGGCCGCCTCGGCCTGGATGATGCTCGCGATCGTCACGGCCTGGTAGACGTTCATCGCGTTGCGCTGCGCGCCCGCGGTGATCTGGCCGCCGTTGAACTTCTTGTTCGCGGTGGCGACCATGAACTTGAGCAGCGACTCCGGGGTGGACTTCTCGTCGAGCGGATACGTGGCGGGGAACAGGTAGCCCTCAGGGTTGCCCTCGGCGTCGTTCGGCAGCTTCAGGTCGGCCTTGCGCAGGGACTTCTTGGTGCTGCCCGCCGGCAGACGCAGCGCCTTGTCCACCGCGTCGTAGACCTGGCCCGCCCGCCAGCCCTCCGGGATCAGCAGGGACGTCGGGCGCTCGTCCTCGTCGTCCATGGTCAGCAGCGGCACCGCCACGGCGGTGGCCGCGACGACGGCTCCGGTCGCGATCAGGGCGATCCGGCCCCGACGCGTCAGTCGAATCGTGCTCCGTGGCGGAGTGTTGGTCTGCATGCGGGCACGGTAACCCGCAAAAGCGCGCAAACCCGACATATCTTCATCTTGTCGGCTCCAGTTGAGCGTCTCGGCGGACGAGGGCGGCGTACCGGCCGTCGCGCTCCAGCAGTTCCTCGTGCGTCCCGCGCTCGGCCGCCCGGCCGGAGTCCAGGACCACGATCTGGTCGGCGCCCCGGACGGTGGACAGCCGGTGCGCGATGGTGATCGTGGTCCGGTCGGCCGACAGCGCGTCGATGGCTTCCTGGACAGCGCGCTCCGTGCGGGTGTCCAGGGCGCTCGTCGCCTCGTCGAGAATGAGCACGGGCGGGTCGCGCAGGATCGTGCGCGCGATGGCCAGCCGCTGCTTCTCACCTCCGGAGAACCGGTGTCCGCGCTCGCCGACCACGGTGTCGTAGCCGTCGGGCAGCGAGGCGATGTGCTCGTGGATCTGGGCCGCCCGGGCCGCCGCGTGCAGTTCCTCGTCGGTGGCGTCCGGCTTGGCGAAGCGCAGGTTGTCGGCGACCGAGGCGTGGAAGAGGTACGTCTCCTGCGAGACGACGCCGACCGCGCGCGCGAGGGTGTCGAAGTCCAGGTCGCGCACGTCGACGCCGTCGAGCGTGACGCGCCCGCCCGTGACGTCGTAGAGCCGGGGCACCAGATAACTGAGCGTGGACTTGCCCGAACCGGTCGGACCGACGACCGCGAGACTGCCGCCCGCGGGGACCGTGATGTCGATGCCCTCCAGGACCGGGCCGCCCTTGCCGTCGTAGCGGAACTCGACGTCCTCGAAGCGGATCTCGCCCTTGACCTGGTCGAGGTGGACCGGCTCCGCCGGCTCGGTGATGTCGATCGGCAGGTCGAGGTACTCGAAGATGCGCTGGAAGAGCGCGAGCGAGGTCTGGATCTGCACGCCGGTGGACAACAGGCTCACGGTCGGCCGGAACAGGCCCTGCTGGAGCGAGACGAAGGCGACGAGCGTGCCGATGGAGATGTCCGGACCGCCGAACTGGAGGGCCATCCCGGCCGTCCAGTAGATGACGGCGGGCATGGCGGCCATGACGATGGTGATGACGGCCATGCGCCAGCGGCCCGCCATGTTCGACTTCACCTCGAGGTCGACCAGGCTCTCGGACTCGTCGGCGAAGGACCTCGTGAGCGAGTCGGCCCGGCCCATCGTGCGGCCGAGGAGGATGCCGCTGACGGACAGCGACTCGGTGACGGTGGCGGCCATCGTGGCCATCTGCTTCTGGCGCTGCGTCGCGATCTTCTTGCGCTCGCGGCCGACCCGGCGGCTGATCCACACGAAGACCGGCAGCAGGAGCAGGGAGACGACGGTGAGCCGCCAGTCGAGCGCGACCATCGCGACGATCGTGGCGACGACGCTGGTGAGGTTGGAGACCAGCGAGGTGGCGGTGGAGGTGACCGTCGCCTGCATACCGCCGATGTCGTTGGCGATGCGGGACTGGACCTCCCCCGTGCGGGTGCGGGTGAAGAAGGCGAGCGACATGTGCTGGAGCCGCCCGTAGACGGCGGTGCGCAGGTCGTGCATGACGCGCTGGCCGACCGTCGTGGAGATCAGGGTCTGCAGCACGCCGAAGACGCTGGTGACGACCGCGCTGAGGATCATGCCGAGAGCGAGGAGGCTCAGCAGTCCGGTGCGGCCCTCGGGGATCGCGACGTCCAGGATCTCCCGGAGCAGGAAGGGCGTGGCGACGGAGACCAGGGAGGCGGCGCCGACCAGCAGGCCGACGACGGCCAGCCGGCCGCGATAGGGCCGGAACAGCTTCAGGATGCGGCGCACCTGCCGCGGCTGCTCGGACTCGGCGGGTGACGGTGTCCAGGTGGGGTGATCGGGACGCATGGGCTCCTACGGAGGGTGAGATGAGGACGACTGACGGAGCATAGCTCATTGTTACCTATACTCACAATGAACAGGGTCCTGATATTGTTCCCACATGACCACCCCCGATGCCGACGGCCTGCTCGCCGAGCAGTTGCTGCGGCTGACCCGCCGCGTGCACCGCATCCAGAAGCGCCATCTGGAGCAGCGCGCCCTGGGCATCACTCCGGCCCAGTCGCGGCTCCTGCGCACCCTGGCCCACTACGGCTCGCCTCCCCGCATGGCCGACCTGGCCGAGCGCCTGGAGGTGGTGCCGCGTGCCGTGACCACCCTGGTCGACGGCCTGGAGGCGAACGGGAAGGTGCGGCGGGTGCCCGATCCCACCAACCGCCGGGTGATCCGGATCGAGGTCACGGACGAAGGGCGCATGGCACTGCGTGAGCTGCGCGGCGCCCGCCGGTCGGCCGCGGAGGAGATCCTGGCCCCGCTGACGGACGAGCAGCGCGAGGTGCTGGGCGGGTTGCTGGACACCCTGGTCGACGGCACGCCCGGCGCGGAGCGGCCCTGCTGATCGCGTACGGCCTGTCACTCTCCTAAGCCGGCCGTCACGGCATCTGGGCATCCCGGCCGACGTCCCTGTCCTGGCCGTCGTCCGGGTGTCGGGGTGCGGGTCGGGGGCGGGCGGTTACAGGGTCACGTCGCCCCGCCGGCCGGCGCGAGAGCCTTCCGCCCACGCCCGGGACGGGCCGGCCGCCCGGTGGATGTCACCGGGCGGCGCGACGCGGTCGGTGGGTCAGCAGCGGCTCCGGTCCTCAACTAGCGTCCCCTGCACGGTGACCAGGCTGCGGTCGTGACACCCTGCCGAGCCGTACAGCCGGTACCGCTCCTTCGTCGTGGCGACCGCGTGCCGCTGGTCGCGCGGGACGTTCGCGGTGTACGTGGCGTCGCCCGTGTAGGTGTCGTCCGACCGGGACCACGCGGTAGGCCGGCCCCGGCGCGACTCGTCCACCGCCACCCGGTCTCCAAGGGTCAGGACCGTCCGCAGCCGGTCGCCGTCGCCGAGCGTCGTGGTGCCGTCCATCGTGTACGTGCGATGGGTCCGCGTGACCGACGCGGGTCCGCGCCCGTCGACGGTGACCCTCTCGTCGTCCGTCCAGGTGGCTGTGAGCGCGTCCGTGTTCTCGCCGTCGGTCCAGCGGTGCACGGAGGTGTTGGCCAGGGTGCGGCCGACGGTCGTCGTGACCCGGCCGTGCGAGGTGTCCACGTATCCGGCGACGGTCAGCCGGTGGCCGCCCTCGGTGTCGAGGCGGTGCTCCGAACCGGGCGTGTGGACCGAGGAGTTGGCCATGTCGCCCGCCGCGACCTCGGTGAGCGCGCCGGACACGTGCGCCCGCTTCGCGTCCTGCCACACCAGTACGTCGACCGGGGTGCTCCAGCCGCTCTGCCCCTCGGGGACGCCGGCCACCGAGACGTCCACCCGGTGCGGTCGGCCGTCGTTGAGGAGCCCGGCGAACGGAGTCAGGTCGTACTCGATCGGCTTGATGTCGAAGGCGCGCGGTCCCGGGATCACGTACCAGAGGAAGGGGTTGGACCAGCCGCCGGTCCACACGGTCGGGAACGGAGCCGCGATCCCGGCGAGCCGGCCGTCCACCTCGATCCGCACCTCGCGGTACGGGCCGTCGGCCGCCTTGCAGGAGTACGGCGCCGCGTCGGGCACCGTCAGGTACCAGTACTCCTCACAGCCGCCGCCCGAGCCGGTGGCGTACACCTCGGCGACGATCCGCTCGCTGTTGCGGGGCGTGGTGAGCATGCCGTTCTCGAGGGTCAGGACGCGGTCCGGAACGGACGCGGGGCGGGCGGGGGCGGCGGAACCCGCGAGCGCGCCGGAAGCGGCCGGCCGCGCGGACTTCTCGAACGCGTAGAAGGTCAGCGTGACGTCGACGTCGATGACCCCGGTGTACGTGTCGTCGACCACGTTGCCGATGAGCATCTCCACGTCGCCCGCGTGCCGGAACGTGTCGCTGTAGCGCGTCACGTCCTTCTCGACGGACCACTCGATGCCGTCGGGCGAGGGTTCCGGGGTCGAGGTGCGGAAGATCTCGACCCCGCCCACGTGCAGATAGCCGAGACGGTCGAACTGCCGCCCCTTGACCTTGCCTTCGAGCCTCAGCACGACCTTGCTCCAGCGGTCACCGCAGCCGGTCACCGGCGTGTAGGTGCCGCGATACGGCGTGAAGTCACGGAACTGCGCCTTGGCGACGGTGACCCGGCAGGACTTGGTGGCGGGCTTCGTGACGGGCGGGGCGGCGGTCAGCGGATCGTGCCAGTCGGTGCCGAACTCGGCGGGCGGCTCGGCGGATCCGGCCGCCGCGGGACGGGCGGCGCCGTCGGCCGCGGGGACGGCCGGAGCGGGGGTCGCTCCAAGAAGGGTGCCCGCCGTGAGGATCACTCCGGCGAGCATGGACATGATGACCGGTCTTCTCATGTGCGGTGTTCTACGGGGGAGTCGGCCCCGCCCGCAACGAGAACCGAGGACTTGTCCGAGTACCCCTTCTTCTCCCCCGGCGCCCCTGTGTCCTGATCCGCCGCCGGGACTACGCCTTCAGGTCCGCCTTGTCCCCCATCACCACCACGGGGTGCTGATCCGGGTCGAGAGTGCGCAGCAGGTACCGCATCCCGGACTTGGACAGACTCACACAGGCCGACGTGCCGCTCCCGTGGTCCATGTGCAGCCAGATGCTGCCGCCCTTGGACTGGCCCTCGGGCCGCGTCGGGTCGCTCGGCGAGGTGCCCTTGACGCGGTTGTAGTCGATCGCGATGACGTAGTCGAAGTCGTGCCAGTGCGACTCGGCCCAGTAGTGCGGCGCCTGGAAGGAGGCGGACCGGGTGTACGGAAGCCGGGCACCCGGGTCGGCGAGCACCCCGCCCGCGTCGCTGAGGGTGAAGACGCCGACGGGGCTTCGCTTGTCGCCCTCGTGGTGGTCCGTGGTCCAGCCCTTCTTGCCGTTGTGCCCCTTCCACGTGCGGGTCCGGTCCCACGTGGAACCGTGCTTCGTGTAGAGGACGACAGTGGAGTCGGCCGAGTCCTTGTTCTCGCCGTAGACCGCGACGACCTGGCGGGAGCCGGCGGGGATCTTCTCCTGCAGTCGGTCCCCGACGCCGGGGATGCGCTTCAGGTCGACGGTGCGTGCCTCGGCCCGACCGGCCTTGCCCCCGGAGGCGCCGTCGCCCTCCGCCCCGCCGTCGGCGCCCGAACCGCCGCACGCCGAGAGGGACATCAGGAGAACACCGCAGGCCGCCACAGCGACCCCCGCACGCACCGAACCGTTCGCACCGCCTGTTTGCATGCGGTCCATCGTCGCACCACGATCCCGACCGCCGCCTGCGGCCCCCTCACTTCCCGGTCAAACAGGGGCGGTCCGGGCCGATTCTTTGCCCCGCGGTGAAAAACCGTTTGCTTCCGACCACGCTCCGACGCGAACCTTTCACGGTTTGTTGCCGGCTTTTCGCGTGCGGTCCACGCCGGCCGCCGCGGCTGTCCGGCACCGGCCGCGGCTACCGGTGCCGCAGGTCCTGGACCGGTTCGGACCCGGTCCGCCGGCCCGTCAGCCCTTGCCCACGCGACCGTCCACCCCTGACACGAGCCTCTGGGACGTCATGCAGATTCAAGACCTTCCGTTTCCCGACCCGGGAGTGCCGGACGCACGCTCGGGTCCCAGATTCCTGTGGTGGCTCGGCCGCAATCAGCTGGGCGGACAGTTCAAGGCCCTCCTCTGGGGTCTGCTGCACTTCGTCGCGGTCTCGGGACTGCCCTTCTGCGTCGGTCTCGCGGTCCAGGCCGTCGTCGACCGCTCCGGCACCCGGCTGGCCGTCTCCGGCGGGCTGATGGTCCTGTGCGGCGTGGCCATCGCGCTGGGCGACACGATGCTGCACCGCGCCGCGGTCACCAACTGGATCATCGCGGCGGCGCGCGTCCAGCAGCTGCTGGCCCGCAAGACGGCCCAGCTGGGCTCGGCGCTCACCCAGCGCGTCGCGGCCGGCGAGGTGGTCGCCGTCTCCACCGGCGACGTCGAGAAGATCGGCTGGTTCGTCGAGGCCCTGTCACGGTTCGCGGCTGCCGCCCTCACGGTGGTGCTGGTCTGCGTCGGTCTCGTCGTCTACCAGCCCGCCCTCGGTGTCGTCGTCGCCGTCGGCGTGCCGGTGCTGGCCCTCGCCGTGCTGCCTCTCCTGCCGCCCGCCACCCGTCGCGCCGATCACCAGCGCGAGAAGGCGGGACGCGCCACCGAACTGGCCTCCGACACGGTCGCCGGACTGCGGGTGCTGCGCGGCATCGGCGGCGAGGAACTCTTCCTCGGCCGCTACCGCCGGGCCTCCCAGGACGTCCGGCGGGCCGCCGTGCGCAGCGCCAGGATGTGGGCGCTGATCTCGGCCATCCAGGTACTGCTGCCGGGTCTGCTGCTCATCGCGGTCGTCTGGCACGGGGTGCATCTGGCCCGCGACGGCCGGATCACGGTCGGCGAACTCGTCACGGTGTACAGCGCGGTCATGCTCCTCACCTATCCTCTGCGGCACTTCGAGGAGATCGCCATGGCGTACTCCTTCTCCCGGCCCTCAGCCAAGCGAGCCGCCCGCGTGCTGGCCCTGGAGCGGATCACCGACACCGCCGGGACGCGCGACGGCGACCTCCCGGGTGGAGACCTGTACGACCCGGCGACCGGTCTGCTCGCACCCTCCGGACGCTTCACGGCCGTGGTCTGCGGCGACCCCGACGCGGCGGGCGTCCTGGCCGAACGGCTCGGCGGCCACGCGTCGGGCGAGGAGGCCACCGTCTCCGTACTGCTCGGCGGGGTGCCGCTGGACGAGTTGCCCCTCGACTCCGCCCGGACGGCCGTCCTGGTCCAGGACAAGGACCCGGTACTCCTGTCGGGATCGCTGCGCGACCTGCTCGACGTGCCGTCGTCCGGCGGGGTGAGCGCCGCCGACGCGCTCGCGGCGGCCCAGTGCGGCGACGTCCTGGACGCGCTCGCCCAGAGCTCGGTGAACGCGCAGGACCCCATGGACGCGCGGATCACCGAGCGCGGCCGGTCCCTGTCGGGCGGCCAGCGCCAGCGCCTCGCCCTGGCCCGGTCGCTGATCACGGACCCCGAGGTCCTGGTCCTGGACGAGCCCACGTCCGCGGTGGATTCGCACACCGAGGCCCGCGTCGCCGACGGTGTCCGCTCCCTGCGCGCGGGCCGTACGACGGTCGTGTTCACCTCCTCGCCCCTTCTCCTGGACCGTGCCGACCGGGTCGCGCTGGTGGACGGCGGCGAGGTCGTCGCGGTCGGCGTGCACCGCGAGCTGGTGCACAGCGAGCCCCGGTACCGCGCCGTGGTGACCCGGGAGACCGACGACGAGACCGCCCCCGGCGGCACTCCCGGGACCGGCGCCGTACCCGGGATCGGCTCACTGGAAGCACACGGCATCGACGCGATCGACACCTTGGAAGAGATCGAGGAGACCGCATGATCGGCGTGGCGCCACCGGCGTACGACCCGGCGGCCCCGACGACGGCGAACACGCTGCCCGTCGGAGCCCCCGCGACCGTCCGCGCCTACGTGGCCGAACTCTTCCGCCGGCACCGCCGGGCCTTCCTGCTGCTCGTCACGGTGAACACCATCGCCGTCGTGGCCTCGATGGCCGGGCCCTACCTGTTGGGCTCGGTCGTCGAGAAGGTCTCGGACGACGCACGGGAACTCCACCTGGAACGCACCGCCGCCCTGTTCGTCCTCGCCCTCGTCGTCCAGGCCGTGTTCGTGCACCAGGTGCGCCTGCGAGGAGCCGTGTTGGGCGAGCGGATGCTGGCCGATCTGCGCGAGGACTTCCTCGTGCGGTCGGTGGGACTGCCCCCGGGCGTCCTGGAACGCGCGGGCACGGGCGACCTGCTGTCCCGGATCACCACGGACATCGACCGCCTGGCCAACGCGATGCGCGAAGCCGTGCCCCATCTCGCCATCGGCGTGGTGTGGGTCGCGCTGCTGCTCGGCGGACTCGCCGTGACCGCGCCGCCGCTCGCGCCCGCGGTGCTCCTCGCCGTCCCCCTCCTGGTGTTCGGATGCCGCTGGTACTTCAAGCGGGCGCCCGCCGCCTACCGCTCGGAGGCCGCCGGCTACGCCGCCGTCGCGGCCGTCCTCGCCGAGACCGTGGACGCCGGCCGCACCATCGAGGCCCACAGGCTCGGTGGGCGCCGCATCGACCTGTCCGACCGCCGGGTCAGGGAATGGACCGCCTGGGAGCGCTACACCCTGTGGCTGCGCTCGGTGCTGTTCCCGGTCATCAACATCACCCATGTCACGGTCCTCTGCTCGGTCCTGATGATCGGCGGTGTCTTCGTCCTCCAGGGCTGGATCGGGGTCGGCCAGCTCACGACGGGTGCGCTCATCGCCCAGATGCTCGTCGACCCGGTCGGGCTGATCCTGCGGTGGTACGACGAGCTCCAGGTCGCCCAGGTGTCGCTGGCCCGGCTGGTCGGCGTACGGGACATCGAGCCCGACGAGGGCGATCCGGCGGTCGTCCCCGACGGGCGCGACGTCCACGCGGACCGCGTCCACTTCGGCTACCGCCCCGGCGTCGACGTCCTGCGCGAGGTCTCCCTCCAGGTCGCTCCGGGCACCCGGCTCGCCCTGGTCGGCCCGTCCGGCGCCGGGAAGTCCACGCTCGGCCGACTCCTCGCCGGGATCTACGCACCCCGGGACGGCAGCATCACCCTGGGCCGCGCCGAACTGTCCCGCATGCCCGCCGAGCGGGTGCGCTCCCACGTCGCCCTGGTCAACCAGGAACACCACGTCTTCGTCGGCTCCCTGCGGGACAACCTGTTGCTCGCCCGTACCGGTGCCGACGACGCCGAGCTCTGGGCTGCCCTCGGCGCGGTCGACGCGGACGGATGGGCACGGGCACTGGACGACGGCCTGGACACCGAGGTCGGCTCCGGCGGGCTCGCGCTCACCCCGGCGCAGGCACAGCAGATCGCGCTCGCCCGGCTGGTGCTGGCGGACCCGCACACGCTGGTCCTGGACGAGGCCACCTCGCTCCTCGACCCGCGCGCGGCCCGTCACCTGGAACGGTCCCTGGCCCGTGTCCTCGAGGGCCGCACCGTCGTCGCCATCGCCCACCGGCTGCACACCGCCCACGACGCCGACGTCATCGCCGTCGTCGAGAACGGCCGCATCAGCGAGCTGGGCAGCCACGACCAGTTGGTCACCGCGAACGGCGCCTACGCGGCCCTCTGGCGGTCCTGGCACGGGTGAGCCGGGAGCTCGGAGGAGTCGGGCCCAGGGGTGGAGCGGCAGGAGTTCCCGGGCGGCCGCCTCCCCGGTCGGCACCTGCCGGAGCCGGTGCGTCCCGGTGGCGCGGCGCTCCGGCGGGCGGCCGACCCCGCCTTCCCACCGCCCGGCCGAAGCCCGCGACCGAGTACGTCCCGTTGCGCGGTGTCGAATGTGGGTGGAAGGCTGGAAACTGGCACCGGCTCGGGGAGTGCCCCTGAACCACCCGGTTCGCGAGGGGCGCGGTCTGTGCCGTGCGGTCCCCGCCTCCGCCGTGAGGTACGGCGGTACCGGATCCGCCCCCACCACCTGGAGGTACCCGTGGACAGCGCCGACGGATGGGGAGACGACGTCTACCAGCCCGACGGATCCGAGGTGCAGGACGACGCGGGACTGCTCGACGCCGAGGACACCCTGGAGAGCGACGGCGTGGACGACCCTCTGGACCGGGGCTGGTCGCCGCCCGAACGGCCCTGGGCGGTCGAGCACTCCGGAGTCACCGCCGAGGAACGCCGGCTCGGCGAGACCCTCGACCAGCGCCTCGCCGAGGAGCTGCCCGACCTCGCGGTGGACGACGGCGACGGGATCGGGGACTCCGACGACACCGACGGCGAGCCACTGGACAACGAGGTGGGCGCCGCCCGCTCCGGCCGCCTGGTCGCACCCGACGAGGGTGCGCACGAGGACGAGGAGAGCGGGCTGATCGCCACCGACGTGGGGATCGACGGCGCCGCGGCCTCGGCCGAGGAGGCCGCGATGCACGTGGTCGACGAGGAGACCCTGCCCGGCTGAGACCCCCGTCCCTGCCCCATCCGCCCCAAGCAAGGAGCAGCCATGCAGCAGGACAAGCAGCCCGACTACCACCCCGTCGTCTTCCGCGACCGCGCCGCCGGTTACGCCTTCCTCACCCGGTCCACGGCGAACAGCGACCAGACCATCGACTGGGACGACGGGAAGACCTACCCGGTCGTGGACGTGGAGATCTCCTCGGAGAGCCACCCCTTCTACACCGGCAAGGCTCGGACGGTGGACACGGAGGGCCGCGTGGCCGCGTTCGAGCGCCGGTACGGAAGCGCCGCGTCCGGCCTGGACGACGCGGGCTGAGACTCCCCTGAGCGGGGCCCGGCCGACGGGATCGGTGCCACGACAGGGCCGGAACTTGCGGCCCTGGCGTCGGACGGGCCGGGCAGAGCGTCCGACCCGGATGCCACGACTCGGCGAGCTTGCCGCCGCCCCGACGGGCCCGTCTCCCCGGTCGGGCCGGCGCGAACGTGTGACCGGGGCGGCCGGGCCGTCCGCACGGCAGAGCCCGCACAGGTGCGGGGGCGGTTTTCCGGGTCCGCCTCCGGAGCGTCGCAGGTCCGAGGCCGCGGGCGGTACCGCGGGTGCACCGCCGCAGCAGGGCCTTACCCAGCGCGAGGGCGACACCGCAGGGCGGACCTCACTGCGGAGCCTCTCCGGCCTCGGAGCCGGCCGCGTCAGCCCGACTCGGCGGCGGCCCCTGTCCCAGCGCGGGGCCGGCCACCCGAGTGCCACTCCGCAGCCGAGCGCTTCCGAGCCTGGGGCCGCCCGCGTGAGCCCGGACCCGCCACGACCCCCGTCCCAGCGCAGGGCCGGCCGCGCAAGTGAAACCCGACGGCCGAGCCCATCCGGAGGCAGAGCCCGCACTGCATGTCCGGAGAGTACGCACGGCCGGTCCGCGCGGACGTGGCTCAGATGAAGTTCAGCGCCGCCGCGCAGCCCACCCCGCCGAGCAGCATGAACGCGGGCATCAGCACCTTCAGCTCGACCCAGCTGCCGGCCCGGAACCGCATGACCTTCGGCGGTCCGATCGGGTACCAGCGCTTGCGGCCGATCGGGATGGGCCACAGGATCGGGCAGCCCGAGACCGTCAGCGCGTCCCCGATGTCGTGCACCAGCGCGCCGAGGACGATGGGCAGCCCCAGCCACAGGTACTCCTGGCCGGGCGCGGTGAACAGCCAGTCGGCGCCGTTGCCCGGCTTGTCCAGGACTCCCGCCAGGATCCAGGCACTGGTCGCGGCCAGCAGCCAGACCAGGACGTCGCTGCTGGACCCGCGGGCCGCCCGCCACAGCAGACCCTCGATGGCCAGCACCAGGTGCACGAACAGGATCGCCAGAACCGTCCAGCGCCCCCCGGTGATCGCGGCCACCGAGGTCCCCGCGCCGATCGTCACGGCCCAGAGCCAGGTGTGCGTCAGTGTGCGGTGGCCGCCGGAGCGACGCGGGTCGCCCTGCTTGCGAGTCGACTTGTAGACGGCGTAGGACAGCTTGTCGACGATCTCGCACAGGCCCCGCGAGATGGGTCCGAAGGCCCGCGAGATGGTGGCCGCCTTGTGGTCCAGGTCGGGTGCGAGCGCGGCACCGGCGCAGATCAGGGCGCCGACCAGGAGGACCGGCCAGGGCATGGTGTGACCGGCCGCTGCCGCCGCCGCCCCGACGCCCAGCCAGGCCGCGGCCCCCGACAGTGAGTGTGCTGGTCCCATCATGGCCGTACCCCGCCCCATTCCTGCAGTGTCGCTGTCGAGTTGTTCGCACGCGCTGACGCTTCGTCGGCGCCACAGCGTAACGTTCGCGATCTTCGTACGGGCATCCGATTCCCTCATCAGGCCCGATCACAGGCAAGATGGGGGCGTGACCCTTATCGATCAGCTGCCGCAGACCGCCGACCCGGACGCCCTCTACGAAGCCTTCGAGTCGTGGGCCGGGGAACGCGGCCTCACGCTCTACCCTCACCAGGAGGAGGCGCTGATCGAGGTGGTCTCGGGTGCGAACGTGATCGTCTCGACGCCCACCGGTTCGGGCAAGAGCATGATCGCGGCGGCGGCGCACTTCGCGGCGCTGGCCCGGGACGAGGTCACCTTCTACACGGCTCCGATCAAGGCGCTCGTCTCGGAGAAGTTCTTCGAGCTGTGCAAGATCTTCGGCACCGAGAACGTCGGCATGCTCACCGGCGACGCCTCCGTGAACGCGGACGCCCCCGTGATCTGCTGCACCGCCGAGGTGCTGGCCTCCATCGCGCTGCGTGACGGCAAGCACGCCGACGTCGGCCAGGTCGTGATGGACGAGTTCCACTTCTATGCGGAGGGCGACCGCGGCTGGGCCTGGCAGATCCCGATCCTGGAACTGCCGCAGGCCCAGTTCATCCTGATGTCGGCGACCCTCGGCGACGTCTCGATGTTCGAGAAGGACCTCACCCGGCGCACCGGCCGCCCCACCGCGGTGGTCCGCTCGGCGACCCGTCCCGTACCGCTCTCCTACGAGTACGTGCTGACCCCTCTGACGGAGACGCTCACCGAGCTGCTGGCGACCAAGCAGGCTCCCGTCTACATCGTGCACTTCACCCAGGCGCAGGCCGTGGAGCGGGCTCAGGCCCTGATGAGCATCAACATGTGCACGCGGGAGGAGAAGGACCAGATCGCTGAGCTGATCGGCAACTTCCGCTTCACCACCAAGTTCGGCCGCAACCTCTCCCGGTACGTCCGGCACGGCATCGGCGTGCACCACGCCGGCATGCTGCCCAAGTACCGCCGCCTCGTGGAAAAGCTGGCCCAGGCCGGTCTGCTGAAGGTCATCTGCGGCACGGACACCCTCGGGGTCGGCGTCAACGTCCCCATCCGCACCGTGCTGTTCACCGCGCTGGCCAAGTACGACGGCACCCGGGTGCGGACCCTGCGCGCCCGGGAGTTCCACCAGATCGCGGGGCGTGCCGGCCGGGCCGGGTTCGACACGGCGGGCTTCGTCGTGGCGCAGGCGCCCGAGCACGTCATCGAGAACGAGAAGGCTCTCGCGAAGGCGGGCGACGACCCCAAGAAGCGCCGCAAGGTGGTCCGCAAGAAGGCGCCGGAGGGCTTCGTCGGCTGGACGGAGAACACCTTCGAGAAGCTCATCTCCTCCGAGCCCGAGCCCCTCACCTCCCGCTTCCGGGTGACACACACGATGCTGCTGTCGGTGATCGCCCGCCCCGGGAACGCCTTCGAGGCGATGCGGCATCTGCTGGAGGACAACCACGAGCCGCGCAAGCAGCAGCTGCGGCACATCCGGCGGGCCATCGCCATCTACCGCTCGCTGCTGGACGGCGGCGTCGTGGAGAAGCTCGACGAGCCGGACGCCGAGGGCCGCATCGTGCGCCTCACCGTGGACCTGCAGCAGGACTTCGCCCTCAACCAGCCCCTGTCGACGTTCGCCCTCGCCTCCTTCGAACTGCTCGACCCGGAGTCCCCGTCGTACGCCCTCGACATGGTGTCCGTCGTGGAGTCCACGCTGGACGATCCCCGGCAGATCCTCGCGGCCCAGCAGAACAAGGCACGCGGTGAGGCCGTGGCGGCGATGAAGTCGGACGGCGTCGAGTACGAGGAGCGCATGGAGCGGCTCCAGGACGTGTCCTACCCCAAGCCGTTGGAGGAGCTGCTCTTCCACGCGTACGACACCTACCGCAAGAGCCACCCCTGGGTCGGCGACCATCCGCTGTCGCCGAAGTCCGTCATCCGCGACATGTACGAGCGGGCGATGACCTTCACCGAGTTCGTCTCCTTCTACGAACTCGCGCGCACCGAGGGGATCGTGCTGCGCTACCTCGCCAGCGCTTACAAGGCCCTTGACCACACCGTCCCGGACGACCTCAAGTCCGAGGACCTGGAGGACCTGATCGCCTGGCTCGGCGAGATGGTGCGCCAGGTCGACTCCAGCCTGCTCGACGAGTGGGAGCAGCTCGCGAACCCCGAGGTGATGACGGCCGAGGAGGCGCAGGAGAAGGCGGACCAGGTCAAACCCGTCACCTCGAACGCGCGGGCCTTCCGCGTCCTCGTCCGCAACGCCATGTTCCGGCGGGTCGAGCTGGCCGCCCTGGACCAGCTCACGGAGCTCGGCGAGATGGACGCCGAATCCGGCTGGGACGCGGACGCCTGGGGCGAGGCCATGGACAAGTACTGGGACGAGTACGACGACCTGGGCACCGGTCCCGACGCCCGCGGCCCCAAGCTGTTGCAGATCACGGAGGAGCCGCAGCACGGCCTGTGGCGCGTCCGGCAGACCTTCGCCGACCCGAACGGCGACCACGACTGGGGCATCAGCGCGGAGGTGGACCTCGCGGCGTCCGACGCGGAGGGCCGCGCCATCGTCCGGGTCACCGACGTCGGCCAGCTCTGAGCACAGGAGAATCCCTCTCATGACGAACCCAGCCGAGAGCCTCGTCGCCCTGCTCGACCTGGAGCAGATCGAGGTGAACATCTTCCGCGGGCGGAGCCCGCAGGAGTCCTTGCAGCGGGTCTTCGGGGGCCAGGTGGCGGGCCAGGCGCTGGTCGCCGCCGGGCGTACCACCGAGGGCGACCGGCCGGTGCACTCGCTGCACGCGTACTTCCTGCGTCCGGGCCGTCCCGGCGTGCCGATCGTGTACCAGGTGGAGCGGGTCCGCGACGGCCGGTCGTTCACCACCCGGCGGGTCACGGCCGTGCAGCAGGGCCGCACGATCTTCAATCTGACCGCCTCCTTTCACAAGCCTGAGGAAGGGAGCTTCGAGCACCAGCTGCCGCCGGCCCGCAAGGTGCCGGACCCCGAGTCCCTGCCGACGGTGACGCAGGAGATCGAGGAGCACCTCGGGGCGCTGCCCGACACCCTGGAGCGCATGGCGCGGCGCCAGCCGTTCGACATCCGGTACGTCGACCGGCTGCGGTGGACCGCCGAGGAGATCAAGGACGCGGAGCCCCGCAGCGCCGTGTGGATGCGTGCGGTCGGACCTCTCGGGGACGATCCGCTCGTCCACACCTGCGCGCTGACCTATGCGAGCGACATGACCCTCCTGGACGCGGTACGCATCCCGGTGGAACCGCTCTGGGGTCCCCGCGGCTTCGACATGGCCTCCCTCGACCACGCGATGTGGTTCCACCGTCCGTTCCGTGCCGACGAGTGGTTCCTGTACGACCAGGAGTCACCGATCGCGACGGGCGGGCGCGGGCTGGCCCGCGGGCGCATCTACGACGTGGAGGGACGCCTGCTCGTATCCGTCGTGCAGGAAGGGCTCTTTCGCGCGCTGTGAGGACGCGAAAGTCCTTGCAGGACATCCGCGTCGCACGATGACGGGGTGACCCGGAACCGGGCGAAGCCGGCGCGGGCCGTCACGGGTTTCTGCGACGCAGCCACCCGAACACGCGTGATCGCTCGGACAGTTCACGTGGGCGCTCCGGCGCCCGGCCCGTGTGGTCGCCGACTGTCGCTCCGGAGGGCCGCGTGGCCGCCGGCGCCGAGTCCCTCGGCACCGGTCGCGGGGCGGGACGCGTCTCCCGGGCGTGAGTGATCGCTTGCGCCAGGTCGGCTTCGAGCCAGGCGATCTCGTCGGGGTCCTCCGCCGTCATGATCCTCGCGGTGACCTGTGCGGCCGGGGAGTCCGGCGTCGTCCGGGCGGCCCGGTCGGGACGCAGGCGGTTCAAGTAGGCGCGCTCGTAGGGGTCCTGCACGACGTGTGCGACGTGCGCCGGGTCGAGAAGCGACGTCACGATCGCCGCCTGCGCCCAGGGGTCCTCCGTACCGCGCAGCAGGAAGCCCCTGTGCCGTCCCCGCCAGTTCCGCGGGCGCAGGTCGAGCCCTTCGTCGAGTTGACCGCGCAGTCCCTCGGGGATCCGGCCGCTCAGCAGGCTGGCGCTTTCCGTCCCGGCGGCGAACTGGCTGAGTTCCTGGGCCAGGTAGAGCCAGACCACGGCCCTGTAGCGGTTGAGGTAGAACGTGACCGGCACGACCAACCCCAGACGCGCGAGTCGGGTGAACCTGGCGGTCGTCACGCCCAGGAGTGCCGCGCCTTCCTTGGTGCCCACGGTCCTGACCCGCTCCTGCAAGGCTTCGGCCCAGCCCTCCGCCGCGCGGATGCGGTCGATCTCCGCCCGGGTCACCCGGCGGGCTCCCCCTCCCCCGTCGTCCGGGACGGTCCGGACGCAGCCGAGGTGTACTGCGAGGTCGAACTCGCGGCGTTTGAGGCCCAGTTCCCGAGCCGCGCGGCTCTGCGAGATCGAGGGGAGGCGCTCCCCCGCGTCGAGCAAGGCGGCGGTGGCCGTGGCGGGCTGCGTGATGGTGGTGCCGGACATGCGGTTCTCCCCCGTGCGGTGCTCGCGCCGGTGTGCGCTCGCTTCGAGAAAAACCGTAGCCGGATCGCCGGATCGTGCGGGGAGCCTGTGGATAACCTGGCCCGAAATCGGTGTCTTCGCAGGTCAGAGGTCCAAGTTCGAGCTGTGCTCCGGCTCCCGGGCGGCGACGCGAAGATGCTCGCCGACGCGGTTCACGAGCAGTGTCATCTCGTAGGCGACCTGGCCGATGTCGGCCTCGGCGGCGCTGAACACGCACAGGCAGCTGCCGTCGCCGGCCGCGGTGACGAAGAGCACCGCGTCGTCGAACTCGATCATCGTCTGGCGCACCTGGCCCGCGCCGAAGTGGCGCCCCGATCCCCTGGCGAGACTGTGCAGGCCTGACGCGACGGCGGCGAGATGTTCGGCGTCCTCCCGCCGCAGCCCCGTGCTCGCGCCCGTCACCAGCCCGTCGTTCGACAGGACCAGGGCGTGCCGCACGTGATCGACACGCTCGGTCAGATCGTCCAGCAGCCAACCGAGTCCGGTGTTCTGCGCCATGTGCCGCTCTCCCCGTGTCGTCTCTCCTCCCGGCCGGAGGATCGGACAGGCCAGCCTTCCCCACAGCCGCCACACGGGCAAGCCGGAAGGACGGGCGAGCCGCCGCGGAGTCAGCCGACCGAGTCGAGAAGCCTCGCGGTGTGCACCCGCCCCGCGTGCTCGACGAGACGGATCAGCACCTCCTTGCCCGAGTCGCGGTCGCGGGCGTCGCACAGCACCACCGGCGTACCGCTGTCGAGGTCCAGTGCGCGGCACACGTCCTCCGCGCCGTGGGCACGAGCCCCCGCGAAGCAGTTGACGGCCACCACGAACGGGATGTGCCGGTGCTCGAAGTAGTCCACGGCCGGGAAGCAGTCCTCCAGCCGACGGGTGTCCGCCAGGACGACGGCACCCAGGGCGCCCTGCGACAACTCGTCCCAGAGGAACCAGAACCGGTCCTGTCCCGGGGTTCCGAAGAGGTAGAGCGAGAGTCCGGACCTGATGGTGATGCGTCCGAAGTCCATGGCGACGGTGGTCGTGACCTTGTGGTCGACGCCGTCGGTGTCGTCCACTGACTGGCCCGCCTCGCTCAGTAGTTCCTCGGTGCGCAGCGGTCTGATCTCACTCACCGCGCCGACCAGGGTGGTCTTGCCCACGCCGAACCCGCCGGCTACCAGGATCTTCAACGCCAGGGCGGCCGTCTCGCCCGCGGTGGCGTCGGAGTGCTCGGAGACCATCGATCACTTCTCTCGGGAGTGCCGGCAACGGTCGACGTCAGTACATCTGTGCGGACTCAGCATCATGACAACCGCAGCTCCTCTGCGAGGTGGTTGCTTCGCTATGGGACGTATCCGATCGAACCGGGTGTCTTGCGTGCCGGTTTGTGCGCACGGGGCCTGCCGCGACCGGTCACGGGCGGTCCGGTTCCCTGCGCTACAGCGCCTTCAGTCCCTCGATGACCTCCCGCAGGATGCGCTCGTCGGGCAACTGCGCGGGCGGGACCGGGAGACTGACGGTGACGCGTCCCGACTCCAGGAGGTCTCCCAGAAGCACCCGCACCACACCCACCGGCAGGTCGGCTCCGGCGGACAGTTCGGCGACCGACTGCGTCTCGGGGCGGCACAGTTCGATCAGGGTGCGGTGCTCCGGACCGAGCGCGCTGTCGTCGGCCCGGGGTGCGGCCGGGTCGAGCGTGACGAGTGCGATCAGGTCCAGGCGCACTCCGCTGGGGCCGGACGTCGTGCGGCCCCCTGTCATCGCGTAGGGGCGGACCAGGGGTCCGGCCTCGCTGTCGTACCACTGGCTGCCCGACTGCCGAGGGGTGCCTGGCGTGTCCTGGGTCATCTGCGCGTGCCGCCCCGGTCATCCGCCGACGGGCGGTCGCGCGGCGACGCGGGGGGCCGTGTACAGGTGCTCGCCGACTCGCTTGACCAACCGCGCCATCTCGTAGGCGACCAGACCGATGTCGGCGGTGACGGCGGTGAGGAGGGCGAGGCAGGAGCCGTCGCCGGCTGCGGCCACGAAGAGGAAACCCTCGTCCATCTCGACCATGGTCTGGCGCACGCCTCCGGCCCCGAAGTGGCGGCCGGCCCCCTTGGCCAGGCTGTGGAAGCCGGAGGCGACGGCGGCCAGGTGTTCCGCGTCCTCGCGTCGCAGGTCCGTCGACGAGCCCACCGCCAGTCCGTCATTGGACAGCACCACCGCGTGCCGCACTTCCGCGACGCGCAGCACCAGGTCGTCCAGCAGCCAGTCCAGTTCACCCTTGTGCCGGCCGGCTCTCATGGTCGGATCCTCGATCATGCGGGGTCTCCTTCGCTGCTGTCCCTGTCCGCTGCGGCAGTCAGGTGGCTGCCGAGGCCGGGCGACCTGCCGCCGCCACGTGCCCAGCCGTCGCGGTACGCGGCCATCCGGTCCCGTACCTGCTCGGGGGTGCGTTCGTGTTCGCCCGCCCTGTCCGGCGTCCGCGCCGTCTCCTCGGGGCGCTGTTCGCGCAGTTGCGGGGCGAGGTTCGCCTGCCGCACCCGCCGCGGGAGGTCGTCGGACGCTTCGGGCTCGTCCGGGGGCCGGTGCAGGCGCAAGGTGGTGACTCCGGGGGGCGGGCTCTCGGACGAACCGTTCGTGCGACGTTCGGCGGCAGCGTGCACGGGCGCCGGAGCGGGCAGCTCGGTCGCCGAGTGGACGGGGTCCTCCTGCCGAGCGGTCACCACGCGCGCGTACTCGTGGTCCGCGGACTGTTCGCGGCCGGCGCCGAGGGAACGTTCCGCCGCCCCGCCCTGGAGCAGGTCCGTGGGCAGCAGGACGACCGCGGTCGTGCCGCCGTACGGCGAGGTGCGCAGGTGCACCTTGATGCCGTGGCGTGCCGCGAGCCTGCTGACCACGAACAGGCCGAGCCGGTCGCTGTCGAAGAGATCGAGTGCCTCGGACTGCTCGATACGGCGGTTGGCCTCGGCGAGTGTCTCCTTGCCCATGCCGAGGCCGCGGTCCTCCACCTCCACCGCGTAGCCGTTGCCCACCGGTTCCCCGGTGATCCGCACGCGCGTGTGGGGCGGTGAGAACTGCGCCGCGTTCTCCACGACCTCGGCCAGGAGGTGGGTGAGGTCGGCCACCGCGGCGCCGACGATCGCCGTCTCCGACAGTTGGCGCACCTCCACGCGCGCGTAGTCCTCCACCTCCGAGACGGCGGCGCGCACCACGTCGGTCAGTGAGACGGGCCGGCGCCAGGCCCGGCCGGGTGCGGCCCCGGAGAGGATGATCAGGCTCTCGGCGTGCCGCCGCATCCGGGTGGTGAGGTGATCGAGGCGGAACAGGTCGCTCAGCTCGTCGGGGTCGTCCGATCTGCGCTCCATGCTGTCGAGCAGGTTCAGCTGTCGGTGGACGAGCACCTGGCTGCGGCGAGCGAGATTGACGAAGACTCCGCTGATGCCGCTGGCGAGTTCGGCGCGTTCCACCGCGGCCCGCAGGGCGGCACGGTGCACGATGCCGAGTGCCTCGGCGACCTGCCCGGTCTCGTCCTCGGCCGGCGGCCCGCCAGGCGCCTCCGCACGGACGTCGATCTCCTCACCCGCGCGCAGTCGGCGCATGGCGTGCGGGAGTTTGCGCCGGGCGATCTCCAGGGCGTCGTTGCGGAGGCTGACGAGCTCGACCACGAGGCCACGCCCGATGCGTACGGAGATGACGAGCGAGGCGGCGACGGCGGCGAGGCCGAGCAGCACCGCCGCGCCTGCCGGGGTGAGCAGGCCGCGCCTGAACGGGTCCGCACGGTCCGCGACTCCGCGGCCCGCGTCGGACTCGATGGACCGCATTTCGTCCTGCACGCGTACGTGTGCCGCGTTCCAGCTTGTCACCGGTGCGGCGTCGATCCCCTTCACGCCGGACCGGGCGACCAGCACCTTGTCTTCGGTGGCACGCAGGTCGGCGTAGGCGCCGCCCTGGGCGAGCCTCTGCCAGGCCGCCCGCTCGGAGCCGCTCAGGTCTGCGACGGCGGACTCGGTGAGCGCGCGGCGGGTGTCCACGGCTCCGGTGAACAGCCGCAGTCGCTCTCCGTCGAGCGTGCCCGCCAGCCGGGCGCTGGACAGCACGGCGTCCTCCTGGGCCAGCGCCTCTCCCGCCCGGCTGAATTCGAGCAGCACGCGCGCGTCGGATCCCAGGCCCGCGTCCTGGACCCCGGTGAGCGCGCCGCCCACGGCGAAGGCCGTCGAGATGGTCTTCGTGTACCGCCCGTACACCTCGTCCCAGCCAGCACGGCGCTCCAGCAGCGCGCCGCGCAGGGACCGCAGTTCCTCGGCGCCCGCGACGAAGGTCTCCAGCCGCTCGGCCACGCCGGTGGGAAGGTCGGCGCCGTCGGCGACGGTGTTGCGGTCGCCCAGTCGCAGTTCCGCCACGGCTCGGTCGGTCCGGCCGGCCGACTTCTTGAGCGTGCTGGTCTGTTCGGCGGACGGGTCGGTGGCGTAGCGGACGGCGGCGGCGCGTTCGGACTGGAGCGCGGCGACGGCAGCGTCGACCGGGGCCCGGACCGTCGAGTCCACCCGCTGCAACTGCCGCAGGCGGGCCACGTCCTGAGCGGTCGTCACGGTGGCGTAGGCCCACAGGGCCAGTAGGGAGATCACGGGCACCATGAGCAGGCACACGATCTTCGCGCGGACGGTGCGGGGCCGCACGTGCCAGCGGTCCCGGCGGGCGGGCGGCGCCGCCGACGGCCCCTCGGTGACGGCGTCGTCGAGGTCGGAACGCTCGTCGGCCGGCGGGCCGGCGTGTGCGCGGCGCCCGCGTGCCTGCGGTTGTGGCGGCGGCTCGGCGCCGCCCCTGGGGGTCCTGCCGGGAGTACGCATGGCCTCCTCGCTCGGAAGTGGTTCGGAAGGTGCGGTCACGGACCCTCCTGGGCCGGTGGCCGTCCCCTAGGAGGCGACGGGCTCGACGGGACGCTGGGCCGACGCGGATGCCTCCCGCTCGTCGGCCGTGGGCGACAGGGCGACGAACGCCGAGGTCAGGAAGAGGTAGGACCCGAGGCCGACGGCCAGGGGGAAGATGAACTGCATCACCGTGGCCCCGGGCAGGACCTCACCGGAAGGGGTGACGCGCACGCTGACCGCGATCATCCCGGTGTAGTGCATGCTGCTCACCGCCCCTCCCATGACGAGGGACGCCGCCGCCACCGCCACCGGCGACTTGATGTTGAGCGCCGCCCACAGGGCCGCTGTCGCCGCCACCACGGCGATGACCACGGAGAGCCCCACGAGCACGGGGTCGTAGGTCACCGCGCCGTGCAGCCGCAGCGCCGCCATGCCCAGGTAGTGCATGCTCGCCACGCCCACCCCGGTGGTGAGTCCGCCCAGCACGAGCGCGTGGCCCCTGTCGCGGCCGTAGCCGACGGCGAAGACACCGGCGCCGACTACGACCATGGCGACGACGAGGCTGAGGATCGTCATCGGCACGTCGTAGCGGATCTCGGTCCCGCCGACACCGAAGCCGAGCATCGCCACGAAATGCATCGTCCAGATTCCGGTGCCGATCGCCGACGCGGCGGTGAGCAGCCAGTTCCGGCGTGAGCGTCCGGTCGCGCCCAGCGCGCGGACGGTGCAGCGCAGCCCGAGGGCGGCGCCGATGCAGGCCATCACGTACGACAGCACGGGGGTCAGCCAGCCGAAGGTGGCGTGGTCCAGGTGTCCCATGGCAGAGGGACGCTAGACCCGCCAGGGGCGCATGAAGGGGGCGCATTTCGAAAGGTGTTGCAATATGACGCGGAGAGGCCTCAGGACGACCGTATGGCGCTCGAACGTGTGCACCGCGTCGTCCTTCGTGTCGGTGAGGGATCATGCGCAGCATGAGCGACGACCACACACACGTCCAGGAATTCTTCACGGCGCGGGCGGCGGACTGGGACGCCCGCTTCCCCGACGACGGACCCGCCTACGCGGCCGCCGTGGCCGAGCTCGGGCTGCGCGAGGGCGGCCGGGTGCTCGACGCGGGCTGCGGCACCGGGCGCGCGCTGCCCCCGCTCCGGGCGGCCGTGGGTGCGTCCGGAGTCGTCATCGGGGCCGATCTGACGCCCGCGATGCTGACGGCGGCCGTACGGGCCGGGCGGGACCGGGACGGATGCCTGCTGCTCGCCGACGTCACCGCTCTGCCCGTGCGCACGGAGTCCCTGGACGCCGTGTTCGGGGCCGGCCTGGTCTCGCATCTCCCGGATCCCGTCGAGAACCTGCGAGAACTGGCCCGAGTCGTGCGGCCCGGCGGGCTACTGGCGCTCTTCCACCCCATCGGGCGGGCGGCCCTCGCCGCGCGCCAGGGACGGCAGATCACCCCCGACGACCTGCGCGCCGAAGGCAACCTGCGCTCGCTGCTGGCCGGTTCGGGCTGGCGCATGACGTCGTACGTCGACGAGGACGCCCGGTTCCTGGCGCTGGCCGTACGCCCGCGATAGCTGTCAGGCAGTCCCCGAGTGGCGGACGGGGCAACCCCGGAGACCGGGGACCGGCCGGGTGCCGAGTTCCGCCACACGGTAGCCGTCCGGGTAGCTCTTGATCTCCCAGTTCTGCCGTGCGTAGTGCGGAGCGCGGCGCGGCGGCATCAGGCGGACCAAGCGGCCACGCGCGCGTACCGCGCGACGGACCAACGCGCGTGTGGCGCCGCTCGGCGGCTCGTACCGGAAGGCGCGCAGCAGGGAGTCGTCGAGCAGCGCCAGCGTGGCGGTGCGCAACGCGGGCGCCAGCGGGCGCGGGTACCAGGACGTCATGAGGTCGAGGGTCGCGTCGGAGACCCGGCGCGCGCTCTCATCCCAGCCGACGTGGGTCTCCTCGTACGCGTCGAGGCAGGACTCGAACTCCTCGTAGGTCTCCGGGATGTCCCTGATGCCCATGTGCCGCCCCAGGGTGCGGTAGTGGACGGTGGAGGCGACGACCTCGTGGCGCGACATCCTGCGCCACCCGTAGGCGTCGATCCACCGCTTGGGCATCACCACGAACGTGCACAGGACGTAGCGCATGTCCTCGTTGCCGATGTCGTAGCTCCGGTGCATCTGGTTGATCCGCCGAATCGCCGTACGGCCCTCGACCGCGTCGAAACCGTGCTCCACGACGGTGTCCAGGAGAAGCGCGGTGTCGTCGTAGCGTTTCTGCGCACGGTCCGTGAGCTCCGCCGTCTCGGCGAGCAGGCGCCCGATGGAGGGAACGGCGTAGGTGCGGTAGAGAGCCAGCTCCAGCGCGCGCGTGAAGTCCCAGGGGAACTCGTAGACCGCGCTCAAGCGGTAGATCTCCAGCGATTCCTCGTACGGATCCATGCGCCGGATCCGTTCGAGCCGCTCGTAGCGCTTCATCCGGGTCTCCCCCTTCTGCCACCGGGCCGCCAACTCTACGGTGAGTAGCAGCAGATGGACGATCAGCTACAGATCGACGAAGGCGGCCGGGCCGCCGTCCTCGAAGCCATGGTGCATCGCACCGGGGGAAGGTGGGCCGATGTCCGACTTGTTCGGCAGGATGCGCAGGCTCTGGAGCCAAGGCCCCTCGGAGCGCGACGAGAGCCGGGAAACGGGGAAGCAGCGGCCCGCGAAGCGCGCGCACAATCTCTTCGAGGCGGCCGCGGCCTATGTGGCGGCCTGCGCCGACGACGACCAGGACCGGATCGACGAGGCCGCGGCCTGGGTGTCGCCGGAGGCGCTGTCGTTCGGGGTGAGCGAACTCGCCTGTCGCGCCGTCATCGCACTGGCGCGCGAACGGGACGAGTCGCCGCGGACGGTGGCACGGTCCCTCCTGGGGCTGCCGGCGGCCTGATCCCGAGCACCCGGCGGTCGATTCGCCCCTTTCCAGCCGGATAACTGCAGCTCCGGGTGCGCCTCCCCCTCGTGACAACCGGCTCACCACCGCATTAAGGTGCGCCGACGGATGAAGCGATGGGGAGGCTGGGATGGCCGGGACGGGCGAGAACGCCGTCGCCGCCGAGGACGACGACGCGCTCTACGTGCTGACCGCGGTGCTGCTGACGCCCGCGCAGTTCCCCAGCGTGCTGGGTGACGACTATCCGGAGGCATGCGCGGCGCTCGATCTGGCACCGCTCGCCGACGGGTACGGCTTGGTGCTGGGTCAGGACTCCGACGGTGCGCGGTGGACGGTCGTGATCGACGACGTCTCACTGGTCGCGGTGGCCATCGCGTCATGGGACTGCGGCATCGAGTACGAACTGTCGCCCGACGAGCGCACCGTGGTGGCCGCGCTGCCCGGCTGGCCGCTCGCGGTCGCCGTTGCGGCTCCCGGTGTGCCGGCCCCGCACGATCCCGAGCCCGAGGTCGCCGAACGCCCTCCGCTGGCACCGCCGGACACCAGCGTCTGGGGCCCCGCCCAGCGTCGCCTCGGTGCCGACGAGATCGCCCTGCAGTGGGCTGTGTGGCGGGAGCAGATCCCCGAGGACCAGTTCGCGGACCCCGGAAGCGCAGAAGGAGCCGAGGGGGCCTCCATCGCCTCGGAGGAGGCGGACGGCGAGACGAAGACCGGGCCGCGCGACGGCATCCGCCGGGTACTGGCCGAGGCGCACGCCTACGTGGAGAAGGCGCCGCCGCTCGGCCGCGTCCGGTCCTCCTTCGCCCCGGGTGACGCGCGGACGCTGCGGGCCGACGGCCCCGGCTGGTCCATGGTCGCGCGGACCGACGACATCGCCTTCGTACTGCTGGACGAGGAACCCGGCGAGGTCCTGCCGATCGGCCGCGGTGCCCAGCTGCCCGGGCTCCTGGAGGCCCTCGACAAGATGGCGGTACGTCCGGCCTGACGGAGCCGCACGGGTGGGGCCGCAGGCGAGGGCCGTCCGAGCGCCAGCGCTCGCGCGCGGACCGCAGTGTGGCGGGGCTACATGGGGCCGCACTCCAGCATGACGTGACGGGAGTGGGGCGTGCCCGACGCCCGGCGTGCCCGGCTGGCATGCCCGACGTCCGACTCCACCGAAGCCCGCCCCGACCGGCGTAGGACGGTCGGATGTCGCCCCCGGCACCGGAGTTGGCGAGGGGCGCGAGCCGAGCAGCCTCGGCCGTCGCCGGGCCGCAGGGCGAGTCGTGGACTCAGTGTGGGGTGGCGCACGCCGCAGCTCGGCGGTGCGCTGAAACGGGGTCGTGAACCCCCACACCCGCGACGCGTCCCATGTGGTCCGCACCCATGGTGGACGACCGGACGGGATCGCAGCATGGGGCAGCCCCAAGCTCCCGTCCCCCTGGAGGCCGGTCATGCGCCCGTCCCGCCGTGTTCCCCTGCTCGCCGCCACCGCCCTGGCACTGACCCTTACCGGGCCCGTCCCGGCGGGAGCCGCGGCGGCGGGCGCCGACCACTGCGAGCGGCAGAATGCCGTACGGGTGCCCGGTGCCGCGTTCCAGCAGAGCGCGTGTCTGGAAGACCTGACCACCGCCGGGCTCGCCGGCACGCCGTACACGGACATGGCCGACCAGGCGGGGCTCACCGCCAAGGGCACGACCAACCCCTCCGGCGTGCCCGGGACACAGATCGACGGCTACTTTCCGGACAACTCGGGCTTCAACGCCACGCACGGCTGGCGCCACGACGCGCAGTTCGTGATCCGGCTGCCCGACCACTGGAACGGGGGCCTCGTCGTCACGGGCGCCCCGGGCACTCGCAAGCAGTACGCCACGGACACGGCCATCTCCGATCAGGTGCTGGCACAGGGATACGCGTACGCGGCCACCGACAAGGGCAACAGCGGGCCCGACTTCTACCGCGACGGAAGTCGGCCGGGAGACGCCGTGGCTGAGTGGAACCGGCGGACCACCCAGCTCACGCGTGCCGCCAGGAAGGCGGTGGCCCAGCGCTACGGCCACGCACCCCGCCGCACGTACATGACCGGGATCTCCAACGGCGGCTACCTCACCCGATGGCAGCTGGAGAACCACGCCGAGCTGTACGACGGTGGGGTGGACTGGGAGGGCGCGCTGTGGACCGCCGAAGGGCCGAGCCTCCTCACCTCGCTGCCGACCGCGGTGGCCAGAACGCTCGGCGCGGCGGACGACGGCGACATGGAGGCGGTGGGCTTCTCGCCCCGCTCCGCCTTCCTGTGGCCGTACCACGAGCAGGCCTATTGGGGCGTCACGCAGAAGATCTACCGCGCCGAGTTCGACCCGGCCTATGACGCCGGATGCCCTGGAGCGTCCGCCGGGTCCACCGTGGAACAGATCCTGGCGCCGTGCCCGAGCGACGCCACGTACGACTACGCGTCCCGCCCGGCGTCCGTGCACCGGGCCGTCGCGCGCGTGGCTCTGACCGGACGGATCGGCCGGCCGCTGATCACCCTGCACGGCGATCTGGACGCGCTGCTGCCGAAGACCGCGGACTCCGACGTGTACGCGCGCATGGTCGACGACAGTGGCCGGGGGCAGCGGCACCGCTACTACTCCGTGGAGGACGGGACGCACGTCGACGGGCTGTACGACACGTATCCCGACCGCCTGCGGCCGATCCTGCCCTGCTACCGCTCCGCCTTCCACGCGCTGACCGTCTGGGTCGAGCGAGGAACGCGGCCCCCCGCTGACCACACCGTCGGCAGGCCAGCGAGCGGCGACGTGGTCAACTCCTGCTCTCTGGAGGAGACCGCATCGCCTCGGTAGCCCTTCAGCGGCCGAGCTCCTTGCGACCGGCACGGCGCAGCCTGCGCCGCTGTGAGGGGTCGAGCGTCAGGTAGGCGGCGGTGGGTATGCCCAGCACGATCAGGAAAGCGATCCACCAGGGCACACCCACCGCCGGAAGCAGGATCAGCAGGACGA
This sequence comes from Streptomyces sp. NPDC005496, assembly GCF_042872045.1. NCBI lineage: Bacteria > Bacillati > Actinomycetota > Actinomycetes > Kitasatosporales > Streptomycetaceae > Streptomyces > Streptomyces sp. NPDC005496. The sequence goes on from NZ_JBIAJQ010000004.1 coordinate 678,451, forward strand.
TCCCGATCCCCACTCCGCCTGCGACGACCTTCGCGTTCTTCGACATGTGTGTGTCGCCTCCTTCGCGGCCACCGGCCGCTCTCTGTCGTGAAAACGGATCGGCGCTCCGCGCGGTTCCGGAACGCGACCCCGAGAGACCCCTGAGTCGCGACCCCGACTCTCCCCTGAGATCCCCTCGCTACTCGACCCTGAGGGGTTCTCCGACCTCGTACATGTGGCGCAGCGCCTGCCGATAGGAGTCGACGAGCCCGGTCTCCGCGTAAGGGATACCCAACTCCGCGCAGTGGGCGCGCACCAGAGGCCGGGCCAGTCGGAGGTGCGGCCGGGGCATGCTCGGGAAGAGGTGGTGCTCGATCTGGTAGTTGAGGCCGCCGAGGAACCAGTCGGTCAGCGCTCCGCCGCGGATGTTCCGCGAGGTGAGCACCTGGCGGCGCAGATGGCCCCAGCGTTCGCCGTCCGGGTCGGGCATCTCCATGCCCTTGTGGTTGGGCGCGAAGGCGAGACCGAGGTGGAGGCCGAAGAGCGCCTGGTGCAGGGCGGCGAAGGCGAGGGCCTTGCCGAGGGACATGGTGGTGAGCAGCAGTGTCGCGTAGGCCGCGACGTGGGCGACGAGCAACAGGGCCTCGACCGTCCTCTCACGCGGGGGCTGTCGACGCAGGTCCCGGAACCCGTGGATCTTGAGGGCGATGCCTTCGAGGAGGGTGAGCGGGAAGAAGAGCCAGGCCTGGTTGCGGGTGAGCCAGCGCCGGAAACCCGAGCGCTCGGCGGCCTGCGCGCTGGTGAACACCAGGACGTCCGCGACGACGTCCGGGTCCTTGTCCACGTGGTTGGGGTTGGCGTGATGGCGGGAGTGCTTGTCGTTCCACCAGGCGTAGCTCATGCCCAGGAGGAGATTGCCGTGGACGAGGCCGATCAGGCGGCCGACCGCCTTGTCGCCGGTGATCTGCGCGTGTCCCGCGTCGTGGCCTATGAAGGCCGACCGTGCGCAGAGCACGGCAAGGACCGGAGCCAGAAGCAGGACCCACCAGGAGGCACCGGCGAGGGCTATGCCGGTGACGACGCCCACCAGTGACAGGGCGTTGACGGCGATCGCGCGGGCGTACCAGCCGCGCCGGCGCTCCAGGAGGTGCCGGGCCCGGACGGTCCTCAGGAGGGGTGCGAAGTCGCTTCCAGCGGGCGGTCCGGGAACGGCCTCCGAAGGGTGCGTCTCGACGGCCGCGGCACTCAGGGGCATGTGGGTCTCCGGTCTCTCATGACATGCGCTGACCTTGTGAAACGTACGTATGCGCACCGCTCGGAAACCATGGCGCCACCACCCGGGTACACGGGGGGCCAGCACTGTGCCGCCAGGGGGGTTGTCCACACCTACGGGGGGTGCGCGTGACCCGGGACACCCGGCCGCACCTTTCCGTTCTCGGGCGCGGGTGCTGTACCCTCGGCGACTCGACCCGGCTAGTCAAATTTGAGGAACGCGCCATCGCCGAGCAGACACCCCCTGTCACCTCCCCCGCCGAGATCGCCGAACTGGCGCGCTGCCGTGCCGTGTTCGTCCCCGCCGACCCGGCACGTACCGGGCGGATCGCCTTCTGGACGCCCGGCGGCGAAGGGCCGCCCGTCGTCGAGTCCCGGTCGGCTGAGGACCTCGCGGTCGCCCTGCCCGGTGCCGAGGGGATCGAGCTGGTGACCGTGCCCGCCGTCCTGCTGCCGGTGCGTTCCGCCCTGCCGGTGCTCACACGCGCGCGTGCCGCCGCGCGGGCCCACCGGGCGACGGCGTTCTGGGGCGCGGCGGCCGTGTTCGCCCTGCAACTCGCGGCACGAGGGCTGCTGCTGCCCGGCCTGACCCCGGACGACCACGACGCGTGGCGTGCGGGCCCGCTCCGCGCGGAGGACCTGACGCGGATGCGCGATCTGGCTGCCGCCATGCCGCCGGAAGCCCACGCGGTGCCGTTGGACGAGCGGGAACCGCTGCGGCTGCCCGAGCCGGAGCTGCTGCTGCGCGCCTTCCTCGACGCCGTCGCCGACACCTTGCCCCGGTCCCCCGCGGCACGCCTGGCGGCGGGCGGCCCGGCCTTCGCCGCCCCGGAACCGCGGCACGTGCCGGAGCAGCGCGCCTGGGCCGCGGACGTGGCCGCCGGACACGACGCCGGCGTGCGGGTCTCGTTGCGCATCGAGGTGCCGGGACTGGTGTCGACCACCTCGGACGGCGACCGTCTGCCCTTCCGTGCCATGCTGCAGGTGCACAGTGCCGACGACCCGGCGCTCGTCGCGGACGCCGCGGCGATCTGGGCCGGCTCCCAGGCGTTCGGCCCACGCGCGCGGATGGACACCCTGCTGGCACTGCGCCGCGCGGCCCGGTCCTGGGCCCCGCTGACACCCCTGCTGTCGGCGGCGGAGCCGGACGCCCTCGAGCTGGCCGACGAAGAGGTCACCGAACTCCTGGGTGAGGGCGCCCGGATGCTGGGCGCCGCCGGGGTCGAGGTGCACTGGCCGAAGGAACTGGCGCGCAAGCTCACCGCCCGGGCGGTCGTCGGCCCCTCCGAGGACGAGGAAGGCGCTGGCCGGATGCGGGCCGACACGCCGTCCTTCCTGTCCGCGGACGCGTTGCTCAGCTTCAACTGGCGCTTCGCGCTGGGAGATCAGCAGCTCACCCGCCAGGAGCTGGACCGGCTGGCGGAGGCGAGCCGGCCGGTGGTGCGCCTGCGCGACCAGTGGGTTCTGGTGGATCCGGAGGAGGTCCGCCGTGCCCGGTCGCAGCAGGACCGCAAGCTCACGCCCGTCGACGCGCTCAGCGCCGCCCTGACCGGTTCCACGGAGGTCGACGGCCGCCGGGTCGAGGTGCGGCCCACCGGCTGGTTGGCGACACTGCGGGAGCGGCTCGCGGACCCGGAGGCGCAGGACCCCGTCGGCCAGCCCGCCGCCCTCGCCGCGACGCTCCGGGACTACCAGGTCAGGGGTCTCAGCTGGCTCGCCCGGATGACCTCGCTGGGCCTCGGCGGCTGCCTGGCCGACGACATGGGGCTGGGCAAGACGATCACGCTGATCGCGCTGCACCTGCACCGGCAGAGCGACGAGTCCTCGGCCGGACCCACCCTCGTCGTCTGCCCGACGTCCCTGTTGGGCAACTGGCAGCGCGAGATCGAGCGATTCGCGCCCGGGGTCCCCGTGCGGCGTTTCCACGGTTCCCGCCGCGACCTCGAAGACCTGGCCGACGGGGAGTTCGTGCTGACCACGTACGGCACGATGCGGCTCGACGCGCCGCGACTCGCCGGCGTGCCGTGGGGCATGGTCGTGGCGGACGAGGCGCAGCACGTGAAGAACCCGTACTCGGCCACGGCACGCGCGCTGCGCACCATCGGTGCACGCGCACGCGTGGCTCTCACCGGGACCCCGGTGGAGAACAACCTGTCGGAACTGTGGGCCATCCTCGACTGGACGACACCAGGACTCCTCGGTGGGCTCGGCGCCTTCCGCACCCGGTACGCGCACGCGGTGGAGGGCGGGCAGGACCCCGCGGCCGGCGAGCGGCTGGGGCGGCTCGTACGGCCGTTCCTGCTGCGGCGCCGGAAGTCGGACCCGGGCATCGCACCGGAGCTTCCGCCGAAGACCGAGACCGACCGTGCCGTGTCGCTCACCAAGGAGCAGACGGGGCTCTACGAGGCCGTGGTGCGCGAGACGCTGGCGGAGATCGCGGGCGCCGACAGCATGGCGCGGCGAGGTCTGATCGTGAAGCTGCTGACGGGGCTCAAGCAGATCTGCAACCACCCCGCCCAGTTCCTCAAGGAGGAGCGGCCGACGATCGCGGGCCGGTCGGGAAAGCTGGAGCTGCTGGACGAACTGCTCGACACCATCCTCTCCGAGGGAGCGGGCGTTCTGGTCTTCACGCAGTACGTGCGGATGGCGCGTCTCATCGAGCGGCACCTGGCGGCGCGCGGTGTGCCGTCGCAGTTCCTGCACGGGGGTACGCCCGTCCAGGAACGGGAGCGGATGGTGCGGCGTTTCCAGGAGGGCGAGGTCCCCGTCTTCCTGCTGTCGCTGAAGGCGGCGGGCACGGGCCTGAACCTGACGAGAGCGGAACACGTCGTGCACTACGACCGCTGGTGGAATCCGGCCGTCGAGGCGCAGGCCACCGACCGCGCTTACCGCATCGGCCAGACGCGGCCCGTGCAGGTGCACCGGCTGATCGCCGAGGGGACCATCGAGGACCGGATCGCCGAGATGCTGGTCCGCAAAAGGGAGTTGGCCGACGCGGTGCTCGGCTCCGGCGAGTCGGCGCTGACCGAGCTGACGGACGCGCAACTGGCCGACCTGGTGGAGCTGCGAGGGGGCGCCCGATGACCGACCACGACATAGAGCGTACGTTCGAGGCGTTGCCGCCGGCCCAGGGGCGGGCCTTCGCGCGGACCTGGTGGGGGCGGGCCTGGCTCAAGGCCCTGGAGGACACGGCGCTCGACTCGGTCCAGCTGAAGGCCGGGCGCCGCCTCGCGCGCGCGGGTGCGGTCGGGGCGGTGTCCGTACGCCCGGGGCGCATCACGGCAGTCGTCCAGGACCGCGACCGCACCTCGCACCGCGCCGACGTCCTGTTGCCGGAGCTCTCCGAAGAGCAATGGGGCCGCTTCCTGGACATCGCCGTCGAACGCGCGGGACACGTCGCCGCTTTGCTCGACCGGGAGATGCCGCCGCACCTGGTGGAGGACGGTGCGGTGGCCGGCGTCGAACTCCTGCCGGGCGTCGGTGAGCTGGAACCGGAGTGCGACTGCGGCTCCTGGGACCACTGCGGGCACACGGCGGCCCTGTGCTACCAGCTGGCGCGACTCCTGGACGAGGACCCGTTCGTGCTGCTGCTCATACGAGGACGTGGCGAAGGCGCCCTGCTGGACGACCTCCAGGCACGCGCCACCAGACCCGCCGAGGACCGGTTTTCCCCGCGACAGCATTCTCCGGAGGGTGTGGACGCCGCCGAGGCGTACGCGACCGGCGACATCCTGCCGCCCCTCCCCGCCCTGCCCGAACCGCCCGAACAACCGGGTCAGCCGCCGTCCCTGGACACCGACACCCCGCCCGCACCCGGCGTGGAGCCCTCCGCCCTCGAATTCCTCGCCGCGCAGGCGGCCGAGGAGGCACGGGTGCTCCTCGTGGACGCGCTCGACCCCGAGCACGTACGACGCCCACCGGCCGACGAACTGACGCTCGCTCAGGACGCTGTGCGGCTGGCGGCGGGCACGCCGGACGAGCGGATCGCCGGCCGGCTCGCCGCCGGATCCGGGCGGGACAGGGACGGGCTGGCCCTCGCCGTCCGCGCCTGGAGCTACGGCGGCACGGCCGCACTGTCCGTGCTCGAGGACGAGTGGGCCGTGGACTCCGCGTCGCTGGCACGCGCGCGTACGGTCCTGGAGTTCGCATGGGAGGAAGGCGAACGGCCAGCTCTGCACCGCTCGGGCAACCGCTGGACGGTGAGCGGCACGCCCGCGCAGTTGCGGCTGGGCCGGGACGGCCGGTGGTGGCCGTATGCCGAGGACCGCGGCCGCTGGGTGCCCGCGGGCACGGCCACCACGGACCCGGCCACCGCCCTGGGGTCCGTGCTCGGCGACGACTGACAGGCGTGGCACACCGTACGCGCGCGCGTGCCTGCCTGACGGCCGTCGGCGCGCGCGTGGACGCGCCCCGGCATGCGTGAACACCCGTCCCACCTGCGACCTCCACGCGTTCTCCGCCGCGCGGTCAGCCACTCGTGTCGCGCCGTTCACCCGCCGGACGCGCCCTGTTGGGCAGGACAGCGGAATCTGGCCGCTGTCACCGAAAACAGTGCCCCAGGAGGCCCGATGTCCCCGCACGCCACCGGCCGACGCCGCGTCCACCGTTCCGTCGCCGCAGGAGTGCCGCTCGCCGTTCTGGCCGCCCTGACGGGCTCGGGCACCGCGAGCGCGCACGGCGACGCCGAGCAGCCGCGGGTGACCCGGACCGCGACGCTCGGAGACATTCCGCTGGGCACGTTCAGCAACGGGCTGCTGCCCGGCACGGTGTCCGACGACAGGGGTACGGATCTCGGAGGCATCGGCAGCGACATCTACCCGGCGGGCCGCGACAACGAGTTCTGGACCGTCACCGACCGGGGCCCCAACGGCCAGATCAAGGTCGACGGCAAGAAGCGCCGCACCTTCCCCGTGCCCGGCTTCGACCCCGCGATCGTCAAGATCCGCGTGGCCGGGGACACCGTACGGGTGCTCGACGCCATCGCGCTGACCACGGCCTCCGGCAAGCCCGTCACGGGGCTGCCCGACCAGGCCGGACGCGACGAGGCTCCGTACTCCTACGACGCGCGGACTCCCCTTGCGTACAACCCCAACGGCGTGGACACCGAGGGGATCGTGCGGGCCGCGGACGGCACGTTCTGGCTCGTCGACGAGTACGGGCCCTCCCTGCTCCACGTGTCGGCACACGGCCGCGTACTCACGCGGTACGTCCCCGAAGGGCTGAAGCTGACCGGCGCGGACTACCCGGTGGTCGAGGCGCTGCCGGCCGTCTTCCTGCACCGGAAGATCAACCGCGGTTTCGAAGGGCTCGCCCAACTCCCCGGCGGTGACCTCGTGATGGCGCTGCAGAGCCCGCTCTCCCTGCCGGACGGCGACGCTGGTGAGGCCTCCCGCACGACCCGTCTGGTGCGCTTCTCGCCGAAGAAGCGCGCGGTCACCGCCGAGTACGCCTACCGCTTCGACCCGGTGGACGTCGTCGACCCGGGCGAGGACGACACGTCGGAACTGAAGATCTCCTCGGTGGTCGCCGTCGGGGGCAACCGGCTGCTGGTCGAGGAGCGCACGGACAAGGCGGCGCGGCTCCAGTCGGTGGAACTCACCCGGGACGCCGACATCCTGGGGCGGACCTGGGACGACGACACGGCCTCGCCGTCCCTGGAGCAGCTCGACGACCCGGCCGCCGCGGGTGTCCCGGTGCTGCGCAAGCACCTGGTCGTCGACCTCGGCAAGGTGGCCGGGGTGCCCGGCAAGATCGAGGGTGTCGCGCGCGTGCGGAACGACACGCTGGCGCTCATCAACGACAACGACTTCGGGATGACGGACGGTCCGGAGGCGTTCGACTCGCAGGGCCGTCTCGTGGACAGCGGGATCGAGACGACGGTCACGTACGTGCGGCTGCCGCGCCGTATCTGATTCCGGCGTCCCACCGGGGTGCCGTACGGAGGGACACGGTAGCGCGCCTGGACCTGTTGGGAACGTACGGCCCCGCGCGCGCCTGAACCTCGGCTGGGCAGCGTGCACGCGCGCGTAGGTGGTGCTGGTCGCCTACGCGCGCGTGCCCTCACGCCAGCGGCTTCGTCAGTTTGCGGCTGCCTCCGCCCGTGTCTGCGACGAGGCTGCAGGTGACGTTGTCGATGCCGACGTCGTACGTGGAGGTGTCCGGGTACTGCACGAGGGTCCCGCGCACGGTTCCGGCGGGCTGTTCGGCCGTCTCGCGCCGCAGCGTCTTCTCGCACAGCGCCGAGGCGGCCTCGCTGCGGGTTGTGTCCGAGGCGTAGGTGCCTTCCAGTTCGACGACGCGCACGACCTCGGCGTCGTGGGGCTCACGGCACGACTGCCTGGCCGCCTGGCCCGGCAGGCTGCTGTCGACGTCGAAGCAGTCGCCCTTCTTGAGCATGTAGTACGGGATCTCGTCGCCCGCCGGGACCGCGAAGAGCGATTCGAGGTCGCTCGGAAGGGCGCTGGGGAGCCCGCTGGGAAAGTCCGTCGGGAAGTTGCTCGGCAGACCCGACGGCAGTCTCGACGGAAGCTCCGTGGGCAGCTTCGAGGGGATGCTCAGGGACGGGGCGGGCGAACGACCCGTCCTCGTGTCGCTGTCGGTGGGTGACTTGTCGTCCGACGAGTCACCGCCCTGAGTGACCACCAGGAGTACGGCGGCGAGAACGCCCACGGCCACCACCACGGCGATCACGAGGAAGAGGGTGTTGCGGCGCGGCGCCGGACCTCCGGGCGGTCCTGCAGGCGGCGGGGGCGGCATGCCCTCACCGCCGCCCTGCCCGGACGACCAGTTGCCGCCGTCCGGAGGCGGGCCGTAGCCTCCGCCGGCGTATCCGCCTCCTCCGGGCAGCGTCCCGTAGCCGTCCGGAGGGGGACCGTAGCCCCCGGACGGCGGACCGAATCCACCGTGGTTCGGGGGCGGCGTGCCCCCTGGCGGCTGGGGCGGTAAGGGTGGCGTGGCCATACCGCCAAGCGTCGCCCCGTGCCGGCGGGTGCGCGACCCCCGCGCGGGAGTTGATACGGACTCATGCCACGGAAGGCACGGTTCCGGAGCATTCCCGGCGCGGGCGGCGAGCAGGAGCGGCTGGAGACGCCAATCGGTTCGTCCTCAGGGGCTCGATCAGCCCCGGGCCCCCAGCAGGTGGTCCATGGCCAGCTGGTCCAGCCGCTCGAAGGCCATGCCGCGCGCGGCGGCCTCCTCCACGTCGAAGTCCTCGAACGCCGACCGGTCGTCGAGGAGAGCCGTCAGACCGTCCGCCGCCGTGGGCTGCGCCAGCTCGTCCAGTCGCGAGGCCCGCAGCGCCTCCTGGACCTCGGGGTCGGCCCGGAAAGCGGCCGCCCGGTCGCGCAGGACGAGGTAGTTGCGCATGCAGCCCGCAGCGGACGCCCACACGCCGTCGAAGTCCTCGGTCCGCGGCGGCTTGAAGTCGAAGTGCCTCGGCCCCTCGTAGCCGGCGGTCTCCAGGAGGTCCACGAGCCAGAAGGCGGACCGCAGGTCGCCCGCGCCGAAGCGCAGGTCCTGGTCGTACTTGATGCCCGACTGGCCGTTCAGGTCGATGTGGAAGAGCTTGCCCGCCCACAGTGCCTGGGCGATGCCGTGCGGGAAGTTCAGGCCGGCCATCTGCTCGTGGCCCACCTCCGGGTTGACGCCGTACAGCTCGGGGCGCTCCAGGCGCTCGATGAAGGCGAGGGCGTGGCCGACCGTGGGGAGCAGGATGTCGCCGCGCGGCTCGTTCGGCTTGGGCTCGATCGCGAAGCGCAGGTCGTAGCCCTGGGAGGTCACGTACTCGCCCAGGAGATCGAAGGCCTCCTTCATGCGGTCGAGGGCGACGCGCACGTCCTTGGCCGCGCCCGACTCCGCGCCCTCCCGGCCGCCCCAGGCGACGTAGGTCTGGGCACCGAGTTCGACCGCGAGGTCGACGTTGCGGATCGTCTTGCGCAGGGCGTAGCGGCGTACGTCCCGGTCGTTGGCCGTGAAGGCGCCGTCCTTGAACACGGGGTGCGTGAACAGGTTGGTGGTGGCCATCGGCACCTTCAGGCCGGTCGCGTCGAGAGCCTGGCGGAAGCGCTTGATGTGGGACTCGCGCTCGGTGTCCGAGGACCCGAAGGGGATCAGGTCGTCGTCGTGGAAGGTGACTCCGTAGGCGCCCAGCTCGGCCAGGCGCTGCACCGACTCGACCGGGTCGAGGGCACGCCGCGTGGCGTCGCCGAACGGGTCCCTCCCCTGCCAGCCGACGGTCCACAGGCCGAAGGTGAACCTGTCATCGGGGGTGGGCTGGTAGTTCATGCCGCGGCTCCTTGCTCTGTTTCGCTCCGACTATTTCGTCATGGCACTTAACAAATTAGTATGCGGAGGCATCTCTGGGAAGAGACGAATCACGAAACCCGGTCACAGTGGTCCCGGGACACGCCGTCACCAGGACAGATCCCGCGGAGCCGCGGAAGAGGGAGAGCCCGATGTCAGCAGCCGAGGGTCCGCTGGTCGTGGGGGTGGACACATCCACCCAGTCCACCAAAGCCCTGGTCGTCGACGCATCCACCGGACAGGTGGTGGCGAGCGGACAGGCGCCGCACACCGTCTCCTCCGGAGCGGGCCGCGAGAGCGACCCGCGCCAGTGGTGGGACGCCCTCAGGGAGGCCCTCCACCAGTGCGGGGACGCGGCGCACGAGGCCGCGGCGGTGTCGATCGGCGGACAGCAGCACGGCCTGGTCACCCTGGACGCCGCGGGCGACCCGGTGCGCCCGGCGCTCCTGTGGAACGACGTGCGCTCTGCGCCCCAGGCCCGCCGGCTGATCGAGGAGCTCGGCGGACCCAAGGCGTGGGCCGAACGGTGCGGCAGCGTGCCCGGGCCCTCCTTCACGGTGACGAAGTGGGCGTGGCTCGCCGAGCACGAGCCGGAGGCCCTCCGCGCCACCGCGGCCGTGCGTCTGCCCCACGACTACCTCACCGAGCGCCTCACCGGAGAGGGCACGACGGACCGCGGTGACGTCTCCGGCACGGGCTGGTGGGCGTCCGCGACGGAGTCGTACGACGCGGAGGTCCTCGCGCACATCGGCCTCGACCCCGCCCTGCTCCCCCGCGTCGTGCGCCCCGGCGAGGTGGCGGGCACCGTCCGCGACACCGCCGACCTGCCGTTCTCCAAGGGCACCCTCGTCGCGGCCGGCACCGGCGACAACGCGGCCGCCGCGCTCGGACTCGGCCTGCGCCCCGGCACGGCCGTGCTCAGCCTCGGCACGTCAGGCACGGTCTACGCCGTCTCCACGCACCGTCCCGCCGACCCGACCGGCACCGTGGCCGGCTTCGCCGACGCGCGCGGAGACTGGCTCCCGCTGGCCTGCACCCTGAACTGCACGCTCGCCGTCGACCGCATCGCCGCGCTGCTCGGACTGGACCGCGAAGCTGTGGAGCCTGGCGCGGGCGTTACCCTGCTGCCCTACCTGGACGGCGAGCGGACACCCGACCTGCCGCACGCCGCGGGCCTGCTGCACGGGCTCCGGCACGACACGACGGGCGGCCAGCTGCTGCAAGCCGCTTACGACGGCGCCGTCCACTCCCTCCTCGGCGCACTGGACCTCGTACTCGACCCGGAAGCCGACCGGTCGGCGCCCTTGCTGCTCATCGGCGGAGGCGCGCGGGGCAAGGCGTGGCAGGAGACCGTACGCCGCCTGTCGGGACGGCCCGTCCAGGTGCCCGAGGCCAGAGAGCTGGTCGCACTGGGCGCCGCCGCACAGGCCGCCGGACTGCTGACCGGCGAGGACCCGGCGGCGGTGGCCCGGCGCTGGGACACCGCCCGCGGTCCCGTGCTCGACGCCGTGGAACGGGACGAGGCGACGCTCGCCAGGATCGCCGGGGTACTCTCCGACGCGGCCCCGCTGCTGGAGCGGGAACCGGGCAAGCGCTGACGAGAGTCGGCCTGACCAGGGCAGCCCCGCGGGGACCGGCCGGACGAGGACTGACGGAGGCATGACCGCACCGCTGCACGAAGCCCACCCGTCCGGCCGCCGGCTGCCCGACACCCAGCAGGGCATGCGCCGCCGCAACCTCGCGCGCGTGATGCACACCGTCAGCGCCGAGGGGCCGCTGTCCCGGGCGGCAGTCGCCTCGCGCATCGGTCTGACCCGCGCGGCCGTGTCGACGCTGGTGGACGAGCTGATCCGCTCCGGGCTCCTGGAGGAACTCGGTCCGGAACGCCCCGGGCGCGTCGGACGCCCCGGCTCCGCACTGGCCGTGAGCGGTCGCGGTCCCGCAGGGATCGGGGCGGAGATCGGCGTCGGCCATCTCGCGGTCTGCGCGGTCGACCTCCGGGGCGACATACGGGTGCGGGCCGTGCGGCACGGCGCGAACCGCGGCCGGTCGCCCGAGTCGGTCACCGGGGAACTGACCGAGCTGGTACGCCAGGTGGTCGCCGACGCCGAACGGGAAGGCCTGTGGCCCGCCGGGCTCGCGGTCGCCGTGCCGGGACTGGTCGCCCGTGACGCCCGCACCGTCGTCCGCGCCCCCAACCTCGACTGGCACGGCATCGACCTCGGCGCACTGCTCCCCGGCGAACTGCCACTGACGGTCGACAACGAGGCCAACTTCGGCGCGCTGGCCGAACTCTGGCTGGGCGACGGGACTCCGCAGGACTTCCTGCACGTGTCGGCGGAGATCGGCATCGGCGGGGCCGTGGTCGTGGACGGACGGCTCCTGCGCGGGACGCGCGGATTCGCCGGCGAGCTCGGACACGTGCCGGTCCGCCCCGAGGGCCCCGAGTGCGTGTGCGGCGGGCGCGGCTGCCTGGAGCAGTACGCCGGCGAGGACGCCGTACTGCGCGCGGCGGGCCTCGAACCGGTCGAGGACCGCGTCGGGCTGCTGGCGGGACGGGCCGCCGCCGACGACGAGGCCGTACGGCGTGCGCTGCGCGGAGCCGGAACCGCGCTGGGCATCGCCCTGACCGGTGCGGTCAATCTGATCGACCCCGAAACCGTCGTGCTCGGCGGCGCCCTGGCCCGTCTGGCTCCCTGGCTGCTGCCTTCGCTGGAGGGCGAGTTGAGGCGCCGGACGACCGGTCCCGCCTGTGCGGTGACCGTCTCCCGGCTCGGCCCCGAGGGGCCGCTGCTGGGCGCCGCGCATTCGGTGGTGCGGGGGGTGCTGGACGACCCGGCGGCGGTGGCGGGGCGTTCTTGACGGCGGGGCAGCGGGTGTCGTCGTGTGTGGGTGCGGCGAGCCTGTGCGGTCTTGAATAGGTAGCCCAAGGACTGGGTGCTGTGGTTGGCGTGGGGGCCGGTGAGACGCCGCTGTCGGGACCGCGGGCAGAGATGCCGCTGTCGGCACCGCCCAGGCAGAGATGCCGCAGTCGGCACCGCCCAACTCCACTTCGCCCGGCCCGTCTCTCGGCGCTGTGACGGCACGGAGTTGTGCGGGATCCAGGTCCGGTCGGGGGACCTCGCGGTAGTCCATTCCCCCTTGTGGGTGAGGAAGTTGTCCACAGTCTCGGAGTTGTCCACCGACGGGCGCCTTGCTCTTCCTGCCCAACCGGCAGGCGCCGTACCGTGATTCACGCGAGGCGCAGCCGTCCTGCCGACGGCTGAGTGTCCGAGCGGATCGGGGGTTCACATGTCAGGGGAGACGCCACTCGGCACCAGGCGGCGGGTCATCGGGGCGCGCGGGGTCTTACGAGTACGGCGGCCGCTGCCTCTGCTGCCGCCAGTCGTCGTCCTTGTCCACGTCGTTGCCTTCGTCCTTGCCATCGTCCAAGTGCCGCTCGACACTGCGCCGGCGATCTTCGACTTCGTGTCCGAGACGGCCGCGCCCGTGTCGTACGTGGGTCCGGGCGCCGACGTCTGGATGATTGCCGGTGTGGTGATGTCCGTGCTCCTCGTACGGAGTGGGCCGCCGCACATATCCGGGACAGCCCGGGTCCACCTCGACCACGACGCACCGTCCGACTCCCCCGGCCTGACAGCGAACGGAGACGTGCAGCCATGAGTGACCCCCGGATCCTGACGGTCCGGCCCCGGCCGGACGAGTACGCGTGGACGTTCGGCGGCGCACCTCCCGTGGCCCGCATCGCACCCGGCACCGTCCTCGACCTGTACACGGAGGACTGCTTCGCGGGCCGGGTGCGGTCCGAGAAGGACCTGGTGTCCGAGGTGTGCGAGTTCCCGTTCCTGAACCCGCAGACGGGGCCCTTCCACGTGGAGGGCGCGGAGCCGGGCGACACGGTCGCGGTGCACTTCGTCTCGATCGAGCCGGCCCGGGACTGGGCGGCGTCGACGACGGTCCCGCTCTTCGGCGCACTCACCTCCACACACACCACGGCCACGCTCCAGCCTCCGCTGCCCGAGACGGTCTGGATCTGGCAGCTCGACCGGGAGCGGCGCACGGCCCTGTTCAGCGCGCGCGACAGCGACATCGAGATCGAGCTGCCGATGGACCCGATGCACGGCACCGTGGGCGTGGCTCCCGCCAACCTCGAAGTACGGTCCGCACTGGTCCCCGACGCCCATGGCGGGAACATGGACACCCCCGAGATGCGAGCGGGCGTGACCTGTTTCCTCGGGGTGAACGTCGAGGGCGCGCTGCTCAGTCTCGGCGACGGACACGCCCGCCAGGGCGAGGGCGAGACGTGTGGAGTCGCCGTGGAGTGCGCCATGAACACGGTGGTGATCGTCGAGTTGCTGAAAGGTGTGGCCACACCGTGGCCGCGCATCGAGTCGGACACGCACATCATCTCGACCGGTTCGGCCCGCCCGCTGGAGGACGCGTTCCGGATATCCCAGCTCGACCTGGTCCAGTGGCTGGTGCGCGACTACGGCTTCAGCGAGCTGGACGCCTACCAGTTCGCGACCCAGGCGGTCGAGTCGCCGCTCGCGAACGTCTGCGACACCAACTACACGTGCGTCGCCAAGCTGCGCAAGCAGTGGCTGCCCCAGCGTGAGACGCATCGCGGACTGCACGCGCGACTGCGGGAGACGGCCGCCACGCTTCGTGGCTGACCCTGGCCTGCGGGCGGGCTCCACCTCCGGCGCCGACAGAGTCACCGTTCCTCGGTACGACGCACGGCAGTCCACCCGCTGCTCCCCTGCTACCCCACTTCCCCCCCCGACCTCCTGAGCCCTCAAATCCCCAGCCACCGAACCTTTGAGCCCTTGAGCCCCCGAACCCCGAGCACCATCCCCCCACCTGGAAGGAACGCATCGATGGAGCGAGCCAGACCGTTCCTCAGTCGGCGAAGGCTGCTGGGAGCCGCAGCCCTCGCCGCGGTCCCCTACGCCTTATCGCCCGGCACCCGGGCAGGAGCCCAGGCGCAGGCCGTCGACTACCCGGCGGCCGAATGGGTGCCGGCGAGCACCTCCAACTACACGGCGTCCAACCGCCCCACCAGCTATCGGCTCAACTACGTGATCATCCACGTCACGCAGGAGACGTACCCGGACACTCTGTCCATCTTCCAGAACCCGCAGAAGAAGGTGTCCGTGCACTACGTCGTCCGGTCGTCCGACGGGCACGTCGCACAGTGCGTCCGAGAGCGCGACGTGGCCTGGCACGCGGGCAACTGGGACTACAACACGCGCAGTATTGGCATCGAGCACGAGGGCTGGGTGGATCAGCCCTCCTACTTCACCGACGCGATGTACGAACAGTCGGCGAAGCTGACCGCGGCCGTCTGCGACAAGTACGGGATCCCGAAGGACCGGGCGCACATTCTCGGTCACTACCAGGTACCGGGCAGCGACCACACCGATCCGGGCCCGAACTGGGACTGGATCCGCTACATAAGGCTGGTGAACTTCGCCTGACCGCGCGCTCCCCACCGGCACGGGCCGGGGCGACCGAGCCGCGGCCCGTCACGAGGACGGTCACGAAGCTTGTCGGGGCGCGCACCGGGAGTGACGATGTCCTCAGCCGCGTCGCGTTCCGGGAGGCCGAGTTGACTGATCCATGGGTGGCCCTGGAACAGGGTGCCGACCCCGTCGAGCGGGTGCGGGCGCTGCGCCGCGCCCACGAGACGTTCACGGAGGCGGGGACGGTGCCCCGGCCGGTGCGCTCCGTGGTCGCCGACTCGTGGCGGCGTTCGGCGCGGGCCGGGGTGGGTCCCGACGGCACGGCGTGCGTGGAACTCACCGACGGCGACCTCGGGGCGTACAGGGCGGAGCATCCGCTGGCGCGGGTGATGCCGTTGATCCGGGAGTTGATGGGGACGTTCGCGGCGGACGGCGAGCATCTGCTGGCGGTGTGCGACGCGCAGGGACGTCTGCTGTGGGTGGAGGGCCATCCGTCGACGCGCAGGGAGGCGGGCCGGATGAATTTCGTGCCCGGCGCCCGGTGGGCGGAGACCGCGGTAGGGACGAACGCCCCGGGCACGGCCGTCGCGGTGGACCGGCCCGTGCAGGTCTTCGCCGCCGAGCACTTCATCCGTCGGGTGCAGCCTTGGACGTGTGCAGCGGCGCCGGTGCACGATCCGCGCACCGGACGGGTGCTCGGCGCGGTGGACATCACCGGCGGTGACGGGCTCGCGCATCCGCACAGTCTGGGCTTCGTCCAGGCGGTGGCACGTGCGGCGGAGTCCCACTTGGCCCTGCTGGCGCCGGTGCGGGCCACCGCCGACACGCTCGAACTGACCGTGCTCGGCCGGGACGAAGCGCTGTTGGTCCTGCCGGGCGGCCGGAGGATCAGGCTGAGCCGCCGGCACAGCGAGATCCTGGTCCTGCTCTCCCGGCATCCGGAGGGGCTGACGGGGGACGAACTGCTCTGCGCGCTGTACGAGGACGAGTCGGTTCCGCCGGTGACGTTGCGTGCCGAGCTTGCCCGGCTGCGCCGTCTGCTGGGGCCGGGGGTGCTGGCATCCCGGCCCTACCGGCTGACGATGCCGGTCGAGTCCGATGTCGCCGTGGTCGAGCGGCGGCTGGGCACGGGGGCGGTCGCGGCGGCGGTGGGCGCGTACACGGGTCCGCTGCTGCCCGCCTCGCAGGCTCCGGCGGTGACGCGCGTGAGGCGACGGCTCGCCGACGGGCTGCGTGCCGCGCTGGTCGCCTGCCACGATCCCGACCTGCTGGCGGACTGGGCTCACGCGCCATGGGGCGAGGACGATCTCGACGTTTGGCGGGCGCTGGCGGCGGTGCGGCCGACTGCCGCGGTGCGGTCGCGTCTGGCCCAGCTGGACGCCGAGTTGTCCGTAGTGGGGCGCGCGGTGGCACGCGCAACGTGGTCGCAACGTTCCGGTTCCTAGCCTCGCGGCGAGAGCTGCCCGACGGCGGGCAGCGCTTCTCCGGGAGGCAGACCAGCATGACCCGTTACGCGGCGCCCGGCACCGACGGCGCGATCGTCTCCTACGAGGCGCGTTACGACCACTTCATCGGCGGCGAGTACGTGCCGCCGGCGCGCGGGCAGTACTTCGAGAACCCGAGTCCGGTGAACGGGCAGCCGTTCACGGAGGTCGCCCGGGGCACCGCGGAGGACGTGGAGCGCGCCCTGGACGCGGCGCACGCGGCCGCTCCGGCCTGGGGGCGTACGTCCGCGACCGAGCGTTCCGGCATCCTGCTCAAGATCGCCGACCGCATGGAGGCGAACCTGGAAAAGCTGGCGGTCGCCGAGAGCTGGGAGAACGGCAAGCCGGTGCGGGAGACGCTCGCCGCCGACATCCCGCTGGCGATCGACCACTTCCGCTACTTCGCGGGGGCGGTCCGGGCCCAGGAGGGTTCGCTCAGCGAGGTCGACGACGACACGGTCGCGTACCACTTCCATGAGCCGCTCGGCGTGGTCGCCCAGATCATTCCGTGGAACTTCCCGATCCTGATGGCGGTCTGGAAGCTCGCCCCGGCCCTCGCGGCGGGCAACGCGGTCGTCATCAAGCCGGCCGAGCAGACCCCCGCGTCCATCCACTACTGGCTGAGCCTGGTCTCCGACCTGCTGCCGCCGGGGGTCGTGAACGTCGTCAACGGGTTCGGGGTGGAGGCCGGCAAGCCGCTGGCGTCCAGTGCGCGGGTCGCGAAGGTGGCGTTCACCGGTGAGACCACGACGGGGCGGCTGATCATGCAGTACGCCTCGGAGAACATCAAGCCGGTCACGCTGGAGCTGGGCGGCAAGTCGCCGAACATCTTCTTCGACGACGTGTGGGACAAGGACGACGACTTCCGCGACAAGGCGCTCGAAGGCTTCACGATGTTCGCGCTCAACCAGGGCGAGGTGTGCACCTGTCCGTCGAGGGCGCTCATCCAGCGCGGCCACTACGGGGAGTTCCTGGAGGCGGCCGTCGCGCGCACCGGGCTCATCAAGCCCGGTCACCCGCTCGACACGGACACGATGATCGGCGCGCAGGCGTCCAACGACCAGCTCGAGAAGATCCTCTCCTACTTCGACATCGGCCGGCAGGAGGGGGCCAAGGTCCTCACGGGCGGTGAGCGCGTGGAGTACGACGGGGAGCTCAAGGGCGGGTACTACGTCCAGCCGACGATCTTCGAGGGCGACAACCGGATGCGGATCTTCCAGGAGGAGATCTTCGGTCCGGTCGTGTCGGTCACGTCGTTCGGCGACTTCGACGACGCCATCAAGACGGCGAACGACACGCTGTACGGGCTCGGGGCCGGGGTGTGGACCCGGGACGTCAACACCGCCTATCGCGCGGGCCGTTCGATCCAGGCGGGCCGCGTCTGGACGAACTGCTACCACGCGTATCCCGCGCACGCGGCGTTCGGCGGCTACAAGCAGTCCGGCATCGGGCGCGAGAACCACAAGATGATGCTGGAGCACTACCAGCAGACGAAGAATCTGCTGGTGTCGTACTCGCCGAAGAAGCTCGGGTTCTTCTAGGGATACAAGGAAGGGTGGCCGGTCGCGCCCCGTACGGCAGATGGGCCCGGACCGCGAGTCGCGGTCCGGGCCCTGCCACGCGCGGTGCCGCCCCGTGGCGGCGGCGCCTCAGCTCTTCGCGGTGTCGTCGCCCGTCTGCCCGGCGCCCTCGGCCGTACCCGTCTTCTCGCGCATCTTGCGCAGCAGCTCCGCCTTCTGGTCGGCGGCGCTCTGGCGGTCGAGGTTGCGGTGCGGACCGTTGTTCTGCCGCTCGGCGCGGGACAGCTTCTTGCGCTGGCCGCCGCCCATGCCGACGGGGTTGTTGATGTTCTTGCTCACGGGTTCTCCCGGAATGTTGTGAAGTGATCTACGGATTCATCGGTGGGGGACGGGCGCGGCCACGTCGCAGGACGTCGGCAGGGGCCCGTCACGCTCTCACTCGTAAATCGGCGTCTGGAAGAACATGGTCAAGACGTTACCTGGTCCCGTCGGCTTCGCATACCAAGCGTTTCGCCGTCCCGGCGTCGGCCGGGCCTTTGGTGGGCGCCCAGAGCAGCCGCTTCGTTCCAGTGCCAGCCGGGGCTCCTCAGCGCCGTCCCTGTCACGCCCCTGTCACACTGAAGCGGAGCGAAGGACGTGACGATCTAAGTCAACGGCCACGTGCGAACGGCCGACGAGGTTGCCGATGTGGTCGATGATCTTCGGCTCCGCCCCCTTCGCCGCGTGCAGAGCGGCGCGATTGGCCTGCTGACCAAGCCACGCGTGGAGGTCTATGGGTGTCGATGTCGACCCCGTCGGCGGCGAGGAGGTAGGTGACGGCGTGGGCCGTTAAGACCTTCTAGGCGTGCTGGAACTCCATGACCTCGGCAAAATCGCTTGTAGCGAGCAGGCACTGAAAGCCGCGGACCGTTCCTCCATCAGGCAGAAGCTGCCCACTTCAGCTACCGCTTCTCAGTCGAGACCGGGGCAAGCTGGAAGAGGCACTGGATCGTGTTGAAGTCAACCACCTCGGCGACGAAGCGGAACTTGTCGCCCACTGCAACGGTGGCAGGAACCTGCTTGCCCGTCAGGTTCAGGTTGCCCGTGTTGACGTCCTCGTATTTGAAGTTCGGGCCGTCCGTCGTCCGTGGTCCCTTGTCGCCCGGGCCGAGAAGGAAGTCATAGCGGGTCCGGTCATCCCCGTGCGATGCCATGTGCCTGATTGACCCTCCGAAGGCCACCCTCCGGCCCTTGTACTTGGTTGCGAAGTTCACGTTCGCCTCGTCGCAGGGGTCCGCCTTCAACAACGCTGCGAACTCCGGATTGTTCTGCGCCGTGATCACCTCAGCGGCAGCCGGCTTGCCTGCGGTCGGCGCAGCGGCGGCAGGCTTCTCAGTCGTGGCCGTCGAACTGGCTGACGGACCCTCCTCCTTGTCTCCGTCGCTGAGCGCAACGCCGGTGCCGATGATGGCGGCCAGGACCACGAGGACGGCAGCACCCGCCCCGATCAGACGCCATGGCACGGGCTTCTTCGGCCGACGGAAGTTGAGGGTGGTGCGCAGTCTGCCCGGTAGCTGGTCCACGAGCTCCCAACCGTCCTTCTGCATCTTCGAGATCACCAAACCGTCGGTCCCCCGAACCGTCTGCACGGTCTTGTACTCGTACTTGATCTCATCGGCCATACGGGTCCCCGCCCCCTGAACAAACGAACTGATCACCCCAACTGGGCGCGAGCATAGGTGACTCCGCCAGAAGGCCGACGTGACGCACTGGCGGCTCATCACCGACCTGTCGCGACAAACTCGACCAAGAGCACCCGGAACGCCCTCAGGCAGCTCGGGTCGACTGGGCGGGACCGGCACAGGCCGCTCAGACCACCTCGGATCAAACTCCCGACTTCCGCGTCCTGAGGCGTCACGGCCGTCGGGATGGCGTCGGCCTGGCGCGCGTTCGGGCGCGGTACCGGGGCCGGGCCCCGGTCAGCGGTGGTTTCGGAGGAACTCTGTGATGTCCTGGGCGAGGAGGGCGGGTTCCTCGTGGGCGGGGAAGTGGCCGCCTCGGGGCATGTGGGTGTAGCGGGTGATGTTGTAGGTGCGCTCGGCCCAGCTCCGGGGCGGTCGGCTCAGGTCGGCGGGGAACAGGGCGAGGGCCGTGGGCGTGTCCACGCGCCGCACGCGCCGGGTCAGGTCGTGGGCGTACTCGTAGTAGGGCCGGAACGAGGTGGAGATCGTGCCGGTGAACCAGTAGAGCGACACCTGGGTGAGGAGGAAGTCGTCACTGAAGCGTGTGGACAGGTCACCCCCGTTGTCGCTCCACGCCCGGTACTTCTCCATGATCCAGGCCAGCAGACCGGCCGGTGAGTCGTTCAGCGCCGGGGCGAGGGTGAGGGGCCGGGTGCTCTGCTGGTGCAGGTAGCCGCCTTCCTGTGCCTGCCAGGCGGTGACGGAGGCGAGGTGGGCCTCCTCCTCGGCGGTGAGTCCGGCCGGGTCGGGGTCGGCGGGGCCCGCGACGGCGAGCAGGTGGATGCCGACGACCGCCTCGGGGTGGGCTTCGGCGAGGCGTGAGGTGATGCCGGCGCCGAGGTCTCCGCCATGGGCCGCGTAGTGCCGGAAGCCGAGGTGGTCGTGCATCAGCCGGTGCCAGAGGTGGTGGGTCTGCTCGGCTTCGGAGAGCGTGGGCCGCTGCGGTGAGAAGGCGAAGCCGGGCAGCGACGGCACGATCACGGTGAAGGCGTCCTCGGGCGCGCCGCCGTAGCGCGAAGGGGTGGCCAACCGTTCGGCGAGGGCGGTGAGTTCGAGGAAGGTGCTGGGCCAGCCGTGCGTGAGCAGGAGGGGCAGCGCGGCCGGGTGTTCGCCGTCGTAGCGGAGGTAGTGCACGGGGGTGCCGTCGAGGTCGGCGAAGTGGGACGGCAGCGCGTTGACGGCGGCTTCATGGGTCCGCCAGTCGTAGCCGGAGGCCCAGTAGGTGACGAGGCGGTCGAGTTCCGCGTCGTCGGCGCCGGCCTCCCAGCCCTCGACCGGCCAGGGTTCGCTACGTCTCGTGGCACGCAACCGGGCCCCCAGGTCGTCCAGTTCGGCGTCACTGACCTTGATGACGGGGGTGTCGGTCGGCGCCACGGTGTTCTCCTCGGTGTGCTGGGTGTGCGGGTGCGGCGGGGTGCGTCTGCCGCTTCTGTGGGTGCCGGCGGAGATACGCCGGGCTCAGGGCGCCTTCGCCGTCTCACGTGAACGCCCCGCTCCCGTACCGGCGTTCATGTGCCCGGTGCGGTCTCCGGGCCGAGGGTCTGCGTGATGGCCGCCCGGGTCTCCTCGCGCGGCACCGCATCCGTCGACAGCAGCGCGTGCATGATCAGGCCTTCGAGGAGAGCGTCCAGCCGGGCTGCGGTCTCCGGCCCGGTGAAGCGGGCCAGGACGGCGCGGCCTGACCCGGTCCACTGCTGCGTGAGCGCGCGCAGGGCGGGATCCCGTAGGGCCGCCAGATGCAGCTCGAAGCCGAGGACCGCGCTGCGGTGCCGGGACGGTCCGCCCTGGACCACGTCCACCAGGACGTCGATCAGGTCCTCGCGCGATGTCACGTCGGTGAAGAGGGCTTCGTACTCGGCGGACCGCTGTTCGACGTACCGGGCGAACGCCTCGGCCCGCAGCCCGGCCAGACTCGCGAAGTGATAGGTGACCGACCCCAGCGGCACGTCCGCTCGGGAGGCGACCTTGCGGTGTGTGAGTCCGGCCGCCCCCTCGCCGACCAGCACCTCCAGCGCGGCGTCCAGGATCCGCTCCCTGCGCCGCGGATCGTGCCGCCGAGTCCGTCGCCCGCCGTGACCCGCACTCTCGCGCACGTCGGGCGTTCCGGTTCCATCCATAAGAACAAACGTACACTACGTAAGGAACAAAGGTTCTTATCGAGGAGGCGAGGGCTCGGCGAGCGTTCGCGGCGCGTGGCAGGAAGTGACCGAATCAGCACTGCCGGCTCGCGCCGGGGCCATAGAGTCGGCCCATGAGTCTGACGCCACGATTAATCGTCCCGGACCCCGACACGGCCGCGGCCTTCTACCAGAAGGCCATGGGCGCCGAAGAGGTGTTCCGCGCCCAGGACGACAGCGGACGCGTGATGGTCGTCGTCCTCCGGATCGGAGGCTCTCCGCTGTCCCTGTCCCCGGCGGTGCCGGAGTGGGGCTGGCTCTCCCCCGACGACGTCGGTGGTTCCCCGGTGCTGCTGGAGGCCGAGTTCACCGATCAGGACGCCGTCGCCGAGCGGATGGTCGCCGGTGGCGGCACCGTGGTCGTCCCCGTCGAGAACCGCCCGTACGGCAAGCGGGAGGGGCGCCTGCGCGACCCCTTCGGCCACCTCTGGATCGTCACCGGCGAACTGCGCTGAGGTCCCCGCCCCGACCCTCGGCGGCCGGGCAGCACAGGGCCTCCCGCCCCGCGCGTCTCCGTACATCGCGCGGGGCGGGAGGCCCTGTGCGTGTCAGTTTCGGTCCCCCTGCGCGGGCCACCGCGAAGGCCGGTAGGAGTAGGCCTCGGAGCCCTTGCGCACGCCCTGTTTGATGGCCACCGGCAGCATCAGGTCCCGTATCACCCGGGCGAGCCGGCGGTTCGGAGTCATCACCGCGCCCGTCTGCCGGGCCTGCTTCGCCAGCGCGGCGATCCGGTCGCGCCGTGATTCCTCGAACACGGTGAACGCCCGTTGCGCGCTGGGGTGTTCGTGCAGCGCCAGGGCCAGTTCGTAGGCGTCCTCCATGCCGAGCGCGGCGCCCGCTCCCATGTGCGGGGCCACCGCGTGAGCGGCGTCGCCGAGCACCGCGGCGCTGCCCCGGTGCCAGGTGCCCAGGGGCGGCACCTCGTAGACCGGCCACCGGCCGACCGGTCCCGTCGAGGCGGTCAGGATGCGGCGGACCACCCCGGGGTCCGGGCGGTGCCGCTCGGCCAGCGCGGCCACCCATTGCGCGTCGTCGGTCTCGGCGAGTTCGGCGAAGGTGCGTTCGCGGGGCTCCGGGTGGTTCTCGAACCACCACACGTCGCCGGGAGCCATCACCTGGTAGCCGAAGAAGCCGCGCAAGCCGAACACCATGTGGAACGTGCCGTCGACGGGCAGTTCCCCGGCGCCGATGCGCGACCTGCCCCCGGAGCCGACCACCTCGGTGTAGGCCGCCCGCGGCGCGTCGGGGAGCAGCAGCCGGCGTGTGGTGGAGTGCACCCCGTCGCAGCCGAGCACGATGTCGGCCTCCGCCCGCGTACCGTCCTCGAAGCCGAGCCGCCAGACGTCACCCCCGATGTCGTCCAGTGCGACGAGACGCTTGGCGGAGTGCAGTTTCGCTCCGGCTCCGGTCGCGGCCTCGCGCAGGGCGGCGCTGAGTTCGCCCCTCATGATGTTGGTGGTGCGCTCCGGATTCTCCGCGAGCACCCGGCCCTTGTGGTTGGCGAAGGTGATGGAGCCGGCGGCGGTGCCCTGCTCCAGGACCCGGTCGGCCAGGCCGAGTCGCTCCAGCACGGCGCGGCCGTTCGGAGCGAGGTTGAGGAACGAGCCGACGTCCTGGGCCCGGCGCAGATAGGCCTCGTACAGGTCCACCTCGAAGCCCAGCCGCACCAGGCAGAGCGACAGGAGAGGTCCGGTGATCCCGGCGCCGACGACGGCCGCCCGTCGGCGTGGCGTGCTGTTCTCGTTCTTCATCACATGCTCCTGATCATGACCGTGGTCAGAGGTTTCACAGGATCGACTTCCGTAGGGGGTGTCTTGCCGATCACCGGGGCGTGCCACGCGTCCATGTCGGGTTCCTTTCGCCCTCCCTCCCTGGATACGAGGGGTTTTCGGTCCCTCGGGGCGAAGGGATCCGGCCCCCGGAACGCGGGTTTCCGGCCGGTGCCGCTCCGGTCCCGGTGGAGGAGGAACCGACCCGGAATCGACCTGGAATCGAGAACCGGCAGGATCGGACGGGCGGGGGCCGGTGACGACGAACGTCGGGAGCCGGCATCGAGGTCACGGCGCAGGACACCGTCTCGTACGCGTACCGGCCGGATCCGCCGGCTTGAACTACGGCGGCGGCGACGGGCGCGCGAGCACGCTCCGCCGACGGCACCGGCCCCCCCGGCAGCAACTTCCGGTTGTCACGAGAAACGGGGGTCACGACCATGACCACGCTCGTCCACAAACAAGAAGTCCGCTTCCTTCGCTGGCCGGTGCAGCGCCACGAGCGGGATCAGCTGCGCGAGGCCGGACTGCCGTGCCTGCTGGTGCTGGAGGGCCAGACGGCGCCGCCGAGCGACATCTCCCCCACCGAGGACTGGGTGCGTCCTCCGGTGGCCCGGCTCGATCTGGCGGCTCGCGTCCACACCCTGCAGCGGCGCACCGGGACCGACTTCGTGCCCGCGCTGGATCCGACCGGAGTGCTCTACTACGGCGGGCAGTCGGTGCCGATGTCGGAGGCGCAGAGCGAGATGATGCGATGTTTCCTCGCCTGTTTCGGTCACCTCGTCCGGCGGGACCGGCTCAAGGAGGCGCTGAGCCGGATCAACAACGAAGCGGTCACCAGCAACGCGATAGACCTGCACATCATGCGGCTGCGGCAGCGGCTGGACGGCGTCCGCCTGAGCCTGCGCACCGTGTGGGGCCGGGGCTACATCCTGGAGGCCGCTTCCTGAACCACCCCCACTGAAGCGAAGTGTCCGGCCCCTGGCTCGTGGGGCCGGACACTTTCGCGCGGGCGGACAGGTCGCGTTCGCGTGGGCGGACCGGTCGCGACGGCGTCCAGGCTTGCCGCCAACCGGCTTTGCACAGGCGCCGGTTGACCACCGCGTCGGCCAAGTGAGCCGTCACGGGGCCGAGTCGGTTTTTCGGGGGGCCGGGGTGCCCGCTACGGCAGGCGGCTGGTCTGCTTCTGGCGGCGCTCGTGCATCTTGCCCCGCAGTTCGTGGAGTTCGGTGAACGGCATCGTGGCCCGGTCCATCAGATACGCCGCTCCCGATGTGCCGGCGGTGCCCCGCTGCTCCCCGATCATCTTGGTCACCAGGCCTATGTGCCCGATCTTCCACTGGAAGTAGCCGCTGCCGACCTGCAGCATGGCTTCGACGACCCGGTGCAGTGAGCCCGCCTCGACGCCCGCTTCGACGATCTCCTCCAGGTCGACGCCGATGTGGTCGAGGCCGGTGCGGAAGGCCGGGAACAGCGACCCCGGCCGCCGGGCGTCGCCCAGGACCCCTTCGAGCCGGTGGGATTGGCTGGACTGTGCCCCGCTGGCCGTGCCGAGGTACTGCCGGAAGTGCGCGAAGTCCTCCAGCGGCAGCCTTTCGAGCGCCACCAGTTGCTCGCGCAGCAGGCGCAGCAGCTCACCGGCCCGGTAGAGCAGGTCGACCGAACGCTCGATGCCGCCGGCCGACATCGTCAGGAAGTGCCCCTCCACGGCGGCCAGATCACCGAGGATCTGCTTGAGCCACAGTTCGCAGGTCTGGTGGCTCACGATGAAGAACTGCTCGGACCGCACCGTCGTGAGGTCGGCGCCCTCCTCGGCCGAGCGCGGCTCCTGGAGGGTGAGCAGCTCGTCCAGCCTCAGGTAGGAGGCATAGGTCGGCTCCGTCCGCATCACTGTCCCCTCTTCTCACGGACCAGGCCGACCATGCGTTCCACCCCGGTGACGAGCCGCTCGCGGTCGACGCAGAACGCGATGCGGACCAGGCCGGACGCGACACCGCCGGGTTTCAGGGGCCGCATCGAGCCGTCGTGGCCGAATTCCGGCCGTGCGGAGAAGCCGCTGCCGGGGACCACCACGACGTCGTGCCTGAGCATGAGTTCGGTGCTGAACTCCTCGCCGGTCAGGCCGGTGGAGGAGATGTCGGCCATGGCGTACCAGCCGCCGCCGGGCAGGCCCGGCAGCAGTCCTTCGTCGACCAGGAGGGACAGCGCCGCGTCGCGGTTTCCCCGTACGTAGTCGTGGTTGGCGGCGAGCGCGCCGGACGCGTCCAGGGCGGCCAGTCCTGCGTACTGGACGGGCGCGGAGGGCGCGATGATGTTCGACTCCTGCACCATGCGCATGGCGGTGGCGACCTCGGGCCGCGACACCGCGACGTAGCCGAGCCGGTAGCCGGTCATGGCCGGCCCCTTGGAGAAGGTGAAGACGCTGTTGACGATGCGTTCCGGGGCGGGGCGGGCACGCTCCAGGGCGGCTATCGACAGGTGGGGGCCGTCGAAGGCGAAGTCCTCGTACGCCTCGTCGCTGATGATCTGCCAGCCGTGCTCGTCGGCGATCTCGTAGAGGGCCCGTTGCAGGGGGCGGCCGGCGACCGCGCCGGCGGGGTTCGACGGGGTGTTCAGCAGCAGCACCCGCGTCGCGGGGGTGGCCACTCGCCGGATCGACTCGGGGTCGGGCGCGAAGTGCTCGTCCAGCTCGTAGAACACCGGGCGGAAACCGGCGAGCAGGGCCTGCTGCAGGTGTACGGGCCAGTGGATCTCCGGCAGGAGGATCTCCGCCCCCGACTCGGCGAGGCAGCGCATCAGGGCGCTGAGTCCCTGGCACGAACCCGGGGTGACGAAGAGGCGGGAAGGCTCGGTGTCCACGGAGTTGACGGTGTCGAGCTTGTCCACGAGACGCTCCCGGAGCTCCATGAGCCCCTGCACGTCGATGTAGCGGGCCCGCCCGTCCAGAGCCGCGGCGGCGAATTCCTTGGCCACGGAGTCCGGCGGGCCGAAGGCCGGCTCACCCACGTTCAGCTTGATCAGCCCGGGGTGCTCCCGCTCGCGCTCGTTGGCGATCCGGAAGGACTCGTACAGCCAGGACGAGGGGATCGCCGAGGCCCGGGCGAACCACGGTGGAGCTGTCTGCGTCATCTGATTCATGCCTTTCCGCTGGTGGCAGGACCGGCCGGGACGGGCCGGCGGGGTGGTGCTCCTGGGTCCCGGCTCACGCCGCGCGTCCGCCGTCCACGGACACCAGGGATCCGGTGACCCAGGACGAGGTCTCGGGATCGACGAGGTGGCACACCCAGGCCGCCACCTCCGAGGCCAGACCGAACCTCCCCAAGGGGGTTCCGGCGACGATTCCCTCGCGCAGGGCGTCCGCGCCGTCACCCGCCGCCAGGTCCCACAGGCCGGTGTCGACCGGGCCGGGCAGGACCGCGTTCACCCGGACCTCGGGCGCCAGTTCCACGGCCAGCGAGCGGGTCAGGGAGTTCAGCGCGGCCTTGCTCGCCCCGTAGTAGGACCTCGCGGGCATCGCGAGGACACCGCCCACGGAGGAGACGTTGACCACGCAGCCCCGGTGGGCGCGCAGTTCGGGCAGCAGGGCCCGGATGAGCAGGGCGGGGGCCACCAGGTTGGTGTCGACCATCCCCCGCAGGTCCGCCTCGGTGGCGTCTTCCAGACGGTCGAAGACCGCGTGACCCGCGTTGTTGACCAGGGCGTCGACGCCGCCGAGGACGTCGCGGGCCCGTTCCGCGATCCGTGCGGCGGCGCCGGGGGCCGTGACGTCCGCGACGAACGGCACGGCCCGTCCCGCTCCGTCGGCCTGTGCCTTCGCCGTCACCTCTTCCAGCCGGTCGGCACGTCGCCCGACGGCGAGGACGTCGGCCCCGAGACCGGCCGCACGGGCCACCACGGCGGCCCCGATGCCCGAGCCGCCCCCGGTGACGACGAGCCGCAGGCCACCCCATGGACTACTCATGCGCCGTACGCCCTCCCTTCACGTGTGCCGGGACCCTCCGCGCCAGGTCGGCCAGCAGGAGCGCGGGCTGCTCGTAGGCGTGGAAGTGCCCTCCGGCCCAGATGCCGACGCCGGTGTCACCCGTGGTCAGCCGTCCCCAGTGGCGGCCGGCCCGGACCGGCACCAGCGGATCGTCCCGGGCCATGCAGGCATGGATGTCGCAGGTCAGCGAAACCCGGTCCGGGCAGCCGAGATAGCGCTCGTGCGCGGCGATGTCGGCGCGCAGCGCGGGGAGCATCAGGTCGCGCACCTCGGCCTCGTCCGCGAGCACGGGGTCGATGCCGCCCAGAGCGACCAGTCGCGCCCACAACTCCTCGTCGGGCAGCAGGTGTTCGTCGCGAGGGTTCCGCAGCGGGTCGCCGGGGGCCCAGGCCGAGGACGCCACGAGCAGGACGACGCGGAGTCCGGCCCCGGGGCAGCGGCGGGCCACCTCGCAGGCGACGGCCGAGCCGAAGCTGTGGCCGAAGAGCACCAGGTCCGCGGGCGGCAGTCCGGCGAGGTCCGCGACGATCTCGTCGGCGATCGGGCCGACCCCCTCGCTCGGCGGTTCGGCCAGCCGGTCGCCGTGTCCGGGGTACTGCGCCGCGCACAGTTCCACGGCGGTGCCGGGGAACGCGGCGGGCAGCGGGCCGCGCCAGCCGGCGAAGCTCTCGGCGCGGCCGCCGGAGTGCGGCAGGGCGAGAAGCCGCAGCCCGGGATGTGGCTGGCCCCTCAGAGTACGAACGGATCCGCGGTGCACGCCCATGGCCGACCTCCCGTTAGCCGCCTCGGACTTGAGAATGGCACGCACCCGCGGGGCCGCCGCCGAATCCTTCATGGTTCATTCAGCGCCACCTCGGAGGCGGTGACCGAAGGGGAGGATCGCGGCGACAGTCCCTCCTCGTGCGGGCCCGGCGTCCGGGCCGAAAGGAGTCTCCCGGTGGTCTCCTCCGGCAACGCCGCCGTCCCCGGCACCTCGTACGACGACACCTCGGGTGCCGCCCTCGACCTCGCCGATCCGGCCACCTTCGTCGAGCACGATCCGCACGCCTACTGGGCGCGGATGCGCCGCAGCGAACCGGTGCGCTGGCACCCGCCGGTCGGCGGCCGGCCGGGCTTCTGGGCCGTGGCCGGGTACCGGGACGTCCAGGACTGCTACAAGGACGCCGCCCGGCTCAGCTCGGCCAGGGGCACGGTGCTCGATGTCCTGCTGCGTGGCGGCGACTCGGCGGGCGGCCGGATGCTGGCGGTGATGGACCGCCCCCGCCACCGCGAGCTGCGCCAGGTGATGCTGCGCGCCTTCTCCCCCCGTGTGCTCAAGCGTGTGGAGGACGCCGTGCGGGAGCGGGCGGACGCCCTGGTCGCCGCCGTGGTCGGCGCGGGTGAGGCGGACGCCGGGCGGGACATCGCCGAGCACCTGCCGCTCAACACGGTGTGCGACCTCCTGGAGCTGCCCGTCGCGGACCGGCCCCGGCTGCTCGACTGGAACAAGCGCGCCCTCTCCTCCGACAGCGCCGAGGAGGACCTCTTCGACGCCCTGGAGGCACGCAACGAGATCCTGTCCTACTTCGTGGACGTGGTACGTGAGCGCCGGCGCCGTCCCGGCGACGACGTGATCAGCATGATCGCCGCCGCCCGCGTCGGGGAGGAGCCGATGACGGAGGACGACGTCGCCCTGAACTGCTACAGCCTGATCCTGGGCGGCGACGAGTCCACCCGGGTGACCACGATCGGCGCGCTGCACGCACTGGGCACGTACGGCGAGCAGTGGCGGCGGCTGCGCGAGGGCGAGGCGGAGGTGAGGACCGCGGTGGAGGAGGCGCTGCGCTGGGTGACCCCGGCCATGCACTTCGCCCGCACCGCCACCACCGGCCTGCGGATCGGCTCGGCCGAGGTGTCCGCGGGCGACATCGTCACCCTGTGGAACATCTCGGCCAACAACGACCCGGCCGTCTTCGCCGACCCGCGCCGCTTCGACGTCGGACGGCGGCACAATCCGCACCTCGCCCTCGGACACGGCCCCCACTTCTGCCTCGGGGCGTTCCTGGGCCGGCTGGAGCTCTCGGCGGTGCTGGACTCCCTGGTCCGCCGGGTGCGCCGGATCGAGATCCTGGAGGAGCCGCCCCGCGTCTACTCCAACTTCCTTTTCGGGCACAGCGCCCTGCGGCTGCGCCTGGACTGAACCGCCGCCGGGACTCCTCCGGGCGCCCGGTTGCCCCGGCGCCGGGGGCCGGTGGGGCGACGGGAACGTGCCCGCTCAGCGGGTGGAGAGCAGGTCGCCCAGCTCCGCCATCGTGGGCCGCTCGAAGATGGCCCGCACCGGCAGGGTCATCCCCCAGTCGTCGCGGACGGCCTTGGCGAGCCGCACCGCGAGCACCGAGTGCCCGCCACGGTCGAAGAAGTTGTCGCCCGGCTCGACCGTCGGCACCTCCAGGACCCTCGCGGCCAGTTCGCAGAGCGCGGACACCGGGTCGGCTCGGCCGGCCGGTTCCACGGCACCGGAGCCCGTGCCGACCACCGTCCCGGCGTCGCGGCCCCGGGCGGCCGGTGACGGCGAGGCGGCGGGCCCGGCCGCCCGCTGCTCCAGGGCACGCCGGTCGATCTTGCCGTTGCTGGTCATCGGCAGGGCCGCCACCACCTCGACGCGGGAGGGCACCATGTGCGCCGGCAGGCGTTCGGCGAGCCGCCCGCGCAGTCCCTCGGCGAAGTCGCCCGCGGGGTCGGCGCCGGGCACCACGAAGGCGACCAGGCGGGCCGAGTCGACCTCACCGGTGACCACCACCGCGCTCAGCCGCACCCCGGCGCAGTCCTCCAACGCCGCCTCCACCTCGCCCAGTTCCACCCGGAAGCCGCGCAGCTTGACCTGCCGGTCGGCACGGCCGGTGAAGTACAGCAGACCGTCCTCGCCCAGGTGACCGAGGTCGCCGGACCGGTACATCCGGCCGCCGGGACCGCCGTACGGGTCCGCGACGAAGCGCTCCGCGGTCAACGCGGGCCGGTGCAGATAGCCGAGGGCCTCGCCCTCGCCGACCAGGTAGAGCTCGCCGTCCTCGCCGGGCGGGCAGGGCCGCAGATCGGCGTCGAGCACCCGGACCTCGTTGCCGGGCCACGGTTCCCCGATGCTGACCGGCTCGCCGGGCCGCACCGGGCCCGCCATGGTCACGCCCACCGTCATCTCCGTGGGCCCGTACCCGTTGAACATGCGCCGGCCCGGCGCCCAGCGCGCCACCAGCGCCTGCGTGCAGGAGTCCCCGGTCGAGAGCACCACCCCGCCGGGGAGCACGCCGTCGGGATCGGTGGCGGTGAGCGCGACCGGGGGCAGCACGGCGTGACTGACCCGGCGGTCGATCAGCGTGCGGCGCAGGTCCTCGCCGGGCAGCACGCCGCGGTCGTCGGTGAGCACCAGGGTGGCGCCCGCCAGCAGCGCGAGGGTGAGGTCCCAGAAGCCGGCGTCGAAGTTGAAGGAGGCCCACTGCAGCACCCGGTCGCCGGGCCCGGTGCCGATCCAGTGCCGCTGCGCCGCCACCAGTGCGGCCATCCCGGCGTGCGGGATCACCACGCCCTTGGGGGTCCCGGTGGAACCCGAGGTGTAGATGACGTACACGGTGTCCTCGGCGCGCAGCGGCCGCCGGCGCTCCTCGTCGGTGACCGGCCCGGCCGGACGGGAGACGGGGTCCGGGGCGGCGAGGTCGATCGTCCGCAGGCCGGTGACGTCCACCGGCGGCGGACCGGTGTGCAGCAGGACCCGCAGCCCCGAGTCGGTCACCATGTGGCGCAGCAGCGCGGTCGGGTAGCCGGGGTCGAGGGGTACGTAGCCGGCGCCGCAGGCCGCCACCGCGAGCGCCGCCACGACCTGCCGGACCCCGCGCGGGACCGCTATGCCGACGAGGTCGCCGGGGCCGAGGCCGGCCGCGATCAGCCGCCTCGCCAGCCGGTTCACTGCCGCCGCCAGTGCGCCGTAGTCCAGGGGGCCGGTCTCGCTCTCCACCGCCGGCAGGTGCCGGTGCGCCGCCGCGACCCGGTCGAAGAGGGCGGGCAGGGTGCCCGTGACGGGTCCGGTGCCGGAGCCCGCCCGCGCGGGGTTCGCCGGGCGTACGTCGGGCCAGACGCGTTCGACGTACGCGCTCGCCCTGGCCCGGGAGGTCGCCGGCCGCTCCACCCGCCAGCCGGCGGGGGACGGCAGCCGGGCCGGCCACAGCGACCGCTGGCCGCGGGCGTTGCACAGGACCAGGTAGCTCTCGTCGGGGTCTTCGAAGGGGTTGGCTGGCATCGGGCGACCTCCCGTTGGACGGTGCCGCTGGACGGGACCGGACGCCCTGCGAGGGCGCCGCGCGCGACACAGGTGCCCTCACCCTGACCCGGGAGAGCGACCGGCCCGAGAGGCGAGAAAGGAACGTGAAGGTCCTCTCAGCTTTCTTTCAGGTCCGGCTGCCGGGGCCGCGCCCGTCGTTACGTTGCCGGACGTGACAGTCACCGAGATCCGTCCGTCCGTGGGCCAGACGCTGCTGTGGTTCCTCGACCGCTACCGCGGCGAGGAGGGCGCGCTCAACTGCCCGGTGCTGTGCCGGCTGCGCGGCGGGCTCGACCGCGACAGACTCCGTCAGGCGATCGACCACGTGACGGCCCGGCACGAGGCGCTGCGCACCACCTTCACCGGCGGCGGCCGCCGGCTCAAGGCGCTGGTGCACCCGCTCGTGTCGCCGGAGATCCGCGAGGTGGACCTCAGCGGCGAGCCGGATCCCGGGGTTGCCGCGGACCGGGCGGTGGCACGGGAGCTGGGCACCCGGATCGACGCGACCGAGAGCGCGCTGCGGATCACCCTGTGGCGGCTCGCCGCGGACCATCACGTGCTCTGTCTCAACATGCACCACATGGTCACCGACTCCTGGTCGTGCAACGTGATCTTCGAGGACCTGTGTGCCGCTCTGGACGGCAGGCCGACGGCCGAGGCAGCGGCGTACTCGCGTTTCGCCGAGGAGCAGCGCGAGACCCTGGCCGGGCCCTCGGGCAAACGGCTCAGCGCCTTCTGGGCCGAACGCCTGAAGGACGTGACGCTGCCCCCGCTGCCCATCCGGGAGGCCACCGCGGGCGCGCCGCGTGACACCAGGCTCGTGCAGCACGTCCTCGACGCGCCGACGGTCTCCGCGCTCGACGCCCTGGCCAAACGGGAGCGGTCCACGATGTTCGTGGCCCTGCTCACCGCCTACTACCGTGCCCTGCGGTCGGCCGGCGGCTCCGACGACCTGGCGGTGGCGACCCTGTTCGCCAACCGCGGCGCCGAGCACCGCCGCACGGTGGGTTTCCTCGCCAACATGGTCCTGCTGCGGACCCGGCTCACCGGCACCGACTTCACCGAGCACCTGCGGGCCACGCACCGCACGGTCATGGAGGCGTTCGTGCACCAGGCGCTGCCGTTCCAGATGCTTCCGATCAACCTCGGCGGCACGAGCCGGCGGCTGGACGACGTGGTCTTCCAGATGATGGCCGACCCCGTGTACTCGACCCGGGCCGGCGGTCTGGACATCGACGTCCTGGTCCCGGACGGCGTCGCCACCCGCTTCGAGCTGGAGCTGGTCGCCGTGCCCGACCGGGACACGGTGCGGGTGCTGCTCTTCTACAACCCGGACCGTTTCGCACCGGAGTTCGCCGAGTCCCTGCTGGCCGAGTACGTCGACGTCTGCACCACCGCCGCCCGCGGCGCGGCGCCCCACACCGACCAGACCGGGACCCGGTCCCGGCCGCGCACGGGAGGCCACGATGACCAGTGAGGCGACCACCGGACGCGCACTGTCCGCCGAGGAGATCCGCGACGCCGTGGCCGCGCGCCTGGAGCTTCCCGCCACGGAGGTCGGCTTCGAGGAGGACCTCGTCACCCTCGGCCTGGACTCGCTCGGGATGATGAACCTGGCGGCGTCCTGGCAGGAGGACGGGGTCGAGGTGTCCTTCGGCGACCTGGTGGAGGAACCCACCGTCCGCGCCTGGGCCGCCCTCCTGTCCGGCACCGACGACCCGGCGGCCCGGCGGGCGGAGTCCGGCGGTGACCCGGCCGTGGAATCCGGGGAGTTCCCGCTGGCTCCGATGCAGCACGCCTACTGGTCGGGCCGGCAGCCCGGGATGCCGCTGGCGACCGGATCGCACTTCTACTTCGAGTTCGACGTCACCGCCGACGTCGAGCGCTGGGACGGCGCGGTGGCCGCGCTGCGCCGCAGGCACCCCATGCTGCGTGCGGCCGTCGGTGGCGACGGAGGCCAGCGGATCCTGCCCGAGTGCCGGGGACTGGACGAGGTCGTCGACCTGCGCGGTCCCGAACGGGACGAACCGGACCGCCGGTTGGCCCGGCTGCGCGCCCGGCTGTCCCATCAGACGCTGCCCGTCGGGCGCGGGGGCGGCCTCGACGTGCGGCTGGCGCTGCTCGCGGACGGCAGGGCCCGGCTCTTCCTCGACATCGACATGATCGTCTGCGACGCGTCGAGCTTCCGTGTCGTCATCGGCGACCTGGCCCGCCAGTACCGGGATCCGGACGCCGTGTCGCCGCCGCCGGCCCTCACCTTCCCCGAGTACCGCCGGCTCGTCGCCGAGGCCGCCCGGGAGCCCCGCGCGGCCGACGTCTCCTACTGGCGCGACCGCGCCGAGGACCTGCCCGAGGCACCGCGGCTCCCGCTGGCGAGCGCCCCGGAGCGGATCGAGCGGGTGCACACCGTGCGGCGCCACGCCTGGCTGGCGCCCGAGACCTACCAGCGGTTCGCCCAGCACGCGCGCAGCAGCGGACTGACCGTGTCGATGGCGGTCGCCGCCGTCTACGCCGACGTCCTCGCCGCGTGGAGCGAGGGCACGCAGTTCCTGCTCAACCTGCCCGTCCTGAACCGGCTCCCGGTGCACCCCGAAGTCGGCTCCGTGGTCGGGGACTTCACGGACCTGCTGCTCCTCCGGGTGGCGCCCGACGCGCGCCGCCCGTTCGTCGAGCGCGCCCGCGCGGTCCAGGAGCAGTACCGCCGCGACGCCACGCACGCGGCGTACGGCGGCACTTCGGTCCTGCGCGACCTGGCCCGGACCGCCGCGGGCGCCAACCGGCGGGCCGGCGTGGTGTTCACGAGCGCGCTCAGCCTGGGCGAACTCTTCGACGAGGCGACCCGCGCGGTGCTGGGCGCCCCGGTGTGGATGAGTTCGCAGACCTCGGGCGTGTGGATCGACCTCCAGCTCATCGAGCAGGAGGGCGGCATGCTGATCAACTGGGAGACGACGGAGAACCTCTTCGAGGCCGGGGTCCCCGAGGCGATGTTCGAGACCTTCGTCAACCGGGTCAGGCTGCTCGCCTCGCAGCCGAGCGCGTGGTGGGAGAGCCTGCCGGTACGGCCGCCCTCTCCGCAGCTCCAGGCACGCCGGCAGGCCAACGACACCCGCGCCGAGCTGCCCCGCAGAGCCCTGCACGAGGAGTTCTTCCGGCGGGCGGCCGAGCGGGGGGACGCCCCGGCGGCGGTCTGGGGCGACGGCGAGCAGCTGACGTACGCCGAACTCGGCGAGCGGGCGCGGCGGTTGGCGCATGTCCTGCGCGCCGCGGGCGTCACCGCCGGTGACCGGGTGGTGCTGACCCTGCCGAAGGGGGTCGAGCAGGTGGTCGCGGTGCTGGCGGTGCACGCGCTGGGCGCGGCCTACGTGCCGGTGGGCAGGGACCAGCCGCAGGCACGCCGGGACGTGGTCGCCTCCCGGGCGGGAGCACGCTGCGTGGTCACCGACGGCCGGGACGGCGCCGGCACCGACGACCGGGTCCCGCACATCGACGTGCGGTGCGGCACCGACCCCGAAGTACCGCTGCTGGAAGGGCTGGTGGACGTCTCGCCGGACGATCCGGCCTACGTGATCTTCACCTCCGGCTCGACCGGGGAGCCCAAGGGCGTGGAGCTGACGCACGCGGCGGCCCTCAACACGGTGGCCGCGCTGAACGAGCGCTACGGGCTGGGCCCGGACGACCGCACCCTGTGCCTGTCGGCGCTCGACTTCGACCTGTCGGTGTACGACGTCTTCGGCCCCCTCAACTGCGGCGGCGCCCTGGTACTGGTCGGCGACGAGGAGCGGCGCTCCCCCGAGCTGTGGCTGGGCCGGGCCGTGCGCGACGGCGCCACCGTCCTGAACTGTGTGCCCGCCCTGCTCGACATGGGTCTCACCACGGCGCAGTCGCGGCCCGAGTCGTCCACCTGGCCGTTCCGCCTGCATCTCCTGGGCGGTGACTGGGTCGGTCTCGACCTGCCCGGCAGGGTGCGCGCGCTGCGCCCCGACAGTGTGTTCGTGGCGCTGGGCGGCACCACCGAGACCGCGATCCACTCGACCGTCCAGGAGGTCACGGAGGTCGATCCCTCCTGGGCGTCGATCCCCTACAACGTGCCCCTGCCCAACCAGTGCTGCCGGGTCGTCGACGACCACGGGCGGGACTGCCCCGACTGGGTCGCGGGCGAGCTGTGGATCGGCGGCGCGGGTGTGGCCCGGGGCTACGTGGGTGACCCGGAGCTGACCGCGGCGAAGTTCGTGGAGGCCGACGGCGGGCGCTGGTACCGCACCGGTGACCGTGCCCGCTACCGGCCGGGGGCGGTGATCGAGTTCCTCGGCCGGGCCGACCTCCAGGTCAAGCTGAACGGGTACCGGATCGAGCTCGGCGAGGTCGAGCGTGCCCTGGGCCGGCATCCCGGTGTGCGCGACGCCGTGGTCACCCAGGTCGCCGGACACACCGGCGCGTTGTACGCCCTGGTGACCCCGGCCGGTGTCGACACCGAGGAGGTGCTCGCCCACGCCGGCCGGCACGTGCCCGCGTACATGGTGCCCGCCCGCGCCGTCGCCACCGACGAGCTGCCGCTGAGCCGCAACGGCAAGGTCGACCGCGCCGAGGTCCGGCGGCTGCTGGCCGGGGCGCTGGGCGAGCGGACGTCCGGCGGCGCGGACGCGGCACCCCGGGGCGCGGCGGAGGAGGCCGTCGCCGCGCTGTGGGCGGATCTGCCCGGCGGCTCGGAGATCGGCAGGGACACCAACTTCTTCCACATCGGCGGTGACAGCCTGCAGGCCACCCGCCTGCTCGCCGCGCTGCGCCGGGAGGGGTACGACGCGAGGCTGGGCGACCTGTTCACCCGGCCGACGGTCAGCGGTTTCGCCGCGACCCTGGCCCCGTTGGAGGGCGGCGCGGCCGAGGCCCCCCGGACGGTCCCGGCCGACCCGGCCCACCGGTACGAGCCCTTCCCGCTCACCGACGTGCAGCGCGCCTACTGGCTGGGCCGCGACCCCGACTTCACCCTCGGCGGCGTCGCGTCCTACTGGTACTGGGAGTTCGAGAGCGACCGGGTCGACCTGGAGCGGCTGGAGCGGGCCTGGAACCGGCTGGTGCGGCGGCACGAGATGATGCGCGCCGTGCTGGACGGCGAGGGCGGCCAGCGGATCCTGCCCGAGGTCCCGTACTACCGCTTCGCGGTCACCCGCACCACCGCCGCCGACCACGAGAAGGCGGTCAGCGAACTGGCGGGCATGGAGCAGCAGGTGCTCGACGTGACCTCCTGGCCGCTGTTCGACGTACGGGCCGTGCGGCGCGAGGACGGGCACACGGTGTTCGGCGTCGGCTTCGACTACGTGGTGCTCGACGCGCTGTCGATCATGACCATCTTCACCGAGCTGTCGGCGCTGTACGCCGACCCCGCTCTGGAACTCCCCGCGCTCGACCTGTCGTTCCGCGACTACCTGCTCGCCCGGCGCACCGACCCGGCGGCCAGGGCACGGGACGAGGAGTACTGGCTGGACGCGATCGAGGAGCTGCCGGCCGCGCCCGCGCTGCCGCTGGCCGTCGCCCCCGAGCACATCGGCCGGCCGCGCTTCGTGCGCGAGGAGTTCCGGCTCGACCCGCCGACCTGGGAGCGGCTGCGCCGGCGGACCGCCGAACAGGGGCTGACGGCCTCGACGGTGGTGGCGGCGGCCTTCGCGGAGGTGCTGGCCGCGTGGAGCGCCGAGACCTCGCTGACGCTCAACCTGACGGTGTTCGACCGGCGCGACGAGCACCCCCAGATCGGCCAGGTGGTCGGCGACTTCACCTCGCTGCTGCTGCTCGGTCACCACAGCCGCCCCGGCGAGAGCTGGGCCGACACGGTGCGGCGGCTGCAGGGACAGGTCTGGGAGGGCATCGAGCACAACAACGTCTCCACCACCTGGGTGCTCCAGCAGCTCGCCCGGCGCACCGGCGGCGGACAGACGCTGATGCCGGTGGTGTTCACCTCCACCCTCGGGGTCAGCGCGGGCTTCAAGGACCTCGAATTCGGCTTCGGCGAGCTGCGGCGGGGTCTGTCGCAGAGCCCGCAGGTCGCGCTGGACTGCCAGGTGGTCGAGCGCGACGGCGGCCTCGCCGTCAACTGGGACCACGTCGAGGGGCTCCACAGCCCGCAGGTCGTCCCGGCCGCCCTGGAGGCGATGCGCCGCCTCCTGGTGGAACTGGCCGACAGCGACTGGTCCCGCCCCGCCCCGCCGATCCGGCTCCCCGAGAGCCAGGCGAAGATCCGCTCCGAGGTCAACGACACGGCCGCCCCCTTCCCCGCCCGTACGCTGCACGAGCCCGTCTTCGACGTCGCCCGCCGCCGGCCCGACGCCGTCGCGGTCCGCTCGGCGACCGGCGAGGAACTGACCTACGCCGAACTGGCCGCCCGCGCGCTGCGCGTCGCCGGATGCCTCGCCTCACTCGGGGTGCGGCCCGGGGAGACGGTGGTCGTGTCGCTGCCGAAGGGACCCGACCAGGTCGTCGCGGTGCTGGGCGTGCTCGCGGCCGGCTGCGCCTACGTACCCGTCGGCGTCGGCCAGCCCGCCGCCCGCCGCAACCGGATCGTGCGTTCCGCGGGCGCCCGCCTGGCCCTGGTCGGGCCGGGACAGGACTCCGGCGCGGACTGGGACGAAGCCGTGCGGCTCGTGCCGGTGGCCGAGGCCGTGGGGGCGGAACCGGCGGCGGGGCCGGCGGCGGCCGATCCCGCGCAGCTCGCCTACGTGATCTACACCTCGGGCTCGACCGGCGAGCCCAAGGGCGTGGAGATCAGCCACGCGGCGGCCGCCAACACCATCGACGACGTGAACACCCGCCACGGTGTGGGGCCCGGCGACGTGACACTGCAGGTCTCCGCCCTCGACTTCGACCTGTCCGTCTACGACCTGTTCGGACTGCTCGCGGTGGGCGGCACCGTGGTGACCCTCACCGAGGACCTCCGCCGCGAGGCGACCGCCTGGGCCGCCCTCGCCACCGAGCACGGCGTCACCGTGTGGAACACGGTTCCGACGCTGCTCGACATGCTGCTGGTGGCCTGCGAGTCGGGCACCGGCCTGCCGCGGCTGCGCGTGGCGATCGTCTCGGGCGACTGGGTCGGGCTGGACCTGCCGGACCGGCTGAGGGCGGTGGCGCCGGACGCCCTGCTCGTCGCCATGGGCGGCGCCACCGAGGCCTCCATCTGGTCGAACGCCTTCGAGGTGGAGACCGTCGACCCCGCCTGGGTGTCGATACCGTACGGCCGCCCGCTCGCCAACCAGCGCTTCCGGGTGGTCGACGAACACGGCCGGGACCGGCCCGACTTCGTGCCGGGCGAGCTGTGGATCGGGGGCGCCGGAGTGGCGCTCGGCTACCGCGGGGACCCCGAGCGGACCGCGGCCTCCTTCGTGGTGGCCGACGGCGAGCGGTGGTACCGCACCGGCGATCTGGGCCGTTACCACCCCTCCGGCATCCTGGAGTTCCTCGGCCGCCGCGACCACCAGGTGAAGGTGCGCGGGCACCGGATCGAACTCGGCGAGATCGAGGCCGGGTTGCGGGAGCTGTCCGGCGTCGCGAGCGCCGTCGCGTGGGTCGACAGCGGCGCGGGGGCACGCCGGCTGGCCGCCGTCGTCACCCCGGAGCCGGGCGCCGGCCCTGCTCTGAGCCAGGCGGACCTGCCGGCCGCGCTCGCCGCGCGCCTGCCGGCCCACATGATCCCCGAGCACATCGCCGTGGCGGACCGGCTGCCCCTGACCGCCAACGCCAAGGTCGACCGCGCCGCACTCGCCCTCGCGTACGGCCCGGGCCGCGCGGTGCGGGCTGCGCCGTCCGACGACCGGCCGCGGGGCGAGACCGAACGCGTGGTGGCCGAGGTGTGGGCCGAGTTGCTGGAGGCGCCCGAAGTGGGCCGTTCGGCCGACTTCTTCGGCCTCGGCGGCGACAGTCTCGTCGCCACCCGCGTCGTCCAGCAGTTCTCCCGGCGCTTCGGCGTCGAGCTCTCCCTGCGGCAGCTCTTCAACCATCCGACCGTCGCCGCGATCGCCGCCGTCGTCGACGACGAGATCGCCGGCAGCCACCGGCACGAAGCGTCCGTCCGACTGGAAGAAGGTGTCCTGTGACCGCCGCCGACATCATCAGCGAACTCGAACAGGCCGGCCTGCACCTGTGGGAGGACGAGGGCAGGCTCCGCTTCCGGGGTCCGGAGGGGGCGATGACCCCCGAGCGCCGGAAGCTCGTGGCCGGCCGCCGCGAGGACGTGCTGCGGGAGCTGCGCGAGCGCCGCCCGCAGCAGGTCCGGCCCGACCCCGCCGCGGCCCACGAGCCGTTCCCGCTGACCGAGGTCCAGTCGGCGTACCTTCTCGGCCGCCGGGGCGCCTTCGAGTACGGCTCGGTGCCCTGCCACGCCTACGGCGAGCTGGAGTTCCCCGCGCTCGACCGGGACCGGCTGCGACGTGCCTGGCGCCGGGTGGTGGACCGGCACGAGATGCTGCGCGTGGTCATCGACTACGACGGCTACCAGCGGGTCCTGAAGGACCCGCCCGCCCCCGTGATCGCCTGGCACGACGCGACGGGCCTGGCGGGCCCGGCGGGCGAGGAGGCGCTCGGCGAGGTACGCGGCCGGCTCTCCGCCGAGTCCAAGGACGTCACCGAGTGCCCGCTGTACACCCTGGAGGTCACCGAGCTGGCGGACCGCGCCGTCCTGCACTTCTCCATCGACTTCCTGATCGCCGACTACGTCAGCATCTACCTGCTGCTGGACGAGTTCGGCACCTTCTACGAGGACCCGGCAGCCGACCTCCCGGCGCCGGCGGTCTCGTTCCGCGACTACCTGCGGGCGGAACGCGCCGTGCGGCAGGGCCCGGCCTACGAGCGGGACCGCGACTACTGGACGGCGCGGCTGGACGACCTGCCGCCGGCGCCCGAACTGCCCCTGGTCGACCGGCCCAGCCGGCAGGGCCCGGCCGGCTTCACCCGCCGCGAACTGCGCCTGGAGCCGGCCGTCTGGTCCGCGCTGAAGGCCCGCGCCGGGGAACACGGGGTCTCGGCGTCGACGGCCGTGATGGCCGCGTACGCCGAGGTCGTCGGCCGTTGGAGCCGCCACCCCCGTTTCACCCTCGACGTGACGGTGCTCAGCCGGCTGCCCCTGCACCCGGACGTGGGCCGCGTCGTGGGCGACTTCACCTCCGTCGAACTGCTGGCCGTCGACGGCGGCCGCGCGGACACCTTCGCCGAGCGCGCCCGCAGGGCAGGCGAGCAGCTCTTCGAGGATCTCGACCACCGGCTGTTCTCCGGCGTGGAGGTACTGCGCGAGCTGACCCGCCGCCGCGGCCGGCAGGGCTCGATGATGCCCGTCGTGTTCACCAGCGCCATCGGGCTCTCCGACGGATCGGCTCCGGAGGGCATGATGCGGTCGCAGATCCGCAACGGCATCAGCCAGACGCCGCAGGTCTGGGTGGACTGCCAGGCGATGGAGGCCGCGGGCTCGCTGCTGGTCAACTGGGACGTGCGGGACGACACCGTGCCCGGCCCGGTGCTCGACGACATGTTCGCCGCGTTCCGCGGCCTGCTGCACCGGCTCGCCGAGGACAACGGCGCGTGGGACGGCGACCCGCTCACGCTCCCCGAGCACCAGGCGCGGCGCCGGGCGGCTGTCAACGACACCGCGCGGCCGGTCCGCGAGGCCCTGTTGCACCAGGCGCTGCTGGACCAGGCGCGCCGCCGACCGCACGCGACGGCCGTGATCGACCACGGCGGGAGCGTGGACTACGCCACGCTGACCGGCCGCGCTGCCGCCGTGGCCGCGGCGCTCGCCGAGCACGGCCACACACCGCAGCAGCGCGTCGCCGTGGTGCTGGAGAAGGGCTGGGAGCAGATCGCGGCCGCGCTCGGGGTGCTGCTGGCCGGTGGCACGTACGTGCCGATCGAGGCGAGCCAGCCCGACGCCAGGCGCGACAGGATCCTCCGGTCCGCCGGCATCGGCCTGGTGGTCGGCCACAGCGCGGTCGCGGCCGGACTGCCCGCGGGGATCGCGCGCGTCGACGTGGACCGGCTGCCCGAGTCGTCCGCCGGCCTTCCCGAGGCGGTACCGGTCTCCCCGGGGGACTCGGCGTACGTCATCTTCACCTCCGGCTCGACCGGCGAACCCAAGGGGGTGGAGGTCAGCCACCGGGCCGCGGTGAACACCCTGGACGACGTCTGCCGCAGGTTCGGCATCGGTACGCACGACGTCGCCCTGGGGCTCTCCAGCCTCGGCTTCGACCTGTCGGTCTTCGACATCTTCGGCGTCCTCGGCCGGGGCGGCACCCTGGTGCTTCCCGACCCTGCGCGCCGCAGCGACCCCTCGCACTGGGGCGAGCTGATCACCGGGCACGGCGTGACCGTGCTGAACACCGTGCCCGCCCAGATGATGCTGCTGGAGGAGTACCTGCGCGGCGAGGGCCGCGAGTGCCCCGGCGTCCGGCTCGGGATGATGTCGGGCGACTGGATACCCGTGACGCTTCCCGACGCCGTCCGCGCCCGCCTC
Organism: Streptomyces sp. NPDC005496; assembly: GCF_042872045.1. Classification (NCBI taxonomy): domain Bacteria; kingdom Bacillati; phylum Actinomycetota; class Actinomycetes; order Kitasatosporales; family Streptomycetaceae; genus Streptomyces; species Streptomyces sp. NPDC005496. The sequence goes on from NZ_JBIAJQ010000004.1 coordinate 720,889, forward strand.
CCCCGGGTGGAGCTGTACAGCCTCGGCGGCGCCACCGAGGCGGCGATCTGGTCGATCGTCCATCCGATCGGCGAGGTCGACCCGGCGGCGCCGAGCATCCCGTACGGCACCCCGCTGGAGAACCAGCGCTTCCACGTGCTCGACTCCGCGCTGCGGCCCAGCCCGGACCTCGTCGTCGGCGACCTCCACATCGCCGGCGCCGGCCTCGCCGAGGGGTACCTCCACGACCCGGAGAAGACCGCGGCGAGCTTCTTCGAGCTGCCGGACGGCGAGCGCGTCTACCGCACCGGCGACCTCGCCCGCTATCTGCCCGACGGCACGCTGGAGTTCATCGGCCGCGCCGACCGGCAGGTCAAGATCCGCGGCCACCGCATCGAACTCGCCGAGGTGGAGTCCGCCCTGGCCGCCGACCCGCAGGTCGACGCGGCGGCCGTCACCACCGAGGGCGAGCGCAACGACCGCAGGCTGGTCGCCTTCGTCTCGCTGTCGACCGCCGACCCGGCCGGCCACGCGGTCGACGCCGGGCTGCGGCCCGAGGTGCTGGCGGGCGCCGACGAGATCCGCGACGGAGTGGACACCGCGAAGGTCGTGGAGTTCGCGGCCGTCCTCGACGACGCGGCGCTGCGCCGCATGGTCGACGTGCTGCGCGGGGAGGGCCTGTGGCCCGACGCCGCCGCACGCCACAGCACCTCCGAGATCATGCGGCTGGCCCGGGTGGCGCCCAAGCACGAGCGGCTGGTGCGCCGCTGGCTCGCCGCGTGCGTGGAGAACGGCTACCTGGACAGGGCCGCGGACGGCACCTTCGGCTGCCTGCGCCTGGTGACCCCCGAGGACGTCGAGGATGCCTGGGCCGAGGTCGACCGGCTGCTCCCGGAGGCCAACGACCGCCCGGAGCTGGTGAATTACTTCAAGCTCGCCGCCGCCCACCTGCCGGAGCTGATGCGGGACGAGCGGGACCCGCTGCGGATGCTCTTCCCCGAGGGGGACCTGAGCATCCACGAGGCCGCCTACATGGAGGGCTTCCTCTCCCGCTACCTCAACCGGCTGGCCACCGGAACCGTGCTGGGGGTCGCCCGGCGCAACACCACCGGACGGCCGCTGCGCGTGCTGGAGGTCGGGGCCGGGGTCGGCGGCACCAGCGTCGACACCATTCCGGCGCTGGACGGTGAGAACGTGCGTTACACCTTCAGCGACGTGTCCCAGTTCTTCCTGAACAAGGCCGGTGAGCGGTTCGCGGACCATCCTTGGGTCGACTACGCCCTGTTCGACTTCAACGAGCCCTTCCGCGAGCAGGGCGTGAAGCCGAACTCGGTGGACGTGATCCTGTGCGGCAACGTCATGCACTACGCGAAGGACGCCCGCGCGGTGCTGCGCCGGATGCGCGAGGCGCTGGTGCCGGGCGGGTGGCTGGTCTTCATCGAGACGACCCGCGACAACTACCAGATCCTCACCTCGATGGAGTTCCTCTTCGACGCCACCGCCGGGGACTTCCAGGACGTACGGCACGGCAAGGACCAGACGTTCATCGGCCGCCGGCAGTGGTACGACCTGCTGGCGGAGGCCGGAGCCGAACTGGAGCTGTGCGTACCGGAGTCCGAGGACGAGCTGGCCCGGATCGGCATGCACGTCTTCGCGGCCCGCTTCAAGACCGACCGCGAACCCCTCGACACCGAGGTGCTCACGCGGCGGCTCGCCGAACGGCTCCCGGCGGAGATGATCCCGTCGCGTTTCGAGGTGCTGGACGCGCTGCCGCTCACCGCCAACGGCAAGGTCGACCGCGCCGCCCTCTCCCGGTGGGCCGAGCAGCACCGTACGGCCGGTGCGGCGGCCTCGCCGGACGGCGGGCAGGAGGCCGGTGAACTGGAGTCGCGCGTCGCCGAGGTGTACGCGGAGGTGCTGCGCGAGCCGGAGGTCCCGCTGGAGACCAACTTCTACGCCCTGGGCGGGGATTCGCTGCTCGCCGCCCAGCTCGTCACCGCGCTGCGCGACCAGGTTCCGGCCGCGGCCGACGTCTTCTTCGACGAGTTGCTGCGCGAGCTGCTCGGCGGTGCCTCGGTGCGCGAGCTGTCCGCCTTCCTCCAGCAGGGCGAGGGACCGGCCGAGGAGAGCACGGCGGACGCCGAACTCGCCCTGTCCGGGGCGGCGGACGCGCTCGGCAACCCGGTGCACGTCCTCGTCGGCGACGGTCTGGGGCGCCAGGCCGAGCGGCTGGCCGCGGGTCTCGGCGCACTCGACCCGGTGATCGTCGTGCCCCCGGTCCGGGTGGCCGAGGGTCAGCGGCTGGACGACCTGGCCCAGGACGTGGTGGCGCGGGTGCGCGCACTGAGCCCGGGCCCGTTCCACCTGGTCGGCGCGCACAGCGGGGGCGTACTGGCGCTGGCCGTCGCCCAGCAACTCGTCGAACTGGGCGCCCCGGTGTGCGGGCTGACGCTGCTGAGCAGCTACCCGCTCCCGGCCACGGTCCGCGACGACGTGCTCGAAGAGGCGCTGTTCTGCCTGGACCGAGGGCTGGACCCGGCCGCCCTGGGATACCCGGACGTCGCCGGGATCGGCCGGACGCTGGCCGTGCTCGCCCCCGCCGGTGACATCCCGCCGGGCGCGCCCGCCGCGCTGGCGGAGCGGGCCGAGCCCGGACTGCGGGCGGCGGGCACGGCGGCGGCCGACCGCGCCGCGATCCCGCGCGAGAAGCGGCTCGCCCAGATCGCGGAGGCGCTCGGCCGCGGCGCGGACGAGATCGCCGAACGGCTCGTACGCGGCCGTGCGCTCGCGCGCTGCGTCGCCGACCACGACCCGGGGGTCTTCACGGGGGAGGCCCGCCTGCTGGTCCACGAGGAGGAGTCCCCCGTCTGGCCCGCCATGGCCGCCGACATGACCGAGCTGTGGGAGTCGGTGTGCGTGGGAGGGCTCCGGCGGCAGACGGTGCTGGGCGACCACTTCACCTGCCGTGAGCTGGTCACCCCCGGCGTGATCGACCTGCCCGAGGAGGAGAACGCGTGAGCGAGCACAGCATCCCGGAGGTCGCGGTCGTCGGCGCCTACGGTGCCGTCGGCGCCGCCGCCGTACGGGCGATCGCGGACCGTCGGCCCGGCACGGCCGTCCGGCTCGGCGGACGCGACCGGGCGCAGGCCGAGTCCCTGCTGCACAAGTCCGGCCTGCGTGGCGCGGCCGTCGAGGTCGACCTGTACGACGGCAGGTCGCTGGCGGAGTTCTGCCGCGGCGCCCGGGTGGTCCTCAACTGCGCGGGCCCCTCCTACCAGGTCCTCGACCGGGTGGCCTGGGCGGCGGCGGCCGCCGGTGCCGACTACGTCGACCCGGGCGGCGACGAGCCGCTGCTGGAGGCGCTGACGCGGCCGGGCACCTTCACCGGCACGGCCGTGATCACCGCCGGGATGCAGCCCGGGCTGACCGGCCTGCTCCCCCGTCACCTGTGCGCCGGCATGAGCGACCCGCGGCACCTCACGGCGTACGTCGGCACGATGGACCGGCTGACCCCGGCCGGCGCCGCCGACTACCTGCTCTCCATGGGCGGCGCCTACGGCGAGGCCCGCGGCGCGATCAGGGGCGGTGTCCGGGTCGAGCGCGAGCTGGAGCCTCGGACCGGTGTCGAACTGCCCTACGCGGACAACCGGGTCGACGTCTATCCCTACCTCAGCTTCGAGTCGGCGCGGCTCCCCGAGGCCACCGGGCTGACGGAGATCGACTGGTACAACGTCTTCGACGGCGGCGCCCACATGATGAACTGCCTGAGCCGGCTCCAGGGCGCGATGCGCGGTGAGTCCGCGCTCGCCGAGGCGGCCGGGGAACTCACCCGCGCGGCGGCTCTCGACCTGTTCGGCAGGAGCCCCTTCCAGCTGATGCTCTTCGAGGTCACGGGCACCGACGCCGGGCGTCCCGCCACCCGCGGCCTGGCCCTGCGCGCCGGCGACACCTACGCCCTGACCGGGCTCGCCAGTGCCCTGGCCGTGCTCGCGGTGCTCGGCGGCGAGGTCGCCCCGGGGGTGCACTTCGGCTCCGACGTGCTCGACGCCGGGACGGTGCTCGCCGCCCTGCGCGCCGAACCCGCGGTCACGGTGCTCGACATCGTTGACCGGCCGATCCTCGCGGCCCGCGCGACGGAGGAAGGGGAGCTGTGACCCGCCCCCGTGTCCTGGTGGCCGGCACCGGTTTCGGCCGGGCCTATCTCGCGGCCTTCGAGCGGCCGGACCTCGACTTCGAATTGGCCGGGATCCTGGCGTCCGGGAGTGCCCGCAGCAAGGCCTGCGCCGAGCACTACGGCGTACCGCTGTGGTCGACGGTCGACGAGGTGCCCGACGACATGGACCTGGCCTGCGTGGTCATCGGCGGGGTGATGAACGGCGGCCCCGGCCCGGGGATCTCGCAGGCCCTGATGCGCCGCGGGATCCACGTGCTGCAGGAACATCCGCTGCACCCCGACGAACTGGTCGCGTGCCTGCGCGCCGCGACCGAGTCCGGTGTGGTGTTCCGGCTGAACACCCACTATCCGCACGTGGAACCGGTGCGCCGCTTCATCGCCGCCGCCCGCGCCCTGGTGGCCCGGCAGCGGCCGCTCTTCCTCGACGTGACCTGCGCCTTCCAGGTGCTCTACACGGTCTTCGACATCCTGGGCCAGGCACTGGGCGCGATCCGTCCGCACGGCGTCGACGGAGTGCTCGCGGGCGCGGAGGGCGATCCGTACCGGAGCCTGACCGGCCGGTTCGCCGGCGTCCCGATGTCCTTCCGGCTGCAGAACGAACTGGTGCCCGCCGATCCGGACAACTACAGCCACCTGTTCCACCGCATCACCCTGGGCGCGGAGGGCGGCCACCTCACCCTGGTCAACACGCACGGCCCGGTGGAGTGGAGCATGCGCCCGCACATGCCGGGCGACATGAAGGAGCTGGTGCGCTTCGCCGACTCGAACGCCCCTCATCTGCGGGTGCCGAGCGTGCAGCACCTGGGGCCCGCGGAGGGCGCCCCGTACACCGAGGTGCTGCGCGACCTGTGGCCGCAGGCCACGGCGCGGGCCATGCGGGCGGTCTGGGACGACGTGCGGTCGGGTGCCGACAGCCGGGGGCACGTGCAGTACCACATCGCCCTGGCGAAGCTGGCGATGCGGGTGACCGAGGCGTGCGGGCCGGTGCGGCTGCACCACCCCGAGGCGCCCGAACTCCTCTCCACCGCCGACCTGCTGGAGGCCAGGACATGAACACCGACGTCCCGAATCCGTGGCTGCGCGGCTACTTCCCGCGGCCCGGCGCCCGGCGGCGGGTGGTGTTCTTCCCGCACGGGGGCGGCGCGGCGACCTTCTACCGGCCGCTCGCGCGCGAACTCCCCGACGTGGCCGAGGGGTTGGTGGTGCAGTATCCGGGGCGGGAGGACCGTATCGGCGACCCCTGCTGCACCGACATGCCCGGCCTGGTGGAGCCGTTGGCCAAGGCGCTGGCCGAACTGGACGACAAGCCCGTGTGGTTCTTCGGGCACAGCATGGGCGCCTCCGTCGCACACGAGGTCACCCGCCTCCTCGGTGCGGCCGGCGGGACCCTCCCGGAGCGGCTGGTCGTTTCCGGTCGCCCCGGCCCGGCCCGGCAGCGGCCCGACGACAAGTACCTTGACGACGAACGGCTGTGGGCCGACGTGTGCGTGCTCGGCGGCACCGACGAACGCCTGCTCCGGATGCCGGGCGTGCGCGAGATGACGCTGCCGGTGCTCCGGGCGGACTACCGGCTGCTGGGCACCTACCGGGCGCGGGCCGGCCGGGATCTCTCGGTGCCGGTGAGCGTCTGTTACGGCGCCGAGGACCCGGAGGTCGACGCGGAGGGCGCGGCGGCCTGGGCGGCGGTCACCTCCGCCGACACCGAACTGGTCCGGTTTCCCGGCGACCACTTCTACCTGCGCGGCGCCGGCCGGGCGGAGCTGGCTGACTGGCTGACCGAGCGGCTGTGCCGGCACGCCGGGCACACGGGAAGGAACCGAGGATGATCGTACGACCCGTCGTGGAGAAGTACGCCGAGGAGGCCTCCTCCCCCGCACCCCCCTGGCTGGCCGGGCTGGTCGCCGACACGGAGGCCGGGACCGAGCTGCCGGCCATGATGGTGGGCAGCCTGGAGGGCGAGTTCCTGGCCGCCCTCGTGTTCGCCCTGCGGCCCCGGCGCATCCTGGAGATCGGCACCTTCACCGGCTACTCCGCGCTGTGCATGGCCGAGGCGATGCCGGCCGACGCCGAACTGCACACCTGCGAACTGAGCCCGCTGCACGCCTCCATCGCGCGCAAGCACTTCGGGGCCTCGCCCTGGGCCGGGCGCATCCATCTGATCGAGGGCCCGGCCCTGCCGGCGGTGCGGGACCTCCCGGGACCCTTCGACCTGGTCTTCATCGACGCGGACAAGCCCGGCTATGTCGACTACTACGAGGCGGTGCTGCCCAAGCTGTCGCCGCACGGGCTGATCCTGGCCGACAACGTGCTCCAGTTCGGCGGTGTCGCGAACGAGCGTGACCAGCAGCCCGACACCGTCGCCATGCGCGCGTTCAACGCCCACGTCGCCGCGGACCCCCGGGTACGGCAGAGCGTGCTGACCGTGCGCGAGGGCGTCACCGTGATCCGCCTGGCCGGCTGACCGGCACCGCGCACGGCGACGGCGCCCGGACCTCACGGGGAGGTCCGGGCGCCGTCGTGCGCCGGGCCGGCGGCCCCGGGGGACGGGCACCCGCCCGGGACCGCCGGCGGCCTTCAGCTCGCGGGCTTGATGTTGTTGTTGGTGTGGAAGAAGTTGTCGGGGTCGTAGGCGGCCTTGATCCGGGTCAGCCGCTCGTAGTTGGAGCCGTAGGCGTCCTCGATCCGCTCCGCGGAGTCGGCCCCGAGGTGGTTGGCGTAGACCGCGCCGGTGGTGTACGGCAGCAGTTCCGCGTAGACCTTCTCGGTCCACTCGACCGCCTCCTGGTCCTTGGCCGGGTCGGTCCAGGAGGTGAGGATGCTGGTCAGGTAGCCCTCGCGGTGCAGGAACGGGGTCTGCGCCGCGGGCACGTTCGACATCACTCCGCCCATCAGGCCACCGCCGACCAGGCTCCGTTCGGAGGGGGCGTTGACGAACCCGTCGGCCAGGATTTGCAGCGGCTCGTCGCGCAGTTCCGGCAGGAGGAAGGAACGCGGGTAGTACCGGTGGCCGGCGACGGTGTTCTCGTCGAGCATCCGCTGCACCGCCACGTAGGGCATCGCCCCGCAGTGGTCCAGCAGCGCGCCGGTGCCCAGCCCGCGCATCTGCCCGATGAGGCTCTCGGTGGAGTCGTCGGGAGCCGCGTGCACGAAGCCCAGGCCGATCGCCGGCTCGCCGCCCGGGGCGGTGAGGAAGGCGAAGGAGGTGGTCAGCTCGTCGGGGGCGCTCCGGTTGAACTCGTCGAGCCGCCGGGCCACTTGGACCGTCTGGTCGATGGGGAAGGCGAGCAGGCCCGCCATGCAGTCGCCCTGCGGGTGGAGGTCGAACTCGAAGCGGGTGGCCACGCCGAAGTTGCCACCGCCCCCGCGGATCGCCCAGAAGAGGTCGGGGTGGTCCTGCTCGGTGGTGGTCACCAGTCGACCGTCGGCGAGCACGAGGTCGGCGGAGACCAGGTTGTCCACGAGCAGGCCGCGGTAGCGGGCGAGCCAGCCGAGGCCGCCGCCGAGGGTGAGACCGCCGATGCCGATGTACGACTCCTGGGAGCCGGTGACGGCCAGGCCGAAGCTGGTCGTCTCGGCGTCCACGTCGCCCTGTTCGAGTCCCGGCTGGACGGTCAGCCGGCGCTTCGCGGGGTCCACCCGGATGCCGCGCAGCCGCGAGGTGTCCAGCAGCAGTCCGCCCTCGACGGTGCCGGTGCCGGCGAAGCAGTGCCCGCCGCCCTTGATCGCCAGCTCGATGCCGTTCTCGCGCGCGAAGTCGACCACCTTGACGACGTCGGAGGCGCCGTCGACCTGCACGATCGCCCCGGGGTTCTTCTGGAAGTAGCCGTTCCAGATCTGCTTGCGCTCGTCGTAGTCGGCGTCCTGTGCGGTGATGGTCCGGCCCCTGATCGCCTCACTCAGCTCCGCGAGCTTGGATTCCGGGATGGCCTTACCGGTCGCGGTGACGAGTCCCACGTCAGTCCTCCTCATGCGGTTGGCGGGTTCGGCCGGCGCGTCGGGCTCGTGCGAGGGGGCCGATGGAGACCGAACGTACGGCCGCGGGACAGCGCCCGACGCGGGGGTGAAAGAGGGTGGAAAGGCGCCTCGGCGCGCGGGGAGTGCTGGTTACGCTGGCGCACATGTCTGCACTCCGCGCGATGCCGCTGCTCACGGTCAGTGATCTCGAATCCGCAGTAGCCGCCCACATCAGGGTCACCGGGATGGAGGTGATCATGAATCACGGCTGGATCGCCACCCTCGCCCCGCCCACGGACCACTCCGTGCAGGTCAGCCTGATCACCAAGGACCCCACCGGGCCGGTGAACCCCTCGGCCTCCATCGAGGTGGAGGACCTGGACGCGGCACTGGCGGGAGCCCGCGCCGCCGGCCTGGAGATCGTGTACGGCCCGGCGGACGAGGAGTGGGGCGTCCGCCGCTTCTTCTACCGGGACGCCGACGGCAATGTCGTCAACGTCCTCGCCCACCTCTGACCGCCGTGTCCCCCGCATTCCGTCACACCCCTCCCGGAGCCCGCTCCGCGGCTCCCCGTTCCGGTTCCGGCACGCTGCCCGGACAGCGGGGCGGGCCCGCCGCCGAATCCTCCGAGTCCGCGCAGGCCTTCTCCGTACGCCTCTTCGGCGCCGGGCTCGCCTCGGCCGAACTGATGACCTGCTTCCTGGGCCTGGAACTGGGGCTGTACGCGGCACTGCGCCGCACCGGCCCCGCCACGGCCGCGCGGGTGGCCGAGGAGAGCGGTCTCGACCCCCGGATGGTCCGGGAGTGGCTGGAACAGCAGACCTGCGCCGGTGTCCTCACCGTCGACGCGCCCGGAGCCGCACCGGAGGCACGGCGGTTCACCCTGCCTCCGGCCCACGCCGAGGCCCTGCTCGACGCCGACAGCCCGAACTGGATCGCACCGCTGGTGGTGATGCCCGTCGGCGGCATGGCCGCCGTGCTGCCGCAGCTGGTGGAGGCCTACCGCGAGCGCCGAGGACTGCCCTACGCGGCCTACGGGGACGCCCTGCGCGGTGGCCAGGCGGGCCTGAACCGCGGGGTCTTCGAGCACCATCTGCCGGGCTGGATCAGCCGGCATCTGCCCGACGTCGACGCCCGGTTGCGCGTGCCCGGAAGCAGCATCGCCGACGTGGCCTGCGGCTCCGGACTGTCCACCCTGGCGCTGGCCCGGATGTTCCCCGACGCGCTGGTGCACGGGATCGACCTGGACGAGGCGTCGATCCGGGACGCCGAGGCGAACCTCGCCGCGGCCGGTCCCGGAGAGCAGCTGTCCGAGCGGGTGCGCTTCAGCACCGGTGACGCCGGCGGAGCCGAACCGGCCGGGCACACCCTGGTCTGCGTGTTCGACGCGCTGCACGACATGTCCGCACCCGTCGACGTGCTCCGGGCCTGCCGCCGGCTGCTGGCTCCCGGCGGGACGGTGCTGCTGATGGAGCCGTCCGTCGGAGAGCGGTTCACGCCGGCCGCCCCGGACAGCGAACGCTTCCACTACGCCGTCAGCGTGCTGCACTGCCTGCCGGTCGGGATGAGCCGGACACCGAGCGCGGCCACCGGCACGGTGATGCGCCCGGACACCGTGCGCGCGTACGCCGCCGAGGCGGGCCTGGAGACCCGGGTGATCGACGTGGGGCACCCGTTCCACCGGCTGTACCGGCTCACGCCGCGCCCGCGGTGAACGACCGGTGGCGTCCGTACGGTTCCCGGCGCCGGACAAGGAGACCGGGAACCGTACGGACGCGACCGGCGGTCAGGGCTCCTGGGGCCCGTCCTCGGAGGGCCGGCGCGAGCCGCGCGGGACGCCGACCTTGCCCGAGCGCAGGTAGTCGGCGACCAGCGCGTTGACCTCGGTGGGCTTCTCCAGCAGGGAGGCGTGGCCGCAGTTGCGGATCTCGGTGTACTCGGCGGTGGGGATCAGGTCCGCCAGCTCCCGCGACAGGTGCCGGGGCGCGACGATGTCGTGCTCCATCCCGACGACGAGCAACGGCACGCGGACCCGGGCCACTTCCTCGTCGGAGGGCCGGAAGGCGGTGCTCGCCTCGGCATGGCCGATGGCGCCGTGACCGCCCGACTCCGCGAGGCCCGCCAGTCCGTCGAGATAGGGCGCGATGAACTGGTCGCGGTTGAGCGCGCGCGGCCCGAAGAGGTACATCGCGCGGAAGGTGCCCTCCAGCAGGGCCGGGACCTTGTGGCCGTTCTTGAGCCGGTCCACCGCCTCGGCCTGGATGGCCTGTTGCAGCTTGCCGGGCTTCCACGGCACCCCGATGAGCGCGGCCCGCTCGATCAGGTCGGGGCGCTTCATCGCGAGCTCCAGCAGGATCATCGCGCCCACCGAGTAGCCGATGTAGGTGCAAGGGCCGAGCTCCAGGGCCTCGTTGAGCGCGGCGAGGTCCTGTCCGAGCAGTTCCACCGTGTACGGCGGAGGGGTCTCCTCCGAGGGATGCACTCCGCGCAGGTCGAAGGTGACGACCCGGTAGCCGGCCTTCGTCAGCTGCGGCACCTGCATGGTCTCGAACAGGGACGCCTGGTGCTGGCCGGGCACGAGCACGACCACCGGCCCGTCCTCGGGCCCGTAGAAGTCGTAGCTCAGCGTGACGTCCGTGGGCAGGGTGACTTTCATGGTGTTCCCTTCTGTGGGCGCTCAGCCGGTGAGCAGGCGCTCGAAGTCCTGACGACTGGGTCCGACGCGGTCGCGGCTCAGGTCGGGGTGTTCGCGCACGAACGCGAGCACGCGGCGGGCCACCTTGCGGTCCCTCATCAGCTCCGCGGGGGTGAGCAGCATGTGGTAGACGCGCTCGGCGGCGACGCGGACGTGCTCGTCGTCCTCGCGCAGGACGGCCAGGGCGGTGAGGACGCGGGAGGTCAGCGAGTCGTCGTGCGAACCGCCGGCGAGTTCGGCGAGGCGGGCGGCGTCGGTGGCGACCTGCTGCTCGAACCACTGCCCCAGGCACCGGTCGGTGGACGCGTGGGTCTCCAGGGCCCAGGCGGCCGGCTCCTGTCCGAGCCGGCCGAGTTGGTCGGCGACGGTCCGGGCGTGGGCCAGGCCGAGCGAGACGCCGCGGCCGAAGGTGGGGTTGGTCTGGGCGCACGCGTCGCCCACCAGGGCGTAGCCGGTGACCAGTGGGGCGCCGCCAGCCGTCAGCGACCGGTAGCGGTTCTCCAGGCCGGCCATCGGCAGGGGGTCGCCGACCGGGGTCGCCCCGTCGAGCCAGTCCCGCACCGGAGCCACGCTGGCCAGGAAGCGGAGGTAGACCGCGCGGTCGAGCAGTCTCCTTCGCGCGGGGTCGTGGGAGGACACCGTCGTGGACAGGTGGAAGCGGCCGTTGTCACCGGGGAAGGCCAGCACCGTGGCGAAGTCGAGTTCGTGCACCACCGGCGCCCGCAGGGACGGGAACCGCCCGCCCTCCCTCAGCGCGAACTCCTGGGCGATGTAGGAGAAGCCGCACGCCTGGGCCCGCTCGCGGGGAGGGGCGCCTCCGATCGCGGTCAGCCAGGCCGCCGCGGCGGATCTGCGGCCGGTCGCGTCCAGCACCACGTCGGCGGTCACCTCACCGGTCTCCGCGAGGCGGACGCCGTCCACGTGGGGGATGCCGTCCGGCGCCCCGGCACAGAGCAGGCCGGTGGCCCGGTCACGCAACAGCGTGACCGCCGGATCGGCGGCGGCCCGACGCCTGAGGGCGGCCTCGAAGACGAGCCGCCGGCACAGCAGGCCGAGATCGCCGTTCCCCGTCTCCAGCGTCACGGGCACCGCGCCGCGGCCGGTCAGGTCCGCCAGCACCTCGGGGCACTCCTCGCGCAGCACGCCGATGCCGAGCCCCAGCAGGGCGTGCCCCTGGCGGGCGTGCGGCACACCGCGCCGTTCCCAGCCGGCCACCTCGGCGTGCGCACCGCCCTCCGGTGGCGGGCCGTCCCGCTCGACGAGCGTCACCCGGTGGCCGCGGCGGGCGGCGAACGCCGCGAGGCCGAGGCCGGCCACCCCGGCGCCCAGCACGACGATGTCCGCCACGGTCAGCCCCGCTTCACGAGCGTCGCGAAGCGGCGGGTGGCGACGACGGTGCACACGGCCGTGACGCCGAGGGCCCAGGCCGCGGTACCGAGCACCGGCACCGTCAGCGCCCCCTCCCGGGCCAGGGACGCCAGTGCGTCGGAGGCCAGCGAGACCGGGTTGGCGCTCACCGCGGGCCGGATCCAGTGAGGGAAGGCCTCCAGGGGCACGTAACCGCTGGACATCAGGGTCAGCACGAGGGTGGGCATCTGCACGTAGCGCACGATGATGCCCGGGTGCTGGGCGACGAGCGCGACGGCGACGGCCAGCGCGCTGCACATCATCCCGAACAGCGCCACGATCCCGAAGAAGCCGAGGACGGCGAGCGGTCCTCGGGAGAACCGGAAGCCGACGGTGTGGGCGATCAGGGTCACCAGTACGGCGACCCCCATGATCCGTACGAAGTCCCCGCCGATCCGGCCGAACACGTAGGCGCGCATGTCCAGCGGCATCGCGCGCAGCCGGTTGAACACCCCGCTGCGGATGTCGCTCCACAGGGCGATCGCGGTGGTGAGGATCGAGGAGAACGCCGTGGTGAGCACGATCAGCGGAGCCAGCCGCTGCACGTAGTCGACGTCCTGGGTGTCGCGTACGAGCACGTTGAACGCGGCCAGCAGCATGAAGAGCTGAAGCAGCGGAAACGCGACGGTGACGATGAGCATCATCCGGTTGCGGACGAACTGGCGGACGACCCGGCCGGCGATGACGGCGCAGGCGACGGTGAGGGTGGCCGGCTCGGGTGAGGGGGACGGCGGCGCGGTGGGTGCGACCGGCCCCGGCGACTGCACGGTCATCGGACGGCCACCTTCCTGAACGCGGCGGTCGTGGTCCACGAGAAGAGGGCGAGCAGGGCCACCAGCCAGGCGAGTCCGGGCAGGACGGCACCCCAGGTCGGCTCGGTGGTCGAGAGGGCGCGCAGCGCGTCGATCACCCCGGACACGGGCGAGGCCGAGACGATCGGCTGGAGCCAGCCGGGGAAGAGGTCGGCCTCGACGAAGCCGGTGGAGAGCACCAGCAGGGGCAGGTACGGCAGGTGCAGCACCGCGCTGAGCGCCTCCAGGTTGCGCAGGCGCAGCGCGATGGTGGCCGTGGCCAGCGACAGTGCCACGGTGAACGCCACGGCGAACGCGACGAACGCCAGCGCGGCGAGCACACCCTGGTCGAAGCGGAAGCCGGCCAGGTGCCCGGCGAGCGCGATCACGACGGTCGACAGCAGGCCCTGGAGCGCCACCACGCCCAGGTGCGCCAGACTCATCGCGCGCATGTCGACCGGGCTGGTGAGCAGGCGGGTGAAGACGCCGCTGGAGCGGTCGGCGGCCAGTTCGGTGGCGCTGCCGATGGCCACGAACATCAGCGCCTGCACCAGCACGGTGGGGGTCACGAACCGGCCGAAGCCGATGCCCTGTTCGTCCAGCATCCGCGCGAAGGTGCAGTAGAAGATGGCGAAGAAGAGGAGCGGTTGCACCACGGTGGCGATCAGGCCGGCGCGCGAGAACGAGCGGGTGCGCAGCCGGTCGAAGAGCACGTGGAAGTCGTGCTGCCAGCCGGCCGGGCGGCCCGGGACGGGTGCGGCGGGCACGCCCGTGACGTCGGACGCGGTGCTCATCGGGTGGCCTCCCGCTCCAGCGGCTCGGTGAGCGCGAAGAACACCTCGTCGAGGGTCGGCCGCGTGACCTCGATGTCGGCGATCCGCAGTCCCGTGCCGTCGAGCCGGCCGATCACGGCGGCGATCTCCTCCGGGTGGGACATCGGTACGGTGACCTTGTCGCCCTCGGCCACCGCGCCGGGCAGGTCGCGCAGTGCGTGGCGGACCGCTTCGGGGTCGGCGCCGCCGGTCAGGGTGAGCCGGCACATGATGCCGCCGACGTCGCGCTTGAGTTCGTCCGAGGAGCCGTCCGCGAGCACCCGGCCCTTGTCGATGACGACGATGCGGTCGGCGAGCTGGTCGGCCTCGTCCAGGTACTGGGTGGTGAGCAGGACGGCCACCCCGCGGCGGGCCTCGGCCCTGACCATGTCCCACAGGAGCTTGCGGCTGCGCGGGTCGAGGCCCGTGGTCGGTTCGTCGAGCACCAGCACCGGCCGGGGGACCACGAGACTGACCGCGAGGTCGAGGCGCCGGCGCATGCCGCCGGAGAGGTATCCCACCGGGGTGTGGGCGGCCTCCGCCAGCTCGAAGCGCTCCAGCATCTCCCCCGCCCGCCCTTGCGCCTCGCCGCGGCTCAGTCCCAGCAGCCGGCCGAAGAACACCAGGTTCTCGCGTGGGCTGATCTGCTCGTCCAGGGCGGCGAACTGCCCGGTGACGGCGATGTTGGCGCGCACCAGGGAGGGTTCGGTCTCCGGGTCGTGGCCGAGGACGCGGACGCTGCCGCCGTCGGGCTGGAGCAGCGTGGTCAGGCAGTTGATCAGGGTGGTCTTGCCGGCGCCGTTCGGGCCGAGCAGGCCCACCACGGTCCCGGCCGGTATCCGCAAGCACACCCGGTCCAGTGCGGTCTGGTCACCGAATCGCTTGGTGAGGTCCGAGAGGGAGATCGCCTCGGTCATCGTGGCTCCTTCGTGGCGTCGTGCTCGGTCGGTGGGCGCGGTCACGACGGTGTCCTGACCTCCACCTGGCTCAGGACGTAGGCGAGGACCTGTTCCGTGGTCTGGATGGAGCGGCCCGTCTTCTCGTCGATGGGCGGCAGGTCGAAGTCGTCCTCGATCGCGAAGGCCATCTCCAGCAGGGCGAGGGAGTGGAAACCGAGGTCCTCGACCAGCCGCATGTCCTTGCCCGCTTCGAACCGCTCCCGTTCGGGGGCGAGTTGCTCGATGATCGCGAGCACGGTCTCGCGCACCTCTTCACTGGAGTAGGGCATGGGGTCTCCTGTTCTCCGGCCCGGTCAGGCGGGGGTGTCGGTCGTGGCGGGCACCTGGTCGAGGAGGTGCTCCCGGCGGAGGTGCTGCCACAGCTGCGGGCGGCGGCTCTTGCCGCTGCTGGTGCGCGGGATCGCGCCGCGCGGCACCCGGGCCACGCGTCGGCGGGTGCCGGGGCAGGCGGCGGCGAGCACGTCCTCGGCCACCTCCGCGGCGCGCGGGCCGAGGTCCTCCAGTACGGCCACGGCGTGCGCTCGGCCGCCGGCCTCGCCCAGCACGACACAGACCCGGCTGAGGTCGAGTCCGGCCTGTCCGAGCATCAGCTCGACGTCCTCGGCGAAGAGGGAGCGGGCGTGGACCTTGACGCTGTCGCCGAGCCGTCCCAGCACGTAGAACTCGCCGCCCAGCTCGAAGGCGACGTCGCGGGTGAGGAGCCGGCCGTCCTCGAAGGCGGTGCCCCGGCCGGGGGCCGCCGCGAGGTAGCCGTCGGCCAGTGAGGTGCCGGTGACCACCAGTTCGCCGGCGTGGCCCTCGGGCAGCGGCCGCCCGTCGTCGTCGACCACCTGAACCGACAGGCCCTCCAGGGCACTTCCGCAGCTGATCACCTGCACGCTGTCGCCGGTGCCTTCGTGCTCCGGGGTCTCGGCGAGCAGCCGGACCCTCGCTCCCACCCGCAGGTCGTCCCGGTGCACGCGGACCGCGCGCGGGGTCCGGTCGACCGGGACTCCCGTGACGGCGAGCGTGCTCTCGGCGAGGCCGTAGGCGGTGGTGAGGGCGGTGGGTGCCAGCCCGTGGGGCCGCATCAGTTCGGTGAAGCGGTCCACGACCGCGGGGTCGACGCGTTCGGCCGCGACGATCACGGCCCGGGTGCGGGACAGGTCCGCGCCCGCCAGGTCGGCGTGACCGATCTTGTCCACGATCCGCCGCAGTCCGAACGCCGGGGTGGCGGTGATCGTGGCGGGCTGGGCGACCCGGTTGGCGTCGAAACGCGTGACGTAGGCCATCGGGTGCCGGAGGAAGGTCTCGGGCCTGCACACGGCCAGCCGGTTGTTGCCCGAGACCGGCACCACCAGGCAGCCGATGAGTCCCATGTCGTGGTGCATCGGCAGCCACGAGCACCAGGAGTCGTCGGGGCCGGCCTGCTCCCAGGCTCGGATCGCGGCGGTGTTCGCGTCGAGTGCGGCGTGGCTGATCCGCACCCCGCGGGGCCGTCCGGAGCTGCCCGACGTGAACTGGACCAGGGCGCGTTCGTCCGGGGCGCGACGGCCGGGCGCGGCCTCGGCGAGCTCTTCCAGGAGCAGCACCCGGGTGCGCGGCCCGGCCTCGGCGAGTACCTCCACGAGGTGGTCGCGGTGGGCGGCCTCCACCACCACCGCGCCGGCGTCCACGGCGGCGACGACGGCACGGGTGTGCGCGCGGCCGGCCTCCCCGGACACCCGGGTGGGCGGCGCCAGCACGCTCACCACGCAGCCGGCGGCCTGCACGCCGTAGAAGGCGGCGATCAGGTCGGGCCCGGTGGAGCAGAGCAGCGGCACGACCGCCCCGCGCGGCACGCCCTCCGCGATCAGCCCTCCCGAGATCCGGAGGGCCGCCGCGGCGATGTCCGGGTAGGGCCGGTAGGTGTGGGAGACCTCGTCGAACATCTCGACCCCGGTGTCGTGGCGGGGCGCGTCGAGCCAGCCGAGCGTGCGGGGCACGTCCGTGCGGGCTCGGAGCGTGGGGGGTCGGCTCATCTGCCACTCCTTCGTGGGGCGCCCCTGGGGGCCGGCGTCTCCTCGGCGACGCTGGTGACACTAGGAGCGATCGCGGGGAGGGCCGTCGTCTCTTTCACGGCTCTGTTCGTCCCGGGCGTCCCGGCCGGGCGGGCCGGAACACTGGCGCCCATGGATGAGTTCACGCCGTGGAGCGACGAGGACGCCGCCCGCTACCGGGCCGCCGGGATCTGGCGGGGGGTCCCGCTGGGCGACGCGCTGACCGCCGCGGCCGGGACCACTCCCGACCGGACGGCCGCCGTGGACCGCAGGCGCCGGGTGACCCACGGTCAAGTGCGCGCCGAGGCGGACGAGATCGCCCGCGGGCTCCTGGCCCGGGGGGTGAACCCCGGGGACCGGGTCATGGTCCAGCTGCCGAACGTCGTCGAGTTCCTCACCGTGACGGTCGGGATGTTCCGCGCCGGCATCATCCCGGTGTTCGCGCTGCCCGGGCACCGCACGAACGAGGTGCGGCACCTGATCGAGGCGTCCGGCGCGGTCGGCTACGTCACCACGGACCGCTTCCAGGGCTTCGACTACCGCACCCTCGCCCGCCACGCGGCGGCCCTCCCCGGGGTGCGGACGGTGGTCGTGGCCGGCGACGGTGAGGAGTTCACCCCGCTGGAGCGGATTCGCGCCCAGGGCGCCGGAGCCGGACCGCTCCCCCGCGTCGATCCGTCCGGTGTCGCGTTCCTGCTGCTCAGCGGTGGCAGTACGGGCAAGCCCAAGCTGATCCCGCGTACGCACGACGACTACGTCTTCAACATCGCCGCCTGCGCCGAGGCCCTGGAGTTCGGTGCCGACAGCGTCTACCTGGCCGCGAACCCGGCGGCGCACAACGCCGCGCTGGGATGCCCGGGCGTGCTCGGCGCGCTGCTGGTGGGCGGCAAGGCCGTCCTGGCCGCGAGCCCCTCCCCCGACGAGGTGTTCCCGCTGATCGGCAAGGAGGGGGTCACCCACACCACGGTGGTGCCCGCTCTCGCGGCACTGTGGTCCCGTGCCGCCGCTGTCCGCCCGGTGGACATGAAGTCGGTGGTACTTCAGGTGGGCAGTTCCAAGTTCGACGAGCAGGCCGCGGGCCGCACGCAGTCCGCGCTCGGCTGCCGGATCTCCAACTGGTTCGGCATCGGCGAGGGGCTGCTCACCTACACCCGCCTCGACGATCCGGACGAGGTGGTGCACGCGACCGAGGGCCGGCCGCTGTCCGAACTCGACGAACTGCGCCTGGTCGACGAGGAGTTGCGCGAGGTGCCGGCCGGCGCGGTGGGCGAGCTGGTGACTCGCGGGCCGTACACGATCAAGGGCTACTGGAACGCGCCCGAGGCGAACGCGGCCTCGTTCACGCCGGACGGCTTCTTCCGCACCGGCGATCTGGCCAGGCTCACGCCCGAGGGCAACCTGGTCGTCGTCGGCCGCGCCAAGGACGTGATCAACCGGGGCGGCGAGAAGGTGTCGGCGGACGAGGTGGAGGGGCACCTGCGCGGGCACGAGGCCATCGAGGACGCCGCGGTGGTGGCCCGCCCGGACCCCGAACTCGGCGAGGCCGTGCTGGCGTTCGTGGTACCGGGCGGCGGCGCCGGGCGGGCGCCTTCGCTGGTGGAGATCAAGCGGTATCTGGCCGGCCGGGGGCTGGCCGCGTTCAAGCTGCCCGACGAGGTCCGCGAGCTGCCGGTGCTGCCGCGGACCCCGGTCGGGAAGATCGACAAGGTCGCGCTGCGGGCCGCGGTGGCGGCCGGTTGATCCGCGCGCTGCTGCCGGCCGGCACGGCGGCCCGGTCGAGCGGCGGCGAGCTGACCGGCCCCGGCCTCTTCGAGCCCGAACTGCGGCAGGTGGCGGGCGCGTCGGCGCGACGGCGGGCCGAGTACGCGACCGTGCGGCGGCTGGCGCGCGCCTGCCTGGCCGAGCTGGGCGAAGCACCCGTACCGCTGGCGCGCGGTGCCGGCGGGGCGCCCCGTTGGCCGGCCGGGACGGTCGGCTCCCTGACGCACTGCCCCGGCTACCGGGCGGCGGCGGTGGCGCGGACCCGTGACGCCGACGGGCTGGGCATCGACGCGGAACCGCGCGCCCCGCTGCCCGCCCGGGTGCTGGCCCAGGTGGCCTCGGCGGCCGAGCGGGCCCACCTGGACGCGCTGGCGGCGGCGGAGCCGGACGTGCCGTGGTGCCGGCTCCTCTTCAGTGCCAAGGAGTCGTACTACAAGGTCTGGTATCCCGCGATGGGGTGCTGGCTGGGCTTCGACGACGCCGAGGCCGTCCTCGAAGGCGGCCGGCACCGCGGGTGGTTCACGGTGCGGCCGGTGGCGGGCGGTGCCCGGCGGGTGCGCCGGACCGACGCGGACTTCGACGCCGCCACCACCGGCTTCCCGGCTCTGCGGGGGCGCTGGGCGGCCGGTCCCGGCGTCGTGGTGACCGCGATCGCCGCACCGGTGGGCTCGCTGCCCCGCCCGGGTCAGGCGGGGCGCACCGCGACCGGCATGCCGCGGTGGGCCCAGTAGGGGAACCGGAAGCCGCCCTCGCTGGGCTCCCACAGGCCCTCACCGGCGGACTCGATGTCCGCGAAGCGGGTGACCAGCCGCTCGAAGACCACCGCGCCCTCGACCCGCGCCAGCGCCGCGCCGAGGCACAGGTGCACCCCGCCGCCGAAGCTCAGGTGCGCGTTCGGCGACCTGGTCAGGTCGGCGCGGGCCGGGTCGCGGAACACCCTCTCGTCGTGGTTGGCGGAGGCCAGCAGCAGCACCACCACCCGCCCCTTGCGGATCGTCAGGCCGGCGACCTCGACGGGCTCGACGGCCATCCGGGTGGTCGCGTGGATCGGCGCGTCGTAGCGCAGGAACTCCTCCACCGCGCTGCCGACGATGCCCGGGTCGGCGCGCAACTGCCGCTGCGTGTGCGGCTGCCGGAGGAACAGGTCGCCGCCGGTGGCGATCGCGTTGGTCGTCGTCTCGAAGCCGGCGTAGTAGACGAACAGCGCGTTGTCGATGATCTCCTCGTCGGTCAGCGGCTCCTCGCCCTCCCTGACCGCGGTGATCATCCGCGACAGCAGGTCCTCGCCCGGCCGGCGCCTGCGCTCGCGCAGGAGTCCGACCATGTACTCCCGCAGCTCGACCACGGCACTGTGCGCCTCGCGGCGCTTGTCCTCCGGGATGAAGACCGCGAACGCCTGGGCCAGCGAGGTGGACAGGCGGGCGATGTCGGCACGGTCGGGGCGGGGGATGTCGAGCAGTTCGCTCATCACCATCATCGGTACGGGCACGGCCAGGTCCCGGACGAGGTCGAAGCGGCCCTCGTCGGCGAACCGGTCCAGCAGCCCGTCCACGAGCCGGCCGACGGGTTCGCGCATGCCGCGGACCATCGCGGGGCTCAGCGACTTGACCAGCAGCCGGCGCAGCCGCGTGTGGTCGGGCCGGTCACGGTCGACGACGATGCGCCGCAGGTAGTCGTTGGCCGGTCCCGCGCCCACCGACATCTCCTGGTACTCCTCGGGGAACTCCCGGCCCAGCCGCGGGTCGCGCAGCAGCGCGGAGACCTCCTCGTACCGCGGGAAGACCCACTGCCCCGGGCCGCCCCGGCAGACCGGGCCGTGGTCGCGCAGGCGGCGGTAGACCGGATAGGGGTCACGCATCGCCCGTGCGTCGTCCAGCAGGAAGCGCGGCATGTTCAGCACGCTCTTCAACGCTGCGTCACCTCCCGGCACCCGCGGGTGCTCGGCCGTGTGGTCAGGTCGTTCCCCGGCCCGCCCAGTGTGGGAGCCCGGCGGGTGGCGGCGGGCGGCCGTGAAGGACTGACGACAGGTTCCCGCGACCCCGCCGCGGAGCTGGCAGGCTCACGGGACACCACGCGCCAGCCACAGGAGGTGCCGGCCGCATGCGCACGCTGCCCGCCAGGTTCGACTCCCGCGACCCCGCCGTGGTCGCGGACCCCTACCGGGTGTACGCCGATCTGCGCGCCGCCGGCCGGCTGGCCCGCGGCGCCGCCGGCCAGTGGGTCGTCTCGCACCACCGGGACGTCAGCCTGCTGCTCAAGGACCGCCGGCTCGGGCACGAATACCCGCCCGAGTACCACGAGTTCTCCACCGGCGCCGGACCCGCCAACGACTTCCTGAAGCGGATCGTGCTGGACCAGGACGCACCCGCGCACACCTTCCTGCGCGGGATCATGCAGCGTTCGTTCAGCCCGAAGCTGATGCGCCGGCTGGAGGACTACGTCGCCACCCAGGTGGACCGGCTGATGGCCGAGGCCCGGGAACGCGCGGGCCCCGGCGGGGTGCTCGACGTGGTCGGCGACCTGGCCTTCCCGCTGCCGGTCACCGTGGTGTGCGAGCTGATCGGCATCCCGGACGTGGACCGGGCCGCGGTGCGGCCGTACGCCGTGGAGCTGGCCAAGGCGTTCGCCCTCTACGTCCCCCCGGAGGAGCGGGCGTCGGCGCACGAGGCGGTCACCTGGCTCCGGTCCTACGTCTCGGCCCTGGTGGACGAACGGGCCCGGCGTCCCACCGACGATCTGGTGAGCAACCTGCTGGCCGCCCGGCGCACCCATCCCGGCTTCGACCGCGAGACGCTGGTGGACAACGTGGTCTTCCTGTTCTTCGCGGGCTTCGAGACCACCACCAACCTGATCTCCACGATCTTCTCGGCGCTGCTGCGGCACCCGGGGCAGCTCACCCTGCTGCGGGCCCGTCCGGAGCTGGCGGTCCCTGCCGTGGAGGAGTTCCTGCGCTACGACGCGCCGATCCAGGCCACCGCACGCTACGTGCGGGAGCCGGTGGAGATCGACGGCCGGACCGTGCGCGCCGGCCGCATCCTGGTGCTGCTCCTCGGCTCCGCCAACCACGATCCGGCCCGGTTCGCCCGCCCCGGGGAGCTCGACATCACCCGCGACCCCAACCCGCACGTGAGCTTCGGCGGCGGTGTCCACCACTGCCTGGGTGCGGCGCTGGCCCAGGTGGAAGGGCGTGCGGTGCTGCGGTGGCTGGCGCACGCACCGGCCACCCCGGTCGCGGCGGGCGCGGTCGAGCGCCGTCCCAGCGTCACCTTCCGCGCGTACCGCAGCATCCCCGTCAGGCTTCAGCCCGCTCCGCGGTGACCGGCGGCGCCTTCACCGCGACCCCGCCCGGCCCGCGGCACGCCCCGGCCGCACCGCGCCCGCGGAGTGCGGCACGGGGCTCCCCCACCGGGGCCTGCGGGACACGGTGATGTTCAGCGCCTCGCTCGCCAGGGTCCTGCTCTGCTCGATCAGCCCGGTCCGCCGGCACGCGGCGGCGAGGCCGAGCAGCGCCGCCCGGAACATCTCGGACTCCTTCGGCGGCCGTGCCGCGTCGCCGTACGCCGCGCCCTGGTCGAAGGCCTGGCAGCCGTCCGGCGCCAGGACGAACCGCAGGTTGTGCGCGAGTTGCGCGGCCGGCACGAAGAACCCCTCGTGCCGGGCCGTGCACAGTGCCGCCAGCATCGCGGGTGACTCTCTCTCGCAGATCTCCGTCGCCTCCTCCCGGCTCTCGATCTCGGGGAGGTACGGGACGGTGTCCACGCGGGCGTCGGTCTCCGGGTCCTTGCGGCCGAGGAGCGTGCAACTGCGGTCGCTGACCGCCAGGTGGTAGTCCAGCAGCCGGCGGAGCGCCGAGCGCCGCCTGTCGCTGCGCAGCAGCCACTTGACCTCGCCCATGCCCGCCGTGACACCGGCCACGAGTCCGTGCAGGGAGTAGCGGCCGAGACGGGGCTGCTCCAGGAGGTTGACGTCGAGCAGGCTCTCCAGGAGGAGTTCGGCCTCGGGCGGGCTGGTGCCGAGCAGGGCGGCCGCCTCGTACGCGTCCAGGCTCGCGTCCGGCAGCAGCGTCAGCACGCCCAGCGCGTCCCGTTGCGCGTCGGTCAGGGTCTCGAAGGAGAGCTGGAGCACCGAACGGACACTGCGGTCACCCGCCTTCAGTTCGGCGGGACGCCGCTGCATGTCGTCCAGGCGCTCCACCAGGTGGGACAGATTCCAGGTGGGGCGGCTGCGCAGTTTGGCTGCGGCCAGCCGCAGCGCCAGCGGGAGTCCGCCGCAGTGTGCGACGAGCCGCCGGGTGGCCTCCGGGTCCAGGCCGTCCCCCAGCAGCCGCTCGACGAGCGTCCTGGAGTCCGCGTCGCTCATCCGGGAGACCGGGCAGGGTTCGGTGCCGTCCAGGCCGTAGAGACGGCGCCGGCTGGTGATCAGGGCGAGGGAGCCGTTGCCTGGTGGCAGCAGCGACACGATCTGCGCCTCGCTCGCCGCGTTGTCGAGCACCAGCAGCACCTTGGACTCGGCCAGCAGGGCACGCCACATGGCCACCTGGGTGTCGAGGTCCGCGGGGATGCGCGCCGCCTCGGTGCCCAGCGAGCGGAGCAGCACGTGCAGGACCTCGGCCGGCTCACGGGGCCCCTCCCCCGGGCTGAACCCGTGCAGGTCGACGTAGAACTGGCCGTCCGGATAGTCCTGGGCCAGCCGGTGCGCCGTGTGCAGGGCGAGTGCCGTCTTGCCGATGCCGCCCATGCCGTCGACGCAGATCAGCAGCGGCCCGGAACCCCGCGAGCCCTCCCTGGCGGTCCGCAGCAGGGCGTCGACCTCCTGGCGGCGGCCGACGAAGTCGGTGAGACCGTGGGGCAGGGTGCAGGTGGGGCGGATACGTGCCCCGCGGGAGGGCGCCACCGCCGGGTGTCTACCCGCGTCACTCCTCGACGCGGAGTCCTGCCCCCGATATCCGGGGGGAGCGCCGGCCCGCAGGTAGGCCAGCGCGTCCCCGCGCAGGACCGCCTTGTGCACCTGTGCCAGCGAGTGGTCGGGATCGATCCCGAGCTCGTCGCGGAGCAGGGTGCGGATCTCGGCGTACTCGGCGAGCGCGTCGGCCTGCCTCCCCGAGAGGGACAGCGCGAGCATGAGCTGCGCCCGCAGGTCCTCCGCCAGCGGGTGCTGGGCCACCAGGTCCCGGAGATCCCCTATGACCAGCGCGGGCGGCGACGAGCGCAGCTGAAGGGTGATCAACTCCTTCTGCACCGCCAGCCGTCGCTCCTCCACTACGCGCGCGGCCGCGCGGATCGATCCGTTGTCCAGCTCGTCGGCGTCGACGACGTCCGCCGCGACCTGCCCGCGGAACAGGGCGAGGGCCGCCTGCAGTTCGCCGATCACCTGGGCCTCGTCCGCTCCGCCGTCCGTCAACTTGCGGACCCGCAGGCGCCGTTGGTTGAACTCCACCAGGTCGGACTCGGCTGCGCCCACGTCGAGCCGGTAGTTCGGGCCGTCGGTGAGGAGGTAGTCGCCCGCGCCGGGGATCGCCTGCCGGAGCTGGGCCACCGCCTTGCGCACCTGGTTCGAGGCGGTGGCCGGGCAGCAGGTGCCCCAGACCGCCCGGGCGAGCCGGGGGGTGCTGAGCACCTCGCCCGGGGACAGCATCAGCACGGTGAGCACACGGCGCGCCACGGTGCTCGGCAGCCGGGCGGCGGCATCCCCGCACCGCACCGCGACGGGCCCCAGCACCTGAAAGCGCAGGCCCTCTTCCCCTCGCGTCATGCGGCGGGCTCGCAGGCCGCGGGTATGCGCGTACACGGTGCTCCGGCCACGAGGACGGGCCCGCGGCATCGGCGGTCGACCGATGAGCGTGAGCCGTCTCGTGCGGACACCGGCGTGGCAAGTGATCCGCCGGCGCGTGACCCCGAGTGCGGGGCCGGTAAGACCCGCGTTCCGGTCACGGTACAAGCGGACTTCAGGCCGTCCATCCATTCCCCCTTGGACCGAGCATGGGCTGAAGCTGAAGCCGTGGTGTTCGTCCGCCGGCCCGTGGCATCGGGCCCCTGATCCCGGACACGGCTGTAAACCTGGGCCTTCCGGCGGGACTTCGCGGTTTGAGCCGGAGTGCGGCCGGTGTGTACTTTGCCCCGTCATGTGGACATCCGCAACCGCGTGGACCTGTCCGTCATGTGGACTGTTGCCCCGCACAGTCCGGGGGATGCGTCGCCTTCCCGTTCCGTACGGCCCGGGAGGCCGCGTTCTCCCGGAGCGTCAACGGCGGAACGGGGCGCGGGTTAGGGTCGCCGGGAGGTGGGCCGGACGACACGGGGGGACGCGTTGGATCACCTGACAGGAGGGACCGGAACACCGGCCCGGCCGGGCCGGTACCCGGTGGGCGCGTGAAGGGCCGGCCGGCGCCCGCGGTGCTGCCGCTCTCGCTGCGCTCCTGGCTCGGACCGGTCGCGTGCCTCGCCGTGCTGGTGGTCGCCGGCATCGGGGTCCTGTATGCCGGCCACGGCGAACCGGGCGCGGTGGACCGGTGGTTCGTGGAGCCCACGGCGGACAGCGTGGGGCCGCCCTGGCGGCGCGTCGCCCTGGCCGCGGACTTCCTCGGCGAGCCCGCCGGAGCGGCGGCGCTGGTCGTGGTCGTCGTGGCGGGCTGTCTGCTGCTCCGGCGTCCTCGCGCGGCGGTGCTCGCCGTCGCCGCCTCCGGTGCGGCCGTGGTCACGGCGACGCTGCTCAAGCACCTGGTGGGGCGCACCATCCACGGCGACGACAACCTCTCCTACCCGAGCGGGCACACCGCCTTCCTCACCGCGCTGGCCCTGGTGGTGGCGCTCCTCGCGGCCGGCCGGCCCGGCCTCGGCAGGAGGGCGGGCGCGTCACTCGTGCTCGCCGTGGCGCTGGTCGCCGGCGCCGCCATGGGGTGGGCGCAGGTCGCCCTCGGCGCCCACTACCCGACCGACGTGCTCGGCGGCTGGTGCACCGCGCTGGCGGTGGTGCCGACGACCGCGTGGCTCGTCGACCGGGTGGCCGACGGACCCGGCGGCCGGGCGGACGCCCGGGTGGACGACCGCCCGGCCCACTCCGGCCCGCGAGCACCTCACTGACGAGACCCCCGGGGCCCCCAGCGCCCACTGTCTGACATAACGTCAAATAGGCAGCGGTTCGCCGTGACTGACGTTACGTCAGGTCAGGCCCGACGGCGGAACACGGGCTTCACGGGCCGTCCGGTCAGCCAGGGGGTGGGGTCACCGGCGTCCAGTGCCTTCCGGTACACCGCGCACGCCTGGGCCACCACGTCGACGGTGTGATCGATGTCGTCGTCGTCGAGCGCGCTGCTCACCACGAAGGACGGGGCCAGCACCCCGCCCGCGAGGAGCCGGTGCAGGAACAGCGTGCGGTACGGCTGCGACGGCTGCCCCTTCTCGTCGAGCGTGGCGAAGACCAGGTTGCTGGCCCGGCCCCGGACGAGGACGTGGTCGCCGACGCCCATGCCGGCCGCGGCTTCGCGGACGCCGGCGGCCAGCCGCTCGCCGAGGGCGTGCAGCCGCGCGGTGACGCCCTCCTCGGTGTAGGTGGCCTGCACGGCCATCGCGGCCGCCAGGGAGTGCGTCTCCGCCCCGTGCGTGGTGGACAGCAGGAACACCCGGTCCTGCTCGTGACGCAGCCCGCCCAGCTCCATCAGGTCGCGGCGCCCGGCCAGCGCGGAGACGGCGAACCCGTTGCCCAGCGCCTTGCCGAAGGTGGAGAGGTCCGGGACCACGCCGTACAGGCCCTGGGCGCCCGCCTCCGACCAGCGGAGGCCGGTGATCATCTCGTCGAAGACCAGGACGCATCCGTGCCGGTCGGCCAGTTCGCGCAGTCCGGCGAGGTAGCCGGGCGGCGGCTCGCGGTGACCGGCGGGTTCGAGGATCAGGCAGGCGACCTCGTCGCGGTGCCGGGTGAGCAGTTCCTCCGTGGCGGCCAGGTCCCCGTAGGGGAACGCCACGGTGAGGTCCGTGATCGCCTCCGGGATACCCGCGGACATCGGCGTGGTGCCGATGAACCAGTCGTCGACCGAGAAGAACGGGTGGTCGCCGCAGATGGCCACCTTGGGCCGGCCGGTGACGGCGCGCGCGAGGCGTACCGCCGCGGTGGTGACGTCGGAGCCGTTCTTCGCGAACTTGACCATCTCCGCCGTCGGCACGGTGGCCAGGAAGCGCTCCGCCGCCTCCGCCTCGACGATGGACGGGCGGACGAAGTTGCTGCCGCGGTCGAGTTCCCGTCGCACCGCCTCCAGCACGCGGGGATGGGCGTGACCGAGGCTGACCGACCGCAGACCGGAGCCGTACTCGATGTACCGGTTGCCGTCGACGTCCCACACGTGGGCGCCGCGGCCGTGGCTGATGACGGGGGCCAGGTTCTCCGGGTACTGGTCGTCGCCCTTGGCGTAGGTGTGCGCGCCGCCCGGGATCAGGGCGTGCAGCCGCTCGTTCGCCGCCTGCGAGCGGGGCAGCGCGAACTCGGCTGTCCCTCGAGCCCGTTCGGTCTCCGCGGTCGCGGCGGTCGCGCTCTTCTCGGTGTCCACGCCGGTCTCACTTCTCTCTCTGCTTCAGGACCTCGGCGAGGCTCGGCGCCTCCTGGTCCCGCTTGGACATGGACGTGGCCGGCAGCGGCCAGGGGATGGCGAGTTCGGGGTCGTCGAAGGCGATCGTCACGTCCTCCGCCGGATCGTGCGGGCGGTCGATCCGGTACGTGACGTCGGCCGGTTCGGTCAGCGCCTGGAAGCCGTGGGCGCATCCGGCCGGGATGTAGAGGGTCGTGGGTGTGTCGCCCGACAGCTCGAAGAACTCCCGGTTGCGGTAGGTCGGCGAGTCCGGCCGCAGGTCCACGACCACGTCGAAGATCCGTCCGTAGGAGCAGCGCACCAGCTTGGCCTCGCCGGCGCCGGAGCGCAGGTGCAGTCCGCGCAGGACGCCCCGGACCGAGCGGGACACGCTGTCCTGGATGAAGGCGTCCGGATCGAGCCCCACGGAGCGGACCACGTCGGCGTCGAAGGTGCGGCAGAAGAAGCCGCGCTCGTCGGCGTGGGGCGTCGACTCGAACAGGAACGCGCCGGCGATGGCCGGGACTTCGGTCGCCTTCACGAGGCCTCCCGCAGGACGTGGGTGTGGTCGGCCGCCGGGAACAGGGCCGCGGTCAAGTCGGTGAACTGGTCGTCCAGTTGGCGGGACACCAGCAGGTTGCGTTCGGCGAGGGTCCGCCGCAGCTGTGCCGACCTGCCCTCCAGGTCCCGGAACTGGCCGAGCAGGCGGTCGGCGTCGATCTCGCGCGCCGGGTGGCAGTACGCGTCGAGTCCCATCCGGGCCATCAGCGCGTCGCTCTTCGCCGCGTAGCTGAGGGCGAGGGTCGGTGTGCCGGCCCTCAGCGCGCAGACCAGGTTGTGGTAGCGGGTGGCCACCACGGTGTCGGCAGCCGCCGTCTCCTTCATCAGGTCGGCCAGGGAGGTGGCCTCGGCGGCGGTGACCAGCGGCGAGCCGACCGCGTCGACGATCGCTGCGGCCACCGGGGCGTCGCAGTCGTCGCCGGTGAGCAGCCGCACCGGCCGGCCCTCCTCGACCAGGGCGCGGACGAAGCGGGTCGTCCCGTCGAGATAGCGGCGGTGGATCTCCTCGGCCCGCGCCCGGTCGTCGTTGCCGCCGTGGAAGTCCATGACGCCGACGCAGACCGGCCCGGGAGCGCCCGACGGCGTGCTCGGCGAGGGCGCCGGGAGGGCGAAGGCGAGATCCGGGTGGACCTTGTCGCGCGCGGTGTCCACGCCCATGGCCCGCAGCGCGTCGCGGGACAGGGTGTCGCGGTACGAGCGGTACGCGGCCAGCCGCGCCGACCAGCGCACCAGGGCCCGGGTGGCGCGGTCGCCGATCGGGGCGGCGCCGACGCCGACCAGCGCCACCCGGGTCCCGAACAGCCGGCCCGAGGCGCACAGCAGGAACAGCGAGTACGGGAAGCCCCACGGCCGCAGCGGCAGCGTGGCCTCCAGGACGCCCATGCCGGGCACGATCACCACGTCGTGCCGGCGCACCCAGGCGGCGGTGCGGAAGACGTCGACGAGCTTGCCCAGGCCCTTGCCCGCGACGGCGCCCAGGCGTGACGCGGTGCGGTACTCCCCGCGGTACCAGTGCAGCCGCGTCGCGGGAATCCGGTACCGGGTGGCCACCTCCTCGGGCCCTCCGCACAGCGCGTCCACGAGCGCCTCCGGGTGCCGGGCACGCAGGTAGCCGAGCACGGCCTCCAGCGAGCCGTCGTTGCCGAGGTTGCCGGAGCCGAGCAGGCCGAACACCCCTACGCGCACCGGGGTCTCGCCGGGGACGGTCACGCCTGCCTCCCCTCGCGGCCGGCGACGAGGGCGTCCACGGAGACGGTGAGGCGGGCCGGGTCGACCCGTGCGCGGTCCTCGACGCGCTCGCCGGCGCCCGGCCGGAACCGGCTGGTCATCCACGAGGCCAGGTGGCGGTAGCACGCGCGGCGGTCGGCCGGGGACAGCGGCGCCCGCCGGATCGCCGAGACGAAGCCCCAGACGTACTCGGCGAGCAGCCGGGGCGTCGGGTGCAGCGGGCCCGCCCGGCGCGGGTCCAGGTTGACGCAGCGGGAGCGCTTGGAGGGGTTCGCCCGCTCGGCGCGGGTCGGGTGGTCGCGGCGGAAGTACAGCAGCTCGGGCACCTGGTGGAAGGGCCCGTGCAGGGTGATCTCGGCGACGAAGGTGCGGTCCGCGTGGTGGTAGCTGTCGTGCGGCTTCACCCGGCGCAGCACGTCGGCCCGCATCACCCCGTAGAAGTCGTCGCCGCCCGGCTCGAAGAGCAGGCTGCGGAAGCGCTCCGGCGCGTGCGGGGAGTCGGTGGCGAGGCCGTACTCGTAGGGGACCTTCACCTGGCCGTCGCCGTCGATGACCGCCTGTCCGCTGTGCGCGAGGACGACGTCCGGGCGCTCGTCCAGCGCCTGGACGCAGCGCAGCAGCAGGTCCCGTGCGTACAGGTCGTCGTGCGAGGCCCACTTGAACAGCTCGCCGCGGCACTCGGTGAAGACGTAGTTGTGGTTCGGGGCGGCGCCGATGTTGCGGGGCAGCCGGATGTACCGGATGCGGGAGTCCTTCGCGGCGTACCGGCGGCAGATGTCCTCGGTCCCGTCGGTCGACGCGTTGTCGGAGATGACCAGTTCGAAGTCCTCGTAGGTCTGGCCGAGCAGCGCGTCGAGGGACTCGGCGAGGTACTCCTCGCCGTTGTACACGGGCAGGCCGATGCTCAGCCTGGGTTGGGCGCTCATGAAGTCCTCACTTCGGGAACGGAGTTGTGGTGGCGCTCGCGCAGGGCGGACCGCAGGTGCAGCCACCACACGGCCGAGCCGCAGACGGTCGCGGCGGCGACACCCCAGGCGGAGCCGGCCGTGCCGGCCAGGGCCGCCCCGCCGAGCCCGCCGGCGACGTAACAGGCGGAGCCGATCAGCTGGCTGCGCAGACTGCGCCGGGCGGCGCCGAGGGCTCGCAGCCCGGCCGCCGCGCCGGTGCCGAGGCCGGCGCCCGCGACGCCGAGCGTGACCGGCACGATCAGCTCCGAGGCGGAGCCCCAGACACCGCCGAGCACGAACTCGCCCGCCCGGTCCGGCACCAGCAGCAGGGCGCCGCCCCAGAGCAGCGCGGCGGCGGCCTGCCCGCCGCCGAGCAGCAGGCAGAACGCGGCGAGGCGGTGCGGGGCCCGCCGCAGCACCCGGGCCGCCTCCGCGACGGTGACGAGCGACAGCCCCATCAGCAGGGCGAGGAACGGGCCGAGCAGCAGCTCCGCCCCCCGGATCACCCCCACCGCGCCGACACCGACGACGGCGCCGAGCCCGTACGCCCTCAGCTGGCTCGCGCCGCTGTTGCTGACGTTCTCGACCAGGTACCGGTAGCCGAGGTCGCGGTGGTCGCGCAGCCAGTCGCGTGCTCCGGTCAGGCCGGGCCGGATGCCGGACTGGAAGCAGCCGTAGACCGCGGCCACCGCGGCGCACGCGCCCCAGGCGAGCACGAACGCGCCGACGCTGCCCACGCGGGCGGCCACCACCATGGCGGGGACGAGCGCGACCCCCCACACGAGGTCGTTGACGAACGCCTTCCGGCCGGTGCCCGCGGCGAAGAACGCGAACCGCCAGGCGTCCTGGAGCAGCAGCCCCGGCAGGACCACGCCGAGGCAGGCGAACGCGGACCCGACGCGCCCGCCGACGGCGAGCCCGGTCACCAGGGACAGCACGCCGAGGACGGTGCCGACGCCGAGCGCGATGCCCGACGACCGGGCCACGGCCTCGCGCCAGGACGCGTGCGGCACGCCGCTGAAGCGCACCACGAGCGGGTCGGTGGCCAGGCCGCGCGAGACGTTGAGCACCACGCCGTAGGTGACCCAGGCGAGGCTGAACACGCCGAACGCGGTCAGCCCCAGCGAGCGGGCCACGTAGATGCCCACCGCGAAGTTGGTCATGCTGGATGCCGCCTGGTCGGCCAGCCCCCAGGACAGCCGGCCGACGAGGGCACGCCGGGCGGATCCGGCCGGCGTCTTCGTCGTCGGCGGATCCGCCCCCTCGGTGGTCATCGGGGTCATGCCTTGATCAGCCCGGCGCCGTGCAGGGCGTCGGCCGCGCCGGCGACCGTGTCGAACGGCAGCCCGGACCGCTCGGCCACGTCCAGCAGACCGTGCTCCCCGTCGGAGAGGCTCAGTACCCAGAGCATGGCCAGCTGGGCCTGCTTGGCGTCGCTGCGCCCGCCGAGCGAGTCGTACAGCCCGCGCCGCCCCAGCTGTGGTTCGCCGTACGGGCTGAGGTTGAGGTAGCGCCGGTTGGCGTCCAGCACGGCGAAGGTCTCGCGGCAGACGGCGAGGGTGTCCGCCATCGCCTCCGGGGAGACGAAGTCCGGGTTGTCCGCCGAGGTGTGGTACTCGGGGTACCCGGCGTAGGGGGTCCGGCTGAGCGAGCCCACGCCGAGGTCGAACCCGGGCGAGCAGTACTGCCGCTCGTCGTAGCCGTAGGGGGTGAACTCGGTGATGTGGTGCGGGCGTTCGGAGGCGGTGAGCACGTGCCGCATGACACGGTCGATCTCCGCGTCGCCGCGTCTGCTCTGCTTGTACGTCAGCCGGCCCGAGTCGCCCGCGCAGGCCAGCACCAGGCCGTGCTTGACCCGGTCGATCCGCTCCCTGTTGCGGGCCAGCCAGGTGATCGCCCCGATGGTGCCGGGCGCGAAGACGAACCGGTAGGTGTAGTACGGCGTCCGCTCGGCCAGCGCCCGGGCCAGATAGGTCGCCACCGCGATGCCGGCCAGGTTGTCGTTGGCCAGCGACGGGTGGCAGACGTGGCAGGAGACGATCACCTCGTCGGTGACCTGCCCGGGGATCACGTGCTCGGCGTAGGTGAGGTGGCCGTCCTCCAGGGTGGAGTCGACGCGCACCTCGTAGTCGCCGTCCGGCATGGCGTCCAGGGTCTCCTGGGACAGGCAGAACCCCCACTCCGGCTGGTAGTAGCTGGTGCGGTACGGCACCCACGTGGGGTGGTCCGGCAGTGTGTGCAGGTGCTTGCGCAGCTCGGTCAGCGGCATGGTCGCCGACACGGGCACGCTGTAGCCCAGCACGTGCAGGCTGGACGCGGCGAAGTCGACGACCCGGCGGCCCTCGGCGTCGGCGATGTACGCGTCCCGGATGTTCCACTCCTGCGGCACGGTCCAGTCGAGGACCTGCGTCCCGGTCGGCACCTCGTGCACCCGCAGCGGCAGGTACTCGCCGACGATGTCCAGGGTGGCGCGCACGCCGTCGCCGGTGATGCTCCGGCACAGCGGGTACAGCCGCTTCACCAGCGCGTGCATCTCCTCGCCGGCCGTGGTCATCGGCGCCACCGCAGGGTGTCGTCGACGGCACCGGCCTCGGTCGCCGCGCGCAGCACGGCCAGCCGGGTGAAGCGCCGCTCGAAGTCCTCCCGCGTCAGCCCGTGTTCGCGGTAGGCGTCGGCGAGTTCGAGGGCGCCCTGCTTCACCGTCCACTCGCAGTCGAAGCCGGGCACCGCGGCGCGGAACCGCGAGAAGTCCACCCGGTACGAGCGCGGATCGGCACCGTTCTCGCCGGTGATCACCACCTTCGAACCGGGCACCGCGGCGGCGACCTGCTCGGCGATCTCGGCGACGGTGACGTTGTTGACCTCGCTGCCGATGTTGAACGCCCGGTCGTGCACCGCCTCCCGCGGGGCGGTGAGCGCCGCCGTGAAGGCCCGCGCGATGTCGGCGGCGTGGACCAGCGGGCGCCAGGGGGTGCCGTCGGAGAGCACGAGGACCTCGCCGGACAGCAGGGCGTGGCCCACCAGGTTGTTCAGCACGATGTCGGCGCGCAGCCGGGGCGAGTAGCCGAACGCGGTGGCGTTGCGCATGTACACGGGACTGAAGTCGCCGTCGGCCAGGGCGTGCAGGTCGTCCTCGACCCGCACCTTGGACTCCGCGTACGGCGTCACCGGGCGCAGCGGGGCGTCCTCGGCCACGAGGTCCCCGCCACCGGCGGCACCGTAGACGGAGCAGGTCGACGCGTACAGGAAGCGCCGCACTCCGGCGTCGCGCGCCAGCCGGGCGAGCCGTACGGACGCGTGGTGGTTGATGTCGTAGGTGAGTTCCGGCGCGAGCGAGCCCAGCGGGTCGTTGGACAGCGCGGCCAGGTGGATCACCGCGTCCACCCCGGCGACGTGCTCGGCCGTGACGTCGCGCAGGTCCACGCGCGGCCCCGCGGGGTCGGCGGGCGCCGGGCCGAGGACGCAGTCGGCGAACAGTCCGGCGTCGAGGCCGACGACCTCGTGTCCGGCGGCCGCGAGCACCGGGGCCATCACGGTGCCGAGGTAGCCCTGGTGTCCGGTCAGCAGTACGCGCAAGGTTCAATCCCCCAGGTCGAGAGTGAGTTTGGTGACGGTGAACGCCTCGGCGTAGCGGGCGTGGCATTCGATGCCGCGGATCCGTGCGAGGCCGAGGAAGGCCTCCCGGTCGTACCAGGGCCGGTGCCGCTGCGAGGGGTAGTGCTCCTGTAGCAGCCGCACCTTCTGTTCGGCGATCTCAGGCGACAGCGGCTGGTACGCCGATGGGCGGCCGAGGTCGCCGTCCCATTTGACGATCTCGTAGCCGAGCACGAGGTGGTCGCGGTAGGCGGTGGTCATCAGCCGCGCCAGGCCGCGGTGGTCCTGGTGCGCGTCGTCGGTGCGCGGGGCCAGCACCAGGTCGGGCTCGGTGTCCGCGCGCAGGTCCTCGACCGCGTCCTTGGCCTCCTCCCAGTGCGCGGGCAGCCGGCCGTCCGGCAGCTTGTGCACGGTCAGCCGCAGGTCGGCGCCCGGGCAGAAGGCGGCGAGCGCGGCCTGTTCCTCCTGCTCGCGCTCGGTGCCGCCGCCGGAGAGCACCAGGGCGTCGACGCGCAGGCCCGGCCGCGCGAGGCACATGGTCAGCAGGGTGGCGCCGGCGCCGATGGCGATGTCGTCGCAGTGCGCCCCGACCGCGACGATCCGGTCCAGGCGCCCCGCGCCGAGCCGTATCACGCGGTCCCCACGCGGGCACCGGTCGCCGCGCCGTCCCGCTCCCAGACGGCCCAGGGGCGCTCGCCCCGGGCGTACGCCTCGTCGAGCGCGGCGCGTTCCTTCACGGTGTCGGTGGGCTTCCAGAAGCCGCGGTGCCGGTGGGCCACCAGCCGTCCCTGCTTGGCCAGTCGGCCGCATCCGTCGGCGACCAGGTCCCCGTTCTCCGGGATGTGGTCGAAGATCTCCTGGCGGAGCACGAAGTAGCCGCCGTTCTCCCACAGCGGCAGTTCGCTCACCGCGGTGATGCCCCCCACGAGTCCGTCCTCGCCCAGCTCAACGCAGTGGAACGAGGACTGCGGCGGCACCACCATCATCGAGGCGCCCGCGTCGCGCCCGGCGAACCGGTCGATCATCTCCGGCAGCGGGGCGTCGGTGAGCACGTCGGCGTAGTTCGCGAGGAACATCTCGTCGCCGTCCAGGTGGTGCCGTACCCGGCGCAGCCGCTCACCGATGGGCGACTCGATGCCGGTCTGCGCGAACGTGATCGTCCAGTCCGAGATGTCGGTGGACAGCAGCTCGGTCCGTCCGCCGCGCAGCACGAAGTCGTTGGACGTCGTCTCCTCGTAGTTGAGGAAGAAGTTCTTGATGTGGTGGGCGCCGTACCCGAGGCACAGGATGAACTCCGTGTGCCCGAAGTACGCGTAGTAGCGCATGACGTGCCAGATCAGCGGCCGGGGGCCGACCATCGCCATCGGCTTGGGGACGTCGTCGGAGGTGCCGTTGCGCATCCGCATCCCGTAACCGCCGCAGAACAGGACGACCTTCATCGCGTGACCTCGACAATGCTCAGTTCCGGGATGGGGAAGACCAGCCGGCCGCCCCACTCGTGCACGAAGGACAGCTGCTCCACCAGTTCGGCCCGCAGGTTCCAGGGCAGGACGAGCACGTAGTCCGGCCGGTCGGCGGCTATCCGCTCGGGCGGCAGGATCGGGATGCGGGTGCCGGGGGTGAACCGGCCGTGCTTGTAGGGGTTGCGGTCGACCGTGTACGCGAGCAGGTCGGGCCGGATGCCGCAGTGGTTGAGCAGGGTGTTGCCCTTGCCCGGGGCGCCGTAGCCGACGACCGTCTCACCGCGTTCGGCCGCCTCGACGAGGAACCGCAGCAGGTCCCGGCGGACCTTGGCCACCCGGGTGGAGAACTCGGTGTACCCGGACAGCTCCTGAAGTCCGGCGGCCTTCTCGCGGTCCAGTACGTCGGCGACCCGCGCGGACGGTTCGCCCGCCACCTCGGCCGGCCGGGCCCACAGGCGGATGGAGCCGCCGTGCGTCGGCAGCAACTCGACGTCCACGAGGGCGAGTCCGCCACTGGCGAGCGCCCGGATCGCGGACGCGACCGTGTAGTACTGGAAGTGCTCGTGGTAGATCGTGTCGTACTGGTTCTCCTCGATGAGGGTCAGCAGGTGCTGCACCTCGATGGAGACCCAGCCGTCGTCGGCGACGAGGGCGCGCAGTCCCTCGGTGAACCCGACCACGTCCGGGATGTGCGCGTACACGTTGTTCGCCACGACCAGGTCCGCCGGACCGTGCTCGGCGCGGACGGCCCTGCCGGTGTCCGGGCTCAGGAACTCCGTGAGGGTGGGCACTCCGGCGTCCCGTGCCGCGGCTCCGACGTTCACCGACGGTTCGACGCCCAGGCAGCGGATCCCCCGGTCCACCACGTGCTTCAGCAGGTAGCCGTCGTTGCTCGCGACCTCGACCACGAAGGCGTCGGGGCCGAGGCCCACCCGCTCCGCGGCGGCGTCGACGAACGTGCGCGCGTGCTCCACCCAGGAGGTGGAGAACGAGGAGAAGTACGCGTACTCCTTGAACGTCTCCTCCGGTGTGATCAGCGGCGGGATCTGCGCGAGCCAGCACGCGGTGCAGACCCGCAGGTGCAGCGGGTACGTCGTCTCCGGCCGGTCCAGCGCGTCCGCGGCGAGAAAGCTCTCGCACGGCGGGGTCGCCCCCAGGTCGACGACGCTCGCCAGCGTCGCCGAGCCGCAGAGTCGGCATCGTGTCATCTGTTGTCCCCATCCCCCCTGTTCGCGCGGGTGTCCCCGGCGCGAGCCTGTGCTGACCGACCCGCGATCGCGGTGCGGTACTCCTCCTCCAGGCGCCTCAGCCCGACCGCCGGGCTGAAGTCCCGTACGTAGCGCCGCCGGGCCGCCCGCCCCATCTCCCGGCCGTCGTCGGGGCCGGCCGCGATCCGGCGCAGGCAGGCCGCGAGCGAGGCGGCCTCGCCCGGCCGGTGCAGCAGCCCGGTCACCCCGTCCTCGACGAGTTCCACGAAGGCGCCGTGACCGGCGGCGACGGTCGGTACGCCCGCCGCCATCGCCTCCACGACCACCAGGCCGAACGCCTCCAGCCACGTCGAGGGCGCCACCACGGCGACCGAGCGGGCGACGGCCTTGCGGCTCTCCGCGGTGTCGAGCAGCCCGGCGTAGCGCACGTCGTCCCGGCCCGCCGCCCAGTCGGTCACCTCCCGCTCCAGGGGCCCGGTGCCGGCGATCACGAGCGGCAGGCCCAGCCCGCCGTCGGCGGCGATCGCGTCCCAGGCCGCCATGAGCAGCCGTACGCCCTTCGCCTCCGCGAGCCTGCCGAGGTAGAGCAGGTGCTCGCCGGCGCCGGTGCGCACCTCGCCCGGCTCGGGCACGAAGTTGTGCTTGACCGCCAGCCGTTCGGGCGGCATGCCTCCCCGGGCCAGGACCTCGCGCTGGGCGGCGGAGATGCACAGGAACCGGTCCACGCCGGACCACCACCGGCGCCGGTTCGCCGACAGGCTGACCGCGAGCGGCACCGTCGCCAGCCGGGAGCCGCGGTAGCAGCCGTGCCGGACGGCGGGCAGCGGCGTCGACCCGACGCACTCGGTGCAGGGCCGGCCGTCCCGCTGGAGTGTGCCGGGAGGGCAGATCTGGGTGTAGTTGTGCAGCGTGGCGACGACGGGCACGTCCGCGTCGGCGCAGGCGGCGAGCACCGCGGGCGACAGGAGCGGGAAGACGTTGTGGACGTGGACCACGTCCGGCCGCTCGGCGCGCAGCCGGGCGGCGAGTTCCCGCCGGACCGCCGGGTTCCACGGCACGCGCAGCGGCACCCCCACCTTGGCGAGCAGGGACATCGCGGCGATGTCGTCGCTGCGGCGCTCGAACACCTCGACCCGGTGGCCGGCCGCGCGCAGCAGCTCCGTCTCCTGGCCGACGACCTTGTTCTCCCCGCTCGGCTGCGCCGAGGCGTAGTGGTTGTGCACCACGAGGACGTGCATGCTCAGCTCACCTCCGGTCCGCGGGCCCAGCGCGGGACGTGTCGTCGCGGGACCGCGGGCGGCGGCAGCGGTGGGTCCGCCGGTGCCGCCAGCAGGGAGGCGGCCACCGCGAGGTGCAGCAGATACGGCGAGGCGTCGCCGAGTCCGGCCTCGGTGTACGAGGCGATCGCGCAGTAGCTGATCAGGAAGATCGCGCAGGCCCGCGACAGCGACGGCGGCCGCAGCAGCGCGACTCCGCCCAGCACGGCGATGACCGACCCGACCAGCGCGATGCCGGTCAGCCCCTGTTCGTGGTAGACGGCCAGCCAGCTGTTGTCGATCGGCAGCCCGCCGAACGACTTGTCGCCGAGGCCCATCCCGAACAGCTTCTCCCCCGTACTCCGGGGCGCCGCCAGCAGGGCGTCCCAGACCTTCGCCCGGCCGGTCAGGTTGGAGAAGTTCTCCTGGCTCTGGCCGCGTAGGAACCACGACCGCAGCGCGCCGGCGAACCCCACGGCGGCGACCACGGCGCACAGCACCGCCCAGGTGAAGAAGCGGCGGGCGGCGGCGCTGGTCAGGACGAGCGAGCCGATCGCCAGGGTCAGCCCGATGATCAGGCCGAGCGTGGCCGTACGGGTGTGGGTCAGCGCGAGCAGGACGAGGGACGGCACGATGACCACCGCCGCGCTCACCCGGTCCGTCCTGCGCCCGAGCACGAGCAGCACGGTGAGTCCGATGATGACCGCGGCGTACTGCCCGATCTGCGGCGGGGTGAGCGGCCACAGCGCGCCGACGAGCCGCCCGCCGTACAGCTCGGGCAGGGCCGCGCCGGGTGAGATGAGCAGGCCGGCGGCCACCGAGCCGAGCACCGCGAAGTACATCCGGATGTGGTGCCGGACGAACGTGGTGCCGCCGTCCCACCAGCGGCTGAGCAGCCACAGCGTGCCGACGAAGAGGGCCAGCCGGCCGCAGCGGAACAGCGCGCCGAACCCGGAGTTGAGGTTCGCGCTGGAGATCAGGCTGGGCACCAGCAGGAGGGTGAGCAGGAGCACGAATGCGCTGGGGCGGATGCGCAGCCGCAGGTTCACCACGAGCGCCAGCGCGAACGCGGCGACGAGCGCGCCCATGGTGACCATCTGGATGAGGGAGCGGGGCAGCGGCACGATGGTCTTCGCGCCGGCCGAGCCGAGGGTGTTGAGGATCAGCAGGCCCCAGACGATCCCGACGACCCTGGCCGTACTTGTGGCGGCGGGGGCGGTGTCCGTGTCGAGTCCGCCCGCCTGCCTGTCGTGCCGCACGTCCGCGTCCATGTCAGCCACCGCCCCGCGGATCGAGGGTGCTGCCCTTGTCCTGCCGGTAGGGCGTGCCCTGCCACTGGCCGAAGTCGAGGACCCGGCTCGGGTCGTGGGCGACGAACTTCCACGGTCCGACGTAGACGTTGTCGTGCCAGCGGTTGTGCTGGCCGGTGGTGATCGCCTCGGCGACCCGCTCGCCCTGGTACGGCGACCAGTCCGGGTAGGTGCCGTAGTTGGCCAGCACCGCCATCAGGCCGCACTTGGCCGTGCACTTGACGACGGACTTGTCGAGCGTGAAGCGGTTGTGGTGGATGTCGACCCGCTGGGTCTTCCACCGGCAGTCGTCGTACAGCGGGGCCTTGGCGATCGCCGGGTCAGCGCACCGGTCGGTGCCCTTCACCAGCAGGGTGCAGTCACCGGAGGAGGTGTTGGCCGGGCTGTTGCAGAACCGGTCGGCGTTCTCCCACAGGGTGATGCCGGACCAGTTGTCCTCCAGCACGTTGCGGTAGACCTCGATCCTGTCGGTGCGGGCGCGGACCCTCGGTTCGCCGCCGGACTCGGACAGATAGACCGTCGCGAACGGGAAGGTGTCGCCGCGTTCGGCGGCCTTGCGGCCCTCGACCCAGTTGTTCCGCCGGATCGTGTTGTTGCGGATGACCGCGTTGTAGCTGATCTCGTAGATCAGCGCGGCACCGTCGTTGGCCTCGAACACGTTGTTCTCGATGCGGAAGTCGTTGTTGTTGGTGTCCGCCCACAACCCCGTACCGCGGTTGTCGTGCACCCAGTTGCCCCGTATGTCGGCGCGGTCGACCGCCCAGAACTTCACGCCTCCGGTGCAGCCGCAGCCCTTCTGCCGCCGTTCCCAGTCGCCGGTGTTGTTGCCCACGATCTCGTTGTCCTCGACCACGAGGCCGCGCAGCGGGCCGCCGGACTTGTACGCGTTCATGCCGTACTGGCCGTTCTCGCGCAGGCAGTTGGCGCGGACCTGCTGGCGCGCGCCGGCCATCAGTCCGGCGCCGGAGTTGTACTGGATCGTCGCGTGCTCGATCACCCATCCGTCCGCCGAGTCGTGGTTGACCACGCCCTCGTCGCGCGGCGCGACGAAGTGCTGCACCGTCAGGTGGCCGACCGTGACGTCGGGGGCGGTGCCGCCGAACGCGTACTGGTTCTTCTTCCGCCCGTCGAGGACAGCGCCCGGCGCACCGAGGTAGTGGTCGCCCTTCTTGGGAATGACCTGGGCGAAGCGGTCAGGGTCGAGCCGGTGCCTGCCCGGGCGGAGCCAGAACGTGGTGTTCGGGGGGCTGCTCTTCGTCTTCGCCGCCAGGTCGCCGACCACCTTCGGGTCGACGGTCACCGCGCCCGCCGGTGCCTTGTCCGGGCCCGGCGCGGGCTTCGCGCACACCCGGGCCACGGACCGGGCCGCGGGCGTGGACGGCGCGGCCTTCGGCGGTTCGGCCGCGGCGCCCGGCGTGCTCTCGCAGCCGGTCATCGCCAGCAGGACCAGGGCCAGCGGTGCCACCGCCGCCTTCCAGTGCCGCCTCTTGATGTCCACGCGCCCCCCTAGCCGTGGAACCTGAGCACGGTGGTGAAGCCCTCCGTGCTGTCGGTGAAGCCGGTGCCGATGAGTGTGGTGGCGGGTTCCCTGCGGCCGAAGCCCGCGGAGTACCAGCCGAGCGGTGGGTCGCTCTCGCCGCGGTGCGCCCGCCAGTCGAGCTGTGCGGGCAGGTCGAGCACCGCGGAGCGGCCCTCGCCGTCCCGGATCCAGGTGAGCGCCGCCCGGTTCCCCACCAGGTCGGCGGCGACGGCCGGACCGAGGTGGAACGCGAGCTGCACGGCCCGGCGCGGGCCGCTCACCTCGTCGACGATGCTCAACTCCCGGCTCTCGGCCGTCAGTTCCACCCGGCGGCGGTGCACGGAGGGCCGGTAGCCGTCGTGCTCGGCGCTCCAGCGGGCCACGCCCGCGTCGGAGGTGTCCGCGACCAGGACGCGGCTTCGGGCGTGCCGGGTCCACAGGAAGGGACCGCCGGAGACGGACTGGTCCTCGCCGTCCAGGCGCAGGGTGTTGTGGCCGAGGGTCGACCGGAAGTACCGCCGCCACTCGGGCTGCCCGTGGTAGCAGTACGTCCCCGGGTCGGCGAGCACGTCGACCCCGTCGTGCCGGACCTCGACGGACAGCGCGTCCGCGTGGGCGTGCGCGGCGATGGACAGGAAGCCGTGCGGGCCGCCGTCGCACCGGCACCAGATCCCGTCCGGTCCGCGCAGGACGGTCAGGCCGGCGTCGGCGAAGTGGGCGGGCCGGTCCGCCGGGCGGGTCACGGCGGGCGCCGTTCCCTTCTTCCCGTACGGACGGACGAGCGCGGCCAGCAGCGGGGTGCGGACGTCTGTACCGGTCACCTCGGGCCACCAGTCGAGCCGCCCGAACACGGCGTCCCCGGTGGCGAGCAGCGAGGCCCAGCGGTCGGTGCCCGGGCCGTCCAGGACCAGGCCGTGCCCGTCGTCCGCGTCGCCCTGGCGCGGCGGGCGCAGTCTGCCGTCGACGACGGCCGCGAGCGCGTCGGTCATCCGCAGCAGCACCAGGCGGACGGTCGCGGGCACCGGCACTCCGGCGGCGTCCGCCTCGGCCACGGCGGCGAGGCCCAGTTCCAGGACGAGTCCGTGGTACTCGGTGGCCAGTTCGCGGTTGAGGCCGGAGCCGAAGGTGTTGCCGCGCAGGTGCCGCTCCAGCGAGCGCAGCGCGCCGGCCCGCCAGCGCGCCGAGGACGGGAACCACGCGAACGCGCAGGCTCCCGCGAGCTGTCCGGCGGCCTCGGCGACGACGTGGTTGTTCGCCGAGGACCCCCGGCTGGGGAAGGCGGCCAGCCAGCGCTGGTGGTGCCAGATCTGGTCGCGGGCCACCGGGTTGTCCTCGAACAGCGCGGGCGCGCCGGGCCAGCCGTCGAGCAGCCGGCGGACCCACACCCAGGACAGCAGCCGGATGCCCAGCTCGATGCCGCTGATCCAGTGCACCCCGCGCAGCGGCGGGTTGGCCGCCCACCACGACCGCAGGTGCTCGGCCACGCGCTCGGCGTACCGCTCGTCCCCGGTGATCGCGTAGGCGGCGGCGAGCACGGTGAGGTGCTGGTGCCGGGAGGGCTCCCAGATCTGCTTGATGTCCCCGACCGCGTCCTCGCTGCGGTAGGGCACGTCGAAGGCGTAGCCCTCGGGGGCCCGGCGCCCGGTCTTCGGGTCCCAGCACCAGTCCGGGTCGGTCATGTCGTCGCGTGGCACGCCGAAGTACTCGGCGTGCCCGTCCATCAGCCGGTCGGCTCCGGCGACGAGACGCTT
The DNA here is from genome assembly GCF_042872045.1 of Streptomyces sp. NPDC005496. NCBI lineage: Bacteria > Bacillati > Actinomycetota > Actinomycetes > Kitasatosporales > Streptomycetaceae > Streptomyces > Streptomyces sp. NPDC005496. Next base: position 762,832 of record NZ_JBIAJQ010000004.1, read on the forward strand.
CGCGGCGTCCGGGGGTATCGCGGCGATCGTCCCGGCGGGCAGTACGGCGGTGAACCGGGCGCCGGTCACAGTCGGACAGTCGGCCCGCGCCGTCCGCCACCGCCGCCTGCGCACCGCGTCGCCCGCTCGGCCGCCGATCTCCCGCGGTCCCATCCGGGACAGCCGCCGCAGGTACCAGCCCGCGCTCATCGTCATCGTGTTCTCGCCAGCGTCACCGGGGCGCCGCCGGCCAGGCCGGCCTGCACGGCGAGGGTGGCCGCCGTGGTGGCGACCAGCGACTCCAGCGGCACCGGCATCGGGCCGCCGGTCCGCACGGCCCTGACGAACGCGGCCAGTTCGGCGGACTGGCCCTTGTCCCGGGCCTTGGGCAGCCGCGAACTGACCCACCGCTTGCGGCCGTAGACCGAGGCGCGGACGAAGTCGTCGAGGCGCAGCACCTTGCCGTCGGCGACGAGGTCGAGCGTCTCCTTGGGGAAGCCGGGGGCGCCGGTGGTGACGTAGCTGAGGGTGGCGGTGGAGCCGTCCGGGTAGCCGAGGACGATCTGGAGGTCCTCGTTGCCGGGTGCGGCGACCGCGTACACCGAGACGGGGTCGGCTCCGAGCAGCCAGCTCGCCGTGTCGATGAAGTGGCCGCCCTCCCCGGCGAACCGCGAGCCCTCCGTGCCCTGTTGGAGGTACCAGCTGCCGTGCTGGAGCCGGCCCGCGTTGACCAGGTAGCGCAGGCTCGCCGGGCCGGTGCGGGCGCCGAAGCGCTTCCTGGCCTCGGTCAGCAGCGGCGAGAACCGGCGGTTGAAGCCCACCTGAAGGCGGTCGTTGCCGGATTCCTCCACCGCCGCGAGGACTCCGGCGAGTTCGTCCTCGGTGAGCGCGAGCGGCTTCTCCACGAACACCGTCTTGCCGGCGAGGAGCGCCTTGCGGGTCAGTTCGGCGTGCGAGCTGTGCCGGGTGACCACGAACACCGCATCGATGGAGGAGTCCCCGAGCACGGTGTCGAGGTCGGTGGTGGCCTCGGCGAAGCCGAACTTGCGCTGCGCGTTGGCCGCGGACAGCGCCGTCGTGGTGACGACCGTCTGGAGGGTGACGCCCTCACGCTGTGCCAGGTGCGGCAGCAGCATCGACGTGGCGTAGTTGCCCGCGCCGACGAACGCCAGCCGCACCGGCGCGGTGGCGGACCGGGCGGGGGTCCGCGCGGTGCCGCCGCCTCTCTTGACCTCGGGCACGGCCACGGCCGGCGCGACCGCCTCCACCGCCTGCTCCGGGTACCGGAACAGCACGGCCACGGCCTTCAACTCGCCGTCCTTCAGGCGCTGATAGGTCTCCACGGCGTCGTCGAAGTCGGCGACGTGCGAGACCAGCGGCTCCACGTCGACGCTGCCGCGGGCGAGGAGGTCGAGGAAGCACGCCAGGTTGCGGCGCTCGGTCCAGCGGACGTAGCCGATCGGGTAGTCCCGCCCGTCGAGCTCGTACTCCGGGTCGTAGCGCCCGGGGCCGTAGCTGCGGGAGAACCGGACGTCGAGCTCCTTCTCGTAGTACGCGTTCCACGGCAGGTCCAGGCGGCACTTGCCGATGTCGACGACCCGGCCGCGGTCCCGGCAGAGCCGGGCGGCCAGCTCGACGGGCTGGTTGCTGCCGCCGCCCGCGGCCAGGTACACCTGGTCCACGCCGTGTCCCGCGGTGAGTTCGGCGACGGCGGACTCCACGGCCGCGGACGCGGGGTCGCCGCAGGCCACGGCGCCCAGGCGCTCGGCGAGTTCGCAGCGCGCCGGGTCGGGGTCGGCGCCCACGACGCGGACGCCCGAGGCGGTGAGCAGCTGCACCACCAGCTGGCCGATCAGCCCGAGGCCGATGACCAGTGCCACCTCGCCGAGCTGGGGTTCGCCCTGGCGGACGCCCTGCATCGCGATCGACCCGACGGTGCCGAACGCCGCGTGCCGCGGGGCGAGACCGTCCGGGACCGGGGTGTAGAGGTTCTTCGGCACCCAGTTCAACTCGGCGTGCAGGGCGTGCTCGTTGCCGGCGCAGGCCACCAGGTCGCCGACCTTCACGTCGTCGGTCCCGTCGCCGACCTGCTCGACCACCCCGCACAGCGAGTAGCCCAGCGGCGTGTAGGAGTCCAGCTTGCCCATCACCTTGCGGTACGTGGCGGGCACTCCGTTGGTGGCCACGCTCTGCATGACCTTGGCCACCTGGTCCGGCCGGGAGCGGGCCTTGCCCAGCATCGACATGCCCGCCTCGGAGACCTTCATGAGTTCGGTCCCGGTGGATATCAGCGAGTAGGCGGTGCGCACCAGCACCCCGCCCGGCTTGCACCCCGGCACCGGCACGTCGAGCACGGCCAGCTCGCCGCTCTTGTAGTTCTGCACTACCTGTTTCACGCGAAGTCCCCTTGTTTCTGAGCCGTCTTCTAAGCCGTGTGCTGCGTGCTCCGGCCGGACCCGGAGGTCGCGCCGCGGTACCAGTGCTCCAGGGTCAGCACGTGCCACAGGTGCTTGGAGAAGTCCCGCTGCCCGGCGGCGTCCTCGGCGACCATCCGCGCCAGCGCGTCGCGGCGCAGGATCCCCGAGTTGACCAGCACCCCGTCGTGCACCACCTCGCGCACCAGCGGTGCCAGGTCCCGGCTCATCCAGGCCCGCAGCGGTGCGCTGAACAGGCCCTTGGGCCGGTACACGATCTCCCGTGGCAGGACCGAGGTGGCCGCCTCCTTGAGGACGGCCTTGCCCTGGCGTCCGACGATCTTGCGGTCGCCGGGCACCGCGAACGCCGCCTCGACCACTTCGACGTCCACGTACGGCACCCGTACCTCGGTCGACGCGGCCATGCTCGACCGGTCCGTGTACGCGAGGTTCAGGCCCGGCAGGAACATCCGGGCGTCGGCCAGGCACATGCGGTTGACGAAGTCGTCCAGCTCGTTGTCCCGGTAGACGTCCGCGTGCTCGGTCAGCACGTCGTCGACCGTCCCGGCCAGGTCGGGATCGACGAGGGCGAGCAGCTCGTCCTGGTCGTACATGGTGTAGCTGCGTCGGAACGCGGTCTCCTCCGGCAGGTCGGCGAAGGAGAGGAAGCGCTTCGCGAACCGCACCGAGCGGTAGCCCCGGCGGGCCGTGGCCACCGGCAGCCGGTCCACCACGCCGGACAGTCCGCGGCGCAGGGGCCGCGGGACGCGCTGGTAGCGCAGCGCGAGCAGGTTGGCAAGGTGCTTGCGGTACCCTGCGAACAGCTCGTCGGCGCCCATCCCGGAGAGCATCACCTTCACCCCGGCGTCCCGGGCCGCGGAGCAGATCAGGAACGTGTTGATCGCCGCCGGGTCGCCGATCGGCTCGTCCAGGTGGTACGTCATCTCCGGCAGCAGGTCGAGGACGTTCGGGGCGATCTCGATCTCGTGCAGGTCGACGCCGAACCGCTCGGCCACCTGCCGGGCGTAGCGCAGGTCGTCGGGCATCGCCTCGAACTTCTGGTCCTCGGCGCGGAATCCGATGGTGTAGGCCGAGATCCCGGGCTGCTGCCGGGCCGCCAGCGCGGTGAGGTAGCTGGAGTCGAGGCCGCCGGAGAGGAAGGTCGCGACGGGTACGTCGGAGAGCATGTGCCGCCGGGTCGAGTCCTCGATGACGGCGGCCAGGTCCGGCAGCTCGCCGCTGCGGGCCCGCTCCCGCCCCTCGGCGGCGACGTCCTTCAGGTGCCAGTAACGGCCGCGCTCCACCCGGCCGTCGGGGCGGCACCTCAGCCAGCTTCCCGGCGGCAGCTTCTCCGCCTCGCGGAACGCGCACCGGGAGTCCGGCACCCAGTAGTACAGCAGCGAGGCCACCAGGGCCGCGTGGTCCACCTCCAGGTTTCCGCCGGTCGCGGCGGCCAGCGCCTTGAGCTCGGAGGCGAAGACCAGGCCCGTACCGCGCCGGAGCAGGAACAGGGGCTTGATGCCGAGCTGGTCGCGGGCGAGGACCAGTTCTCCGGTCCGCTCGTCGAAGATCCCGAAGGCGAACATGCCGCGCAGCCGGGGCAGGCAGTCCGTGCCCCAGCGCCGCCAGGCCTCCAGCAGCACCTCGGTGTCGGAGGTGCCGCGGAAGCGCACCCCGGCGGCGGTCAGCTCGGCCCGCAGCTCGGGCGCGTTGTACAGCTCGCCGTTGTAGGTGAGGGCGAGGCCGTCGGAGACCATCGGCTGGGCGCCGGTCTCGGACAGGTCGATGATGGCCAGCCGGCGGTGCCCGAGGTGCACTTCGCCGTCGCCGACGGGGTGGCCGTACCGGCCCGCGCCGTCCGGGCCGCGGTGGGCGAGGGTGTCGGTGAGCCGGTCGGTGACGACCTTGCCCTCCGGCCACCGGTAGGTGCCTGCGATGCCACACATGTGCTACCGCGCCTCCTGGTCGTTTTCCGGGACCCGTGCGGCCCACAGCGGCAGCCGCTCCGTCCGCCGCCGCCCCTCCCCGTTCGGCCGGTCAGGCCGCTCGCCGCGGCCGCGCAGCGCGGTGTGCAGGCCGTCCCAGAGCGTGCCGTCGGTGCGGTCACGCGGATCGGGGTCGATCAGCACCACCCCGATCACCGGGATGCGCTGGTCCGCGAGCTGCCGTGCCACGGTGTGCAGCCATGCGGCGCTGCCGTGCCCGGCGCGTACGACGAGCACGGTCTGGGTGCCGAGGTGGCGCAGGTCGGTCCACGCCGTGCCGGGCGCCACGGAGCCGACGCCGAGCAGGCGTTCCTTGAGCGGCACGGTCTCGGTGCGCTCGGCGCCGACCACGGTGGGGTCGCCCGGTTTCGGGCGGCGCCCCGCCAGCTGCCGGCCCGGCAGGGCGTCGACGACGACCACCGGTCCCTCGGGCGCCAGGGCGGCGGCGAGATCCAGGGCGAGGGTGCTCGTCGGGCGTGCGGCGCCCAGTTCGAGCAGGGAGACCGGTTCCGTCGAGCCGCGCACGGCCCGGGCGAGGGTCGCGGTGAGCCGTTCGCGGGCCGTCCGGGTCCGCCGGCGCCGCCACAGCGGGCTCTGGCGGCGGGGGAGCTCCGCGATGACCGAGGCGCCGAGGTTCGCCGCGACGTCCCGGCGCAGTACGGGGCGGTCCGCCACCACCGCGCCGACGGCGGCGAGCACGAGCCCGATGACCAGCCCGAGGACCAGGCCGATCACGGCGTCGGTGACCACGGCCTTGGGCAGGGAGTGCCGCAGTGCGCGAGGGGCGTCCACGATCTGCGTACCGGCGATGATCTTGGGTGTGCCGGTGCGGGCCTCCGCGGAGCGCTGGTCGAAGTCGGCGATTCGCGAGTTCAGTTCGGCCCGGCGGGCGAAGAGCGACTCGATGCTCGCCGACGCCTTCGGGTCGCTCTCCGGCGACTGGTCGCCGATCGCCTTGTTCACCTGGGCGAGTTCGTCCCGCATGCGGTCGCTCTGTTCGAGCAGGGCCGCGGCCTCGGCCTTCGCGGACTCCCGCATCCGCCGCACGTGGTCCGCGACGAACGCGTCGGCCAGTGCCTTGGCACGGGCCACGGCCTCCGCGTCACTGTCGCCCGTCACCTCGATCTGCAGCAGGTTGTTGGTCAGGCCGGTGGCCCGGTAGTCCCGCATGAAGTCCGCGGGGTCCTCCCGGGAGCCGAGGGTGTCCAGGGCCTTGCCCGCGATGCGGGTGGTCCCGAGCACCTCGACGTCGGTGCGGATCAGCGTTCCGGTGTCGTTCGGCTGGTCCTGCTGGTGCGCGACGAGCACCTTGGTCACCGCGGTCGGGGGCGGCGGCAGCAGGATCGCGACCGCGGCGCCGACGAGCAGCCCGAGCAGGGCCAGGGAGGACCACAGGCGGCGGCGTCTGCGTACCGCCACCACCAGCGCCTGGAGGTCCAGGAGCGGGGCGGAGGCCGGCGGGTCCGCGGCGTTGCGTGTCGTCACACCGAGCCTCCCGTCGCGTTGCCCCGCACCGCGAAATTGCGCGTGGGGTGGTCCGGTGACGGGTCGGCGGGCCGTGCCACGGGGGCCAGGACCGTGTCGGCGACGACGGCGCCGACGAGTTCGTGCCCGCCGTCCGCGCACGCCCCGGCGATGCCGGCGAGCTCGTCCGCGGTCCAGTTGCCGGCGCCGAGGACGACCAGGGCTCCGGACTCGGTGTCGCGGTCCGGGACCATCGGCCGGTCCACGGAGACCTCCACCACGCGCAGCAGCGGATCGCCGCCGGCCTCGGCGGCGAGCTGTCCCGCCGCCCGGCGGGCGATCTCGTCGCCTTCCGGTACGACGGCCAGCAGCCGCCGGGGGGCGGGCACCTGGCTCCGCAGGCGGGCGCACACCCGCCGGTAGCGGATCAGGCGGCCTGCCTCGTCGCCCGACCTGAGCGGCGTCGGCGCGTCCCACCGGGTGTCCAGGCCGAGGAGCCGGCGGATACGGGCCCGGGCGCCGTGGTCGTCCGGCCCGCGCGTGCTTCCTTCGTCCGGTACGTCGACGGTGCCCAGCAGCGCCGAGCCCAGCGCCGCGGAGATCTCCGCCTCGGAGCGCAGCCGCCGGTTCACCCGGGCGGCGGCGAGATGCCCGACGACCGAGAGCAGGAAGAACAGCACCGCTCCCCCGACGACGAGCTGCGTCCGCGTCGGTGGTGTCTCGCCGGTCGGCCGGGCCGCCGGGCCCATGACGACCATGCCGGCCTTGTTGGACGCCGGGTCGGCCTGGTCCAGCTTCGTCATGGCCTCTTCCAGCGAGGTGCGCAGTTTCTCGAGGGTGGTGCGGGCCTGCACGCTCTCCACGTTCTGGCCCGGGTCGGCCGCCTTGGCCAGGTCGGTGATGCGGCGGTTGGTCTCCTCGACCTGCTGCCGCAGCGCCTCGGCCTCCGTGGCCGCCTGGTCGTTGCCGCCGCCGGCGATCCGGGTGGCGAATCCGACGAACTGCCGGGCCACCTCGTCGGAGAGCCGCTGTGCGTGCTTCGGGGTGTCCGCGGTGCCCGAGATCGTGATGATGTTCCCGTCGGCGGCCTTGGCGCTCACCCGGTCCCGCAGCTCGTCGCCCTTGAGGCCGGTCCAGCCGAGAGTGGCGGCCGCGCGGTCGACCACCGTGGAACTGGTCGCGACGTCGACCTGGGTCAGCAGTTCGCGTTCCTCCCACTGGCCCGGCAGCAGGACCGACGCGGAGGCGGTGTAGCGCGGCGGGAACACCAGTGAGGTGCCGTAGCCGACGAGCGCACCCACGACGGCGAGGACGGCGAGGAGCCGCCGACGCCGACGGAGTATCCGCCCGATGGTGACCAGGCGGATCGTGTCATCACTCAACGGCGCGGCCTCTTCCCTGTCCGGAGCGTGCCGCCCGCCCGCGCCGGGGCGCGGTCACGGCAGGCGGCGGTGTAGGCGGCGAGCAGCGACGCCTGCGAGTTCCGCCAGGAGAGCCGGCCGTCGATCCGCTCCTTGCCGATCTCGCCCATCCGGGCCCGCTTCTCCGGGTCGTCCAGCAGCAGCGTGATGAGCTTGGCGAATTCGGCCTCGTCGTCGGCGGAGGCGTAGAGGGCGGCGTCACCGGCGGAGACCCGCGCCTCCCGGAGGTCGAAGGAGACGATGGGCCGGCCCATCGCCATGTACTCCAGGACCTTGTTCATGGTCGACACGTCGTTGAGCGGGTTGCACGGGTCGGGGGAAAGGCACACGTCCGCGGTGGACAGGTAGCGCACCAGGTCGGCGTCCGGTATCCGCCCGGTGAACTGCACCTGGTCGGACAGCCCGAGCTCGCGGGACAGCTCCACCATCGCGTCGAAGGCGTCGCCCGATCCGACGAACACCGCGTGCCAGTCGGTCCGTCCGAGTTCGTCGCGCAGCTTGGCGAGGGCTCGCAGGGCGTAGTCGACACCGTCCTGGGGACCCATGACACCGAGGTAGCACAGCAGATGGGGCTTCCCGCGCTTCAACTCCGGTTCGGCGGGCACCGGTCGGAAGCGGTCGGTCTGCGGCGCGCTGCGCACCACGAAGACGTCCTCGGGGCGCTTGCCACCACGGCGCACCGCGACGTCGCGGTAGCTCTCGTTGGTGGCGAGCACCACGTCCGCGGCCCGGTAGGTCATCCGTTCCAGCGCGCACACCCCGCGGTAGAGCAGGTCCTCGCCGCGGTCGAAGCGGGAGAGGTACAGCTCCGGCACCAGGTCGTGCTGGTCGAAGACGAACCGCGCGCCGCGCCGCTTCAGCCACAGCGCCGGCAGGAACAGCAGGTCGGGCGGGTTGCAGGCGTGGACGACGTCGACCGGGCCGACCTTGCGGGCCAGCCGGGCCGTGTGCCACAGCGCCGTTCCGTACTCCCGCAGGTAGCCGGCCGGCCCTCCGGTGGCCGCCCGCAGCGGGTAGCGGTGGATGCGCACGCCGTCGATGACGGCCTCGGGCTCGGTGTCACGCTTGCTGCCCCGGGGACAGATGACGTGCACCTCCCAGCCGGCGTCGCGCAGCGTCGTGCACTCCTGCCACACCCGCCGGTCGAACGGCACCGAGAGGTTCTCCACGAGGATCAGCGCGCGCTTGCGTCCGCCGCTGACTGCTTCACCAGGCAAGGCCCATGTACCCCGGTTCGGTCCGGCGCGCTTCGGCGTCGGGAAGGCGGATGAGGTCGATGATCGCCGGGCCGTCCCCGTGGGGCAGCGCGGACAGCACGGCCGGGTCGCTGGTCCCCACCAGGCACACCTCGGCGTGTTCGAGCACCTCGTCGACCGAGTCGGCGAGCAGCTGCGCGAGGTGCGGCAGCCGGGTCTCGATGTACTCGCGGTTGGCGCCCATCAGCCGGGACAGGCTCACGTTGGCGTCGTGGATGCGCAGGTCGTAGCCCTTGCCGAAGAGCCGCTCCGCCAGCTCGACGAGCGGGCTCTCGCGCAGGTCGTCGGTGCCGGGTTTGAAGGACAGCCCGAACAGGCCCACCCGCCGTTTCCCGGTGCGCTCGACCAGCTCCACCGCCCGCTGGAGATGGTCGGCGTTGGAGGGCAGCACGTGGGAGAGGATCGGTACCGAGACGTCGGCCCGCCGCGCCGCGTGGACCAGGCTGCGCAGGTCCTTGGGCAGGCAGGAGCCGCCGAAGGCGAAGCCGGGCCGCAGGTAGGCGGGGCTGACGTTCAGTTTGCGGTCGGCCAGGAACACGTCCATGACCTGGTGCGAGTCCACCCCGAGTGCCCTGCATATCGCGCCCAGTTCGTTCGCGAAGCCGATCTTGAGTCCGTGGAACGCGTTGTCCGCGTACTTGATCGCCTCGGCGGTGGGCACCGGTACCCGGAACACCTCGCCGGGCAGGCCCTCGTACAGTGCCGCGACCATGTCGCCGCCGGCCGCGTCGAGTTGGCCGATGACGGTCTTGGGCGGGTCGAAGAAGTCCCGCACGCTGCTGCCCTCGCGGAGGAACTCCGGGTTGACCGCGACCCCGAGGTCCACGCCGGCGGTGCCGCCCACGTACTTCTCCAGGATCGGCACCAGCAGGTTCAGGCAGGTGCCGGGGAGCATGGTGCTGCGGAACACCACGGTGTGGCGTCCGCCCCGCTCGGCCAGCGCGGCGCCGATCTCCTCGGTGACCCGCTCCAGATAGGTGGTGCACAGGCTGCCGTTGGGCTCCGAGGGTGTGCCCACGCAGACGAGCGACACCTCGCTGCCCTCGATCGCCTCGCGGACGTCGCGGGTGGCGCGCAGCGCTCCGCTGCCCACGACCTCGGCGGTGAGCTCACCGATCCGCTCCTCGACCACCGGGGCCTTGCCGTCGTTGACCATGTCGACCTTGGCCTGGTTGACGTCCACCCCGATGACCTGGTGTCCCATGCTGGCCAGGCACGCGGCCGACACGCAGCCCACGTAACCGAGCCCGAAAACGCTGACTTTCATGACGCGTCCCTCCCCCTGGGCAGGCCCTTGTGGCCTGCGGTCCGCGCGCCTGCCGGACGACGGCTCCCGCGCATCAGTACGCCCCCTGTCCGTGGAGCACCGCACGCAGCGTCTTCCACAAGATCACCGTGTCGAGGGCGAGCGACCAGTCCTCCACGTACCGCAGGTCGAGGCGCACCGCCTCCTCCCACGGCAGGTCACTGCGTCCGCTGATCTGCCACAGGCCGGTGAGCCCGGGCTTGACCAGCAGCCGCCGCCGGATGTCCGGGCCGTAGGCGGCGGACTCCTCCGGCAGCGGAGGCCGGGGACCGACGAGCGACATCGATCCGGTGAGTACGTTGAACAGCTGCGGGAGTTCGTCGAGCGAGTACCGGCGCAGCACCGCTCCCACCCGGGTCACCCGCGGGTCCCGGCGGAGCTTGAACAGCAGGCCGGCGCCCTCGTTGAGGTCGGCCAGCTCTCCGCGTGCCCCGTGGGCGCCGGTGACCATGGTGCGGAACTTGAGGATGGTGAACTCGCGGCCGTCCTTGCCGACCCGGCGCTGCCGATAGAACGCCCCGCCTCGGCTGTCCAGCAGGACGAGCAGTCCGACGAGGACCATCAGCGGCGCGAACAGCACGATCAGGAACGCCGCGCCCAGCCGGTCGACGACCTCCTTGACCGCCCTTCGTCCGCCGGTGAAGGTCGGCATGCTGACCCGCAGCAGCGGGATCCCGAGCACCGCGTCGACGTGCAGCCGCGGTCCGGCCACCTCCATCAGCACCGGGGCGACGACCATGTCGGCGTCGCTGCCCTCCAGGTTCCAGGCCAGCCGCTGCAGCCGGTCCGGTGACCAGTGCGGGTCCGGTGTGACCGCGACGACGCGGTACCCGTCCCGCCGGACGTGGCCGGCGACTTCGGCCAGCCGGCCGACGATCGGCACTCCGTCCAGATGGTCGCCGTCGACCTCGAGGCCGTCCGTCGTGCACACCGCGTCCACGCGCCAGCCCAGGTGCGGGAATCTGCGGGTGCGGTCGATCAGGTCGCGCACGGTGGCGGGGCTTCCGGCGGCGAGCACCGGTCGCAGGCAGCGCCCCTCGTTGCGCTGCTTGTGCAGTCGCAGGCGGAGCACGTACCGCGCGGTCATGGTGACGAGGGCGATCGCGGGGATCGCGACGAAGATCCAGAGCTTGATGTTGCGTGAGGTGAGGGCTATCCCGCCGAGCGCGAGGACGACGGTGGCCGCGAACAGTGAACGTCCGAGGCGGCGGAACTCCTCGGCGCCCTGACCGAGGACGACCGGGGCCCACGCCCGGCTCACCGCGAGCGCTCCCAGCACCAGCAGTTCGGTGCCGAAGGCGAGGATGCCCCATTTCTCATGCCAGTTGGCCGCGTCGCGGGCACCGAAGAAGTTGCCGATCGCCGCCACCACCAGAGCGGTGGCCACGGTGTCGCTGGTGATGACGGTACGGCGGTAGCGCTGCTCCCAGTCGTTCGCGGGCTGGGTGATTGCCCCGTTCGTCAGACGCCCGTGCGTCGTCGGAAATGGGCCGACTAGTCCCCCCTGCGGCACAGAAACCCCCCGGTTCCCAGTTGTTCGACGTGCTCGCCCAACACTGTTACCTCCCCCCGGGAGGCCCCCGCCTCCCGAACTGTTCCTCCCCCGGGAGGCCCCCGCCTCCCGCACAGTTCCCACCTCGGGAGGCCCCCGCCTCCCGCGCTTCACATCCCGGTTACGTCAGTGCTGCATGAGCGATCCCCGTAGTGGGCAACGGACTTGAAGGCGTTGCGGACAGCCGAGGTGCCTTGAGAATTCGCAGACCACACGGGTGTCCCCCTCACCCGCCGGCCCCTTCCGGGGGCCGAGAATCTTCACCCACACATCCAGCGCCGGCTACACGACCGGCCGCCGTTTTCATGGCGCCGACCCATAGATCATTATTTGTCGCGTCGTGTCCCAGCATGCGAAGCACGGTCAATCTAGACCATCAGAACCCGCGTGCGGAGAGGGATGTGCGCAATTTGTACGCAACATTTGAAGCCGTTTCCACGAATCGGCCACCGCCCGCGAAGGCCTCGCCGGCACAAACACCTCCTGACCTGTGACGAAGGAGATCCAGACGGTCACCGCACCCCGACCGGAGCGCCCGGCGGACTGACCGAAAAGCGAACTCACCACAGGAGGTGGGGTGTTGGTGAGGCGGCGCCATGCGTAAGATCCGGAACGGCCGCCGCGTCCGGGCGGCCGCGTTCGACCTGCGCGTCCATGCCCGCACGCCGCGGAAGCGGTCCCGTGCGGCACCGGTTCGGATCGAATACCGGGCACGGGTACGGCTGTTCCGCGGAGCGGGTCGGTCAGCCGGTCGCCGTCGGGCGCCTTCGGGGGACCCTGGGCCCATGATGTCGTGGCGCACGGGATCGGACTGCGTCCGGGCGTCCCGTGGGACGCGGACAGCCGCCGCGAGCACCGGAAACGGGGCTTCCGCCGGTACGGGGACGCGGCTCGGGTCCAGAGGGAACCGGCAGCCGATCGTTCGGACCTTCGGGGCCGGGGCGGGAGAGGCCGGTGGGCCCCTCCGCGCCTCGCCGGACGGCCTCAGCGTCCCTGGTGGCGCAGTCGGTCCTGGGCCTGGGTGGCGATGACCGCCGCCTGGATGCGGCGCTCCACACCCAGCTTCGCCAGCAGCCGGGAGATGTGGTTCTTCACCGTCTTCTCGGCGAGGTACAGCCGCTGGCCGATCTGGCGGTTGGTCAGGCCCTCTCCGATCAGGGCCAGGATCTCCCGCTCCCGGTCGGTCAGCCCCGGAAGGGCGTCCGGCTCCTTCTCCTGCTGCTCGCCTCCCCGCAGCCTGGCCATGAGCCGGGCGGTGGCGCTCGGGTCGAGCAGCGACTGGCCACGGGCCACGGTCCGTACCGCGGAGACCAGGTCCGAGCCCTGGATCTGCTTCAGGACGTACCCGGAGGCACCGGCCATGATCGAGTCCAGCAGTGCCTCCTCGTCGTCGAACGAGGTCAGCATCAGGCACGCCAGGTCGGGCATGGTCGAGCGCAGCTCACGGCACACGGTCACGCCGTCCCCGTCGGGCAGGCGCACATCGAGGACGGCGACGTCCGGGCGCAGCGCGGGGACCCGTACCAGGGCCTGCTCGACCGTGGCCGCCTCGCCGACCACCGTGATGTCCGGCTCGTCGTCCAGCAGATCGTGCACGCCCCGCCGGACGACCTCGTGGTCGTCCAGGAGGAAGACCCGGATGGGGTCCCCGGTGCCGGCCCGCTCGCTGTCCACCATCAGTCACTCCTCGTGATGCCCTGTGCTGTCTCCAGGCCGATCCTTCCCTGTCGGCGGGCCGGAAGGCCAGGGCCACTGGTCCCTGGTTCCGGCCTCCGTGTCCGCATGTGCTCATTGTCGGACGCCGCGGGCGACCGCGCGCGGCCCGATGACGCCGCCGGGCCCCCTGAGGTCCTGGAGGCGGCCCGCTCAGTGGGCGGCGAGTCCGTGGGCGCGGAACACACCACGGACCCGGTCCACCAGCTCCGCGTCCGGGACGGGCGTCTCCCGCAGCGGGAACGGGAGACCGAGGGCGTCGTACTTGGCGGCGCCGAGCTTGTGGAAGGGGAGGATGTCGACCCGCTCGACGCTCGTGAGGCCCGCGAGGAAACCGGCGAGTCCCTCGACGGCCTCCGGATCGTCCGTCCAGCCGGGCACCAGGACGTACCTGATCCACACGCGCTTGCCGAGCCGGTCCAGCCGCGTGGCGAAGTTCAGGGTGGGCGCGAGTTCGCCGCCCGTCAGCTTGCGGTACGTCGTGACGTCGAAGGACTTGATGTCCAGCAGCACCAGATCGGTGTCGGCGAGGAGTTCGTCTTTGGCGCGGGCGCCGAGGAAACCGGAGGTGTCGAGCGCGGTGTGCAGTCCGGCCTCCTTGCAGCGGCGCAGGACGGCCCCCGTCAGGGCGGGCTGGAGCAGGGGCTCCCCGCCGGTGACGGTGACCCCGCCGCCCGCCGTGGTGATGAACGCCCGGTACTTCTCGATCTCGGCCATCACCTCGTCGACGGTGGCCTCCCGTCCGTCGCGCATGTGCCAGGTGTCCGGGTTGGCGCAGTACAGGCAGCGCAGCGGGCAGCCGCTGACGAAGAGGACGAACCGGGTCCCGGGACCGTCCACGCCGGTGGACAGGTCCCAGGAGTGGATCCGGCCGGTGGCCGGTCCCGCGGTCATGGCGTTCACAGCGATCCGTGGAAGGTGCGGCTGATGACGTCGAGCTGCTGTTCGCGGGTCAGCCGGACGAAGTTGACGGCGTAGCCCGAGACCCGGATGGTCAACTCCGGGTATTTGTCGGGGTGTTCCATGGCGTCCTCGAGGACGGACCGGTCCAGCACGTTCACGTTCATGTGGAAGCCGCCGGACGCCGTGTAGGCGTCGAGGATGCCGGCGAGGTGGCCGGCGCGCTCCTCCGGGACGTGCCCCAGCCCCTCCGGAGTGATCGTGGTGGTCAGCGAGATGCCGTCCCGGGCCTGCTCGTACGGCAGTTTCGCCACCGACAGCGCCGAGGCGGCCACCCCGTGCCGGTCGCGGCCGTTCATCGGGTTGGCCCCGGGCGCGAAGGGCATGCCGGCCCGCCGTCCGTCCGGTGTGTTGCCGGTGTGCTTGCCGTACACCACGTTGGAGGTGATGGTCAGCACCGACTGGGTTTGCTCGGCGTCCCGGTACGTGGGGTGCTCGCGCACCTTCGCCATGAAGGACTCCACCAGGCCGACGGCGAGGGCGTCGGCGCGGTCGTCGTTGTTGCCGTACGCGGGGAACTCGCCCTCGGTCGTGAAGTCGACGGCCAGTCCCGTGGCGTCCCGGATCACCCTGACCCGGGCGTGCTTCACGGCGGATAGGCTGTCGGCGGCGACGGAGAGCCCGGCGATGCCGCAGGCCATGAAGCGGTGGACCGGGTGGTCGTGCAGGGCCATCTCGACGCGCTCGTAGGCGTACTTGTCGTGCATGTAGTGGATGACGTCGAGCGCGTCCACGTACGTCCGCGCCAGCCAGTCGAGGACGCGGTCGTACGCGGCCGACAGTTCCTCGTAGTCGAGGTACTCGCCGGTCAGCGCCGGCATCTCCGGGGTGACCTGCTCGCCGGTCATCTCGTCCCGGCCTCCGTTGATCGCGTACAGGAGCGCCTTGGCGAGGTTGACTCGGGCCCCGAAGAACTGCATCTGCCTGCCCACCGCCATCGCCGAGACGCAGCAGGCGATCGCGGTGTCGTCGCCGGTGCGCGGGCGCAGCAGTTCGTCGGACTCGTACTGCACGGCGCTGGTGTCGATGGACACCTGGGCGCAGAACTCCTTGAAGGCGGGCGGGAGTCGCGGCGACCACAGCACCGTGAGGTTCGGCTCGGGTGCCGGGCCGAGGTTGTAGAGCGTCCGCAGGAAGCGGAAGGAGGTGCGGGTGACCAGCGGGCGGCCGTCCGCTCCGATGCCGCCGATGGACTCCGTCACCCACGTGGGGTCGCCGGAGAACAGGGCGTCGTACTCGGGGGTGCGCAGGAACCGCACGATCCGCAGCTTGATCACGAAGTCGTCGACGAGTTCCTGGGCGCGGGTCTCGTCGAGCGTGCCCTCGTCCAGGTCCCGCTGGAGGTAGACGTCCAGGAAGGTGGAGGTGCGGCCCAGCGACATCGCGGCGCCGTTCTGCTCCTTCACGGCGGCCAGGTAGCCGAGGTAAAGCCACTGGACGGCCTCGTGCGCGGTCGCCGCGGGCCGGGAGACGTCACAGCCGTAGGTCGCCGCCATCCGGGTCAGCTCACCCAACGCCCGTATCTGCTCCGCCAGTTCCTCACGGTCGCGGATGACGTGCTCGGTGGACGGCCGGGCGTCCAGCAGGGCGCGCTCGGCACGCTTGGCCTCGATCAGCCGGTCGGTGCCGTAGAGGGCGACGCGCCGGTAGTCGCCGATGATCCGGCCGCGTCCGTAGGCGTCGGGCAGCCCGGTGATGATGCCGACCCTGCGGGCGGTGCGCATCGCGGGCGTGTAGGCGTCGAAGACACCGTCGTTGTGGGTCTTGCGGTAGGTGCCGAACACCTTCGACACGAACGGGTCGGCCTCGTAGCCGTACGCCCTCAGCCCGTTCTCCACCATGCGCAGTCCGCCGTTGGGCATGATCGCCCGCTTCAGCGGGGCGTCGGTCTGCAGGCCGACGATCAGCTCGCGGTCGCGGTCGATGTAGCCGGGGGCGTGCGAGGTGATCGTGGACGGGGTGGCGGTGTCCACGTCGAGGACGCCCCTGCGCCGCTCCTCGGGGAAGAGGGCGCTTACCTTCTCCCAGACGGCGCGCGTACGGTCCGTGGGGCCGGCCAGGAAGGACGCGTCGCCCTCGTACGGCGTGTAATTGGCCTGGATGAAGTCGCGCACGTCGACGCCCTCACGCCACCCGGTCCCGGCGAACCGCCGCCAGGCGTCGGTGGTCCGGGGTCCGGCTGTCACCGTCGCGGTCATCACGGGTCCTCTCGTCGCACGGCCTTCTCCCTGTCGATGCTCGTCGTGCGGGGCGCCGGTGAGCAGTGCCGGACAGGGCACCGGGGCGGTCCGTCCGGCCTCGCGCCCCGGGACCTTCGGGCCCCGCGCGCTTACCCCTGGGGCGGCGCTCACGGCGGCTCCGGCACCCCCGCCGCGGTCACCGGGGCCGACCAGCCCCCGGGACGGGACCGCCGGCACCTCGCGGGAAACGCCCCGCGGTCGGACGCTGGAAGCAGCACGCCCGACAGCTGAGGAGCACAGCGTCATGGCTCGTTACGTGTACGACTTCACGGAGGGCAGCCGTGCCATGGCCGGGCTGCTCGGCGGCAAGGGATCCAATCTGGCGGAGATGACCCGCCTCGGACTGCCGGTGCCTCCCGGCTTCACCGTGACCACCGAGGCCTGCCGGGCCTTCCTGGACACCGGAGGTGAGCCTTCGGGCATGTGGGAGGAGATCTCTGAACACCTGTCCGCCGTCGAGGCCGCCGCGGGCCGGCTGCTCGGGCAGCCGGACGACCCGCTGCTGCTGTCCGTCCGCTCCGGAGCGCGGTTCTCCATGCCCGGCATGATGGAGACGATCCTCGACATCGGGCTGAACGACGAGTCCGTGCTCGGGCTGGCGAAGGTCTCCGGCAGCGACCGCTTCGCCTGGGACTCCTACCGGCGGCTCCTGCAGATGTTCGGCAGCACGGTCATGGGGGTCGAGCCCTCGCACTTCGAGCGGGCCATAGCGCTGCTCAAGGACCTGCGCGGCGCCCCGGACGACGTGCACCTGGACGCCGAGGACCTCGCCGGACTCGTGGAGACCTACAAGAACCTGATCCACCTGGAGACCGGCGAGTACTTCCCCCAGTCCCCCGCCGAGCAGCTGCGCCGGGCGGTCCTGGCCGTCTTCGAGTCCTGGAACGGGGAGCGCGCCCGCCTCTACCGGCGCCGCGAGCACATCCCCGACGACCTCGGCACCGCCGTCACCGTGCAGTGCATGGTCTTCGGCAACCTCGGCCCCGACTCCGGCAGCGGCGTCGCCTTCACCCGCGACCCGGCCACCGGCCGCCCCGGCCTGTACGGCGACTACCTGCCGAACGCCCAGGGCGAGGACGTCGTCGCCGGCATCCGCAACACGGTGCAGCTGGCCGACCTGGAACGCCTGGACCCGCGCTCCTACGACCGTCTGCGCACGCACATGCGCACCCTGGAGCGGCACTACCGCGACCTGTGCGACATCGAGTTCACCATCGAGCGCGGCACCCTGTGGATGCTCCAGACCCGGGTCGGCAAGCGGACCGCCGAAGCCGCCTTCGCCATCGCGGCGGAACTGGCCGACGAGGGGCTCATCAGCCCCGACGAGGGCCTCTCCCGGGTGAGCGGCGAGGGCCTGGCCCGGCTGATGTTCCCGCGCTTCGACGCCTCCGCGACCGGTGATCCGCTCGCGCACGGCATCCCGGCCTCGCCCGGTGCCGCGGTCGGCGTGGCGGTCTTCGACTCCGCCGAGGCCGTACGGCGCGCCGCGGCCGGCGAGCGGACCGTCCTCGTCCGGCACGAGACGACACCCGACGACCTGCCCGGCATGATCGCCGCCCAGGCGGTGCTGACCAGCCGCGGCGGCAAGACCAGTCACGCGGCGGTCGTGGCCCGCGGCATGGGCAAGGTCTGCGTGTGCGGCGCCGAGGAGCTCGCGGTGGACACCGAGGCGCGGCGCTTCACCGCCCCGGACGGCACCGTCGTCACGGAGGGCACGCTCATCTCGGTCGACGGCACGGCCGGGGCCGTGTACGCGGGGCCGGTCCCGCTGGTCGACTCGGCCGTCATGCGGCTGCTGGAGGCCGGTGACACCGACGAGGCGTCCGACGGGGTGGTCGAAGCGGTGGCCCGCGCGCTGGAGAGGGCCGACGCCGTCCGGCGGCTGGAGGTGCGCGCCAACGCCGACACCCCGGAGGACGCCGCCCGGGCCCGCCGGTTCGGGGCCCAGGGCATCGGCCTGTGCCGCACCGAGCACATGTTCCTCGGGGAGCGCCGCAAGCTGGTGGAGGAGATGATCCTGGCCGGTACGGACACCGGCCGGGACCGGGCTCTTGCGGCTCTGCTGCCGCTCCAGCGGGCGGACTTCGCGGGGATCCTGGAGGCGATGGACGGGCTGCCGGTCACGATTCGGCTGCTGGACCCGCCGCTGCACGAGTTCCTGCCCGACCGCACCGAGCTGGCCGTGCGTGTCGCGGCCGCCGAGGCCCGCGGCGGGCGGCCGGACGAGCACGACGCCGAACTGCTGGACGCCGTGAACCGCATGCACGAGGAGAACCCGATGCTGGGGCTGCGCGGAGTGCGCCTCGGCCTGGTGGTCCCCGGTCTGGTCGCGATGCAGGTCCGGGCGATCGGCGAGGCGGTCGTGGAACGCGTCCGGGCCGGCGGTTCCCCGAGGGCGGAGATCATGGTGCCGCTCGTCGGGGACGTGCGCGAACTGCGGATCGTGCGCGAGGAGGTGGGCCGCGTTCTCGCCGAGGTCTCCCGGACGTCGGGGGTCCCCGTGGACTGTCCCGTCGGGACGATGATCGAGCTGCCCCGGGCGGCGCTCACGGCGGGCCGGATCGCCGAGGAGGCGGAGTTCTTCTCCTTCGGCACCAACGACCTGACCCAGACCACCTGGGGCTTCTCCCGCGACGACGTCGAGGCGGCCTTCTTCTCCGCCTACCTCGACAAGGGGATCTTCCCCACCTCGCCGTTCGAGACCCTCGACCGGGACGGCGTGGGTCGGCTGGTCGGGATCGCCGTCGCCGAGGGCCGTGCCGCCCGCCCCGGTCTGAAGATCGGCGTGTGCGGGGAGCACGGCGGCGACCCCGACTCGGTGCACTTCTTCCATGCCGCGGGCCTCGACTACGTCTCCTGCTCGCCGTTCCGGGTCCCGGTCGCCCGCCTGGAGGCCGGACGCGCCGCGCTGGAGGGGGCGGACGACAGCGACAGCAGGTGAGAGGAGTCGGCCGACAGCCCACCCGGCATGTTTCCGCGCACCCCGTCTCACCTGCTGGGTCTCACCACGAGACGCACCGTATGCTGACGGACATGAGGCGGACTTCCTTTGCTCAGTGGCCCTGCTCGATCGCGCGGACCATGGATCTGCTCGGGGACTGGTGGACGCCCCTGGTGCTGCGTGAGGCGTTCTACGGAATCCGGCGCTTCGACGCGTTCCAGGAGTCGCTGGGGATCGCCCGCAACACCCTCACGGACCGGCTGCGGCGGCTGGTGGACGAGGGACTGATGGAGAAGCGCCCGTACCAGACCGAGCCGGTGCGCCACGACTACGTCCTCACCGAGAAGGGCCGCGACTTCTACGGCGTACTGCTCGTGATGAACCGGTGGGGGGACCGCTGGCTGGCCGAGGAGGCGGGTCCGCCGGTGGTCCTCCACCACGACACCTGCGGGCAGGACAGCCACGCCGAGGTGGTGTGCGCCGGCTGCGGCGAGCCGATGACGGCCGGCGACACGCACCCCCGGATGGGACCGGGCTACCCGCCGCACCTGGCCGAACGACCGGACGTGCGGGAGCGGTTCGCGGGCTGACGCGAGCGGCCCTCGCCTCGGCGCTCACCCTTGACAGGTGAGTCTATCTACGCAACTTTACTGGTCAGGCCCCTTTCTTCGCGGGGATCATCGGATGGACCGGAGGCGGCAACTCGATGGAGTGGACAGGCGCGCGCTACGCGGACGGGCCCACGGCCGAGGTGGAGACCTGGATCTGCGCCCCACCGGAGCACGTGTGGGGGCTGGTGTCCGACATCGAGCTGATGCCGCGCCTCAGTTCCGAGCTCCAGTCGGTGCACTGGCTGGGCGGCGCAGACGGACCCGCCCTCGGCGCCCGGTTCGTCGGGCACAGCAGGCACGAGGCGCTGGGCGAGTGGTCCACCACCTCGCAGATCGTCGAGTACGAGCCGCCGCGGGTGCTCGCCTGGGCGGTCGAGGACCCGGAACGCCCCACGGCCCTCTGGCGGTTCACGGCGGAGCCGCGTGACGGCGGCACCCTGCTCCGGCAATGGATGCGGATGGGACCGGGCCGTTCGGGACTCTCGCTCGCCATCGACCGCATGCCGGAGAAGGAACAGAAGATCGTCTTCGTGCGCATGCGGGAGTTCGAGGCCGCCATGGCCGGCACCGTCGCGGCCGTCAAGGAACTGGCCGAGAGGGCCGCCGACTCGGGGAAGGCGGACGCCTGATGCGTACGTCGACCACGATCGAGGCCTCCGGCGGCGACTGGCGGGAGACGGTCGCCTTCGTCACCGAGGCCGAGAAGCTGGGCCTGGACATCTGCTGGGTCGCCGAGGCCTGGGGCTCCGAGGCACCGTCACCGCTCGGCTATCTCGCCGCGAGGACCGACCGCATGCTGCTGGGTTCCGGCATCATCCAGCTCGGCACCCGCACCCCGGTGGCCATCGCCCGCGCCGCGATCACGCTGTCGCGGATCTCCGAGGGGCGCTTCCTCCTCGGCCTCGGCCCCTCCGGACCGCAGGTGATCGAGGGACTGCACGGTGTGCCCTTCGCCCGGCCGCTCGCACGGATGCGGGAGACCGTCGAGATCGTGCGGCAGGCCGCCACCGGCGAGAAGATCGCCTACTCCGGGCGGGAGTTCGAGATCCCGCTGCCGGGCGGGGAGGCGAAACCGATGCGCCTGTCCATGCGCGCCGAGCACGACATCCCCGTGTACCTGGCGACCCTCTCCCCGAAGATGCTGGAGCTGACCGGTGAGATCGCCGACGGCTGGCTCGGGACGAGCTTCGTCCCCGAGGGGGCCGGCGCGGCGTACTTCGCCCACCTGGACCGGGGGCTGGCCGCCGCCGGACGGACGCGGGCCGACCTGGACGTCTGCCAGGGTGCCGAGGTCGCCTTCGCCGACGACGAGGACGCCCTGCGCGCCATGGTCGCCGGGCGGAAGAAGGAGCTGGCGTTCAGCCTCGGCGGCATGGGCTCCGCGTCCACGAACTTCTACAACAAGGCCTACAGCCGCCAGGGTTGGGCCGAGGTCGCGGCAGAGGTCCGTACGCGCTGGCAGGCCGGGGACCGGGACGGCGCCGCCGCGCTGGTGACGGACGAGATGGTGCTGGCGACCACCCTGATCGGCACCGAGGACATGGTCCGTGACCGGCTCCGCGTCTGGCGCGACACCGGCGTGGACACCGTCCGCCTCTACCCGGCCGGGGACACCCTCGACGCCCGCCTGACCACCCTGGGCCGGGCGGTCGAGCTGGTCCGCGGCATCGAGGCCGAGACGGCCCCGTAGCGTCCGTGAGGCCGCCGGACCGCGCGTGCCGGCACCTCGCAACGTCCGTGCAACGTCGCGGGGTGTCGGCTGAGCACAGCCACGGGACGGGACCGCGTCGCGCCCCGACACTCCGAGGACGGGAGCCACCGCTGTGGACACCACCGCGCGCGTCGAACTGACCCCGGCCGCCGCCGAACTGCTGGGCCGGCTGCGCGAGCTGCACGGCCCGCTGATGTTCCACCAGTCCGGCGGCTGCTGCGACGGCAGCGCACCGATGTGCTACCCGGCCGGCGAGTTCCGCACCGGCGGTTCCGACATCCTGCTCGCCGAACTGGAGGCGGACGGGGTCGCGGAGCCGGTGCCGTTCTGGATGTCCCGGAGCCAGTACGAGGTCTGGCGGCACACCCGGCTGATCGTCGACGTCGTGCCTGGACGGGGCAGCGGCTTCTCGCTGGAGGCACCCGAAGGAGTGCGTTTTCTGATCCGTTCCCGCGTCGTCGGCACGTAGCCACCGGCGCGGCCACCGCCGTCTGGTGCACTCCCCCTGAGTCCTGGGACAGTTGACGAGACATCAGGGGGGACTGTGACGCCTCGCACCGCACGGTTCAGAACGGTACTGACGGCACTCGCGGCCTGGAGCGCGCTGGCCGGAGCGGCCTTGGCGGGCGCGTCTCCGGTGAACGCCGTGGAGGACGGCACCCGGATCGCTCCCGGCGTGCTCTACAAGGAGTTCGACCTGCGGGCGGCGAAGGGCGTGACCCACGTCCACCTGCTGACCGTCGACCTGCGCGACTCCCGTACCGGCGTCGGCCTGCTGTATCCCGGTGTCGTGGCTTCCCGGGAGCCCGTCTCGCGCCTCGCGGACGCGCGCGGCGCCGTCGCGGGCGTGAACGGCGACTTCTTCAACATCACCGAGACCCAGCACCCCGGGATCGAGGCGACCGGGGCGCCCGTCGGACCGGCGATCGAGAGCGGGCACGCGCTCAAGGCGGCGGTCCCGGACGGACAGCGGTTCGGGCCCGCCCTGCCGCCGGGCACCACCACGAAGGACGTGCTCGGCGTGGGAACCGACGGCAGGGCCCGGCTGGACAGCCTGGCGCTCGACGGTTCCGTGCACACGCCGGACGGCCGGTTCGCCCTCGGCGGGCTCAACCAGTACGCCCTGCCCCAGGATTCGGTCGGCGCGTTCACCTCGGACTGGGGCGGTGTCTCACGTGCCCGCGCCGTGTGCGGGACGGACACCGACCGGGCCGCGCCCTGCAGTTCGGACACCTACGAGGTGACGGTCAGAGGCGGCCGGGTCGTCTCGGCCTCGGACATTCCCGGCTCGGGTCCCGTCGCGGCGGACACCACCGTCCTGGTCGGGCGGGAGGCGGGCGCCCAGCGGCTGCGCAAGCTGTCGGCGGGCGAGACCGTGCGGGTGCGGCACCGGCTGGTGGCGGCCCGTTCCCGGGTCGCGTACCGCTTCGCGCTCGGCGGCTACCCGGTCCTCCACGGCGGCGAGCCGCTGCCCGGCCTGGACGACACGACGTCGGCCGTACGGACCGCGGCCGGCATCGCGGACGGCGGCCGCCGCCTCCTCCTGCTCGCCGTCGACGGGGCACCCGCCTACCGCAGCGGACTGACGATCGCCGAAGTGGCGGACACGCTGCGGTCGTTGGGTTCCGAGGACGCCTTCAGTCTGGACGGCGGCGGCTCCACCACGCTGGTGGCCCGGGAGCCCGGAGCCGCCGCCGTCACCGTGCGCAACCACCCCAGCGGTGGGGCGGAACGTCCGGTGCCCAACGGCATCGGGGTCTTCTCACGGTCCTGACGTCAGGGGTTCAGGCTGCTCACGATGTCCGCCGTGGCCGTGAGTCCCTCGCTGATGGTCGGCGCCATGCTCGTGCTCGCCAGGTAGAAGCCGAGCAGGACGCAGACCACCGCGTGCGAGAGCTTCAGTGCGCCGTTGCGCACGAAGACCACCGCCAGGATCATCAGCAGGACCACCACAGAGATGGAAATGGCCATCGTCAACCTCCTCCGCCACGTCCACACCGCGGCATTCGGCCGCAAGTGTCGCGTAGCGGAGGGTTCTTCCGGGCTGCTGACGTGTCCTCCGAACGTGTGGAGTTCTACGGCCTGTCGTGTGCGTCGAGAAACGCCTCGAGACCGGCCAGGTCATCGGTGTTGAGGTGGTCGACGCCGGCGGCGAGCAGTTCGCCCCAGACGGCGTCGCGTGCCGGACCGGCCAGGTCGGGGGTGGCCCAGAACCGCACCCGCTGGCCGCGCGCGTGCGCCGAAGCGACGATGCCGCGCAGCTTGCGCCGCTCCGCCTCGGGGAACTGCCCGACGCCCAGCCAGGTGAAGTTGAGCGTCCAGTTGTCGCTGATCAGCGGGACGAAGGAGGCGGGTGCCGCGGTGCCGAGGTCGGCGAGGCGGCCGTCGTAGAAGGCGCGGCGCTCGCTCTGCGCCTCCATCGGGACGCGGGCCGCCCGGTCGCCGGAGATCACGGCGGTCACCGCTCCCGGGTGCACCCTGCCGTGCGCGTAGCTGGTGAACAGGTGCTTGTGGCGCCGCAGACGGCGGTCGAGTTCGAGGTACGTCGACGCGCCCTCGGTCTTGATGTCGATGAGCAGTTGCAGGGGCCTGCGGTGTCCGCGGTACACGGAGCCGTGGTTGGCCTTGACGCGTGCGGCGAGGGGGTCCAGGTAGAGGGCTTCGAGGGTGCGGGCGGGGTCGAGGTCGACCGGGTCGTGGGCGACGAGGAGTTGGCCGTCCACGAGGTAGATGTCGGCCTCGACGCTGCCGAAGCGGTGGTCGAGGGCGTCCAGGAGGGGCCGCGGGTGCTCGTAGTCGTTGTGCGCGTGGGCCCGCCACAGGGGACGCGGGCGGTGGCCTCGCTCGCTGGCCCCGGCGTACGCGGAGGGCAGCGCCACGGAGCCTGCGAGGGCGGCACCGAGAGTGGTGAGGGCTCTGCGACGGGTGGTGAGGGCCATGCTGTCTCCCTGGGTGTGCCGTACCGGACAGGTGGGGGCACCGCCCGTCCGGGCGAGATCGGGTCGGGGAGAGTATGCGGTCCGCGCGGCCCCAAGGAGCAGTGGCGTGCGCGGAGTTGGCCGGACTGCCGTCCCGGGTTCACTTCACCGGCGGCGCACGCGAGAGGCCCGCCCCCGGAGGGACGGGCCTTGGGCGGGAGCGGTTCGGGCGTCAGGGTGCCCGCAGGTCGACCAGTGCGGCCAGTTCCTCCCGCTGCCTGCCCGCCGTGCCGTACGCGAGCGAGTCGGCCTTCGCGCGCTTCAGGTACAGGTGGACCGGGTGTTCCCAGGTCATGCCGATACCGCCGTGCAGCTGGAGGGCCTCCTCGGCGGCGTGCACGGCTACGGGGGCCGCGTACGCCTGGGCGAGGGCCGCTGCGACGTCGGTGTCCTCGCTGCCGGTGGCGAGCGCGTCGGCGGCGTTGCGGGCTGCGGCGCGGAGGTTGACGACTTCCAGCCACACCTTCGCGAGGCGGTGCTTGAGCGCCTGGAAGCCTCCGACGGGCCGGTTGAACTGCTTGCGGTCCTTCAGGTAGCGGACCGTCTCGGTCAGGCACCAGTCGGCGAGGCCGAGTTGCTCGGAGGCGAGCAGGCCGGCACCGGACCGCAGGGCTCGGCGGATCACGGGCGCGGCGTCGGGACTCAGGAGGCGCGCCGGGGTCCCGTCGAGGACGACCGTGGCCAGGGGCCGGGTGAGGTCCAGGGAGACCTGCGGCGTGAGGGTGACGGCGTCCGCGTCGACGGCGTACAGGGCGCCGTCCTCGGCGGGGACGAGTAGGACGTCGGCGGCCACCGCGTCGGCGATGCCGGTCAACTCCCCGTGCAGCGCGCCGTCTTCGTACCGTACGGACTTGGGGGTGCCGCCCGGCGCGGTGGACAGGGCGACCGCGAGCACGCCGACGGTCCGGCCGGAGGCCAGCGCGGTCAGCAGGGTGTCGGCCTCGTCGCCCTCGCAGGCCAGCAGTGCCTCCGTCGCGACGACCGCGCTGGTCAGGTAGGGCACGGGCGCGACCGCGCGGCCCAACTCCTCCAGCACCACGGCGGCTTCGCGGTGGGTGGCGCCCTGACCGCCGCGCGCCTCGGGCACGAGGAGCCCGGCGAGGCCCATGCCCTCGGCGAGCGCCTTCCACAGGGCGCGGTCGTGCGGGGCGTCGGTCTCGGTGCGGGTGATGACGCCGGCCGCGTCGCAGTGGTCGGCGAGGAGGTCGCGGACGGCGGCGCGCAGCGCCTCTTCCTCCTCCGAGTACAGCAGATCGGTCATCGGGCCAGGTCCTTCCAGGCGACGTCCTTGTCGGTGCGCGGCTCGGAGGGCAGGCCCAGCACGCGTTCGGCGACGATGTTCAGCAGGACCTCGGTGGTCCCGCCCTCGATGCTGTTGCCCTTGGAGCGGAGGTAGCGGTAGCCCGCGTCGCGGCCGGTGAAGTCGACCTTGTCGGGCCGGCGCATCGTCCAGTCGTCGTACAACAGGCCCTCCTCGCCGAGGAGTTCGATCTCCAGGCCGCTGATCTCCTGGTTGAGACGCGCGAATCCCAGCTTCATGGCGGAGCCCTCGTGGCCGGGCTGGCCGGCGACGAGCTGCTGGCGCAGCCGCTCGCCGGAGAGCCGGGCGACCTCGGCCTCGACCCAGAGGGTCAGCAGCCGCTGGTGCAGGTCGTGGGTGCGCAGTTCGGGGCGCTCGCGCCAGGTCTTGGCGACCGGGCCGATCATGCCGCCCTCGCGGGGGATGCGCATGCCGCCGATGGACACGCGCTCGTTCATGAGGGTGGTCTGGGCGACCCGCCAGCCGTCCCCCACGTCACCGAGCCGGTGGGCGTCGGGGATGCGCACGTCGGTGAGGAAGACCTCGTTGAACTCCGCCTCGCCGGTGATCTGGCGCAGCGGGCGCACGTCGACGCCGGGGTCGGTCATGTCGCAGACGAAATAGGTGATCCCGCGGTGCTTGGGCGCGTCGGGGTCGGTGCGGGCGATGAGGATGGCCCAGCGGGCGACGTGGGCGCTGGACGTCCAGACCTTCTGCCCGTTGACCACCCAGCCGTCGCCCTCGCGGACGGCGCGGGTGCCGAGCGCGGCGAGGTCGGAGCCGGCGCCGGGCTCGCTGAAGAGCTGGCACCAGACCTCCTCGCCGGTCCACAGGGGGCGCAGGAAGCGCCGCTTCTGCTCGTCCGTGCCGTAGCCGAGGATCGTCGGCGCGGCCATGCCGAGGCCGATGCCGATGCGCCGCGGGTCGTTGTCGGGGGCGCCCGCGGCCTCCAGTTCGGCGTCCACGACGGCCTGGAGGGCGCGCGGTGCGCCGAGGCCGCCGAGGCCCTCGGGGAAGTGGACCCAGGCGAGGCCGGCGTCGAAGCGGGCCCTGAGGAAGTCGAGGCGGTCCGTCGTCGCGGGCGGGTGCGCGGCCAGCAGCTCCCGGGTGCGCTCGCGCAGTGCGGCGGCGTCGAGGGCGCCGCCCGCTCGTGTGGCGTCGGTCATGCGTCTGCTCCGTTCTCCGGGGAGGGGACCACGGCCACGCGTCCGGTCGTGGTGCCGTCGGCGACGCGCTGCACGGCCGCGGCGGCACCGCTCAGCGGCACGCGCTCGCTGATCAGCGGCTTGATCGCGCCGCGTGCGGCGAGGTCGGTGAGCTGCTCGTGGCAGTGCTGGACGAGCTTCGGGTTCTTGGTGTTGTAGAGGCCCCAGTGCAGGCCGAGGATCGCGTAGTTCTTCACGAGCGCGTGGTTCAGGCCGGGGCTGGGGATGGACCCGCTCGCGAAGCCGACGACGACGATCCGGCCCTCGAAGGCGACGACCTTCGTGGACTGCGTGTACGCCTCGCCGCCGACGGGGTCGTAGATCACGTCGGCGCCGCGTCCGCCGGTGGCCTCCTTGACGGCGGCGATGACGTCCTCGGCGCGCCGGTCGACGACGACGTCGCAGCCGAGGTCGCGGGCGACGGCCGCCTTGTCGGCGCCGCCGACCACGCCGATGACGGTGGCGCCGGCGGCCTTGCCGAGCTGCACCGCCGCGCTGCCGACCCCTCCGGCGGCAGCGTGGACGAGCAGCGTCTCCCCCGCTTCCAGGCGGGCGCGCCGGTGCAGACCGAACCAGCCCGTCTGGTAGCCGATGTGCAGGGCGGCGGCCTCGGCGTCGTCGAGGGCCTCGGGCGCGGGCAGGACGGCGGCGGCGTCCGCGACGGCGTACTCGGCGAAGCCCCCGTAGGGCAGCGCGGGGTTGGCGAGGACGCGGCGCCCGTCCTCGGTCTCGCCGCAGATCTCGACGCCGGGCGTGAACGGCAGCGGCGGCCTGACCTGGTACTGCCCCCGGCACATCAGGGCGTCCGGGAAGTTGATGTTCGCGGCGCGCACCTTGAGCAGGAGCTGCCCCTGGCCGGGCACCGGCCGCTCCACGTCCGCGAGCCGCATCACCTCGCTCGGCTCGCCGTTCTGGTGCACTTGCCATGCCTGCATGCGGGGCCTCCACGGGACTGCTTCGTCTGACCGGGCTCGTCCGCATACTAAGCGGTCGCTTGCCGATCAGGGAACAGTCGCGTGCGTCACGGCGCGGCAGGCCTGGTGGGCCGCGCCCTGACGTGCATCCGCTCTCCCTGGGGCCCGAAGAGGCTCAGGAACTCGACCGGCCCCTCCCCCGTCGACCCGAACCAGTGCGGGACCCGGGTGTCGAACTCGGCCGCCTCGCCGGGGCCGAGCACCACGTCGTGCTCGCCGAGCACCAGCCGGAGCCTGCCCGAGAGCACGTACAGCCACTCGTAGCCCTCGTGGGTGCGCGGGTCGGGCTCCTGGCGGCGGACGGGTTCGAGGACCTTGAACGCCTGGAGCCCGCCGGGCTGGCGGGTGAGCGGCCAGTGGGTGCGGCCGTGGCGCTGGATCGGCTTGGCCCGTACGCGCGGGTCGTCGACCGGCGGCGCGCCCACCAGTTCGTCCAGCGCCACCTTGTGGGCCCGGGCGATCGGCAGCAGCAGCTCCAGGCTGGGTTTGCGCAGCCCGGACTCCAGGCGCGACAACGTACTCACGGAGATGCCGGTGGCCTCGGACAGCCCGGCGAGCGTGGCACCGCGCTCCTTGCGGATGCGCCGCAGCCGGGGCCCGACCCCAGCGAGGACGGCGTCCGCCTCCGCCGCGTCGTCCCGCGTCCCGCCCGTTCCCTCGTCGTCGTTCATGACCGTATTGCAGGTTCGGCAAAGCCATTTGTCAAGACGGCAGGTGCGGGGCGACTGTCTGGGTGGAGGTGGTCACCATGACCGAGAGGTACGAAGCAGTCGTCGTCGGCGGCGGCACGGCCGGACTGTCGGCGGCGCTGGTGCTCGGACGGGCCCGGCGCCGCACACTCGTCGTCGACGCCGGCGAACCGCGCAACGCGCCCGCCGCGCACATGCAGGGCTATCTGTCGCGCGACGGCATGCCGCCCGCCGAGTTCCTCGCCGAGGGACGGCGGGAGATCGCGCGGTACGGCGTGGAGCTGGTCCGGGACCGCGCCGTGGACGTCGCCCGGGACGGGACGGGTGAGTTCGACGTGACGCTCGCGAGCGGGCGCACGGCGCACGCGCGGCGGCTGGTCGTCGCCACCGGCCTGGTGGACGAGCTGCCGAAGGTGCCGGGCGTCGCCGAACGCTGGGGGCGCGACGTGCTGCACTGCCCTTACTGCCACGGCTGGGAGGTCCGCGACGAGTCCTTCGGCGTGCTCGCGGCCGGCCCGATGAGCGTCCACCAGGCGCTGATGGTCAGCCACTGGTCGAAGGACGTGCGGCTGTTCCTGCACACGGTGGACGAGGACACGCTCGCGGACGACGACCTGCGCCGGCTGGCCGCCGCCGGGGTCGAGGTCGTGCCGGGCGAGGTCGCCGGGCTCGTGGTCGACGGGGACCGGCTCACCGGGGTCCGCCTCGCCGACGGCTCGGTCCACGACCGCACCGTGGTCTTCGTCGGGGCCCCCATGTCCCCGCGCACCGAACTCCTGGAGCGGCTGGGTGCCGAGCACCACGAGACGGCGTTCGGCACCTACCCGGTGGTGGACGAGACGGGCCGCACGACCGTGCCCGGCGTCTGGGCGGCGGGCAACGCGACCAGCCACGCCGAGCAGGTCGTCAACGCGGCGGGCGCCGGCTACCGGGCGGCGGTCGCGCTCAACGGCGACCTGCTGTTCGCGGACCTCGACGCGGCGGTCGCCGGCGGCTGAGCACCTCGGCCGGCCGGTGTCCGGGCGGCGCGCGGGAGGCCCCCTGGGGGTGTGCGCGGGGCGGCTCCGTTGCACCATGGCTGCATGCTGCTGAGCCGGCTCGCCCACGTGTCCCAGGAGGTCGCCGCCACCTCGGCGCGCACCCGGAAGATCGCTCTGCTCGCCGAGCTGTTCCGCGAAGCCGACGCCGAGGACGTGCCGGTCGTCATCCCCTATCTGGCGGGCCGGCTGCCGCAGGGGCGGCTCGGCGTCGGCTGGAAGCTCCTCGGCACGCCGGTCCCGCCCGCCGCCGAGGCCACGCTGACCGTGCGCGACGTGGACGCCCGTCTGACCCGGCTCGGCGCGGTCACCGGCACCGGCTCCCAGGCCGAGCGCAAGCGGCTGATGGGTGATCTGCTGGCGGCGGCCACGGAGGCGGAGCAGCGGTTCCTGTTCGGGCTGCTGACCGGCGAGGTGCGCCAGGGCGCCCTGGACGCCGTGGCCGTGGAGGGGCTCGCCCTGGCGACCGGGGCGCCCTCCGCGGACGTACGGCGGGCCGTGATGCTCGCGGGGTCGCTGCAGACGGTGGCGCAGGCACTGCTCGGCGAGGGGCCCGGCGCCCTGGAGGCCTTCCGCCTCACCGTGGGCCTGCCGGTCCTGCCGATGCTGGCGCACTCGGCGGGCTCCGTCACCGAGGCCGTCGGCAAGCTGGGCCCGTGCGCCGTCGAGGAGAAGCTCGACGGCATCCGGGTGCAGGTGCACCGCGACGGCGACGAGGTCCGGGTCTACACGCGCACGCTGGACGACATCACCGACCGGCTGCCCGAGCTCACCTCCTCGGCGCTGGAGCTGCGGGGCGAGCGCTTCATCCTGGACGGCGAGGTCATCGCCCTGGACGAGAACGGCCGGCCGCGCTCCTTCCAGGAGATCGCGGGACGGGTCGGCTCACGGGTGGACGTGGCCACGGCCGCCGCGGCGGTGCCCGTCTCCCCCGTCTTCTTCGACGCGCTGTCCGTCGACGGGCAGGACCTGCTGGACCTGCCGTTCACCGAGCGGCACGCCGAGCTGGCGCGGCTGGTGCCCGAACCCATGCGGGTCCGGCGCGCCCTCGTGTCCGGTCCCGACGAGGCCGGCACCGCCGAGGAGTTCCTCGCGGACACGCTCGCCCGCGGTCACGAGGGCGTGGTGGCCAAGGCGCTGGACGCCCCCTACAGCGCGGGCCGGCGCGGCGCCGCCTGGCTGAAGGTCAAGCCCGTGCACACCCTCGACCTCGTGGTGCTGGCCGCCGAGTGGGGCCACGGGCGCCGCACGGGCAAGCTCTCCAACCTGCATCTGGGGGCCCGCGCCGACGACGGGACCTTCGTGATGCTGGGCAAGACGTTCAAGGGCATGACGGACGCGATGCTCGCCTGGCAGACGGAGCGGCTCCAGGAGCTGGCCCTCGACGACGACGGCCACGTGGTGCGCGTACGGCCCGGACTCGTCGTCGAGATCGCCTACGACGGTCTCCAGCGCTCCACCCGTTACCCGGCCGGCGTCACCCTGCGCTTCGCCCGCGTGCTGCGCTACCGCGAGGACAAGACGCCGGCCGAGGCCGACACCGTGGACACCCTGCTCGCGGCCCACCCGGAGGTGACGAGGTGACCGCCAAGCGCAGTGCGGGACTCCTGCTGTACCGGCGCACCGCGGCCGGGATCGAGGTGCTCCTCGGCCACATGGGCGGCCCGTTCTTCGCGCGGCGCGACGCCGGGGCGTGGACGGTGCCGAAGGGCGAGTACGAGCCGGACGAGCCGTCCTGGGACGCGGCGCGCCGCGAGTTCCAGGAGGAGCTGGGGCTGCCGCCGCCCGACGGCGAGGCGACACCGCTCGGTGAGGTGCGCCAGTCCAACGGCAAGATCGTCACGGCCTGGGCCATGGAGGCGGACCTCGACCCGGCCGACATGGTCCCCGGCACCTTCGAGATGGAGTGGCCCCCGAAGTCGGGGCGTCTCCAGGAGTTCCCGGAGCTGGACCGGGTGGAGTGGTGCGGCCTGGAGCGGGCCCGGGCGGTGATCGTGCCGGCGCAGTCGGCGTTTCTCGACCGTCTCGTGGAGCACTCGGACTGAGAGCCGGCGTCCGCACGACGGCACCGGCTCCGCAAGGAGCCCTCCGCGTTGCGCCCTGTCACGCCGCGCGGGAGGGTCGAAGGACAGCCCCGCTCTCAGGAGGTCGGCCATGCCCATCGCGACGGTGAATCCGGCGAACGGCGAGACACTCAAGACGTACGACGCGCTGGGCGCCGAGGAGATCGAGCGCAGGCTCGCCACCGCCGCGGCGACGTTCCGCACCTACCGCACCACCCCCTTCGCCGAGCGCGCGCGGCTGCTGCTCCGGGCCGCCGACCTGCTGGACGAGGACCAGGACGACATCGCGCAGGTGATGACCACGGAGATGGGCAAGCCGGTCAAGCAGGCCCGCGCCGAGGCGGCGAAGTGCGCCAAGGCGATGCGCTGGTACGCCGACCACGCCGAGGAGCTCCTCGCCGACGAGGAGCCGCCCGAGTCCGCGGCGCGCGACTCCGGCGCGTCCCGGGTCATCGTGCGCTACCGGCCGCTCGGCCCGGTGCTGGCCGTGATGCCGTGGAACTTCCCGCTCTGGCAGGTGGTCCGGTTCGCCGCGCCCGCGCTGATGGCGGGCAACGTGGGCCTGCTCAAGCACGCCTCGAACGTGCCGCAGACCGCCCTCTACCTGGAGGACCTCTTCCGCCGCGCCGGTTTCCCCGACGGCTGCTTCCAGACGCTGCTCATCGGATCCGGCGCGGTCGAGGACATCCTGCGCGACCCGCGGATCAAGGCGGCGACCCTCACCGGCAGCGAGCCGGCCGGCCGCGCGGTCGCGTCCGTCGCCGGTGAGGAGATCAAGAAGACGGTCCTGGAGCTGGGCGGCAGCGACCCGTTCGTCGTCATGCCGTCGGCCGACATCGACAAGGCCGCGCGGACGGCGGTGACGGCGCGGGTCCAGAACAACGGGCAGTCCTGCATCGCCGCCAAGCGGTTCATCGTCCACACGGACGTCTTCGACGACTTCGCCGAGCGCTTCGCCGCGGCCATGAAGGACCTCACGGTGGGTGACCCGATGGAGGAGGGGACGGACGTCGGTCCGCTCGCCACCGAGCAGGGCCGCGGCGACCTGGAGGAACTCGTCGACGACGCGGTGGAGAACGGCGCGACGGTCCTGTGCGGGGGCGAGCGGCCCGAGGGCTCCGGCTGGTTCTACGCGCCGACGGTCCTCGCCGACATCACCCCCGAGATGCGTATCCATCAGGAGGAGGCGTTCGGGCCGGTGGCCACGCTCTACCGGGCCGCCGACCTGGACGAGGCGGTCGAGATCGCCAACGACACGCCGTTCGGTCTGAGTTCGAACGTGTGGACGCGGGACGAGGCCGAGGTGGACCGGTTCGTGCGCGATCTGGAGGCGGGCGGCGTGTTCTTCAACGGGATGACGGCCTCCCATCCGGCCTTCCCGTTCGGCGGGGTCAAGCGGTCCGGCTACGGGCGTGAGCTGTCGGGGCACGGAATCCGAGAGTTCTGCAACATCACCACTGTGTGGCACGGAGCGTGAGCATCCGGCAGCTACGATCCCCTGTGTGAACCGCGAAGTGACCCTCCCCCTGATCGTCGACGACCGCGGCACGCTGCAGGTGTCGGCCGCGGACGTCAGCAAGCTGCTGCGCACGGTGGGCGGCCGGTGGCTGCATCTGGTGGAGGCCGGCCAGGACGGACTCGACGAGGACACGGTCGCGACCCTCACCATCGAACTCGCCAAGCTCGCCGACCGCATCGACGTCGCCTGCATCGCGCACAGCAGCGGTACGTCGGTGGGCTGACCGGGGGCCGGCCGTCCTCCGTGGACGGCCGACCCCCGGTCAGGCCGTCCGCTGGTCGAGTTCCCACAGGGCGTGCCAGAAGCGGGCCTCGCAGCCCTGCAGCAGACGGCCGTGACGCAGCGCCCTGTCCTCGTCGATCCGGCCGACGTCGATCCCTTCCTGGACGGCGGCCGACGCACGGCGCTCCAGCTCGGGGGCGGGCTCCGCGAAGAAGTCGAAGAACGCGCACGCCTCGTCGTCGAAACCGTGGTGGCGGCGCAGCGCCTCGGCGATCGCCGCGCAATAGCCGCCCCACGCCGCGAAGTTGGCGCTGAGCGCGAGGACGACGTCGGACGGCGACGCGTTCAGGGCCAGCCAGGCGACGTACGCGGGATAGGCCTGGCAGTCCGCGAGCGGCTCGTAGGCGGCCGCGCTCGTCTCGTCCGCCCCGCACGCGGCGGCGTACGCGCCGAGCCGCTCCTGCGCCAGCGCCTCGCCCTCGGCGAGCAGTTCGAAGAAGGCCGCGCTCGCCGGTTCGCCCGCCGACCGCCCCGCCAGATGCAGGAACGCCCGCCGGTCCGCGGCGATCACGTGCCGCTGCTCCAGGGCGAGCGCGGCGAGCGTGGAGCGCCGGGCCGCGCCCCGCGTGATCACCGGCAGCAGCCGGTTGGCGTGCGGGTCCGGAGCGAGCTCGCCCGTGGTGCTCTCCAGCAGTTCCCCGGCGGTCCGCGTCATCGCCCACTCCTTCGGTCCGGCTGCCCCGTGACCCCCGTGACCAGGTTGCCACGCCGTCCGCGTGTTCCCCGGTCTGGAGTAGTCCGACGCGATATCCGGGCGCCCCCGGGTGATCGTGGGGACACCACCGTTCCGTGGTGAACCACCCTTCCGCCGGGGGACGAAGCGTTCCCCGGAAGCGAAAGTAGGCGCTTCGACATGGCGACTTTGTGCAGACCCGCGGTTTCAGTCCCCGAACACGTCATCACGATGGAGCAGACGCTGGAGCTGGCCCGCTCCCGTCACCCCGACCATCCCCAACTCCCGCTGGCACTACGGCTGATAGAGAACACCGGGGTCCGCACCCGGCACATCGTCCAGCCGATCGAGGAGACGCTGCGGCACCCCGGCTTCGAGGACCGCAACAAGGTCTACGAGCGCGAGGCCAAGGCCCGTGTCCCCGCGGTCGTGCAGCGGGCGCTGGACGACGCGGAACTCCTCGCCACCGACGTCGACGTGATCATCTACGTCTCGTGCACCGGTTTCATGATGCCGTCGCTCACTGCCTGGCTGATCAACGAGATGGGCTTCGAGAGCGACACCCGGCAGATTCCCATCGCGCAGCTCGGCTGCGCCGCGGGAGGCGCCGCCATCAACCGCGCGCACGACTTCTGCACGGCCTATCCCGAGGCCAACGCGCTCATCGTGGCCTGCGAGTTCTGCTCGCTGTGCTACCAGCCGACCGACCTCGGTGTCGGTTCCCTGCTGTGCAACGGCCTGTTCGGTGACGGCATCGCCGCCGCCGCCGTGCGCGGCCGGGGCGGCACGGGCATCCGGCTGGAGCGCAACGGCTCGTACCTGATCCCCAAGACCGAGGACTGGATCATGTACGACGTCCGGGCCACCGGTTTCCACTTCCTGCTGGACAAGCGGGTGCCGACCACGATGGAGCCGCTCGCCCCGGCGCTCCAGGCGCTCGCGCGGCAGCACGACTGGAACGCCTCCGACCTGGACTTCTACATCATCCACGCCGGCGGCCCGCGCATCCTCGACGACCTCAGCACGTTCCTCCGCGTACCGCCGGAGGCCTTCCGCTTCAGCCGGGCGACCCTCACGGAGTACGGCAACATCGCCAGCGCCGTGGTCCTGGACGCGCTGCGCCGGCTGTTCGACGAGGGCGGCGCGGAGCACGCCTCGCGCGGGCTGCTCGCGGGCTTCGGCCCCGGCATCACCGCCGAGATGGCCCTGGGCCGCTGGCACGACGCGGCCCACGAGACGACGGTGACGGGATGACGGAACAGACGATCACCGGGGCGCTGCCGCCCGTACGGCACTGGCCCGCCCTCCATCTGACCGGCGTGGAGTTCGACCCCGTGCTGGCCGAGCTGATGCGCGAGGGCCCGGTCACCCGGATCCAGCTGCCGCACGGCGAGGGCTGGGCGTGGCTGGTGACGCGCCACGACGACGTGCGCATGGTCGCCAACGATCCCCGGTTCAGCCGGGCGGCGGTCATGGGACGGCAGGTCACCCGGCTGGCGCCGCACTTCATCCCGGCGGCGGGCGCGGTGGGCTTCGCCGACCCGCCCGACCACACCCGGCTGCGCCGCTCGGTCGCGGCGGCCTTCACGGCCCGCGGGGTGGAACGGCTGCGCGAGAGCGCCCGCCGCATGCTGGGCGACCTGGTCGACGAGATGATCCAGGACGGTCCGCCGGCGGACCTCACCGAGGCGGTCCTGAGCCCCTTCCCCATCGCGGTCATCTGCGAGCTGATGGGGGTGCCCGCCGAGGACCGGCGGAGCATGCACACCTGGACCCAGCTGATCCTGTCCTCCTCGCACGGGGCCGAGGTCAGCGAGCGGGCCAAGGACGAGATGAGCGCCTACTTCGCGAAGCTGGTGGGCGACCGGCGGGACAGTACGGGCGAGGACGTCGGTTCGCTGCTGGGCGCGGCGGTGGGCCGGGACGAGCTGACCATGGACGAGGCGGTCGGTCTCGCCGTGCTCATCCAGATCGGCGGCGAGGCGGTCACCAACAACTGCGGGCAGATGTTCTACATCCTGCTGACCCGCCCCGACCTGTGGGAGCGGCTGCGCGCCGAGCCGGAGATCCGGCCGCAGGCCATCGACGAGCTGCTGCGCTACATCCCGCACCGCAGCGCGGTGGGCCTGTCGCGCATCGCCACCGAGGACGTGGACATCAGGGGCGTCCGGATCCGGGAGGGCGACGCGGTGTACGTGTCGTACCTGGCCGCGAACCGCGACCCGGACGTCTTCCCGGACCCGGAGCGGATCGACTTCTCCCGCAGTCCGAACCCGCACGTCTCCTTCGGGTTCGGTCCGCACTACTGCGTGGGCGGCATGCTCGCCCGGCTGGAGTCGGAGCTGATGGTCGACGCGCTCGTCGACCGGGTGCCCGGGCTGCGGCTCGCGATCCCGGCGGCCGAGGTCCCGTTCCGCCGGGGCGCGCTCATCCGGGGGCCCGAGGCCCTGCCCGTGACCTGGTGACCGGCTCATGACGGCGCTCACCCCGCCCGAGGGGCTCCTCGTACCGCCCGGCCACGGCCGGACGGTGCGCACCCCCGCCCAGCACGTGACCTTCAAGGTGACGGGCACCCACTCGCGCAGCGCGTCCAGCTTCGAGGTGGTCGTGCCGCCGGGCTTCGACGTGGGGGCGCATGTGCACACGCGCAGCGAGGAGCTCTTCTACGTGCTCGAAGGCGAGCTGGACGTGCTCGCCTTCGAGCCCCGGGTGCGGACCCCGGACCACTGGCAGCGGTGGGAGTCCGGCACGGGGAACGGGATCGTGCGGGCGACCCCGGGCACGGTGATCGTCGTGCCGCCGGGGTGCCCGCACGCCTTCGCGAACCCGACGGACACGCCCGCGAAGATGTTCTTCCAGGCGTCGCCGCCGCCGGATCACGAGCACTACTTCGAGGAGCTGCTGGAGATCCTGTCGGCGGGCGGTCCCCCCGACCACGCGGCGATCGAGGAGCTGCGCTCGCGCTACGACATCGAGCAGCTGACGCCCCTCAGACACCGCTGAGCCGCCGGAGGGGGCCGGCGCTTTGCCGGACACGGCCTAGCGGATCGGCATCCCGGAGAGGGTGCGGGCGATCACCAGGCGCTGGATCTCGCTCGTGCCCTCGAAGATGGTGTAGATCGCGGCGTCGCGGTGCATGCGCTCCACCGGGTACTCCCGGGTGAACCCGTTGCCGCCGAGGATCTGGAGCGCCTGGGCGGTGACCTTCTTGGCGGTCTCGCTGGCGAAGAGCTTCGACATCGAGCCCTCGGCGGCGGTGAACGGCTTGCCGTTGACCGCCATCCAGGAGGCACGCCAGACCAGCAGGCGGGCCGCGTCGATCGAGGTCCGCATGTCGGCGAGCTGGAAGGCGACGCCCTGGTTGTCGATGATCGGGCGGCCGAACTGCTCGCGCGTCTTGGCGTACTCCAGCGCCTCCTCGTACGCGGCGCGGGCGGTGCCGACGGCCATGGCGCCGACGGCCGGGCGGGACGCCTCGAAGGTGGCCATCGCGGCGTTCTTCACGCGCTCGCCGCCCTTCCTGGCGCGCTCGCGGGCCCGGGCGAAGCGCTCGTCGAGCTTCTCCTTGCCGCCGAGCAGGCAGGAGCCGGGGACCCGGACGTTCTCCAGGACGACCTCGGCGGTGTGCGAGGCGCGGATGCCGTGCTTCTTGAACTTCTGGCCCTGGGAGAGGCCGGGCGTGTTCGGCGGGACGATGAAGGAGGCATGGCCCTTGGAGCCGAGCTCGGGGTCGACGACCGCGACGACGACGTGAACGTTGGCGATGCCGCCGTTGGTCGCCCAGGTCTTGGTGCCGTTGAGGACCCACTCGTCCTTGGCCTCGTCGTAGACGGCGCGGGTGCGCATGGAGGCGACGTCGGAGCCGGCGTCGGGCTCGGAGGAGCAGAACGCGGCGACCTTGACATCGTTGGCGTCGCCGTACATCTGGGGGATCCAGGTGCCGATCTGCTCCTCGGTGCCGTTGGCGAGGACGCCCACCGCGGCGAGGCCGGTGCCGACGATCGACAGGGCGATGCCCGCGTCGCCCCAGAACAGCTCCTCCATCGCCATCGGGATGCCGAGGCCGGTGGCGTCGAAGTACTGCTGCGCGTAGAAGTCCAGGGAGTAGATGCCGACCTTCGCCGCCTCCTGGATGACCGGCCACGGCGTCTCTTCACGCTCGTCCCATTCGGCGGCCGCGGGGCGGATGACGTCGGCGGCGAAGCCGTGCAGCCAGTCCCGGACCTCCTTCTGTTCGTCGTTGAGCTCCATGGTGAACTCGGCCATGACCCCTCCAGCGCTGCAATCGCGTGTTACTTGCGGTAACGCGAGTCTGTTACCGGCCGGTAGGAAAAGTCAACTCCCGGATCCCGTTCGGCAGCCCGTTCGATCCGACGACGCCTGTGAGTGTTAGTTTGCGCAGGCGTCACCAAATAAGCACGGGTGGGGAGAGCACATGGAGACCACGCAGCGGACCGATCAGCAGAGGTCCGCCGACCGCCGCCGGCGCGAGCTGCTGGAGGCCGCCGACCGGGTGGTGCTCCGCGACGGCCCCGGCGCCTCGATGAACGCGATCGCCGCGGAGGCGGGGATCACCAAGCCGATCCTCTACCGCCACTTCGGCGACAAGGGCGGACTCTACGCGGCCCTCGCCAAGCGGCACACGGACGCCCTCCTCGAAGCGCTGCGGGCCGCACTGGACGCCCCGGCCGACCGGAGGGAGCGCGTCGAGAAGACACTGGACACCTATCTGGCGGCCATCGAGGCCCGCCCGCAGGTGTACCGCTTCCTGATGCATCCGGCGGAGGCCGGACAGCCGGGCGAGCAGGGCTTCGACGTCGGCCTGCACTCAGCTCCCCTGCTGCGCCGCATGGGCGAGGAGCTCGCGGAGGTCATCGAGGAACGCGTCGACCTCGGCCCCGGCAGCCAGCAGCTCGCCCGGGTCTGGGGACACGGCATCGTCGGCATGATGCACGCGGCCGGCGACTGGTGGCTCGGCGAACGGCCCTGTCCCCGCTCCGAGTTGGTACGGAGCCTCGCCGACCTGCTGTGGGGCCGGCTGGCCGCCGCCGGCGACAAGGCGGGCGGCCCCGGCTTCTGACCCCGCGACGGGCGCCCGAGCGGCCTCAGCGCGCCCAGGAGGCCCGCGCCGCCCGGCGCAGCACCCGGCGGCGCCGCCACCCCGTGACCCGGTCCGGGTACACCAGGCCGTCGAGGTGGTCGCACTCGTGCTGCAGACACCGGGCGAACCAGCCGGTGGCGTGCACCGCGACCGGCTCACCGGTCACCGTGAACCCCTCGACGACCGCGTGGTCGTACCGCTCGGTGCCCGCCTCCAGTCCCGGCAGCGACAGACAGCCCTCCGGACCGCGCAGCACCACCCCGTCCGCCGTGACGAGCCGCGGGTTCACCACGTGTCCCAGATGGCGGACGTCCTCGTCGTCGGGACAGTCGTACACGAACACCCGCAGCGGCTCCCCGACCTGGTTCGCCGCGAGGCCGACCCCCTGGGCCGCGTACATCGTCGCGAACATGTCCTCGACCAGCCCGGCCAGTTGGGGACCGAAGTCCGTGACGTCCCGGCAGGGGGCGTGCAGGACGGGGTCGCCGAGCAGGGTGAGGGGCCGGACTCGCCCTCGGGCGCCCGGGATGGAGCCTTGTCGCATGGCGGCAAGGGTACGGTCCTCAATGTCGCGCGAATGTCGCGCGGGCACCGTGACGGTGCCGCGATTCGGGCACGTGAGTGGATCTCGATAGGCTGAGGGCCACACGGTGCCGGGGGCAGAGGCGCGGCGCGTACGCAAGGAGGATCGAGAACGATGTCAGGCAACTCGGACCCGCTGACGCCGCGGGCCAAGCTGGCCGTGACGGCGGGCAAGGCGGCCGCGGCTGTCTCGCGTGCCGCTGGACGCGGCAGCGGATCGGTGATCGGCGGCCGGGTGGCACTCAGGCTCGACCCCGACCTGCTGGCCCGGCTCGCCACACACCTGGACGTGATCCTGGTGTCGGCCACGAACGGCAAGACCACCACGACCCGGCTGATCGCCGAGGCGCTGCGCGCCGCGGGCCCGGTCGTCTCCAACGCGCTGGGCGCGAACATGCCCGCCGGGATCACCTCGGCGCTGGCCGGCGGCTCCGACGCCAAGTTCGCGGTCATCGAGGTCGACGAGAAGTACCTGGCCGGAGTCGCGCGCGACACCGACCCCAAGGCGATCGCGCTGCTCAACCTCTCGCGCGACCAGCTCGACCGCGCCGCCGAGACCCGCATGCTCGCCGAGCACTGGCGCGAGGGCCTGGCCGGCACCAAGTCCGTCGTGGTCGCCAACGCCGACGACCCGCTGGTCGTGTGGGCCGCCTCCTCCTCGCCGAACGTGGTGTGGGTGGCCGCGGGCCAGATGTGGAAGGACGACGCCTGGTCCTGCCCGTCCTGCGGCGGTGTGATGCAGCGCCCCGGCGACGACTGGTTCTGCGGGGAGTGCGGTTTCCGCCGCCCCACGCCGAGTTGGGCGCTCTCCGGCGACTACGTCCTCGACCCGCACGGCTCCAGCTGGCCGATCCACCTCCAGCTGCCCGGCCGCGCCAACAAGGCGAACGCCGCCTCCTCCGCCGCCGTCGCCGCCGTGTTCGGCGTGCCGCCCCAGGTCGCCCTGGAGCGCATGTACCAGGTGCAGGCCGTGGCCGGACGCTACGACGTCGTGCAGTTCATGCAGCGCGACCTGCGGCTGCTGCTCGCCAAGAACCCGGCGGGCTGGCTGGAGACGTTCTCGCTGATCGACCCGCCGCCGACCCCGGTCATCCTGTCGGTGAACGCGCGCGGCGCCGACGGCACCGACACCTCCTGGCTCTGGGACGTCGACTACACGCGGCTCACCGGCCACCCGATCTTCGTGGTCGGCGACCGGAAGCTGGACCTCGCGGTGCGTCTGGAGGTCGCCAACCAGCACTTCCAGGTCTGCGAGAACCTCGACCAGGCCGTGCAGGCGGCACCGCCGGGACGCATCGAGGTCATCGCGAACTACACCGCGTTCCAGGACCTGCGCCGCCGCGTCGGAAACTGACCCAAGAGGATGACCATGACTGACAACCAACTGCGGCTGGTGTGGATCTACCCGGACCTGCTCAGCACGTACGGCGACCAGGGCAACGCCCTCGTCGTCGAGCGCCGGGCCCGTCAGCGCGGCCTCGACGTGGCCCGCCTCGACGTGCGCAGCGACCAGCCGATCCCGACCTCGGGCGACATCTACCTGATCGGCGGCGGTGAGGACCGGCCGCAGCGCCTCGCGGCGGAGCGGCTGCGCCGCGACGGCGGTCTCCACCGCGCGGTCGGCAACGGGGCGATCGTCTTCTCCGTCTGCGCGGGCTACCAGATCCTCGGCCACGAGTTCATCAACGACCTCGGCCAGCGCGAGCCCGGCCTCGGTCTCCTCGACGTGGTCTCCACCCGCGGCGAGGGCGAGCGGTGCGTCGGCGACGTGCTCGGCGACATCGACGCGCGTCTCGGCCTGCCGCCCCTGACGGGCTTCGAGAACCACCAGGGCATCACCCACCTGGGCCCGACGGCGCGCCCGTTCGCGAACGTGCGGCTCGGCAAGGGCAACGGCACCGGCGACGGCACCGAGGGCGCGTACAACGACACGGTCTTCGGCACCTACATGCACGGTCCCGTGCTGGCCCGCAACCCGCTGATCGCCGACCTGCTGCTGAAGCTGGCGCTCGACGTCAACGCGCTGCCGCCGATCGACGACCGGTGGTACGAGGCGTTGCGGTCCGAGCGGATCGCGGCGGCCCAGCAGCCCGCCTGAGGCACGGCGCGCCGTCCGCCCGCGGCCCCCGCGAAACGGTTCAGCAGAGCCCGTCTGGCACGGGTTCCGCTCACCTGTGCGGGGGCGTCCAGCAGGCGGACGCCCGGTGCGTCCCCGCCCCCTCCCGCCGGTAGGGTGGCGGGGATCCAGCCGGACAACGTGGTCCGGTCCCCGGCCCACGTGGAGAAGGTATTTCGGGCTATGCGCATTGGTGTCCTCACCTCCGGCGGCGACTGCCCCGGTCTGAACGCCGTCATCCGGTCCGTCGTGCATCGTGCCGTCGTCGACCACGGCGACGAGGTCATCGGCTTCCGGGACGGCTGGAAGGGCCTTCTGGAGTGCGACTACCTCAAGCTCGACCTCGACGCGGTGAGCGGCATCCTCGCTCGCGGCGGCACCATGCTCGGTTCCTCCCGGGTCCAGCCGGCGCATCTGCGTGACGGCGTCGAGCGGGCCAAGGGACACGTCGCCGAGCTGGGCCTCGACGCGATCATCCCGATCGGCGGCGAAGGCACCCTGAAGGCCGCCCGCCTCCTGTCGGACAGCGGGCTGCCGATCGTCGGTGTCCCCAAGACCATCGACAACGACATCGCGGTCACGGACGTCACCTTCGGGTTCGACACGGCCGTCGGCGTCGCCACCGAGGCCCTGGACCGGCTGAAGACCACCGCCGAGTCCCACCAGCGCGTGCTGATCGTGGAGGTCATGGGCCGCCACACCGGCTGGATCGCGCTGCACTCCGGCATGGCGGCCGGTGCCCACGCCATCGTCGTGCCGGAGCGCCCCTTCGACATCGAGGAGCTGGCCGCGAAGGTCGGCGAGCGCTTCGAGGCCGGCAAGCGGTTCGCCATCGTCGTGGCCGCCGAGGGCGCCAAGCCCCGCGAGGGCACGATGAGCTTCGACGAGGGCGGCAAGGACATCTACGGGCACGAGCGCTTCGCCGGCATCGCCCGCCAGCTCTCCCTGGAGCTGGAGGAGCGCCTCGGCAAGGAGGCCCGCCCGGTGATCCTCGGGCACGTCCAGCGCGGCGGCACGCCGACCGCGTACGACCGTGTCCTCGCCACCCGGTTCGGCTGGCACGCCGTGGAGGCCGTGCACCGCGGCGAGTTCGGCATGATGACCGCGCTGCGCGGCACCGACATCGTGATGGCGCCGCTCGCGGACGCGGTCGAGACGCTGAAGACGGTGCCCGACGAGCGCTACGCCGAGGCGGAAGTCGTTCTCTGACCCGCCGGAGATGCCCGGGTTCCGTCCCACTCGTGCGAAGTCCTGCCCCCGGTCGCAGCCGCGACCGGGGGCAGTTCTACTCTGGTGCGGACAGACAGCGCACAAACCCCACCCAGAGCCGTAAAAGGGCCGGGAGGGCACCCCCACGAAACAGGAGCCGGCGGATGGATCACAGCGGGCACGGCATGTCGACGGATCTGCCGCCGTTCACGCTGGGACGCGGCCTGGAGTGGTCCCCGGACCCCTTCTTCCTCGTCGCCTGCCTGCTGGGGCTCGGCCTGTACGGATGGGGCGTCGTGCGCCTCGCACGGCGCGGGGACACGTGGTCGCCCGGCCGGACCGCGTCCTTCGTCGTCGGCGTGCTGACCGTCCTGCTCATGATGTGCACCCGGCTGAACGACTACGGCATGGTCATGTTCAGCGTGCACATGGTGCAGCACATGGTGATCAGCATGCTGTCGCCGATCCTGATCCTGCTCGGGGCGCCGATCACGCTGGCGCTGCGCGCGCTGCCGGTGGCCGGGGTCCGCGGGCAGAAGGGGCCGCGCGAGATCCTGCTGATGTTCCTGCACAGCCGCTACATGCGGATCATCACGCACCCGGCGTTCACCATCCCGCTCTTCATCGCGAGTCTGTACGCCCTGTACTTCTCGCCGATCTTCGACTTCCTGATGGGGTCCAGGACCGGTCACGTCGCGATGATGTGCCACTTCCTCGCCGTCGGCCTGGTCTTCTTCTGGCCGATCATGGGCGTCGACCCCGGCCCGCACCGGCCCGGCTACCTGATGCGGATGCTGGAGCTGTTCGCGGGCATGCCGTTCCACGCCTTCTTCGGGATCGCGCTGATGATGGCGTCGGCGCCGATGGTCAAGACGTACGAGAACCCGCCCGCCTCGCTCGGCATCGACGCGCTCGCCGACCAGAACGCGGCGGGCGGCATCGCCTGGGCGTTCAGCGAGATCCCCTCGGTGCTGGTGCTCCTCGCGCTGCTCTTCCAGTGGTACGGCTCCGAGCAGCGGCAGGCCCGCCGGACCGACCGGGCCGCCGACCGCGACGGCGACAAGGAGCTGGAGGCCTACAACGCCTACCTCGCCTCGCTGGACGCGCGGGGGCGCTGAACCGGCCCTCTCCCGTCCCGGGTGACCCGTTCCGCGCCGGATCGGGGCA
The DNA here is from genome assembly GCF_042872045.1 of Streptomyces sp. NPDC005496. NCBI lineage: Bacteria > Bacillati > Actinomycetota > Actinomycetes > Kitasatosporales > Streptomycetaceae > Streptomyces > Streptomyces sp. NPDC005496. Next base: position 807,280 of record NZ_JBIAJQ010000004.1, read on the forward strand.
CCATGGAGGTGGACGAACCAGAGGAGGGTGTCGCGATGCCCGGTTCCACGAAGACCATGGGGGTGCTCACCATAGGTGGGCTGGTCGCGGTGACGGCCTACACGGTGGCGTTGGGGAGCAACGGCTGGCTGTGGTTCGGCTGGGTCGTGCTCGGTCTGATCACGCTGGGGATGGTGGCCACCCGTACCACCTGAGGCGCGGGTCCCGGGCCGGCAGCCGGCCGTCCCGGGGACCGGGTCCGGGGGCGCCTCCCCCGGCCGTCAGTCGCCGGGCAGCCGTCCCGCGGAGTGCACGCCCGGCTGGTACTTCGGCACCCGGGCCGTGATCTTCATGCCCGCGCCCACGGCGGTCTCGATGACGAGGCCGTGGTCGTCCCCGTAGACCTGGCGCAGCCGCTCGTCGACGTTCGACAGGCCGATGCCGCCCGACGGGCTGACCTCGCCGGCGAGGATGCGGCGCAGCAGTGCGGGGTCCATGCCCACCCCGTCGTCCTCGATGACGACCAGCGCCTCGGCACCGGCGTCCTGGGCGGTGATGCTGATGCGGCTCTTGTCCGTCCTGCCCTCCAGCCCGTGCTTGACGGCGTTCTCCACCAGTGGCTGGAGGCAGAGGAAGGGCAGCGCGACCGGCAGCACCTCGGGGGCGATCTGCAGGGTGACGGAGAGCCGGTCGCCGAAGCGGGCGCGGACGAGCGCCAGGTAGTGGTCGATGGCGTGCAGCTCGTCGGCGAGGGTGGTGAAGTCGCCGTGCCTGCGGAAGGAGTAGCGGGTGAAGTCCGCGAACTCCAGCAGCAGTTCGCGGGCGCGCTCGGGGTCGGTGCGCACGAACGAGGCGATCACCGCGAGCGAGTTGAAGATGAAGTGCGGGGAGATCTGCGCACGCAGGGCCTTGATCTCGGCCTCGATCAGGCGGGTGCGGGAGCGGTCGAGGTCGGCGAGTTCCAGCTGGACCGAGACCCAGCGGGCGACCTCGGCCGCGGCCCTGACCAGGACGGCGGACTCGCCGGGCGCGCAGGCCACGAGGGCTCCGTGCACCCGGTCGTCGACCGTGAGCGGGGCGACGACGGCCCAGCGCAGGGGGCAGTCGGGCGTGGCGCAGCTCAGCCGGAACGCCTCGCCGCGGCCGGAGTCGAGCGGGCCTGCGAGCCGTTCCATGATCTCGCCCCGGTGGTGCTCCCCCACCCCGTCCCAGGCGAGGACGCTCTCCTGGTCCGTGAGGCAGAGGGCGTCCGTGCCGAGCAGGGTGCGCAGCCGCCGCGCGGACTTGCGGGCCGTCTCCCCGGTGAGGCCGGCGCGCAGCGGGGGTGCGGCGAGGGAGGCGGTGTGCAGGGTCTGGAAGGTGGCGTGCTCGACGGGTGTGCCGAGGCCCCCGAGGCTGCGGGGCCGGGAGGTGCGCCTGCCGAGCCAGAAGCCGGCGGCCAGCAGGGGCAGTACGGCGACGCACAGGCCGGCCAGGAAGCCGCTCACGCCCGTGCCCCCGCCCCGTGGGGGAGCGCGCTCAGCGCCTTCGGCGGCGTCCCGCCCGCTGCCGGGACCGGGCCGGTCCCCCGTGCACTGCTCACGCCTCGGCCTCCTTCGGGTGCGGTACGGCGGTGCGCCGCGGCTCGGACAGCTCCTCCGGCAGGTGGAAGCGGGCCAGGATCGCCGCGGTCCCCGCGGGCACCCGGCCGGGCGTGGCCAGGGACACCAGCACCATGGTGAGGAAGCCGAGCGGTACGGACCACAGCGCTGGCCAGGCGAGCAGCGCGTGCAGGGTGCCGGTGCCGGGGTAGCCGGCCATCGTCGCGGCGACGGCCACGAACGCGGCGCCGCCCCCGACCAGCATCCCGGCCGCCGCGCCGGGCGGGGTCAGCCGCCGCCACCAGATGCCGAGGACGAGCAGCGGGCAGAAGGAGGACGCGGACACCGCGAACGCGAGACCCACCGCGTCGGCCACGGGCAGCCCGCCCACGAGCATGCTCGCCGCCAGCGGTACGGCCATGGCGAGCACCGTCCCGAGGCGGAAGTGCCGTACTCCGCGGGCGGGCAGCACGTCCTGGGTGAGGACGCCCGCCACGGCCATGGTGAGTCCGGAGGCCGTGGACAGGAACGCGGCGAAGGCGCCGCCCGCGACCAGTGCCCCCAGCAGGTCGCCGCCGAGGCCGCCGATCATGCGGTCGGGGAGCAGCAGGACGGCGGCGTCGGCGTCCCCGGTCACGGTCAGCTCGGGGGCGTACAGCCTGCCCAGTGCCCCGTAGACCGGGGGCAGGAGGTAGAAGGCGCCGATGAGGCCGAGCACCGCGACGGTGGTGCGGCGGGCGGCGACCCCGTGCGGGCTGGTGTAGAAGCGGACCACGACGTGCGGGAGTCCCATGGTGCCGAGGAAGGTGGCGAGGATCAGGCCGTACGTGGCGTAGAGGGGGCGTTCCTCGCGGCCCGGGGCGAGCGAGGTCGACATGCCGCCGTCGTCGGCGCGGCCGGCGGCGGGGACCGGGGTGCCCGCGGCGAAGGACAGCCGGGTGCCCTGGGCGATGTGGTGGACGCCGGCCGGCAGCCGCAGCCGCTCCCGCGTGTGCCGGCGGCCGTCGACGGTGCCGGTGACCGTGACGGCCAGCGGCTCGGCGAGGTCCAGGTCGAGGCTGTCGTCGACGTGGACGACGCGCTGCTCGCGGAACGCGGCCGGCTCCTGGAAGGCGTGGCGGGGCGCGCCGTCGCCCTGCCAGGCGAGGACCAGGAACAGGGCGGGCACCAGCAGCGCGGTGAGCTTGAGCCAGTACTGGAAGGCCTGGACGAAGGTGATGCTGCGCATGCCGCCCGCGGCGACCGTCGCGACCACGACGAGCGCGACGAGCAGCCCGCCGAAGCGGTCGGGCGCGTCGGTGAGCACCGCCAGCGTGAGCCCCGCTCCCTGGAGCTGGGGCAGCAGGTAGAGCCAGCCGACTCCGACGACGAAGGCGCCGGCCAGCCGCCGGACCGGCTGGGAGGCGAGCCGCGCCTCGGCGAAGTCGGGCAGGGTGTACGCCCCGGAGCGGCGCAGCGGCGCGGCCACGAAGAGGAGCAGCACCAGGTAGCCCGCGGTGTAGCCGACCGGGTACCAGAGCATGTCCGGCCCCTGGACCAGGACGAGCCCCGCGATGCCGAGGAAGGAGGCCGCGGACAGGTACTCGCCACTGATCGCGGCGGCGTTGAGCCGCGGCCCGACGGTGCGGGAGGCGACGTAGAAGTCGGAGGTGGTCCGGGAGATGCGCAGTCCGAAGGCGCCGACCAGGACGGTCGCGAGGACCACCAGGGCGACGGCGGGGACGGCGTAGCTCTGGTTCACCGGGCGCGGCCAGTTCTCGTGTACGGGGTCATCTCAGCGGTCCTCGACCAGCCGGACGAAGTCCTTCTCGTTCCGTTCGGCCCGGCGCACGTACCAGCGGGCCAGCAGCACCAGCGGCGGGTAGAGGCCGAAGCCGAGCACCGCCCACTCCGCGCCCGCTCCGTCGGGCAGCGCGGCGAAGACGAGGGGCAGCGGGCCGATCAGGAGCACCAGGACGGCGAACACGGTGAGGGCGGCCCGCAGTTGGCTGCGCATGAGGGAACGGACGTAGGTGTGCCCGAGCGTGGTCTGCTCGTCGATCTCGGTCCTCGGCCGGTAGGAGCCCGCGGCGTGCGGGTACCGTCCGCGCGAGCGCAGCCGGGCGTGCGAGAGTGTGCGCCGGGGCACTCCGGTGACGACGACCCGGCGTTCGGTGGGGTCCTGCGGCACGCCGTCCCCCTCAGCCCGCGGTCCGGCGCAGCAGCAGATCACGCAGTTCGCGGGCGTGACGGCGGCTGACCTGGAGTTCGACGGCGCCGACCAGGACGCTGACGGTGCCCGCGTCCAGGCGGAGTTCGTCGACGTGGCGCAGGGCCACGAGGTGGCGCCGGTGGATGCGGACGAATCCGCGGGAGCGCCAGCGCTCCTCCAGGGTGGAGAGGGGGATGCGCACGAGGTGGCTGCCCTGGTCGGTGTGCAGGCGGGCGTAGTCGCCCTGGGCCTCGACGTGGGTGATGTCCTCGACGGCGACGAAGCGGGTGACTCCGCCGAGCTCGACGGATATGTGGTCCGGGTCGGGTTCGTGCACGGGGATGAGCGGGGCGGCGTCCATGAGCTGGGCGGCGCGCCGGACCGCCTCCGCGAGCCGCTCCCGGCGCACGGGTTTGAGCACGTAGTCGACGGCCTTGAGGTCGAAGGCCTGGACGGCGAAGCCCTCGTGGGCGGTGACGAACACGACCAGCGGCGGCTTGGCGAACCCGGTGAGCAGGCGGGCCATGTCCAGTCCGTCGAGCCCGGGCATGTGGATGTCGAGGAAGACCACGTCGATGGCCTCGGGCCCGTCGGGTCCCGATTCGAGCGCGCGGTTGATCCGGCGCAGTGCCTCGGTCGCACCGCTCGCCCCCTCGGCGCTGCCGACCCGTGGATCGGCGTTCAGCAGGTAGAGGAGCTCCTCGAGGGAGGGTTGTTCGTCGTCGACGGCGAGCGCGCGCAGCATGAAGGTGGAGTGTAAGAGGAATTCGTACGCGTGGACATGTGCGGGCGCGGACGTTCCCGCCGTCCGGGGCGCGGGTGCGGCGGCGGACCCGGTGCCGGGCCCGTGCTGGATACAGTGCCGCCATGAACAGCAAGCCCGCCGTGTTCGACGACCTCGACCGCAAGATCATCACGGCTCTGATGGCGAACGCCAGGGCCACCTTCGCGGAGATCGGGGCGGTGATCGGGCTGTCGGCCACCGCGGTCAAGCGCCGGGTCGACCGGTTGCGGGAGACCGGGGTGATCACGGGTTTCACGGCCACGGTGAAGCCGACGGCGCTCGGCTGGCGCACCGAGGCGTACGTCGAGGTGTACTGCGAGGGCGCGGCCCCGCCCCGGCGGCTGGCCGAGGTGGTCCGCAACCATCCGGAGATCACCGCGGCGATGACCGTGACCGGCGGCGCGGACGCGCTGCTGCACGTACGGGCGACGGACGTGGAGCACTTCGAGGAGGTGCTGGAGCGGATCAGGACCGAGCCGTTCATCCGGAAGACGATCAGCTACATGGTGCTGTCCCACCTGCTGCCGGAGGCTCCGGAGGCGGGGGCGACCCACGCCGCCCCGGAAGACGCAGCAAACATGCGCTGACCACCGCGATCACGCAGCAATGCTGCGCACACGCGCAGCTCTCCACACTTGTCGCCTGTATCCCCTCATTCCTACCGTGGAAGCATCCCAGTCGACACCGCAGGAAGCGGAGGAACCTCTCTGTGCCCGACAGCCGTGTGCCGCGCCCCCGGCGCTTTCTCGTCTGCGAACCCAGACACTTCGCCGTGCAGTACGCCATCAATCCGTGGATGCATCCGGACCATCATGTCGACCCCGGTCTCGCCCACGGGCAGTGGCAGGCGCTGATCCGCGCCTACCGCGCCCACGGCCACACCGTCGACGTCGTCGACCCCGTCTCCGACCTCCCGGACATGGTGTTCGCGGCGAACTGCGCGCTCGTCCTCGCGGGCCGGGTCTTCGGCTCGTACTTCCTCGCCCCGCAGCGCCGGCCCGAGTCCCTGGCCTACGAGAGCTGGTTCAAGACGGCCGGCTTCGACGTCTACCGCCCGGAATCGGTGTGCGAGGGCGAGGGCGACCTGGTGCCGGTCGGCGACTACGTCCTGGCGGGCACCGGCTTCCGCACCACCCGCGAGGCCCATCACGAGGTCCAGGAGTTCTTCGGCGTCCCGGTCGTCAGCCTCCAGCTGGTGGACCCGCGCTTCTACCATCTGGACACGGCGCTGTTCGTGCTGGACGACGGGAAGGGCGGCGGCGAGGCGAACATCGCGTACTACCCGGAGGCGTTCTCGCCCGGCAGCCGCGAGGTGCTGACGCGCCTCTTCCCGGACGCGGTGATCGCCACCCGCGAGGACGCGATGACGTTCGGGCTCAACTCCGTATCCGACGGCCGCCACGTCTTCATCTCGCCGCGCGCCACCGCCCTCGCCGACCAGCTCGACCGCCACGGCTACGCCCCCGTCCCCGTCGACCTCTCGGAGTTCCACAAGGCCGGCGGTGGCATCAAGTGCTGCACTCAGGAGATCCGCTCATGACCGCTCCCGCCCCCGCGCGCACCTCCGCCGACGTCATCCGCGCCGAGGCACCCGTCCTCGCGCACAACTACCACCCGCTGCCGGTGGTCGTCGCCCGTGCCGAGGGCAGCTGGGTGGAGGACGTCGAGGGCCGCCGCTATCTGGACATGCTGGCCGGCTACTCGGCCCTCAACTTCGGCCACCGCCACCCCGCCCTGATCGAGGCCGCGCACCGCCAGCTCGACCGGCTGACCCTCACCTCCCGCGCCTTCCACAACGACCGGCTCGCCCGGTTCGCCGAGTCGCTGGCCGAACTGACCGGCCTCGACATGGTGCTGCCGATGAACACGGGCGCCGAGGCGGTGGAGAGCGCCGTCAAGGCGGCCCGCAAATGGGCGTACGAGGTCAAGGGCGTCCCGGCGGACCGCGCGACGATCGTCGTGGCCTCGGGCAACTTCCACGGCCGTACGACCACCATCGTCAGCTTCTCCACCGACGAGAGCGCCCGCGCCGGCTTCGGCCCCTTCACCCCGGGCTTCCGCGTGGTGCCGTACAACGACCTCGCCGCTCTGGAGGCCGCGCTCGACGAGACGACGGCCGCGGTGCTGATCGAGCCCATCCAGGGCGAGGCGGGCGTCGTCATCCCCGACGACGGCTATCTGACCGGCGTGCGCGAGCTGACCCGGCGTGCCGGGTGCCTGTTCATCGCGGACGAGATCCAGTCGGGGCTCGGCCGCACCGGGCGCACCCTCGCCGTCGACCACGAGAACGTCGTGCCGGACATGCTGCTCCTCGGCAAGGCGCTGGGCGGCGGCATCGTGCCGGTGTCCGCCGTGGTCGCCCGGCGCGAGGTGCTGGGGGTGCTGCGTCCCGGCGAGCACGGCTCCACGTTCGGCGGCAACCCGCTGTCCGCGGCGGTCGGTTCGGCCGTCGTGGAGCTGCTGGAGACCGGCGAGTTCCAGCGCCGGGCCGCCGAACTGGGGGTCGTGCTCAGGGGCGGGCTCGACGATCTGGTGGGCCGGGGTGTGGTGGGCTTCCGCGCGCGCGGGCTGTGGGCGGGAGTGGACATCGACCCGGCGATCGGCACGGGCCGCGAGATCAGCGAGCGCCTCATGCGGGAGGGGGTTCTGGTCAAGGACACCCACGGGTCCACCATCCGGCTCGCCCCGCCGCTGACCGTCACCGGTGAGGAACTGGGGTCCGCTCTCGGGGCTCTGGAGAAGGTTCTGGCGCACGGGGCCTGATACCGGCCACGTGACGACAGAGCGTGACGCCGGGATGGTTACGCCCGGCGACGGCCGTGCCTACACTGATCGCTCCCCTGGGGAATGAAGGAGCGGCAGAGTGTTCTACTACGTGCTCAAGTACGTGCTTCTCGGTCCGTTGTTGAGGCTGGTGTTCCGGCCTCGGATCGAGGGCCTGGAGCACGTGCCGTCGTCGGGCCCGGCCATAGTCGCCGGCAACCACCTGTCCTTCTCGGACCACTTCCTGATGCCCGCGATCCTCAAGCGGCGCATCACCTTCCTCGCGAAGGCCGAGTACTTCACCGGCCCCGGCATCAAGGGGAAGCTGACCGCGTTCTTCTTCCGCAGCGTCGGGCAGATCCCCGTGGACCGCTCGGGCAAGGAGGCCGGCCAGGCGGCCATCCGCGAGGGACTGTGCGTCCTGGCCAAGGACGAGCTGCTAGGCATCTACCCGGAGGGCACCCGCTCGCACGACGGCCGCCTCTACAAGGGCAAGGTCGGCGTCGCGGTGATGGCGCTCAAGGCGGGCGTGCCGGTGATCCCCTGCGCGATGATCGGCACGTTCGAGGCGCAGCCGCCCGGCCAGAAGATCCCGAGGATCCACCCCGTGGTGATCCGGTTCGGCACCCCGCTCGACTTCTCCCGCTACGCCGGGATGGAGAACGAGAAGGCCATCCTGCGCGCCGTCACCGACGAGATCATGTACGCCATCCTCACGCTCTCCGAGCAGGAGTACGTCGACACGTACGCGGCCGTCGCGAAGGCCGAGGCGAGCGCGGAACGGGCGGAGCGGGCCCGCAGGTTCCCGCGGCTGCCGCTGAGCTGACGGCGAAGGGGGCGGCCGGAGTACCGGCCGCCCCCTCGTCGTGAACCGGGCGCTGTTACGGCTTGGGCGTGGCGTGCGGAGCGCACGTCACGTCGGCCGCGTCGGTCTTGCCCGTGAGCAGGTAGGTGTCCACCCGCTCGTTGATGCACGGGTTGACCAGGCCGGTCACACCGTGCGAGCCCGCGTCCTTCTCGGTGATCAGGCGGGAGCCCTTGAAACGCTTGTGCAGCTCGACGGCGCCCTCGTACGGGGTGGCGGCGTCATTCGTGGACTGCACGATCAGGACGGCCGGCAGACCCTTGCCGGTCCGGACGTTCAGCGGGGTCTGCTGCTTGGCGGGCCAGGTGGCACACGGCAGGTTCATCCACGCGTTGGCCCACGTCATGAACGGGTAGTCCTTGTTGAGCCGCGTGTTGTCCCGGTCCCACTTCTGCCAGCTGGTGGGCCACTTGGCGTCGGTGCACTCGACCGCGGTGTAGACGGCGTTGCTGTTCTCCGAGGCCTTGTTGCCGGCGATGTCCGACGGGTCCGGGGCCGCGGCGTCGACGAGCGCCTGGGTGTCGCCGGCGACGTACTTGCTGAACACCGTCGCGATCGGAACCCACGACGAGTCGTAGTACGGGGCGCTCTGGAAGAAGCCGATCAGCTCGGCCGGTCCGACGACGCCGCCGAGCGGGCTCTTCTTTGCGGTGGCGCGCAGCTTGAGCCACTGCTCCTGGACCTCGGCACGGGTGTCACCGAGGTGGAAGGTCGCGTCGTTCTTCGCGACCCAGTCCTCCCAGTCCTTCCAGCGGCCCTCGAAGGCGACGTCCTGGTCGAGGTTGGCCTCGTACCAGATCTTCTCCCGCGAGGGGTTGACCACGCTGTCGACGACCATGCGGCGGACGTGGCCCGGGAAGAGCGTGCCGTAGACGGCGCCCAGGTACGTGCCGTAGGAGACGCCCAGGTAGTTGAGCTTCTTCTCACCGAGGGCGGCCCGGATGACGTCCAGGTCGCGCGCGGTGTTCGGCGTGGTCATCTGCGGCAGCATGTCGCCGCTGCGCTCGGCACAGCCGTCCGCGTACTCGGCGGCGAGCTTGCGCTGGGCGCGCTTGTCCGCCTCGGAGTCCGGGACCGGGTCGGCCTTCGGCGCCTTGACGAACTCCTGCGGGTCGATGCAGGAGATGGGGGCCGAGTGGCCGACGCCGCGCGGGTCGAAGCCCACGAAGTCGTACGCCTTCGCGGCGTTCGCCCAGATCGGGTTCTTGTTGGTGACCCGGGTCGGGAAGCGCATGCCCGAGCCGCCGGGGCCGCCCGGGTTGTAGACGAGGGCGCCCTGGCGCTCCTCCTTGGTACCGGTGTTCCCGATGCGGTCGACGGCGAGCTTGATCTGCTTGCCGTTGGGACGCGCGTAGTCGAGCGGCACCGTGACCCAGCCGCACTGGATCGGCTTGGCGAAGCCCCAGTCCGCCGGACAGTCCTGCCAGTCGATCCCGGCCTTGGCGGCCTTGGCCGCCGCGATCGCGGCACCCCTGGCCTGCCGGTCCTGACCGTGCCGGGCGTCGGCCGCGGCCGACGGCGCCGCGACGGCTCCGGCTATCAGGGTCGCGGTGACGAGCGCTCCGGCCGAACCGAGCGCGGCCACCCGCCTCGTCGGTCTGATACCACTCAAGTGGGACCTCCCCGTACATCGTTGCGATTGGTACGGGGATCCTTTCTGCTGTGAGACCCCTGAGAACAGAGGCCACGTGGCTTCTTTACTAATCCGATAACCGGTGCGCGCTGCTCCGTTGAGCGGGGCAGGCCCCGTCAGCCCAGTGCGCGCAGCGCCTCGTCGAGCGTCCGCCGCAGTCTCAGCGCGTCCGGCGCGAGGGCGCTCACGAGCACCGCGGGACCGGCGAGCGGAGTCAGCGCGGCGCTCTCCCCGAACAGTCGCGGCTCCTCCGGCTGCTCCTCGAACTCGGGTCGTACGACGACGAGTTGGCCCAGCGCGCGGTGACCGCCCAGCACGGCGGGGCCATCCCAGCCACCGGGTGCACCGGGCCCGCAGGACAGCTCCTGGTCCAGCACGGTCCTCGTGCCGAGGCGCACGGTGAGACGGCTGGTGAGCCGCCCCGGTTCCTCACCCGCGCGCCCGAGCACCTGCTCCTCGCGGAACACGAGCCGGGCGCCGGCGGCCAGGTCGACGCGGGAGGAGACGTGCAGTTCGCTGCCGTTCGCGGAGATCAACTGCTCGGGCATCCAGCGCAGTTCACCCCCGGCGGCGACGGTGAGCCGGACGTCGTAGCGCGCCTCGCCCTTGGCCTGGCCCGGCAGGGCGATGGTGGCGGCGGCCGACCCCACGTGCAGGCGGGCACCCTCGCCGGCCGTCGCCTCGACGGTGAGGTGGTCGCCGCCCAGCGGGCCGCTCATCGCGCCGACGATCATCACGCGCGCCTCGGAGCCGTGGGCGCGCGTACGGCGGGGCGCCAGCGGGCCCTCGCCCTCCAGCACCGGCAGGGACGTGCCGCCTCTGCCGTCGGCGCGCGCCTCGATCCGCGCGGTGGCCCGTACTCCTGTCATGCCGTCCACGCCGCGTACTGCCGGCGCACCCACGCCGCGACGTCCGCCACCCCGGCCTCGCTCCTCAAGGACTGGAATACGACGGGGAGTTCGGCCCGCTGCGCCTTGGCGTCGGCGGCCATCCGCCCCAGGTCGGAGCCGACGTGGGGCGCGAGGTCCGTCTTGTTCACGACGAGCAGGTCGGCGGTGGTCACCCCGGGTCCGCCCTTGCGCGGGATGTCGTCACCGCCGGCGACGTCGATCACGAAGATCTGCGCGTCGACGAGGCCCTTGGAGAAGGTGGCCGTCAGGTTGTCCCCGCCGGACTCGACCAAGATGAGGTCCAGGCTCCCCAGTTCGTCCTCCAGGTCCTCGACCGCCTCCAGGTTGGCGGAGATGTCGTCCCGGATCGCGGTGTGCGGGCAGGCCCCGGTCTCCACGGCGGCGATCCGCTCGGGCGGCAGGACGGCCTCCCGCAACAGGAACTCGGCGTCCTCGCGCGTGTAGATGTCGTTCGTCACGACGGCGAGGGACAACTCGTCGCGCAGCGCCCGGCAGAGCGCGGCGACGGTCGCGGTCTTGCCCGAGCCGACGGGCCCGCCGAGCCCGATGCGCAGCGCGCGCCGGCTGCCGTCGGCCCGGTGGGCGTCGGCTCCGACGGCCGCGGGCCCGTCGTGGTGGTGGGAGTGGTCGAGGTGCATGAGCGGCTCCAAGTGCGTGTGGGCGCGTTCCGGCACGGACGGCGCGTCCGGCCGACGGGCGGGTCCGTGCGGATCGGTACGGGGCAGGGCGTCCGGGATGCGGAACCTCGGACGGCGGGTCGGGCAGGGGCGGCGGGGGACGCGGACTCGCGCGCCGGGGGACCGGGTCACCCGAGTCGGGCTCGCCGGGTCACCAGGTCACGCGGGTCGCCGGTTCACGAGGCGAACAGCCGTACGGACCAGGCCGCGTGGGCCTGTGCCCCGATCTCGAGCAGCGGGGCGGAGGCGGCCGGCAGGGCGTCGGTGCCGTCGGTGATCACCCGCCGGGCCGCGTCCGTCGCCGCCCGGGCCACCAGGTCCAGCTCGGGGGCGAGCCGGGCCAGGACGGCGGTGGCCTCGAACGGGTCGAGACTCAGCAGCCGGACCGTCGCCGTCGCCGGACCGCTCACGCTCTCGAACACCGAGCAGTGGGCGGCGTCCTCCGGTCCCAGTCCGGCGGCCCTGGCCGCGAGCCCGAGGACGACCGGCTGGTGCGCGCCCTTCGGGAACCGCCGTGCCAGGGCGTCCAGTTCGGGACTCGGCCAGGCGGCCCGCGCGGCCCGCACGAGCTGCCGTCCGAGCCGTCGCGCGGCCACCCGCAGCGCGGGCGAGGGCGTACGGGCGTCCGCGGCCGAGTCCAGTTCCCCCGGATCGGCTCCGGCCGCCGCCGCGGCGGCCAGGGCGGCCGACACCAGGCCCGTGGTGTGCAGCCGGCCCCGGCAGAAGTCCTCCAGGCTCGCCGCCCCGGTGATCCGTCCGGCCTTGACGGCCGCCTCCGCGCCGCCCGAGTGGGCGTGCCCGCCTGCGGGGAAGCGGCCGTCGGCCAGGACGAGCAGTGCCGCGCGGGTCATCAGAAGAGGAAGTAACGCTGGGCCATGGGCAGTTCGGCCGCCGGTGTCGCCTCGACCAGCTCCCCGTCGATGTGCACGGCGAAGCTGTCGGGGTCGACCCGTACCCGCGGGCGCGCGTCGTTCTCCCGCATGTCGGCCTTCGTCACCGCCCGCGTCGACTCGATGGGCACGAACCGTTTGCCGAGCGCGAGCCGCTCGGGCAGCCCGTCCTCGATCGCCAGCGGTGCCACGAAGTTGAACGAGTTGGCGGCCGGGGCCCGCCCGATCGCCCCGAACATCGGCCGCGGCAGGACCGGTTGCGGGGTGGGGATGGAGGCGTTGGCGTCGCCCATCTGCGCGTAGGCGATCTGTCCGCCCTTGATGACCAGGAGCGGCTTGACGCCGAAGAAGGCGGGCTCCCACAGCACGAGGTCGGCGAGCTTGCCGCTCTCCACGGAGCCGATCTCACGGGCGAGTCCCTGCGCGAGGGCGGGGTTGATCGTGTACTTGGCGACATAGCGGCGTACGCGGTGGTTGTCCGCGCGTCCGTCGCCGGGCAGTGCCCCGCGCCGGCGCTTCATCACGTGCGCCGTCTGCCAGGTCCGCATGACGACCTCGCCGACCCGGCCCATCGCCTGCGAGTCGGACGAGATGATCGAGATGGCGCCAAGGTCGTGCAGGACGTCCTCGGCCCCGATGGTGGAGGGCCGGATCCTGGACTCGGCGAAGGCGAGGTCCTCGGGGACGGCCGGGTTGAGGTGGTGGCAGACCATCAGCATGTCGAGGTGTTCCTCGGCGGTGTTGACGGTGAACGGCCGGGTCGGGTTGGTGGAGCTGGGCAGCACGTGGGACTCGGAGACCACGGTCATGATGTCCGGCGCGTGCCCGCCGCCCGCGCCCTCCGTGTGGTACGCGTGGATGCCGCGCCCGGCGATCGCGGCGAGGGTGTCGCCCACGAACCCGGCCTCGTTGAGGGTGTCCGTGTGGATGGCGACCTGGATGCCGGTCCGCTCGGCGACGGTGAGCGAGGCGTCGATGACGGCCGGCGTGGAGCCCCAGTCCTCGTGCAGCTTGAGACCGAGGGCGCCGCCGCGGATCTGGGAGAGCATCGCCTCGTGGGAGACGGTGTTGCCCTTGCCGAGGAAGCCGATGTTGAGCGGGTACCGCTCCATCGCCTCCAGCATCCGGGCCAGGTGCCAGGGACCGGGCGTGACGGTGGTGGCCTTCGACCCCTCGGCCGGTCCGGTGCCGCCGCCGACCAGCGTGGTGATGCCGGAGGCCAGCGCCTCGTCGGCGATCTGCGGGCAGATGAAGTGGACGTGCGCGTCGATGGCACCGGCGGTGAGGATCCGTCCGTTGCCCGCGATGACCTCGGTCTCGGGGCCGATGACCAGGTCGGGGTGGACCCCGTCCATGGTGTCGGGGTTGCCGGCCTTGCCGATGCCGGTGATCCGGCCGTCGCGGATGCCGACGTCGGCCTTGACGACACCCCAGTGGTCGATGATCACGGCCCCGGTGATCACGGTGTCCGGGGTGCCGTCCGCGCGGGTGGCACGGGACTGGCCCATGGACTCGCGGATGACCTTGCCGCCGCCGAACACCGCCTCGTCCCCGGCGCGTCCGGGGCCGCCGCAGCGGTCCTCCTCGATCTCGACGAGGAGATCGGTGTCGGCGAGCCGGATCCGGTCGCCGGTGGTGGGGCCGAACAGGTCGGCGTACGCGGCCCGTGACAGCTCAGGCATCGAGGGCACCTCCGGTCTCACCGCGAAGTCCGGGCACCACGCGGGCACCGGCCAGCGGGACGAGTTCGACCTCGACGGGGATCCCGGGCTCGAACCGCACGGCGGTGCCGGCGGCGACGTCGAGCCGCTTGCCGCGCGCGGCGGCGCGGTCGAAGTCAAGACCGGGGTTGGCCTCGGCGAAGTGGTAGTGGGAGCCGACCTGCACGGGGCGGTCGGCGGCGTTGAGGACGGTGAGCCGGGTGACCTCGCGGCCTTCGTTGAAGGCGACGGGTCCGTCGGCGAACAGGATCTCTCCGGGGATCATCGGGCCGCTCCCCCGTCAGACGATCGGGTCGTGGACGGTGACGAGCTTGGTGCCGTCCGGGAAGGTCGCCTCGACCTGCACGTCGTGGATCATCTCGGGGATGCCCTCCATGACGTCGTCGCGGGTGAGCAACTTGCGCCCCGAGGACATGAGTTCGGCGACGGTGCGGCCGTCGCGCGCGCCTTCGAGGATGTGCGACGTGATGAGGGCGACGGCCTCGGGGTGGTTCAGTCTCAGCCCGCGGGCCCGGCGCTTCTCGGCGACGTCGGCGGCCACATGGATCAGCAGCCTCTCTTGCTCGTGCGGGGTCAGTTGCACGGCGTCCCACCTCACAGTCTCGCTCCGGACCGTGCGGGGTCCGATTGCCGCAGCCACCGCGACAGGATAGGTGTAACACACAGGCAGATGGCGTGATCGTGCCCGCTCCGGATACGGAAACCCCTGGTGGCGTGGATCGGCAGGCTAGTTGGACGGAGTTTCGGCTACGTTAACCAGCCCTTGATCAGGTCATGACCGCGAGCTGGGCTCCCCCATACTCATCAGGCCCCTGAGTCCTTCCTGCGCGACTCCGGCGGGTGTCGCGCCGAACAGGGCCATCTGCGCGACGAATCCCTGCGCCAGGGCGATCATCGTCCGGGCGACGCTCTCAGCCGGGACGTCGGCCGGCATCATGCCCGCGTCCTGGTACGCCTCGACGACTCTCACCCAGACGGCCCGGACCTTGTCGTAGCCCCGGAGGAGTATCGCCGCGAGTTCCTCGTCGCGCAGCGTCTCGGTCCACACCTGGACGACGAGGCGCGGGAGGGCGAGGGCACCGTCGTCGACCAGTGCGGGCCTCGCGCCCAGGACCTGTTCGAGGACCTGCCCGACGAGAAGGTCGGGCGGCGGGGGCGGGCTCTGCCGGGCGGCCTCCTCGAAGGTGGCGCTGACCTCGTCCAGCACCTCGGTGACGATGGCGCCGATCAGCTCGTCCTTGCCGCTGAAGTAGCGGTAGACGGCCCCGGCGGAGAGGTCGACCTCCTTGAGGACGTCCTGCATCGACGTGGCGTGGAAGCCGTTGCGTGCGAAGCAGAGCGCCGCGCCGTCGAGGATCTGCCGGCGGCGGGCGTCGAGGTGTTCCTGGGATACACGGGCCATGGCCGACAACGTAAAACGAACGTTCCTTCTTGACAAGGCGCCGACGCCGTCCGACAGTGTGGGCGTTCGGTAAAACGAACGATCATTCTTTTTATTTTCGGCGCCCGGGCCCGGTACCGGGACTCCCCGCCCCGTCCAGTGGAAACGAGGAAGACCATGTCCGCCCCGCCCACCACCCCTTCCGCCGCCACCTCGCCGCCGGTGCCGCAGGGCCGCCGTATGGTCGCGGTCGTCGTGCTGGTGCCGGTCCTGGTGGCTCTCGCGCTCTGGGCCTTCGCCTGGCCCTCCGCCCGGCCGGCCCCGCGCGACCTCCCCGTCGGCGTGGCGGGCCCGGCCGCCGCCGCGGGCGAGACGCAGCGTCAACTGGAGTCCCGGGAGGGCGCGTTCGAGGTCCACCGGTACCCCGACGAGGCCGCCGCCCGGAGCGCCGTCGAGGACCGGACCGTATACGGAGCGGTGGTCGTCACCGAGCACGGACCCGAGCTGCTCACCGCGTCCGCCGCGAGTCCGCTCGTCGCCCAGCTCCTCCAGCAGGCGATGGCGGAGCGGGCACCGAAGGGCTCCGCGGTCCCGGTCACGGACGTGGTGCCCACCGACGCCGACGACCCGCGCGGCGCCGTGCTGGGCGCCGCCGTCCTGCCGCTGGCCCTGGCCGGTGTGGCGGCGGGCGCCGTGGTGACGCTGCTCGGCCTGCGCGGGTTCCGTGCGGTGGCGTCCCTGGTCGGTGCCGCCGCCCTGGTCGGCCTGGTGGCGACGGCTCTCGTCCACAGCTGGCTCGGGGCGCTCTCCGGCGACTGGTGGGCCGAGGCCGGCGCCTTCGGCCTGGCGACCCTGGCGGTGGGCGCCGCCGTCGCCGGTCTGGCCGCCCTCGCGGGGCCGCCCGGCATCGGTCTGGGTGCCCTGCTGGTGGTGCTGCTCGGCAACCCCTTCTCGGGTGCCGCCTCCGCACCCGAACTGCTGCCCGAGCCGGTGGGCGTGATGGGGCAGTGGCTCCCGCCGGGCGCGGCGGTGTCGCTCCTGCGCTCCGTGTCGTTCTTCGACGGCGCCGCGGCGACCACGCCGGCGCTGACGCTCACCTGGTGGGCCGCCCTGGGGCTCGGGGCCGTGCTGCTCCGGGCGTCCCTCACGCGCCGCCGGACGGCCACGCGACCGGCCACGGAGAGGGAACCGGTTCCGGCGGGCTGACCCGGCGAGACGCGGACGGCCCACCGCACCGGCGGCAACCGGCTGCACTTGGGGCCACGCGACCGGTGGCCGGGCGAGCCGGCACCGCAGGGGGGACCGACCCGCCAGACGCGGACGGCCCACAGCACCACGCCGGAACCGGCCGTACGGGGGTCGGCACGCCACCGCACGGGGCCGGCCCCCGAAGGGGAGCCGGGATCGGCGAGACACGGCCGCCCAACGCACCGCGCGGGACCCGCGGTAAGGGGGCCACGCGACCGGCGACCGAGAAGGAGCCGGCACCGGCGGGCTGACCCGACGAGCGTGGACGGCCCATCGCACCGGGCGGGACCCAGCCGGGCGGGAGCCGGCACCGGCAGGCGGACCGACCCGGCCAGACGCGGACGGCCCACAGCACCACGCCGGAACCGGCCCTACGGGGCTCGACGGCGCCCGCCACCGCACGGGGCCGGCGACCGAATGGGAGCCAGAACCGGCGAGACACGGCCAGCCCACCGCACCGCGCGGAACCCGCGGTAAGGGGGCCACGCGTCCAGCGACCGAGAAGAAGCCGGTGCGGGCGGAATGACCCGGCCAGACGCGGACCGCCCACAGCACCACGCCGAAACCGGCTATACGCGAGCTACGCGACCGGTGGCCGAACGGGAACCGGTACCGGCGAGGCGCAAGCGCCCACCGCACCGCGCGGGGCCCGCCCGTACGGGGGACGCGGCCGACCCGTGCGGTGGGGCGTCCGGAGGGCGCGTCACGGAGTGGGGCCGCGGTGCTCGGCGGCGATGCCGAAGCGGTGCCGCTCGCGAGGCGAGGGATTGATCTCGCGGACGTTGGAGACCGCGCTGACCACCTGCTCGTCCTCGGTGGCCCGGAGCTTCTCCAGCCGCTCCAGGTCGGCGGCCGAGACGAGGGCGACCAACGGCTTCCCGTGCCGCGTCACGACGACGCGCTCGTCGCCGTACACCACGCGGTTGATCAGATCGGCGAGTTCAGCCCTGGCTTGCGTCACCGGAATCTCGTAGGCCATGTTCCCCAGCTTAGACCGGGGTTCCGGGCCCCTCAGGGTGCGCGATCCGCCCTTACTCGACCGGCGGGCACGCGGCTCCCCCTTTTCGCTGTCAGCCAGGAACCTCGGCCCTCTTCTGTACGCCCTGTACATTTTTTACAGGAGTTCTTTCAGAGGAGGCGCGAGCCATGAATGAACCGTCCGCCCGCCACGTCCCGCCCGACCTCACCGGACGCCCCGGCGCGGGCCCCCGGACACCGGATCCCTACGCGAAGCTGCTCGACGAACGGATCGTGTTCCTCGGGACGCCGATCGACGACACGTCGGCGAACGACGTGACGGCTCAGTTCGTGCACCTCGAACACCGGGCGCCGGACCGGGACATCTCGCTCTACATCAACTCCCCCGGCGGCTCGTTCACCGCCATGACGGCGATCTACGACACGATGCGGCAGGTGTCCTGCGACGTGGAGACCGTCTGCCTGGGCCAGGCCGCGTCGACGGCCGCCGTGCTCCTCGCCGCGGGCACCCCGGGCAAGCGGCTCGCGCTGCCGGGCGCGCGTGTCCTCGTCCGCCAGCCGTCGGCCGCCGAGCCGGTGCGGGGACGGGCGAGCGATCTGCTCATCCACGCGGCGGAGACGGCCCGCACCCGCGACACGCTGGAGGAGCTGCTCGCGCGGCACACGGGGCGGAGCCGGGAGCGGATCGCCGCCGACATCGAGCGGGACACGGTCCTGGACGCCCCGGCGGCGGTGGCGTACGGGCTGGTCGACCGGGTCGTGCCGCGCCACCGGTCCTCGCGCCCCGCGACCGGCGGAAGGTGAGGCGCCGATGCTGCCGCCCGAACTGCCTCCCCTGCCCGCGCTGACCCGCGCCGAGGCGGAGCTGATCGACCGTTACCTCGACGTCGTCGACCTGCTGGGCCGGATCAATCCGGCCCGCCCCGGGGACACCTACCGCGGCCTGCGGGCCGCCCAGGCGCTGGTCGTGAAAGCCGCCGCACTGCGGGACGCGCTCACTCTGATGCACCAGCGGGGCGAGAGCGAGGTCCACGCGCCGACCCTGGCCCAGGCCCTGCGGGTCCTGGACGGTGAGCGGCGAGCGGCCAGGGTCACCCTGCCGCCCCCGGCGGACAACTGACGCACCCCCATCCCGGGCCGGTCCCCGCCGCCGGCGCGCGGTGTCCGGCCCGGGACACAAACGCACCAAAAGGCGTACCCCCCAACGGCGTAGACGCGCCCCCTTTTTCCAGCCCTCCCGAGTTGCGCAACGCGCGTACACCAAGGGCGGAATGAGGCGTTCCGCCGCAGGTGCGCGCATGGTCGACACCCCCAACCCCCGTTCGAAATGGGGGGTGTCCACCCGAACGGGTGAGTGGTGAGTAACCCCACAAATCCCCGGTTCCGTTCGGATTTTCCGACATCCATGAGTGAAGATCCCTCCGACGACAAGCCCCCGCCGCAGCGGCGGGGCGGTCCGGGCGGACGCCGAGTCCTGCCGCCGCCCGGATGACCGGTCGACAGAAGTGGATCGGCAGGAGTGGAGGACCCAGCACGACGGGCCGCCGGAGCAATCCGCGTGGTCCTTGGGGTGAAGCCGCACACCGCGGCCGGGCAACTTCGCCAGCCCGAATCCGACAGGTCATCCTTCACAGGCGGCTGACGAAGGGTTGCGCATGACTGCGCTCAATCGTGTCCCGTCGCTGTGGACCCGGGCCGGTACGGCCTCGGCCCTCACCATCGCCGCCGTCGGCGGCAGCCTCGTGGTCCCCGGCGTCGCATCCGACGCCGCCGCGGCCTCGACGGCGACGAAGGCACTCCAGATCGCGGCCTCCAAGAAGGGTGCTCCGTACAAGTACGGCGCGACGGGGCCGCGCCGCTTCGACTGCTCCGGGCTCACGCTCTACTCGTACAAGAAGGCGGGCAAGAAGCTGCCTCGTACGGCCGCGGCGCAGTACAACAAGACCCATCACGTCTCCGCCTCGCACCGCAAGGCCGGAGACCTCGTGTTCTTCCACTCGGGCCGGAACGTCTACCACGTCGGCATCTACGCCGGGAAGGGACGGATCTGGCACTCGCCGAAGACCGGAGAGGTCGTGAAGCTCACGAAGATCTGGACGAAGAGCGTCTGGTACGGCCGGGTCGGCTGACCCGCCCGTAGAGGGCGGCGGCGGTCGCCGTCGCCCTCCGAGGGCGTGACCGGGGCCGGAAGCGGATACACGTCCGTCCATGGCCGACCGACACCCTCACTCCGCGCGGAACGAGACGTCCCTGGAGCGCGCGGACCGCAACTTCGCCGAACTGCTCCAGGAACTGCGCGTCGTCCAGACGGGCGTGCAGATCCTCTTCGCGTTCCTGCTGACCCTGGCGTTCACCCAGCGGTTCCCGTCGCTCGACACGGTGCAGCGCGCCACGTACGTCACCACGCTGCTGCTCGCCGTGCTGGCCGCCGCCCTGTTCGTCGCGCCGGCCGCCCTGCACCGGTCGCTGTTCCAGCAGAACGCCAAGGCCACCATCGTGCGGGTCTCCTCCGCTCTCGCCTCCGCAGGGCTGTGCGTCCTGACGCTGGCCTTCACCGGCTCCGTGCTGCTCGTCGTGGACGTCACGCTGGGGCGGGGGGCGGGGATCGCCGCGGCGGCGGGGACGCTGGCCGTCTGCGTGACGCTGTGGGGCGTCCTGCCCAGGCTCGTAAGGCGCTCTCTGAGGGCGAAGGGGGCCCCGGTGGGCAAACAGGGGCAGGACGGGCCGATGGGGCGCCGGTGACGGCCCTGAGGGCCCCGGCGGCGGGGAGCGTCTCCGGACGGGGCGCGCGACGCGTACGCGGGGACGGCGTGGCCGGGTGCCGCGTCAAGGTTCCTGTCCCGCCGTGACCGGCTGGGCCGGGAGGGACCAAGGGAGCTCGATCGCGACCGTCTTGCCGCCCTCCCGGGTGGGCCGCACGCTCATCTTTCCGCCGCACTCGGCGGTGAGCCAGCGGATGATCACGAGACCGCGGCCGTTGTCCTGCTGGACGGCCGCGGGCAGCCGCTTCGGGAAGCGCGGGTGGCTGTCGGTGACGCCGATGCGCAGCTGCTCGTCGCGGTCGAGCACGACGTCGACGGTGAAGGTCGGGGACTGCCCGAGCGTGTGCTGGACGGCGTTGGTGGCGAGTTCGGACACGATCAGGCGTACGGTCTCGGCGATGTCGGAGTCACCCGGCAGACCCCACTCGGCGAGCACGCCGGTGACGTAGTTCCGGGCCGCGGAGACCGAGGCGGGATCGCTCGGCAGAGTGACGGATGCTTCCTGGTGATCTGCCATGGCGACGTCGTCCCTTTCCCACGGGACCCGTAGTCCGACACGGAGCGGATGGTTCGAGTACGGTCCCGGACTGGTGCTTCGCGCCAGACTGCCATCACCGCACGCCTCACGGGCGCCATCCACCAAGATATGCATATATCTGTCGCTCGAAGCGGTGAACTCTGCGGCGAGCGAACCCATTTGGCCGGGTCCCGGGCTCATCCTCTACCGTCGCCGTGAACGCCGCTCACCGGGCGGAAGGAGACGGCCATGCGACACGGTCCAGCGGTGCGGCGCCGCAAGCTGGGCGCCGAACTGCGCGCCCTGCGCACCCGGGCGGGACTCACGAGCGGCGAGGCGGCCCGGCTCGTCGGGTGGCACCAGTCGAAGGTGAGCCGGATCGAGACCGGCACCAGCGGGGCGAAGCCGCCGGACGTGCGCCGGCTCCTCGACGCCTACGGCGTGCAGAACCCCGGGCTGCGGGAGCTGCTGATCGGGCTGGCGGGCTCCGAGGGCGGCGGGCGCGACCACTGGTGGCACGCCTACCGCGGTGTACTCCCGCCTGCGTACCGGGACTTCATCAGTCTGGAGTCGCAGGCCAGCACCATGCGCACGCTGGAGACGTCCGTCGTACCGGGCCTGCTGCAGACACCCGAGTACGCCCGAGCGGTCACCCGGGCGGCCGTGAAGGGGCTGGAGGACGGAAAGCTGAACACGCTCGTGGAGGTACGGCTGGCCCGTCAGGACGTGCTGTGTTCGAATGCGCCGCTGGAACTGAGCGCCGTGCTCGACGAGGCGGTGCTGCGGCGGACGGTCGGCGGACCTGCGGTGATGGAACGCCAACTGGAACGGCTGCTGGAGGCGGCGCACCTTCCTCACGTGCGCCTCCAGGTCCTCCCCTTCGCGACCGGAGCCCACATCGGAATCACCGGGCCTTTCGTAATCTTCTCATTTCCGAACACTTCTGATCTGGATGTGGTTGTTCTTGACCACATGACGAGTAGCCTCCATCTCGAACGGAAAGAAGACCTCCAGGCCTATACGGAGGCCTTCAACACCCTTCGGATCCACGCCCTTTCGCCCGAGGAGTCCGTGGATTACATCGCCGCGATACGTGACGGCGCGTGAGGAGTCTTCATGTCCGCACTGCCTCGGTACGTACCTTCCAGCACGTCCCTGCACGGCGTGCGCTGGCTGCGCAGCAGCCGGAGCACCGGGATGAACAACTGCGTGGAGACCGCGCGACCGGGACCGGGCCCCTGGGCCGGGCTGGTCGCCGTCCGCGACTCGAAGAACACCGCGGGGCCCGCCCTGCTCTTCGCCCCGGCCGCCTGGGAGGGGTTCATCGCCGCCCTGGGCTGAGCCCGCACCACCCGCCTCGCCGCACCGGGCTGGTCCCCGGGGCGTTCACCGCGTCCGGCTGATCACCCGTACGGCGTGCTCGATCTGTCCCTCGGCGAGGTCCGCGCGGGCGGTCAGCCGCAGGCGCGAAACACCGTCCGGCACGGACGGCGGCCGGAAGCAGCCGACGGCGAGACCCGCCTCCCGGCAGCCGGCCGCCCACGCCACCGCCCGCTCCGGGGACGGCGCGCGCACCGACACCACCGCGGCGTCCGGCCGGACCGCCTCCAGGCCCTCGGCCGTCAGCCGGGTGTGCAGGGTGCCCGCCACCCGCCGGGCGCGTGCCGCCCGCTCCGGTTCACGGCGCAGCAGCCGCAGCGCCGCCAGCGCCGCGCCCGCCGCGGCCGGTGCGAGGCCGGTGTCGAAGATGAAGGTCCGGGCCGCGTTGACCAGATGGTCGATCACCGCGGCCGGTCCGAGGACCGCGCCGCCCTGGCTGCCCAGCGACTTGGAGAGCGTGACGGTGACGACGACGTCGGGCGCGCCCGCCAGACCGGACGCCTCCGCGGCACCGCGCCCGCCCTCGCCGAGCACGCCGAGGCCGTGCGCGTCGTCGACGACGAGACCGGCCCCGTACTCCCGGCAGGCGGCGGCGAGTCCGGCCAGCGGTGCCGCGTCCCCGTCCACCGAGAAGACGGTGTCCGACACGACGACGGCCGGCCCCTCGTGGGTGCCGAGCGCCTTGCGGACCGCGTCCGGATCGCCGTGCGCGACGACCTGTGTCGTGCCGCGGGCCAGCCGGCAGCCGTCGATCAGCGAGGCGTGGTTGCCCGCGTCGGAGACGATCAGCGAGCCGTGCGGCGCGAGCGCCGTGACGGCCGCGAGGTTGGCGGCGTACCCCGAGGAGAAGACGAGCGCGGACTCGAAGCCGCAGAAGTCGGCCAGCTCCCGCTCCAGTTCGCCGTGCAGCTCCGTCGTGCCGGTGACCAGCCGGGAGCCGGTGGCGCCGCCGCCCCAGCGCCGCGCGGCCTCGGCCGCCGCCTCCGTGATCTCCGGATGGCGGGCGAGGCCCAGGTAGTCGTTGCTCGCGAGGTCGAGGAGCGGGGAGTCGGCGGGGCGCGGGCGCAGGGTGCGGACGAGACCCGCCCGGCGGCGGTGCTCCGCCTGCTCGTCGATCCACGCGAACGGCGATGCGGCCATGCTGGCGCCTCCGGGCCCTGATGAGGTCGTTTTGTGGACAGTGCACAGACCCTAGCCGCCCGGCCCGCCGCCCAGGATGTGGCAATACCCACACCTCGAACGGTCTCTGTTGTGCAAACTCTCCTTGGCCCCGGGCGGTCGCATAGGCAAGGATCGGACCTCATGGACCTGCTGAACACGCTGGTGGACAAGGGGCTTCGGCGCGAGCTGCCGACCCGGGACGAAGCTCTGGCCGTGCTGGCCACGTCCGACGACGAGCTGCTCGACGTGGTGGCGGCGGCGGGCAAGGTGCGCCGTCACTGGTTCGGCCGACGGGTGAAACTCAACTATCTGGTCAACCTCAAGTCCGGTCTGTGTCCCGAGGACTGCTCCTACTGCTCGCAGCGGCTCGGTTCGAAGGCCGAGATCCTGAAGTACACCTGGCTCAAGCCCGACGAGGCCTCGCAGGCCGCGGCGGCGGGCCTGGCGGGCGGCGCCAAGCGCGTGTGCCTGGTGGCGAGCGGGCGCGGTCCGACGGACCGTGACGTGGACCGGGTCTCCGACACCATCAAGGCGATCAAGGACCAGAACGAGAGCGTCGAGGTGTGCGCCTGCCTGGGGCTGCTCTCCGACGGGCAGGCCGAGCGGCTGCGCGAGGCGGGCGCGGACGCCTACAACCACAACCTGAACACGTCCGAGGGGACGTACGGGGATATCACGACCACGCACACGTACGCCGACCGCGTGGACACGGTGCAGAAGGCGCACGCGGCGGGACTGTCCGCGTGCTCCGGCCTGATCGCGGGCATGGGCGAGAGCGACGAGGACCTGGTCGACGTCGTCTACGCGCTGCGTGAGCTGGACCCGGACTCCGTTCCGGTGAACTTCCTGATCCCGTTCGAGGGCACCCCGCTCGCCAAGGAGTGGAACCTGAGCCCGCAGCGCTGCCTGCGCATCCTGGCGATGGTCCGCTTCGTCTGCCCCGACGTCGAGGTCCGGATCGCCGGCGGGCGCGAGGTCCACCTGCGCACGATGCAGCCGCTCGCGCTGCACCTGGCCAACTCGATCTTCCTCGGCGACTACCTCACCAGCGAGGGCCAGGCAGGCAAGGCCGACCTGGAGATGATCGCGGACGCCGGCTTCGAGGTGGAGGGTGCGGGCGAGGTCACGCTGCCCGAGCACCGCGCGCCGGTCGGCGGGTGCGGTTCCCGGGAGAGCGCGGGCTGCGGCTCGCACGAGGGCGCGGGCTGCGGGTCGCACGCCGAGGCGGGCTGCGGGTCGCACGAGGGCGGCGGTGGCGGCGGTGTCTGCGGGTCGGCCGCCGCGCCGCAGGCGAGCGAGGCGCGGACCGACCTCGTCGCGGTCCGCCGACGGGGTGCCGGAACGGACCTCGCGCCCAATGCCTGAGCTGTCCGTGCCGGAACTGCTCGACCTGGACCGGCGGCACGTCTGGCACCCCTACGGTCCGATGCCGGGCCGTCAGACGCCGCTCGTCGTGGAGTCGGCGAGCGGCGTGCGGCTGCGGATGGCCGACGGTTCGGGCGAGCTGATCGACGGGATGTCGTCCTGGTGGTCGGCGATCCACGGCTACAACCACCCGGTCCTGAACGACGCGGTGCGCGGCCAGCTGGACCGGATGAGCCATGTCATGTTCGGCGGGCTCACCCACGAGCCCGCCGTGCGGCTGGCGAAGCGTCTTGTCGACATGTCTCCGGAGGGCCTGGAGCACGTCTTCCTCGCCGACTCCGGTTCGGTCTCGGTCGAGGTCGCCGTCAAGATGTGCCTCCAGCACTGGCGTTCGCTGGGCCGTCCCGGCAAGCAGCGGCTGCTGACCTGGCGCGGCGGATACCACGGCGACACGTGGCAGCCGATGTCCGTGTGCGATCCCGAGGGCGGGATGCACGAGCTGTGGCAGGGCGTCCTCCAGCGCCAGGTCTTCGCCGACGCGCCCCCGGCCGCGTACGAGGAGTCGTACGCCGAGCACCTGCGTGAGCTGATCGGGCGGCACGCGGACGAGCTGGCCGCGGTGATCGTGGAACCGGTGGTGCAGGGCGCGGGCGGGATGCGCTTCCACTCCCCCGAGTATCTGCGGGTGCTGCGCGAGGCGTGCGACGCCCACGACGTGCTGCTGGTCTTCGACGAGATCGCGACCGCGTTCGGCCGCACGGGCACGCTGTTCGCGGCCGAGCAGGCCGGGGTGACGCCGGATGTGATGTGCGTCGGCAAGGCGCTGACCGGCGGGTACGTGACGATGGCGGCGACACTGTGCACGGCGCGCGTCGCCGACGGCATCTCGCGCGGCGAGGTCCCGGTGCTGGCCCACGGGCCCACGTTCATGGGCAACCCGCTGGCGGCGGCCGTGGCGTGCGCCTCCATCGACCTGCTGCTCGGGCAGGACTGGCAGACCGAGGTCAAGCGCATCGAGACCGGCCTGCGCGACGGGCTCGCGCCGGCGGCGGAGCTGCCGGGGGTGCGGGACGTGCGGGTGCTCGGCGCGATCGGCGTGGTGCAGCTGGACCACGACGTCGACATGGCGGCGGCGACGCGGGCCGCCGTGCGCGAGGGCGTGTGGCTGCGGCCGTTCCGCGACCTCGTCTACACGATGCCGCCGTACGTCACCGGCGACGCGGACGTGAAACGTATCGCCCGCGCGGTGTGCGCGGCGGCACGGGAGGGATGACATGCGGGACACAGCGGTACTGGTGATCACGGGGACGGGCACGGAGGTCGGCAAGACCGTCACGACCGCCGCCGTCGCCGCCGCGGCGGTCGCGGCGGGCCGGTCGGTGGCGGTGCTCAAGCCCGCCCAGACGGGCGTGGGTCCGGACGAGCGCGGCGACGCCGACGAGGCGGCGCGCCTCGCTGGCGGCGTCACGACGCTCGAACTCGCCCGGTTCCCCGAGCCGTTGGCACCCGGCACGGCCGCCCGCCGGGCCGGCCTTTCGCCGGTACGGCCCGCTCAGGTGGCGGAGGCCGCGGCCAAGCTGGCCACCGAGCACGACCTCGTCCTGGTCGAGGGCGCGGGCGGTCTGCTCGTCCGCTTCGACGAGGCGGGCGGCACGCTGGCGGACGCGGCGCGGCTCCTGGACGCGCCGGTGCTGGTCGTCGCCTCGGCCGGTCTCGGCACCCTGAACACGACCGAGCTCACCGCCCTCGCCCTGCGCGAGCGCGGGCTCGACCTCGCGGGCGTGGTGATCGGCAGCTGGCCCGACTCCCCGGATCTGGCGTGCCGTTGCAACCTCGCGGACCTGCCCGTGGTGTCCGGGGCGCCGCTGCTCGGGGCGCTCGCGGCCGGGGCGGGTTCGCTGGCCCCCGCCGACTTCCGCACGGCGGCGCCGAGTTGGCTGGCCCCCCGGTTGCACGGGACGTGGGACGCGGACGCTTTCACGGCCGCCGAGGCTCCGTAGCCGCGAGTCCGTCCGGGTCCCGAGGCGGCCGCCGGTCGTCCCGGGACCGGGCCCCGTTCGCAGCGCCCCGTGACCCGGGCTTCGCGGCCGGGCCGTGGGAAGTGGTCCCGATACAGGGGAACGGCCTGCGGCTGCCTGGCTTCTCGTGCGTGCCGGGCGGCGCCCGGCGGTCCGGACGGGGCGCACGGGACAGCTCACAGGCTCCACTGGCGCAGTTCGTGGGCGATCTCCTGGACCGTGGCCTCGCCGCTCTTCACCAACCGGGCGAGATCGCGGACCTGTTCGGGCGAGATGACGACCTTGACGCCGCCGGCGACGAGGTAGGCGTACGCGACGGCCGACGCGAACAGCGCGTTGGACCGCTCCAACGCCGGTACGTGCAGAAGGAGTTGCAGCAGGGCCGCGGCTCGGTCGTGCGGAGTGTCGTAGACGGGGGTGCCGAATATCTCCGCCTCGTGCCTGCTGACGGCGGCGACGAGTGCGCCCCAGTCGGTGACCTGGGGATCTCCTGGCGTCTTCTGTTCGGCGATCATGAGGAGCCAGGCGAGATCGATTCTGAGATGGCTCAACGGATCAACGACGACCTTCGCGCTTGCCCTCACGCTCCGCGCCGAACTCCTCGGCGAAGACGGTCTCGTACTGCTTCATGAAGTCGGCGGCGGCGTCCACGAAGGTGTGGCCGGCCTCGCCGGTGTCCTGTCTGACCAGCTCTTCGATGTAGCGGTTGACGCTCATGCCGCGCTCCAGGGCACGCTCGCGGGCGGCACGGGCGGTGCCCTCGTCCACCCGCACGTTCAGCTGGGTCTTCGCCATACCTCGAAGCTAGCGCCGAAGTGCTAGCAGCGGCAAGGGCCCCTGAGGTCCTCCCAGGGGTGGAAAGTGCCCCTTACATCGGTGTCGGGGGCCCGACCTGGGGCGGAGAACGACCGGCACCTCGGGGGGATACCGGGTGTGCCCCCGGTCACACTACGCTCTGCCCGACATGGAACCGGCACGTCGGACGTCTGGGAGGCGGCCTTGTCCACACCCGCAGCGGAGCACGCGCCAGGACGGGCGGAGGCCGACGGGATCGCGGCCGGCGCCCGCGGTCTGACCAAGGCCTACGGCTCCGGCGAGACGACCGTGCTCGCCCTCGACTCGGTGGACGTGGCGATCGCGCGCGGCCGGTTCACCGCCGTCATGGGCCCCTCCGGCTCCGGCAAGTCCACGCTCATGCACTGCCTGGCGGGGCTCGACACCGTCTCGGCCGGGCAGGTGTGGCTCGGCGACACCGAGATCACCGGGCTCAAGGAGCGCGAGCTGACCCGGCTGCGGCGGGACCGCATCGGCTTCATGTTCCAGTCGTTCAACCTGATCCCGACCCTGAACGCCGCCGAGAACATCACGCTGCCCATGGACATCGCCGGCCAGAAGCCCGATCAGCAGTGGCTGGACCGGGTCATCGACACGCTCGGGCTGCGCGACCGTCTCAAGCACCGGCCCGCCCAGCTGTCCGGCGGCCAGCAGCAACGCGTGGCCTGCGCCCGCGCCCTCGCCTCCCGCCCCGATCTGATCTTCGCGGACGAGCCGACCGGCAACCTCGACTCGCGCGCCGGGCTGGA
The DNA here is from genome assembly GCF_042872045.1 of Streptomyces sp. NPDC005496. Taxonomy (NCBI): domain Bacteria; kingdom Bacillati; phylum Actinomycetota; class Actinomycetes; order Kitasatosporales; family Streptomycetaceae; genus Streptomyces; species Streptomyces sp. NPDC005496. Next base: position 835,667 of record NZ_JBIAJQ010000004.1, read on the forward strand.
GGTGCTCGGCTTCCTGCGCGAGGCGGTGGACGAGCTGGGGCAGACCGTCGTGATGGTCACGCACGACCCGGGCGCCGCCGCCCACTCCGACCTGGTGCTGTTCCTGGAGGACGGGCGGATCGTGGACGAGATGGCGCGGCCGACCGCCGAGGCGGTGCTGGAGCGCATGAAGCGCTTCGACTCCGCCCGCTCCGCGTTCACCGATCCGGCCGCCGCCGGTGCCCCGCCGGTGGTGGCGCAGCGGGATCCGGACGACCCGTCCGCCCCCGGAGACCGGCGCTCCGACGGCGGTTCCGGCGACGTCACCCTCGACAAGGACTGAGGCGGTCGTGCTCAAGGCGACACTGCGGAGCTTCCTCGCGCACAAGGGACGGCTGCTGCTCTCGGCGCTGGCCGTCATCCTGTCCGTCGCGTTCGTCGCGGGCAGCCTGATCTTCTCGGACACCGTCACCCGCACCTTCGACCGGCTCTTCGCCTCGACGTCCGCCGACGTGACCGTGTCACCCCGGGACGACCTGACATCGCAGATCCCGTCCGGGGCGACCGCCACCGTGCCGGCCTCGCTCGCCGACCGGGTGGCCGGGATCGACGGGGTGGCGACCACGCACGGTGACGTGTCGGTCGAGAACATCACCGTCGTCGACAGCGAGAACGAGTCGGTCGGGCCCACCACGGGCGCGCCGACCATCGCCACCGACTGGTTCGTCACCGACCGCAGCCCGGTGAAACTGACCTCCGGGCACGCGCCGGAGGGAGCGGGGCAGGCGCTCCTCGACGCGGACACGGCGAAGAACAAGCACGTGAGGATCGGCGACACGCTCACGGTGCTCGCCCGGCCCGGGTCCTTCAAGGTGCGGGTGGTCGGGATCGCCACCTTCACGACCACCAACCCCGGTGCCGCGCTCGTCTATCTCGACGCGCCGACCGCCCGGTCCAAGCTGCTCGGCCGCGCCGGAGTGGTCACCAGTATCGCCGTGACCGCCGAGCCGGGGGTCAGCGACGACGCGCTCAAGCGGCGCATCGCCGCCGAACTGGGCACGGACAAATACGAGTTGCAGACGGCCGGCGAGGAGGCGGAGTCGGCGGCCGAGGAACTCGGCGGCTTCCTCGACGTGATCAAGTACGTGATGCTGGGCTTCGCCGGGATCGCGGTCCTGGTCGGCGTCTTCCTCATCGTCAACACCTTCTCGATGCTCATCGCTCAACGCACCCGCGAACTGGGCCTGTTGCGGGCACTGGGAGCCGACCGGCGGCAGGTGCGCCGCTCCGTGCTGACGGAGGCGACGCTGCTCGGCCTGGTCGGCTCGACGCTCGGTCTCGCCGCGGGCATCGGCCTGGCGGCCGGACTGATCGAGCTCATGGGCGTGTTCGGGATGAACCTGAAGTCCACCGAGATGGTGATCGGCTGGGCGACCCCCGTCTCCGCGTACGTCGTCGGAGTCGGCGTCACCTTCCTGGCGGCGTACCTCCCGGCCCGCCGCGCGGCGCACGTCTCCCCGATGGCGGCCCTCGCCGACGCGGAGATCGCCGGAGTGGGACGGCCGTTGCGGACGCGCGCGATCGTGGGCGGGGTCGTCGGCGTGGCCGGTGCCGCCGCCCTCGTGGGCTGCGTGACGGCGACCGACACCTCGTCGGCCGCGTCCCTGCTGGGGCTCGGGGTGGTCCTCACCCTCGTCGCCACCGTGATCGCCGGCCCGCTGCTGGTGCGGCCCGTGATCCGGGTGCTGGGCGGCGCCTTCCCGGCCCTGTTCGGCTCCGTCGGCCGGATGAGCCAGCGCAACGCGCTGCGCAACCCGCGGCGCACCGGTGCCACCGCCGCGGCCCTGATGGTGGGCCTCGCCCTCGTCGGCGGGATGTCGGTGGCGAGCGCGTCCATGAGCAAGTCCTTCGACCAGCAGATCGACAAGACCCTGGGCGCCGACTTCGTGGTGCAGAACAGCAACTTCCTGCCGTTCCCCCAGGAGATCACCGACAAGGTCCGCGCCACCGACGGCGCCGGGCTCGTCGTACGGCAGCGGTTCACCCCCGTGGCGGTCCGGCTCCCGGACGGCAAGCGCGTCGAGACCACCGCCGCCGCCTACGAGCCGCGGCTGGACGAGGTCGCCCACATCACCTACGCCCGGGGCGACACGGCTGCGGCACTCGCGGACGGCCACATCGGCATGGACGCCGAGTTCGCCGAGGACCACGGCGTCCGCGTCGGCGGCACGGTCCCCGTCGAGTTCCCGGGCGGGCGCACGACCGAGCTGGAGGTGGCCGCCCTCACCGCGCAGGAGTCCGCCGAGGGCTTCGGCGTGCAGGGCGGCCTGTACTTCGGCTTCGGGACCATAGAGAAGTACGTGCCCGACGGGCAGGACTCCGCGCTGTACGTGAACGCGCGGGCCGGCACCGACGCGGACGGGCTGCGCGCGGGCCTGGAGCGGACGCTCGATCCGTATCCGCAGGTGCAGGTGCGCGATCTGGCCGACTACAAGAAGCTCATCCACGACCAGATCGCGGTGCTGCTCTACCTCGTGTACGCGCTGCTCGGGCTCGCGATCGTCATCGCCGTGCTCGGAGTGGTCAACACCCTCGCCCTGTCGGTGGTGGAGCGCACCCGCGAGATCGGACTGCTGCGCGCGATCGGGCTGGCCCGGCGTCAGCTGCGCCGGATGATCCGCCTGGAGTCGGTGGTGATCGCCGTCTTCGGTGCGGTCCTCGGCCTGGCGCTCGGGCTGGTCTGGGGGCTGTGCGTGCAGCAGGTGCTCGCCCTTCAGGGCATGACGGCGCTGGCGATCCCCTGGAGCACCATCGTGGCGGTGGTGGTCGGTTCGGCGGTCGTGGGCATCGTCGCGGCGCTGCTCCCGGCGCTGCGGGCCTCACGGATGAACGTGCTCGCGGCCATCGCACACGAGTGACAGGGGCCGCGCCCCGGCCCGGGCTGGCGCCGCACCGCGCGTAAGGCGCCTGCCCGGGTTCGAAGGCCGGCGCCGCGTCCGCCCTGAGGTCGTGGGACCCGTCGCACGGGCGCGGACCACGGACCCGGTCCCGGCGGTGCTGCCCGGATTCGTGAACCCGGACACCTGCCAGGTGGCGTACCTCCCCGGCGGGAGTCCCGGACACGTGCGCGGGCCGTCCGGATCGCGGAATTCCCGTGTCGCGCGCGGAGGCCCGTGGTGGGATCGCGGCATGACCGATCTGCGGATACGGGCCGCCACGGCCGAGGACCTGGACAGCGTGCTCGCCTTCTGGAAGACGGCGGCCGAGGGCGCGAGCATCAGTGACGACCGGGACGGCGTGGAGCGGCTGCTCCTCCGCGATCCCGAGGCGCTGATCCTCGCGGAACGCGACGGGGAACTGGTCGGCACGGTGATCGCGGGCTTCGACGGCTGGCGCTGCCATCTGTACCGACTGGCGGTGCACCCCCGGCGACGGCGGCTGGGCATCGGCTCGGCGCTCCTGGCGGCGGCCGAGGAGCGGTTCGTACGGCTCGGCGGGCGCCGCGGGGACGCGATGGTGCTGAAGCGGAACGAGACCGCGCATCATGCCTGGCGCGCTGCGGGGTACACGCCCGAGGAACACTGGCGCAGGTGGGTCAAGCCCCTCACGGACTGATCCACTTTGCCCATCCTTTACCATTGACCCATCAGCCGTTCTCCCGCATGGAAAGGTGTGAGCGTCCGCCCATGGGCGAACCTCCCGGTACGCGGCACTGCCGTCCCCCCGGTCTCCGACATCGCGCGATCCCCCCGCCCCTGGCCGATCATGGGACGGAGGTGACCCGATGACCGAAGTGCTCCTTCTCCTGGTGGCGATCCTGCTCTCCGTGGCCTGTGGCGCCTTCGTCGCGGCGGAGTTCTCTCTGACCACGGTCGAGCGCGGCGAGCTGGAACGCGCCGTCGAGCGCGGTGAGCGGGGCGCCTCCGGTGCCCTCAAGGCCGCACGCAACCTGACGTTCCAGCTGTCCGGCGCGCAGCTCGGCATCACGGTGACCAACCTGGTCGTCGGCATGCTCGCCGAACCGTCCATCGCCAAGCTGATCGCCGGCCCGCTGGAGGCCATGGGCGTGCCGAGCGGCGCCTCGCACTCGATCGCGCTGGTGCTGGGAACGGCCCTGTCGACGGTCTTCCTGATGGTCGTCGGCGAGCTGGTGCCCAAGAACTGGGCGATCTCCTCGCCGCTCGCCGTCGCCAAACGGGTGGCGAGCCCGCAGCGCTGGTTCAGTGCCGCGTTCCGCCCGTTCATCACCCACCTGAACAACACCGCGAACCGCCTGGTGCGCCGTTTCGGCATCGAGCCGGCCGAGGAACTGGCGTCCGCGCGCGGCCCCAAGGAACTCGTCGCGCTGGCCCGCCACTCGGCCAAGGCGGGCGCGCTCGAACCGGACACCGCCGAGCTCTTCGTCCGCACCCTGAACCTCGCCGATCTCACCGCCGAGAACGTGATGACGCCGCGCGTGCAGGTCATCGCCCTGGACGTCCAGGCGACCTGCGAGGACGTGGCGAACGCGACGCGGGCCACCGGCCTGTCCCGGTTCCCGGTCTACCGCGGGAACCTCGACTCGGTGGTCGGTGTCGTGCACATCAAGGACGTGCTGACGGTGCCCGCGGGGCTGCGGGCCCGCACGTCGATCGCCCAGATCACGCGCGAGCCGCTCTTCGTGCCGGAGTCCCTGACCGTCGACCGGCTCCTGGACCGGCTGGCCGGCAAGCGCACGATGGCCGTCGTCATCGACGAGTACGGCGGCACCGCCGGCGTCGCGACGCTGGAGGACATCGTCGAGGAGGTCGTCGGGGAGGTGCGGGACGAGCACGACCCGCACGAGACGCCCGACCTGGCCCCGGCCGGCGAGGACGGCGAGGGCCGCACGCTCTACTCGGCCGACGGATCGGCCCGCACCGACCAGCTCGAACGCGTCGGCCTGCGGGTGCCGGACGGCCCGTACGAGACGCTGGCCGGCCTCGTCGCCGCCGAGATCGGGCGCATCCCGGCCGTCGGCGACACCGTCGAGGTGGCCGGCTGGCTGCTCGAGGTGACGGACGCCGGGGGCCGCCGCGCCGCCCGGGTGCTGCTGCACGCGCCCGGCAGCGGGCAGGGCGCCGGACACAAGGAGGAGGCACGATGACCGCCGTCCAACTGCTCATCGGCCTGGCCACGCTCGTCGTGAACGCCTTCTTCGTGGGCGGCGAGTTCGCCCTGATCTCCGTGCGCCGCAGCCAGATCGAGCCGCACGCCGAGGAGGGCGACCGCCGTGCCCGCAGCGTGCTGTGGGGTCTGGAGCACGTGTCCGCGCTGCTGGCGGCGGCGCAGCTGGGCATCACCCTGTGCACACTGGTGCTCGGCGTGGTCGCCGAGCCCGCCATCGCGCACCTGCTGGAGCCCGTGTTCCACGCGGTGGGCGTCTCCGAGGGCGCGGGCCACGCGGTCTCGTTCGTCATCGCGCTGACCCTGGCGACGTATCTGCACATGCTGCTCGGCGAGATGGTCCCGAAGAACGTCGCGCTAGCCGAACCGGTGCGGACCGCGCTGCTGCTGGGCCCGCCGCTGGTCGCGCTGGCCCGTGGACTGCGCCCGGTCATCTTCTCGGTGAACGCCTTCGCGAACGGGCTGCTGAAGCTGCTCCGGGTGGAGGTCAAGGACGAGGTCACGGCCACGTTCTCGGACGACGAGCTGGCCCGCCTGGTCGCGGACTCCGGCGAGGCCGGCCTCATCGACGACCGCGCCCGGGAGCGGCTGCACGACGCCCTGGAGCTCGGCCGGCGGCCGGTGCGCGACGTCGTACTGCCGCTGGAGAGCGTGGTCTACGCGAGTGTGGGGGTCACGCCCGAGCAGCTGGAGCGGCTGTCGGCCGAGAGCGGGTTCTCCCGCTTCCCCGTGGTGGACGACGGTCGCCGGATCGTCGCGTACCTGCACGTCAAGGACGCGCTGGACGCGATGCCTCGCGACCTGCCGTTCTCGGTGCGGGACATGCGCCCGATCGCCCGGGTCCGGGAGAACACCCCGCTGGACGACGTCCTGACGGCCATGCGCCGAAGCCGTACGCACCTGGCGGCGGTCCTCGGCGAGGACGGCCGTCTCTCGGGGCTCGTGACCATGGAGGACGTCCTGCGCGAACTGTTCGGCCAGCCGGTGTGAGGTCCGGAAGCTGATCGCCACCGGGGCCCGGTGCACGCCGGGTCCCTGGTGCGCGCCGGGCTCCGGTCCGGCCGCCCCGGGGCGGGCCGCTACCGGGGGCCTCGAACCGACGGTGTGCGGCTGATCCCTCGGTGCGCACGGACGGACCCGGGGGGGGGGGGGGGGGGGGGGGGGGGGGGGGGGGGGGGGGGGGGGCGGCGGCGGGGGGGGGGGGGGGGGGGGGGGGGGGGGGGGGGGGGGGGGGGGGGGGGGGGCGCCGGGGGGGGGGGGGGGGGGGGGGGGGGGGGGGGTGCCGGGGGGGGGGGGGGGCCCCGGCGGGGGGGGGGGGCCTCTCCTGCGCCCCCGCCCCGGACCGGTGGGCCCCGCGCAGCCGACGTGCCTTGCGGCCGCGGTCACCGGAGCCGG